>JBIJDU010000023.1:0-21020 GCA_044343935.1 Candidatus Nanopelagicales bacterium | reverse complement strand
CGCAACTGCACTGCATCCATCTCGCCTAGTCCTTTATAACGTTGAATTGGCTCTTTGATTCGCTTACCTGCTTTAGTTAACACTTGGATTTGCTGGTGCATCTGCGCGTCAGAATAGGTGTAGTGCACATCTTTTGTACCCATTACTTCAATTCGATGCAGCGGTGGCATGGCCGCATAAATGCGGCCATCATTCAATAATGGTTTTAGGTAACGATGGAACAACGTCAACAATAAAGATCTAATATGGGCGCCATCAACGTCAGCATCAGTCATGATAATTATCTTGCCGTATCTGACCGATTCCAGATCAAATTCTCGAGCCGAACCGCCACCAATAACTTGAATAATTGATGCACACTCCGCATTTTTTAACATGTCGGCAAATGACGCCTTTTGCACATTCAAAATCTTGCCACGGATTGGCAGCAACGCTTGAAATTCTGAATCACGTGCCAGTTTGGCAGTGCCCAGGGCGGATTCACCTTCAACAATAAACAGCTCGTTTTTAGTGATATCGCGGCTGCGGCAATCCACTAATTTCGCTGGCAGCGCAGATGACTCCACTGCGGTCTTTTTACGCTGAATATCTCGGTGCGTTCGAGCAGCAATGCGGGCGCGGGCGGCATTTGCGATCTTTTCTAACGCGAACTTGGCTTCATTCTTAGCGCCTCGTGGCGGTTCGGTAAACCAATCTGAAATGTACTTACTAACCACATTCGCCACAACTCTAGTCGCTGCCGGGGTGCCTAAAATTTCTTTGGTTTGTCCTTCAAATTGCGGCTCAGGCACTCGCACGGAAACAACTGCAGTCAAGCCCTCCAAAATGTCATCTTTAGTAACTGAATCTTCCGAGGGTTTTAGTACTTTTTGACTCTTTAATAACTCATTAATCGTTTTGGTTAACGAACGTTCAAATCCTTGAACATGCGTGCCACCTTTTGGGGTAGAAACCACGTTAACAAAGCTCTTAACCTCACTGTCATAACCCACACCCCACCGCATTGCAACATCTACATGCATTTCGCGCTCAACTTCTTTTGGCACTAAATGACCTTTATCGTCCATCACTGGAACTGTCTCGTTGAATTTGCCAATACCTTCGAATTTGATAACTCGAGTAACTGGATCATCTGAAGCGAGATGTTCCACAAATTCAGCAATGCCACCTTGGAATTTATAACTTACTGACTCTTTTCCGTTTCTTAAATCAGTTACCGTTAAATTTAAACCGGAAACCAGAAAAGCGGTTTGGCGAGCACGATCGTGCAGCAACGAGATATCAATCTGAGCATCTGGGGTAAAGATTTGTCGATCTGGCCAGAATCTGACACGAGTGCCGGTTTTTCCTTTAGCCGCTTTGCCAGCTAATCGCAAACCGCTCTTTTTAGTGAAGTTGGCATCTGGTTTGGCGGAATCAAAAGTACCAGCTATCCCACGGCGAAAACTGATTAAGTGAACTTTGCCATCACGATCAACTTCAACATCCATTCGAGCAGATAGCGCATTAACAACTGAGGCACCAACGCCATGCAACCCGCCGGAAGTTTTATAGCTATCGCCACCAAATTTGCCGCCGGCGTGTAGTTTGGTCATCACTAACTCAACACCGGTTAGCTTTGATTTCTTCTCGATATCAACTGGAATGCCGCGGCCATCATCTGTAACTTCAAATGAGCCATCTGGGTAGATGATCGCTTCTACGTTTTTAGCGTAACCGGCCATCGCTTCATCTACCGCGTTATCTAACAACTCCCAAAGGCAGTGAGCCAAGCCTCGGCCATCAGTTGAGCCGATATACATACCTGGCCGCTTTCGGACCGCATCCAGCCCTTCTAAAACAGTTATGTCAGATGCGTCATAGCCAGACTTCGCTGATTTAGCCATTTAGTTGAACTTCCTTGGGTTAGTTGAGTTTTTGCAATCCCGAGAGTAGAAGGCGGCTGAGAGTAATCTGAGCGCGACACACCCGAGAGCCAAAATAAGGCTTTTTCCCAATGCGGGCTCAGGGTAATAGTGTAAAGATTCTCCCTAACAAAGGAGGGTTTCATGGCAACAACTACTGCTAACGCGTTAACTAACTTAGATAGATGTGATCGCTGTGGCGCCCAAGCATACGTGCGCTTCGAATTTGAGAACGGGATGGAACTTCAATTTTGCAATCACCACGCAACTGAGCACGGCGAGAAGATTCGTGAAGTTGCCGTTGGCGTACAAGACGAAAGCCATCGCCTAATGGAGCCAGGTAAATAACAACTACTAAGTTTTAGTCTAGATAGTCGCGCAATACCTGAGATCGAGATGGATGTCTAAGTTTCGACATAGTTTTGCTTTCAATCTGACGAATTCGCTCTCTGGTGACGCCATACACCTTGCCAATTTCATCCAGCGTCTTCGGCTGACCATCGGTTAACCCAAAGCGCATTCGCACTACTCCGGCTTCACGCTCGCTTAGCGTCATCAAGACCGATTCCAACTGCTCCTGCAGCAAAGTAAACGAAACTGCATCTGATGGAACAATCGCTTCGGAATCCTCAATCAAATCGCCAAACTCAGAATCACCCTCTTCGCCAAGTGGGGTGTGTAGTGAAATTGGCTCACGGCCATACTTTTGCACCTCAACTACTTTTTCTGGTGTCATATCAAGTTCGCGGGCCAACTCTTCTGGGGTCGGTTCTCGGCCCAAATCCTGCAACATCTGTCGCTGCACTCGAGCCAACTTATTAATAACTTCAACCATATGAACTGGGATACGAATTGTTCGAGCCTGATCTGCCATAGCTCTGGTAATTGCTTGGCGAATCCACCAAGTGGCATAAGTGGAGAACTTATAACCCTTGGTATAGTCGAATTTCTCAACAGCGCGAATTAAGCCTAAGTTTCCTTCTTGGATTAGATCCAAGAACAACATGCCTCGACCGGTATATCGCTTAGCAAGCGAGACCACCAGTCGCAAGTTTGCTTCCAACAGGTGCGTCTTTGCCCGCTGACCATCACGAGCGATCCATTCCAAATCTTGTCGCTCTGAAGTTTTCTTAATTTTCTGGGTCGCGAGGATCTCTTCGGCGAACAAACCAGCTTCAATACGCTTAGCTAACTCAACTTCTTGCTCGGCATTTAGTAGTGGAACTTTGCCGATTTGCTTTAGATAGTCCTTAACTGGATCTGCAGTTGCGCCCGCCACCGTTACGGTTTGCACTGGCTCATCGGATTCATCTACATCAGAGATAGTAAAAACTTCAGACTCATCGTCAGGCTTCTTCTTGCCCGCTTTAGCCGCATCGGTTTCGTCGGCAACTTCAGCGATCTCTTCGGCAATTTCCGACTCTAATTCTTTCTCGAGTCTGGCAATTTCTTCTAAATCAATCTCATCATCATCCTCATCACCTTTGCCTTTTTTGCGCTTGATGATTGGCTCTAGATCGTCTTCAAATAATTCGCCATCTTCGCCCAGCACAGCTTTCACCGAGGCCGGAATCACGCTTGGCTTTTTGCCGGCATCTCGCAGCGCTTGCATTTCAGCTTTTTTACGAGCTGCCTCAGCAGCGATCTGTTCTTTTTCCTTTTGCTTTGCTAACGCGATTGCTTCTTTTTCTTTTTTCTTAGCAAGCGCAATTTTTTCTTTTTCTTTGCGTGCCGCTTCAGCAGCTTTCTCTTTAGCTTTTTGAGCTGCAATTTTCTCTTTGGCTTTGAGGGCTGCTGCTTTCTGTCGAGCAAGTTCAGCTTCTTTCTTAGCCTTTTCTCGCTCTTTCTTGGCAGCAATTGCTGCTTTCTCTTTGGCAATCTTTGCTAATTTACGTTGCTTCTCAGCGGCTTGCTTAGCAAGCACGGCCTGCTTGCGCTTCTTTAACTCAGCTGCCGACAGGTTTGGCTTTTTTGGTGCTGGCTTTTTTGGTGCTGGCTTTTTTGGTGCTGGCTTCTTTGGTGCTGGCTTCTTTGGTGCTGGCTTCTTTGGTGCTGGCTTCTTAGCAGGAGATTTTTTAGCCGGCGCCTTAGATTTCGAAGCAACTGGCTTTTTTGCAACTGGCTTCTTTGCGGCTGGTTTAGCGGTTTTTTTTGCCGCTGCGGCAGTTTTCTTAGTTGCAGTCTTCTTAGCTGTCGGCACCTGGGCTCCATTTCGGCAATAACAAGGCCCAAAGTCAAGTGCAGACACTTGCTTTAGGCGGGGCAAAGTGTCTCACAGCCCAGTGGATTTAGCTGACTCAGACCCTCCTACCAGATCCCAGCCGCCTTCATTTGCTGCTTAAACGCCCTAACCTCCAGCAGCGTTTTCTTGCTTGTCACATCTGCCACCGTCATCCGAGAACCGCGCTCGCCATATGGTGCGCTCACCTGACGCCAGCCGGTAGGCCGAACTGATAGTTGTTTGCCAAGCAGGGCGATAAATATTTTGGCTTTATCTTCACCAAACCCAGGTAATTTTTTCAATCTAGCGAATAACTCAGTGGCAGAAGAGACATCTTGCCAGACTCGCTCGGCTTTTCCGCCATATTCATCATCAATAATCTGGCACAACTTCTGAATTCGCTTTGCCATCGCTGCCGGAAATCTATGAACTGCAGGTTTCGTGCTAACAATTTCAATGAACTCAGACTCGGAAAGAGCTGCTATTTTGGCAGCGGTTAGTTTTCTAACTCTCATTCGCTGCGCAATCAAATAGGGGCCAGCAAAGGCACGCTCCATTGGCTGCTGTTGGTCTAATACCATCGCAATTAACAACGCCAATGGATCTTTACTTAGTAGCGCATCGGCGGCTGGATTTTGGGTAATCTGAATCACCTGCACATTCTGGCACAAGTTGCCCTATTCAGCGTTTTACCAAGCGCCCTCGTGCGGCAACTACTTCAGCAAGTTTAGATCTCACCTGCGTCAGCTGGGCGCCACTAACCGGATTGCTGCCATGCAACATTGTGCGCCAAGTTGCTTGCCAAGATGCAGTTACTTTAATTGGATAATTCCCTCGAGTTCGATAAATGTGATTTACCTCAGTTGCGGCTGTAGTTGAGCTGCTGCCATCTTGAAAGTCATACCGATAACTTGCAGTTGCGGTGACCAAAACGGCAACTCCAGCAACCGTGGTTTGAAACGAAAAAGTATTTGGCGAGGTGACTTTTACTTGAGTAGGTAAATTAACCAAACTTTTGCTTGCTGGCCTTACTTTAAAGGTTAAGTCTGGCAAAAAACCAGAGGCTGTATCAATAATCTCTTCTTGTACGTTCAAAATAGATTTTGGTCCAGTAGGTCCGATGCAACTAGTGCCGCGCAGTTCCCAATCACTTGGTCGCCATAGCCCAGCGTCTAAAAACCAAACTTGGTAGCGGGTGGCACCACTACTGCAGCTATAACTAGTTGGTTTAGTGCAATCAAAACCGACATGCATGGGCTGATTGCTTGGATCAGGACAGATCTGTTGCAGCTGCCATCGGCAATTTACACAACTTGCCGCCTTGCGCACAGTATCGCCAGCTAGTGCAGCTTCCGATGTCAGCCAGAGCCGTCCGGATACTTGATAGGAATCTTCATTCTGGGTTATCACCTCGACACTTGGATCAGATAGTCCGATCCCAAGTAGCACCAACGTAGTAATTAAACTTTTGATCATCAGCACAAGATAATTGAAGATTTTTTAGTTAACCCAATGGTGGTAACTGCTCAAATCGGGTTTAATTCGCAATAAGTGGCAGAATTAAGCCATGACTTCACCAAAAACAGCATTTGTCCTAAGCGGCGGTGGCTTGCTTGGTTCCACTCAGGTGGGGATGCTACAAGCATTAATAGAGGCCGGAATTACTCCTGACTTGGTATTAGGTGCATCTATTGGTGCAATCAATGGCGCCGGCTTTGCGCAGCAACCAAATAATGCCGGTGTAGCAAAATTAACCGAGCTTTGGTTAAACGTGGCGGATCAAAGTCCGTTTAGCGGTTCAGTGGTAGAGCGCGTTTCAACATTGGCTAGAACTCGAGTATCGCTGTTTGAGAATGAATCACTGCGGACCTTGCTGTTAGCGCAGTTGAACGTTGTCGAGATTGAAGATTTACCAATTAAATTTGGTTGTGTCGCGGTGCGGATTCAAGATGCGAGAGAAGTTTGGTTTGAATCTGGCCCGATAGTGCCAGCTATCTTGGCTAGTTCTGCCGCACCTGGCATTTATCCGCCAGTTCATATTGGCGACGCTGACTATATGGATGGTGGGATCGTTAATCCAGTTCCAGTGGATCGGGCTCGGAAATTAGGAGCCACTCGAATCTTTGTGCTCCAGGTAGGAAAAATGGAGCAATCACTACCAGTGCCAACTAATCCGATTTCCAGTGCCTTAACCGCGCTTGAGATTGCCCGTCGGGCGCGGTTTAATGCCGCGGTAGCTAAAGCACAGGAGACAGCTGAAGTTTATCTACTACCAACTGGCTCTAACACTATTTTGTCAGTGGATCGAGCTGCCTTTGATCCACGAGAAGCAAAGCGAGTAATAGAGCGAATGGATTCAGCATATGAAGCCACTCGCACTTTCTTAGCCAATAAATTTTAAGCAGCACTGGAGAATATTTGACTTCTAGCGGTTACTGGATCTATTTGCTGCTGCAGCAATCGATTAGTTAATCGGGCCGGCGAATTACTGCTATCTAGCGCTAAAGATTTAGATGCCGCTATCTGAGCTAACACCCAATCCCCTAAATTCCAATAACAAAATGCCAATACCCCGTATGACATGGCAGCCGCCTGAGTTGGCAGCGAAACTGCACACTGCCGTAGGTTCTCTGCTGCCGTGCGCAATCGCTCTGGCTTAGTTAGCTCACCAGCTACTGAGTCAAACAATTCATACTCCAAATCATTTCGAAGTTCCGGATCAGCCAGCGCTGTAGCGATGCTAACTATTTGCGAACCTGACAATGGGCCTCGATACCAATTAGAAAGTGTGGCGATAAGTTCAGCTGCAGTCAATATTTGCACTCTAGTTTCAAGCTCAATTTCTGGCAACGGCTGTGAATCTAATCGAGCCACCAACTGTTCTCGACTTTCAGCTGCAACATGACCGCTCGCCACCAACTGTGCTGCCAATAAATCTCGCTGCGCTTGAGTAATTTCAGTTCCAGTTTCAGGACAGCAAGTCAAATCGCGACACAATGCCGAGCGATAGGAATTTAAGTTAGTGACTAGAAAATCAAGCAGCGAGATTTCAGCTGCCGCAAATGCTGCTATCAATTCTTGGGTGGGATAACTTAAAGATTCACTAATTACAACTACAACCAATGCGTCATACTCATGTTTGGTCAGCGTGTTTGCAATTAATTCAAATAATTGGGATTGATTTTGATCTAATTCATATCGAACACAGCCAGTGATGGAATCTTGCGTTAAAAGTACGCAAACCAGTGAATCAGCTGGTCGAAATCCCAGTAGATAAGGCAATGCGGCAATCAATGATGCCGGTCCAGCAACTTGAATTGGTGTCATGGACCAAATATGTCAGCACCAATTAATCTCTGGCAGAGTAATTTTCCAATTGTGGAAAACTAAAACCAACCCAACGCAACGGCAATCCCGAGCAACACAATCATTACACCACCAGCACTGCTTAAATGAGCTAATCGATGTTCGGCTTGACTAAACCAATCGCGCAGCAATCCTGCGGTTAATCCATAGAGTGAATCAAATGTTGCGCCTAACACACAGAAAACTAATCCCAATAATAATAACTGCAGCCAGACATACCCATAATCAGTGACCACAAACTGTGGTAGAACTGCCGCAAAAAATACAATTGTTTTTGGGTTAGTGATACCAACAATTGCGCCCTGTTGCATTATTTTACGGAGCGGGATGACGCTGCCAGAAAACACATTGAGCGCGATTTTGTTTCGATCTCGGATAGATTGATAACCTAGATAAATTAAGTATGCTGCACCTAAATATCTAATGACTCGCAGTGCTATCGGGAAATTTTCTAATACTGGCCCTAGACCAACTGCCAGCACCAAAACGTTCACAAAAGTTCCCAGTGCATTTCCAATTGCGGTGGCAACAGCCGCATTCTTGCCTAATGCAATTGCTCGGCTCATGACAAACATAACTGATGGACCAGGAATTAATATGATAATAATTGAGCTAATAAGAAACGCCCAGTAAACATTTGGCAAGGTTAGCCAGCCAGCGCCTTGAGTGCTTGAGCCAAATGATCGCTAGTGTGATTGTTCATGCGATCTAGATAATCAATTACCGTTATCGCTGTCCCATCTTGGCGAAACCCAGTTCGGGTTAACTCCGCTTCAGGTATACCAGCAATCAAATCTAAATTAGCTCGGCGCAGTGCAGTTACCACACCAACTGAGGCAATTGAGTTTCGATTCGGATTTAGGTTTGCAAATAAATCTTCATCCCAGGAGAGGAATTTATAGTCATCGGTAGTAAACATCATTCGGATTCGAAGCGCGATAGAAATCTCAGCATCTGCAAGATGCCCTAACACTTGTGCTGCCGACCAACCGCCATCGGCTGGTGTATTGGCTAAGTCAGCCGGAGCGTAAGTAAGCAGATCTGCTACCTGAGCAATCCCAGCAGCATATGAATCCAAAATATTGTTTGACATGGCTAAACCTTAGTGAAGTTGCGCTCAGATGAAAATAAGGAACACTCCCACCATGAAAACTATTGTGGCCATATGTGGCAGTCTACGCCCAGGCTCTAGCAATCACCACCTGCTTCGAGCGGCAGCTGAAGTTGCGCCAAGTGACACGTTGATTACTTGGGTCGACTGGAAAGATATTTCCATCTTTGACGATATTAGCCCGGCCTCCGAACAAGTTTTAGCTATTGCCGCGCAGATTAATCAAGCAGATGCAGTCATGATTGCATCCCCGGAATACAACTGGTCCATTCCCGGCGGACTTAAGAATCTGCTTGATTGGCTATCTAGAGTTGGTTATAACCCATTTGAGAACAAGCCAACTTTGATCATGGGAACTTCGCCGGGCAAGCTCGGCACCGCCCGGATGCAACCGCACCTGCGTCAAGTCATGGGACATTTCAAAGCAGCCTTAATTGAAGAGCCAGAGGTGGCCATTGGCAACTCTGGCGGCGTATTTGATAGCAATGGCGATCTAATAGACCAGCCAGCCCGCCAATTAGTTGAGCAAGCCATGAGTAAACTCGTGGCTGCAATCAATTAACTTGAGCGGAGTAAGTGATTTCTACCGTATTTCCGGCTGACGATTTTGCTGATGTATTAAGCGCAAATGCCAACTACACCAAATCATTTGAACATACCCATTTAACTGGTGTCGCCAAAAAAGGATTAGCCATAGTCACTTGTATTGATTCGCGGATAAATCCGCTAGCTGTTTCTGGCATGAGCGCGGGTGACGCGAAGATTATTCGCAATGCCGGCGCCCGAGTGACTGAGGATGTGCTCCGTACTTTGGTATTAGCAACTTACCTACTTGGCGTGAATCGAATTCTGGTGGTTCCCCACACTGATTGCCGGATGGCCAAAAGTGACGAAGCAGCACTACATGCTGAAATTTTTGCTAGCCATGGCGTTGATACGCGTAGTGTTGAATTTCGCACCGTGTCAGATCAAAAGTCAGCGCTGATTTCTGATGTGCACCGCATCCGCTCCTTTCCATTGCTGCAAACCGGAGTAGTTGTGGCGGGCGCTGTTTATGAAGTTGAGACTGGCAAATTAGATTTAATTGATGCTTAATTAAACAGTGACTTAACCAGCTTCTTAGCTTGTGTTGGTGAAGATGCTTTCATAGCTAACTCTGCCGCTTGCTTGGCTTGATTGATATCTGCTAGCGCTAATCTGGTTCGCACCCCAGGAATAGCTGGCGCTGCCGCACTTACTGAATTAACTCCAATGCCAGCTAGCACTACTGCTAACAGCGGATCTGCTGCTGCTTCGCCGCAAACACCAACCGAAATACTAATTCGGGCCGCATCATCACAAATTCGTTTAATGGTGCGCAGCAGCGCTGGTTGCCATGGATCTAGAAAATCAACTAACTCGTTGTGCTGTCGGTCAGCAGCAAATAAGTATTGCGCTAAATCGTTAGTACCAATTGAGACAAAGTCCAAATGCCCAGCCAAGTCTCTTATCGCAACGGCAATCGCTGGCGTCTCAATCATGATGCCGATGTGCTTGAGGCCAACTTCACGCGCCATCGCAGCAAATGCATGTGCTTCCTGCGGTATTGAGATCATTGGCGCCATCACTCGGACATCAGCGCCAGTTGCATCCGCTGCCTGCTTAATTGCAGTTAACTGATCAAAAATCACCTGGGGTTGCGGTCCAGCAATGCGCCAGCCGCGAACACCCAGCGCTGGATTTTCTTCTTCAGCCAGATTCAAAAACCTTAGCGGCTTATCTGATCCGGCATCTAAGGTTCGAATCACGATAGGTCGATTACCTAACTCGCTAAAGACACTTTCATATATCTTGCGTTGCTCGGCAATTGTCGGTGCAGTTTGCGCATCTAAATAAAGCAGCTCGGTTCGGAACAAACCAACACCAGCGCCATGCATGGCAACTACACTCCGTGCATCTATTTGATTGCCAATATTTCCGTAGACCGGAATCAAGGTCGGCACGTCCGGATCCACAATTGGTAATGCCTCAGTTGCGTCGCTCAGATCCCCATCCACCACAACTCGATCCCCAACTGGATCAACTAGCACCATATCGCCATTATTTAGTTCTAACGCTTGTGTGCAGCCAACCACCGCGGCAATGCCCATCTGGCGACAAATAATTGAAGTGTGACTAGTTGGACCACCTTTTTGAGTAATGACGCCGACAATAATTTTAGGATTAATCTGCGAAGTGTCAGCTGGAGTCAAATCTTCGGCAACTAACACAAATCTGCCGCTAGTTGGTAACTCAACTGACCATTCTTGACCAGTTAACCGAGCTGTAATTCGAAGTGCAATTTCATCTAAATCAGCAGCGCGCTCAGCAAATGCGCCACCTGCCGATTGGAGCATCTGCGCAAAACTCGTTGCGGCACGACTAATTGCCGTTGGTGAATCCCAGCCATTGTTTATCTCAGCTTTTGCCGCCATTAGCAAAGCTGGATCTGCTGCAAATGCCGATAGCGCAATTAAAATATCAGCGATCTCCCCCGTTGCGCTGGCAGCGCGATCTTGCAGCAACTCTTGCACAAATTTGGCAGCTGCTTCGAGCGCGGCTATCTCTTCCTCAATTGCCTTTTTCCGCCTAGTTGGCGGTGGTTGGATTGGCCGATCTGCTAATCGATGAACTGGCGCTACAACTGCAGCGGAGCCCACCCCAGTTCCAGGCATGATTCGCGTCACGGGATCACTTCTTTCTGCTGAAAACGAAACTGTATCTCACCTTAGGAGCGTACAGCTAGCAAGCCTCACTCATGCACATCTGTTCTAACTCTTAATGTTCATCGCGCCAGGAACGCCATAGTGCGGCATACGCACCATTGGCAGCCAGTAGTTGGTCATGTGAGCCCCATTCAGAGATTACGCCATCCTCAACTACTGCAATTAAATCTGCGTCATGCGCGGTTTGGAGGCGATGCGCTATTGCAATTACAGTTCGAGAATCCAGCACCTGATTAAGCGATCCTTCTAGCAGTCGCGCGGCTTTGGCATCTAGCAATGAGGTGGCTTCATCCAACACTAACGTGCGCGGATTTGCTAAAACCAACCGCGCCAGCGCGATTTGTTGTGCTTGCGCCGGCAGTAATTTATGGCCGCCGCTGCCAACTTCAGTATCTAAGCCGGCAGTTAAATCGCGCACCCAACTATCGGCATTCACTGCTATCAGCGCTTGCCAAATTTCATCATCTGATTTATCCGTAAATGCGAGCGCGACATTTTCTCGAATCGTGCCAACAAAAACATGATGCTCTTGGGTAACTAAGGCAACGTGACTGCGAGCTTGCTCAACTGGTAAATACCCAATCTCTGCTTCTCCTACCGTGACGCGCCCTGCTGTGGGTGGCTGAACGCCAGCAAGTAAGCGCCCCAAGGTTGATTTACCAGCACCGCTTGGTCCAACAATTGCCAACCTGGTGCCTGGTTTAATTTCAAAATCAACACCTTTCAAAACATCTTTACCAGCGCGATAGGCATAGCGAACTTGATCACCTGCTAATTGATCATCTTTTGGTGCTGCCGGTCTGATCTCGCGATCTGGCACCTCGTAGATGCCAAGCAATCTCGAAAGTGATGCTTTGCCTGATTGAAATTCATCCACCCACCACAGCAAACCTTCAACTGGATCTGCCAACATCTGGGTGTAAAGCAGCGCCGCAGTTAACTGTGCCAGCGTAATTTGACCATTTTGATACATCCCAGCACCAATTAAAAGCACTGCTGCCAGTGGGGCAATATATGAAAACGAAACTGCCGGAAACCACCTACTGCGCAATCGAAGTGTGTATTGCTCCCATTGCAACCACCGGCCAATGGCAGCGCGAGTTCGAATTAATCGGTCATCACCTAACTGCAATGCTTCAATCGTTCGACCACCCTCAGCAGTTTCTACTAAAACTGAATTCACTTGCGAATAAAGCGAGGACTCAACTCGATAGGCCTGCGGTGAGCGGCGCAAATACCATCTAGTTAGCGCAACTACTGCTGGCAGTGTAATTAACGCAGCTGCTAAAAAAATTGGTGCGGTAAGGAAAATGCCCAGCGAAATAATTACTATTTCGGAAACACAAATAGTGATAACTGGCAAGGCATCGCGAACTGCCCAGGTAACGTGATTGATATCAGTTGTGGTGCGATTTAGTAATTCACCGGAACCAGCACGTTCAATCGCATCTGGCGGCAGTTGCACTGCTCGCTGCACAAACCGCTCCCGAAGCGATGACAGCACAAATTCACCCAAGATGGCAGCTTTAGTTCTAGTGAAATAAGCAAAGATGGTTTGTAGAGTCAATGCAATTGCAATCACTATCACCGTATTAACAACTGCTGCCCTACCGTCACCATTTTTTAGGGCTTCCAACATGTTGCCAAACGCGCGAGGTGCAACCAAGGCTGCGATCACCGTAAAGATCTGAAGCAGTGCCACCACTGCAAATTCCGCCCGGTGAGATTTAAACAGCGTAAACAATTCGTTATTTACCGTGCGATCAGAAGCAATTGGCAATCTTGCTTTAGCTCGATCCAAGCCAAAATCTTTCGCAACTCGAGTTGTGTCATTGGGCGGCGAATCAAAGGTAGCAATACCTAATTTGCTGGCATCAAAATCTTTCATTCGCCTCGCACCACCATAGCTCGATATTGGGAATTACCCGCAAGCAACTCTTGGTGAGTGCCAACTGCAATAACTTCATCATTAACAACTAATGCCACTTTAGTTGCGGTATCTAATAGCAGCGGGCTACTCGAAAAAATCACGGTTGTTTTACCGTTTCGCAGTGACTTGATTCGATCTGCAATTCTTGCTTCAGAATGTGCATCAACTGCACTAGTTGGCTCATCTAAAATCAAAACCGCTGGATCAACATACAAGCTACGTGCTAGCGCTAATCGCTGGCGCTGGCCGCCAGAAAGCGTCCTGCCTCGCTCCACAATCTCAGCACTCATTCCCCTGCCATCAAGTGAATCCAAAATGTCATCAGCTGAAGCAGCGGTCAGCGCTTGGGCAGCTGAAATTCGACCTGAATTGATAACCGCAAAATGAGTAGCAATGGTGCCGGAAAGAATTGCTGGATCTTTCTCCTGAACTAAAATCAAATTTCTGACCGATGCTTTCGTGAAGGTATTTGCCGGAACGTCATTGAGTTCGAGTTGTTCCAACTCTTGATAACCACCAATTCGATCAACTAAGGCATCAGTATTGCTGCTAAGGTCAGTTACTACCACTAAATGATCACCATTATTAATTGTTAGCCCAGAGCGCAGATCTTTAATGGAGCTCACCTGAGTTAACTGCTGCCCGCCCCATTGATTAACTGGTACTACTGAGAGTAATTTTAGAATTCGCTTACCAGATACTGATGCGGATGCCCAGCGCTGCGCAAACTCAACCATAGTTTGAATTGGTAGCACCATCCAAACTGAATAGCCAGCAAATGCCACCAATGCCCCAATTTTCAATTCACCGGCAGCAACTAACAATCCACCACCCCAAACCACACCAACCAAGAGCAGTCCTGGCAGCAGCACTTCTAGCCCATGCAAGATGGCACGCATGCGAGCAGTCCGCACTGCTGCAAATCGAACTTCTTGCGAAGCTGCGCGAAACCGATTCACGAACACGTCTTCGCCACCTATGCCGCGCAGTACGCGCAACCCAGCCACGGTGTCGCTGGCCAAATCACTGGCACGAGAAAGCTTGGCTCGCTGCACTGATTCGCGCTTTTCCAGCGGCTTAATTAAAAATGCAATACCGATCACCAAGATTGGCACACCAATAACTACTAAGAGTCCCAGTGTTGGGGCGCCGCGAACCAAGATGATTGAAACCACAACAAAACTAATTACGGCGCCAACAAATCGTGGGATTAAATCAAAGCCACGTGCAACGCGTTCCACATCGTTGGAGTTGACGGAGACCACTTCACCAGTTGAAACATATCTAGGCAGATCAGCACCTAAATTCTTTGCTTGCAATGCAACTAACTGCTGCAACCTAGATGCGCAGGTAATCCACATCGCAAGAGCGCGTCGATGTCGCATAATGGTGGTCCATGCCGTAAAGGCACCAAGTAACAAAATTAAGCCAGCCCATAAATTAACTCGATGTTGCTCGTTATCTGAAACTGCTTGCACCGCTTGACCGATAAATCCTGGCATGGCTGCCATGGAACCAATACCGACAATGCCAAAAAAAGTGCCAGTAAATAGCAACCGCTTCATTCCCATCGCGAGCCACCACATCAGTTTTGGTGCGCTGGTTAGCACTGGTGTGCCGGGGTCTGTTAGCGGTAAATGACTTAGCGGCGTTGGAATCTTTAGTTTTGTCATAAGAACGCAACGCTAGTGGGTGAATTGGCTGGCATGCTCTCTTTGCTCAGTTATTTACGATCAGGTCTTGGTTAGTTCTCAGCAAACAAAACTGCCCCCGAGGAAATTCCCGGGGGCAGTTTTAATAATTGGCTTAACTGCAACCAGAGGTATTGCCGCAGCCTTCACATACGTAGCAGGAGCCAGCAGCGCGCATCTTGATACCGCAGGTCATGCATAGCGGCGCATCAGCTTTAGTGCCAAGCAATGCTTCAAGCACCTCAGTGCTGGAATGTGCTTCAACTGTTGACGCTGCTGCCGCAACTGGTTTAGTTGTAACTTCAGCTTCAATCGCTGCGGCAATAACTGGGTTCGCTGCAACGGGTGCAATTTCATAACCATTTGCAACTTCAGCAGCACGTTCATCAGCAGTGAAGATGCCCAACGCAGCGCGCTTTTCATATGGCAGATAGTCCAACGCTAAGCGACGGAAGACAAAGTCGGTGATGGACTGCGCCATGCGAATATCTTTGTCATCAGTCATACCAGTTGGCTCAAAGCGCATATTGACGAACTTCTGCACGAAGGTTTCGAGCGGTACGCCATACTGCAAGCCAATTGAGATTGCAATTGAGAATGCATCCATCACGCCAGCAAGAGTTGATCCTTGCTTGCTCATCTTTAGGAATATCTCACCTAATGCACCATCGTCGTAAGCACCAGTTGTTAAGTATCCTTCGGCGCCAGCAACTGTAAATGAAATGGTCTTACCAGAGCGTGACTTGCTTAATCGACGACGAGTTGGCTGACCAACTGCAACTGCTGCAGGTGCGCTCTCTTCAGTCTTGTCACTCTTGGCATTGTTTAATGGCTGACCAACTTTGCAGTTGTCACGATAGATGGCAAGTGCCTTTAGTCCCATCTTCCAGCCTTCAAAGTAAACCTCTTCAACTTCTTCGACGGTGGCATTCTCTGGCATGTTAACTGTCTTTGAGATCGCACCTGATAGGAATGGTTGGGCAGCTGCCATCATTCGAACGTGACCCATTGGGTCAATCGAGCGAGCACCCATCGCGCAGTCAAACACCGCGTAGTGTTCTGGCTTTAGACCTGGCGCATCAATTACGTGACCATTTTCAGCAATGTATTCCACAATTGCTTCAACGGTTTCATCCGTGTAGCCAAGTCGCTCTAGCGCGCGTGGCACAGTTAAGTTAACAATCTGCATCGACCCGCCACCTACAAGTTTCTTGAACTTAACTAATGAGAAGTCAGGCTCAATGCCAGTGGTGTCGCAATCCATCATCAAACCGATTGTGCCAGTTGGGGCAAGCACTGAAGCTTGAGCATTGCGGTAACCGAACTTTTCACCCAACTCGATGCACTCACTCCACACCTCAGTTGCCAACTGGTGAACTGGGCGATCCAGTTCAGTGCGATTGCGCACTTGATCGTTAGCAGCAGCGTGTTTGCGAATTACTCGCTTGTGTGCTTCGGCATTGCGTGCATAACCTTCATAGGTGCCAACCACGCCAGCGATTTCAGCAGAGCGCTTGTAAGAAGTTCCAGTCATCAATGAGGTAATGCTGGCAGCTAAGGCACGGCCTTGATCAGAGTCATAAGGCAAGCCCAGCGCCATTAGTAACGCACCTAGGTTGGCATAACCAATACCTAGTTGACGGAACTTTCGAGTGGTATCGCCAATTGCCTCTGTTGGGAAGTCTGCAAATGAAATTGAGATCTCCATTGCGGTAATGATGAACTCAACTGCCTTCTTGAAAGTAACCGCATCAAAGGTGTTGTCATCTTTTAGGAACTTCATCAAGTTCAAGCTCGCCAAGTTACAAGATGAGTTATCTAGGTGCATGTATTCACTGCATGGATTAGATGCATTGATTCGACCTGATTCTGGTGAGGTATGCCAATCATTAATTGTGTCGTCATACTGAATGCCAGGATCAGCGCAAGCCCAAGCAGCTTGTGCCATCGAACGGAACAGTTCTCGAGCATCTAGAGTCTTGATTACTCGACCATCTTTACGAGCACGAAGTGCAAACTCAGTGCCATTCTCAACTGCTTGCATGAACTCATCTGAAACTCGAACTGAGTTGTTTGCATTCTGATACTGAACCGAGATGATGTCTTTACCGCCAAGGTCCATATCGAAGCCAGCATCACGAAGGGCTCTAATTTTGTCTTCTTCGCGAGCCTTAGTTTCAATAAACTCTTCAATGTCAGGGTGGTTAACATCAAGCACAACCATCTTTGCTGCTCGACGAGTTGCGCCACCTGACTTGATAGTGCCAGCTGAGGCGTCAGCACCACGCATGAATGAAACTGGACCAGATGCGGATCCGCCGCTGGAGAGCAATTCATTTGCACCGCGGATTCGAGACAAGTTCACACCTGCGCCCGAGCCGCCTTTGAAGATTACACCTTCTTCTTTGTACCAATTCAAAATTGAATCCATTGAATCGTCAACTGACAAGATGAAGCATGCGCTTACCTGTTGTGGCGCGGTTGTACCAACATTGAACCAAACTGGTGAATTAAAGGAGAAAACTTGATGCAGCAACATGTAGGTCAGTTCTTCTTCAAAGATCTTAGCGTCTTCTTCAGTTGAGAAATATCCATTAGCCCTACCAGCTGCTGTGTAGGTAAGAACTACTCGATCGATAATCTGCTTTAAGCTCCACTCGCGATTGTCATGCCCGACAGCACCACGGAAATATTTAGTGGTAACAATAGTTGATGCATTTACTGACCAGAAGTCAGGGAATTCCACTCCGTGTTGTTCAAATACAACATCACCGGTCTTCCAGTTAGTCTGCACTACGTCGCGACGCTCCCAGTTAACTTCATCATATGGATGAACTCCTGGCTTGCTGTATACCCGCTGCAACTTAAGTGCATTTTTGCCAGCGGTTTTCTTATCTTTTGCTGTTTCGGTCATGAGATTCTCTTTCTTCGTGGGGCGATCCACTTTTGGTTCGCGTCGTTGGTGTTCGTTTTATTAAGACGCGGAGCCATCCCTGTCGCCCACGCTGATGAAATCCTCAGCTGCGTAAGCGGCAGCGCTGTCTCCGACTAAGCCGGCGCGTAACAATGAAATCTCCGCTTCGAAATCTTCGAGCGAATCAAACGATCGATACACGCTTGCGTAACGCAAATACGCCACTTCATCCAACTCTCGCAGCGGAGTTAACACTGCCAGCCCGACATCGTGCGCATCTATTTCAGCTAAACCTTCCAACCGAAGTGTTTCTTCTACTCGCTGTGCTAGCACTGCAAGATCAGCTTCAGTCACCGGTCTACCTTGGCAAGCTTTTCGGACCCCATTAATAATTTTGCTGCGATCAAAACTCTCCACCACTCCATTGCGTTTAATAACTAACAGCATTGCGTTCTCGGTTGTGGTGAAACGACGCGAGCAATCGACACACTGCCGACGGCGTCTAACTTGAGTACCGTCGTCATTGGTCCGACTATCAATTACCTTGGTGTCTTCGGAACGGCAAAATGGACAATGCATCTTCCCGCTCCTTTAAAAACTGACCCAATTTGCCCCATCGCCATGAGGGATTCACCCACACCTGTGGATAACTAACCCCAATTTGTGGAACAAATTCATCTAGTACCTACTAGATGTAGGGGTGAAACATAGAACTCTTAACCCGAGAATGCAACCGTTGCCAGTCGGCGTGTTGATGACATTTTCGGCACAATGCACCCATGCCATTTCCCACGATTAACGGTGAGCGAACCATGGAGTTGGGCAACCCCGGTGCTATGCGCAACACTCTCAATCAATTGGTGCTAACTGGTGCCAAGCGAGCAACCGCGGGACTGTGGGAGGTTTACCTAGAAGAAGGTGAACCCATTGAGGCTGAGGGTGAGCGCCTCTGGTTGGTGGACAGCAAGCTAACCCCAATTGGCCAAATTGAGATCACTCGCAGCGACATCCGAAAATTCAGCCAAGTCGATCTTGATTTTGTCTTGGCAGAGGGCGAAGGTCACTCGAACTTAGTTGCTTGGCAGCAACAGCAGCGCGCATATTGGTCAGCTACCGCTGAACCAGAGATGCAAGCTGCCGGCTACGAGGGGTGGCGGGTAACCAATGAAACTCTGGTGGTTTGCCTCTGGTTTAAATTAGTAAATCGGGATTCGGATCTGCTGTCCAGCGATTAAGCCTGCACTTAGATCATTTAACTGCTTGATCTCCCAGACCACTTCTCGCGGATCTCGCTCCGGCGAGATTTCGCCAGCAATTGCCCAAAGCGTGTCGCCTGGCTTGATGGTGACCCAAGTTGCGATCTGTTCCTTGGTGCCCGCTTGATTGTTGGCACCAGCCAGGTCAGTAAGTGCTGGCATCGCCACCGCCAGGATTAGGCCCAAGGCCAAACTAATCAATAGTCGACGACCACGCAGTGTCAACTGCAGTGGTGCGGGATTCGAATAGGTAGTCATTACAGCCTCCAGGGAAGAATTCGAACATCTGTACGAAGTATTGCATAGGGGTCTGACAAAATCAAGAAAATCCGAACATGTGTTTGAAACATTTGTTCGGATTGGGTATGGTTAGCCCAGTTGTCGGAGAAAGGGCCACTATGACCGAGCACGATGCCGAACTCTTGGAGTTTCCAGACCAGGGGTCAGGTGACCTAACCAATCGGCAGCAGTTGATTTTGCAGATGATTGCCGAAACCACCGCAGAACGTGGTTTCCCACCTACAGTGCGCGAAATCGCAGAGGCAGTTGGGTTGCGGTCTCCTGCCTCAGTTACCCATCAACTTCAGGTGCTGGAACGCAAGGGTTACATCCGCCGTGATCCAAATAGCCCGCGGGCAATGGAGATATTGCACACCGGTGTCGAACCAGCTGAGAGCGCGAAACCAGTTTACGTTCCGATGCTGGGCCAGATCGCTGCTGGTGGGCCCATCCTGGCTGAAGAATCTGTTGAAATGGTGCTACCACTGCCAGCTGAATTAGTTGGTTCTGGTGAGAACTTCATGCTTCGGGTTAAAGGTGATTCCATGATTGATGCTGCTATCTGCGATGGTGACTGGGTTGTGATTCGAAGCCAGAACACCGCCAATAATGGCGACATTGTGGCGGCCTTGTTGGACGATGAAGCAACCGTTAAAACCTTTAAGCGCGATAGCGAAGGGGTCTGGCTGTTGCCTCAAAATCCGGCTTATTCCCCAATAAACGGTAACTTCGCCCGCATTATGGGCATCGTCGTTGCGGTGATACGCAAACTCTAATCAAATTGACAATCATTCTCATTTAGGTGAGAATGATTCTCATGAAGAAATTATTACTTGTGTCGCTGCTCCTGCTCGGCGCATGCTCCTCACCCACTGACTCCAGCAATGCTGACCTACCAACCATAACTACTGGTGCATTCCCAATTGCTTGGCTTAGCTCAGAACTAACTTCAGGATGTGCCACGGTTAATGATCTAACGCCGGTAGGCGGCGACGTGCACGACTTAGAACTCACGCCAAGTCAAACGGCATCGGTGATAGATGCTGATCTGGTTATCACTGCAACAGGATTTCAGGCAGCATTCGATGACGCGGTAGCTACTACTGCTGCGCCAGTTCTGGACCTAATGACGATCATTAATCCAATTTTTGGACATGACCATGATCACGATCATGCGTCTGAATCAGATCATGCTCACGATCATTCTTCTGAATCAGATCATGCTCACGATCATTCTTCTGAATCAGATCATGCTCACGAATCAGAGCAGGGTCATACCGAAAATAGTGAAACTAAAGAATCTGACGATGTTCTTGATCCACATTTCTGGTTAGACCCAAATCGAATGGTGCTCGCAGCAGCGGCAATTCGCGATCAAGTATCAGATTTAAGTGCCCAATGTGCGCAAACAGCTGTCGCAAACTATGTTGACCTCGAGGCAGCATTAATTGAACTTGATTTGCAATACCAATCAAGCTTGGCCCAGTGTCGCAGCAATACCTTGGTAGTAAGCCATGAAGCATTTGGTTATCTCGGTGATGCTTACCAATTAGGACAAATTGCCGTTACTGGTTTGGATCCGGAAAGTGAGCCAAGCGCTGCGC
>JBIJDU010000001.1:0-135410 GCA_044343935.1 Candidatus Nanopelagicales bacterium | reverse complement strand
ATGCCGCAACACTTTGATCATCCGATGACTCCGTCCAACCTCTTACTAAATCAACAAATCCAGCAACCACATTTGCGCGTTGCGTAATGCGACTAGTGGGATTGGCATACAACTCAATATCCATGTTAAGCACTTGAATAGCGCGCCAGATCGAATCCAAGGCGTTGCCGGCAGTGCGAACACTCTCGATATCTTCAGCTAATTGCCGCATCCGTACTTTCCCAGCAGCAGAAATTTTGCTGTTACCCAAATCCAATAGCGCATCAGATAACGATGCTTGCTTTAACAAATCCAGCACTGCGAATTCTGTTGGCAAATTAGCATCAGGGTTAACATCTGCCGCTAATTCGGCGGCTCTTTTTGCCAATTCAGCCAGATCTCGATCTCCAATATTCAATCGAGGCGAAATCAATAATCTCGCTACTGCCGCGCTGGCTAGCGGATCTGCAGCAGCTTCTACCAGCGAGAGAATTTCAACCACTTCAGGAGTGCGTGAGATGGTCTCTACCCCAACTAATGCAGCCGGAATACCTGCGGTAATCAAACTTTGATGAATTTTTAGCAGCGAGGCTGCAGTTCTGCCCAATACTGCAATTTCATCTACCTTCACCCCGTTATCGATAAAAGTTGATATTTCAGCAACAATTGCAGAGATCTCATCGCTGACGCGTTCATAACAGCCAACTCGAACTGTGCCCATGCCAAGCACAGTATTCCCTTGAACTAACGGTTTTGACCCGGGATTAGCTGTTCGCAGTGAAGCTATAACCTCATTCGCGCTAGTTAGTACTGAAGCTGCAGATCGGTAATTTTCGCTCAACGAAAGCACTTGCGCCGGCAAATCCGACCTAGTTCTAAACAATTGCGGGAAACTTCTAGTCGTATCTGCTGATGCCCCGCGCCAGGCATATATTGATTGCAATGGATCACCAACTGCAGTCACGCTATGCCCGTCACCAAATGCCAGTAGCAACATTTGCTGTTGCGCAACAGAAGTATCTTGATATTCATCTAACAGCACACATTGATATTGCTGCTTAAGTTTGGCTGATAACTCAGAATCCATGGAAAGTAACTCAACCGAAAGTCGCATTTGATCAGCAAAGTCAATAAATCCCAATTGGTGCTTTAGAGTTCGGAACTCGTTAACTAATTCAATAAGCTCAATTCGTTGGCCAGCAACTGAAATTGCAGTTCTCACATCTTCGTTAGTCGCAATTGGTTGTAGTTGTTCAATCCATTCTTGATCAAATTGCGCCAACTTATTAAAGTCCAATAAGTGTTCCGCCAATAGATCGTCTAAATTCAACAGCATTTCTATAAGACGGCCAGTGGAATAATCAAGTTGGGTTATCTCTAACTGCGTTTTGGATAAAACTTTGAGTGCTAATTGTGCACGAGCTGAATCGGTCAATGTTTTGTGATCGGGCTCAATTCCCAATATTGCGCCATGGTCAATTAGTAGCTGCCGGGCAAATGAATGGTACGTGGAAATTGTTGGCAACTGATCTTGAAATTCTTTACCAAGTTGCTTAGCAATTCGAGTGCGCAATTGACTAGCAGCTTTATTGGTAAAAGTAAGGCCAAGAATCTGTTCTGGTTGAACTTGGCCAGAGTTAACTAAATGAACTACCCGAGCACTCATCACGGTAGTTTTTCCAGTGCCGGCACCAGCAATAATTGCTAATGGCGATGCCTCATATTTCGCCGCCCTGAGTTGCTCTTCGCTTAACTTATCGAAGCTGACCAGATCGCTCATGCGTTCACCTGGTCCCCTTCAGGCACGGCTGGGCAAATGTTGCGAACTTTGCAGTTTCGACAATGCGGCCCTGGTCGAGCAGGTAAATCTTCAGTAATGATTCGACTTTTAGCAGTCTCAATTTCATCCACTAACCATTTGGCATCACCTAAATCTGGTGCCATCTGTTCTACAACTTGATCTTTGGCATTGCGGGCTCGAATCTGAATTAGTTTCGCGCTGACTGGAAGTTGTGCTTGATTCATTTCTTGACTAATGCCAACGGCTAATTGGTACACTCCTAACTGAGAATGTTCCATCAGGTCAGCTTTTGATGGTTTTGCGGCGCCAGTCTTGAAATCAATAACTTCTAATTCGTCTTTTTCGTTTTTCTGCAACAGATCAATTTTGCCAACTAGCGTAACCTCCAAACCAGCGTGTAATACCTCAAAGGAAACTTCAGCACCTAGGGTTTCATTAGCATTTTCACTGACCCAAACATGTAATGCTTTAACCATGTTAAGCGCTTCAGCCAACTGCACCTTAGCCTGCCATGGTGCATCAAATACTTCAGTTGGCCAAAGCTTAGTTAGCTCCGCCATTGCCTGATCTGCAGTTAATTTTTCAGCTACAATCTTTTGAGCGACAGCATGAATTGCAATGCCAATTACGGTGTTTGCAACTAGCTGATCTTTGATCCCCAATTTACGTTCAAAGAACCATTGAGTTGGACAGCGGGTAATGCTTTCAAGCATTGATCCGCTAACTCTTAGATCAGTTGGAGTACTAAGCAGGGGCTGATCAGACTGAGTTAAATCAGCAATAAACCACCACTGTGATGGCTGTGCTGGTTTAAAACGTATATCTGACTGCTTTGCCAAATATCCCAGCCGATTTATCGCCGCATGCCGTAAGTTCTCAGATACGGTTGAATCAATTGCAGTTGCTCTTAGCTGTGCAATAAGGCCACGGGCAGTTAGCAACGTTGGTGGCGCTGTTGAAATAACTGGCGGTAATTCATAATTCAATAACAATGCAGATGGTGCAGTGCCTTGATCCATCTTTGAATCAACAATTGAGATCACTAATTTCTCACGTGTTGTAGTAACGGCTGCAGCAGCTAACCGACGCTCTTCTGCGAGTCGAGCCCGTTGTTCATGGCTATCTCGCGGCGCAATTATTGACTCCCGAACATTACCTGCTGGCCAAACTCCCTCCTGCAAATCAATCAGAATAACTAATTTCCATTCTCGCCCTCGAGCACGATGTGCGGTAAGCACAGCTACACCAGTTACAGCGCGTTGAATCAGCACTTCACTTGCTGCATCCTGCTGCATTAGTTCATAAACAAAATCCGACAGATCCGCTGAGGATTTACTAGTCCGATCGGCTCGATCGGCAGCATCAAATAGCGCCAGTACCGCATCCAAGTCTCTATCCGCACGCCTGCCAGCCGCTGTTGGCAATTTGGCTTGTGCTGCTAATCGAGTTGGCCAGTTCTGCCAACTTTCATCAAAGTCATAGCCAATCTGAGATGCAATTTCCGGTTTCACTTTTGCTTGCCATAGCCACCAGAGAGATTCAGCCAATGTTGAGGCTGTGGTTGCTGTTGCTGCGAGTGAATGCAAAATTGCTGCTGATCTTCTAATTGGTTGCAGGACTGGGTCAAAAGGCAATTGGGATAACAGCTCTGGCTCCTTGAGTACTGCAGAAATTACTTCCACTGTGCTGCCATAGATGCCGAAACTACGTAACTTCTGAGCGGTATGGCGAAGTTGTGCTGCACTCATCCAAGCAATCTCAGTTTGCGTAAAGCGAATTAATTGATCTGAATCGGCTTGAGCCAGTGGTTTAATAACAAGCTCTAGCGCAGTCAATAACTGCGCCACTGCTGGGTCTTTTGCCAGTGCAACATTGTCTGGCGTGAATTCAACCGGTATTGCTGCTTCTGCAAGTGCACGACGCAACTCTCCCAGCGAACTAAATGATCTACCAATTACCGCGATATCACTGAATTTAAGATTCTCGTTTACTTTTGCTTTCATGATTCGGTCTACTATCAAGGCGTCTCGAATTGCACTACTTGCAGCAACTTCAAAAATCACTTCGCCAGGGTAAGAATTTGCGTACTTATGTTGTCGAAGCGCCGCAGCTTCTGCTGCATTTAGATCTGGTGCAGCGGTGGTTGGCAAAAATTCTTGAGCTAACTTACCTATATTTTCACCATATCTAAAGATTTTCTCTAATAAATGAACTCGTGGCGTTACTGCATCTCGATAAGATTTAGTTGTTTCAATTCCAACACCGCGAAAACCCAGTACCGAAGCATCAGAATTTGTAGCCACTAACGAGTATTTAGTCTGCTTAATTAGAGTTACTAGTAATCGTAATTGGGATGGATCAAAGTCATGCAGATCATCGACAAGGATTGCACTTGGCGAAAACATGGCGCGACTTTCCATACTCTGCGATTCAATTAACTTTGCTGAAGCAAGATTTGCTTCAATGTAATTAGTCTCGCTTTTTTGTTGAGCCTCTTGAATTAATGATGTGGCGAATTGTGCAATAACATTGTAGATTTCTGGATCTGGATGTAACTTGTTACCACTGCGAGCAACATCTAGATATCTACGAAGATCGCTTGCAAAAACTCTGGTGTTAATTGCATGCTGCCAGCGCTGCGGCCAATTAAGTGGCTTACTCGCAATTAACTCTCTAATCCGAGCCTCTTGTGCTGGCCCGGTTAACATCGTTAAATTTATTTCACCTGAGGTTTTAATCAACAAGTCAGTTCGTAGCATTGCATAAGCAATTGCAGATATCGTAAAAACTTTTGGTGTTAAAGCTGGATTTAAGTTGATTAACTTGGCTCGCAATTCGCTTGCTGAACTTCTACTCGCTGCAATTACCCAAACCTGTTCGACCCCAAACTCCCGCACAGCGGTCAGCACAGCGTGATGAACAGTCGTGCTTCGTCCGCTGCCAGCTGCACCCATTACTAAGTGGTGCCCGGTTAATTGGGTAAAACTATCCCGCTGTGTAGCCGTCAGTTGAATTTCAACTGCGGGGTTGGGCCAAGTTAACTTAAGTGCCATTGGCTCATTGTGGCCATTCCCGGTGACATCTGCGGGATTTCCTTACCGGACATGGCACGATGTACGCGTGAGCAGCCCTTCGACTCGAGTTCGCCGGCCTATTGATCTGGCCCGACTACTGCTTGCCATCGGCATTGGTGTGGCAATTTTTGCTGCCGGAAATTTAGCTGCCCAAACCACCTCCGGCTTGGAGTCAGACTTTGTGCAGGCCACCAGATTGCTACCAACGTTCGTTGTCGCGATCCTGACCGCAATCAGTGGCACCCTGGCGGTTTTGCTACCAGCTGCTTTTGTAATTATAGGTTTGGCAGAGCGAAAAATTAGACTTCTACTTGAAGCGCATCTAGCAGCACTGGTTGCAATCATTGCTGCAATTGTGAGCAATAACTTTATTGCTCAAACTGACAGCACCGAGATCTATGCAATATTTGTTGGTGGCGCACAAGTTGCATCAGCACCACCCATTAACACTTTGCTAGCTGCAACCTTAGCCATGGCAGTCGTGATGCGACTAACTGAGCGAAGAGTCTGGTCGATTTTAATTATTGGAATATCAGCAATATTAGCGTGGTCGGTTGTGTTAGCTGGATCAGCAACCTTAATTGCTCAGGTTTTAAGTGCCATTGGTGGCATCACTGCAGGCTTGTTAGTTCGGACCTTGCTTGGTACACCATCAACTAGACCAAGCCTATCTGCCATTGTTAACGAGATCTCTGAGTTTGGTTTAACTGAAAGCGACTTGATTGAAGTCACCCCAACTTTGTATCGTGCCACCTTAAGTTCAGGTCAAAAAGTAATACTTGAAATCTTGGATCGAGATGCTGATCGTGCTGGTTTTCTATCGAGTTTTTGGCGAACGCTGCGGTTGCGCGGTATTGAATCAGGCGCTGGCTTGGCGATGCGATCAAAAGCTGAACGTTTGATGTTGGCAAATCTTGCCGCGAAAAATGCCGGTGTTGCAACTGCCGACTTGTACGCAGTAAAAGAAATTTCTGCAGACGCAATTGTGTTGGTTAGAGAAGACGTTCAACTTTCTGAGATAACTTCAAACAGCTCCAATTTGGACCAGGTGATCACTCAAGTTTGGCAGGAGTTAAACCGACTGCATCAAGCAGATATCGCGCATCGCCACGCCACCTTAAATTCCATTGGCCTAAAAGGAAATAAGGTCATGGTAGTTAATTTAGATTCGGCGGTCATTGCTGCATCTAAATTGCTTATGGCGCTGGACGTTGCTGAGATGCTATTAGCCACTACGCAACTAGTTGGTGCAAAGCGCGCAGTAGCTTTAGCGACTCAATCATTGTCGAGTAGTAAAGTTTTCTATGCTGCCAGACTACTACAACCAATTGCGATGAGCACAACCTCAAGAGCAAACTTAAAAGCAAACAAATCTAGTTTGAGTGAATTAAGAACTGCTTTAGCAGATCTTGGTTTTGACCCAGAACAAGAACAATTAAACATCGAGCGACTTAAGCCACGCACTATTTTGTTGTTAACCATCTCGGTTGCCGCCGGCTATGCGATATTGAATCAACTTGCAGAGGTTAATTTGATTAATCTTTTTACTTCAGCAGATAGTGGCTGGGTGCTAATTGCAGTGGGATTTTCGGCACTCACTTACGTGTGCGCAACTTTTGCCTTGATCGCTTTTTCTCCCAATCGAATTAGCTGGATCAGAACCATGCTGGCGCATTTAGCGGGCAGTTTCATCACCTTGATAACGCCTTCATCTGTTGGTGCCGTTTCTCTAAATGTTCGTTTTTTGCAACGTAATGGACTTACCTCTGGTGCTGCTGGTGCAACTGTTGCGATGAGTCAAGTGACCATGCTAGGCACTCATTTGATTATGTTAATTGTCGTTAGTGTAATTGCTGGCACATCAACTGATCTAAGTTTTGATCCGCCTCGCTGGGTAATTCTCACCATCACATTGACCGTAGCGCTTTTGATTTTATTGTTCACAATTCCCTTTGGACGAAATTGGTTTTTAAACGTTACGGCAAACTTAAGAAAACAAATGGTGCCTGCATTTGTTAAAGTAGTGAGCGAACCAAGACGGTTACTAATCGCAAGTGTCAGCGGAGTTGCGATGAATCTGGCTTACATTTTCTGTTTAGTTGCTTCCATTAGAGCGTTTGGTGAATCTACCGAATTTGTTACGGTGGCCTTTATTTATTTGGCTGGCGCAACTTTAGGTTCGCTGGCACCTACACCCGGTGGGCTAGGTGCAGTTGAAGCAGTTTTAGTTGCCGCACTTACGGCCGGGGGCCTGTCTGCTGGAACTGCAATCAGCGTCACGTTGCTTTACCGACTTGCCACATTCTGGCTGCCAGTAATCCCAGGCTGGCTAAGTTTCAACTACCTCACTCGGATCAAATCCCTCTAATTTAAGCCAATTCAGCGCAAAAATTCGCTTACCCGTACCCTTACCCTGTGACCGCAAACTATTCCGAGCCACCTGTCCGTCTGCCGCGCGAGGAGCGAAGGGCTGCACTGTTAACTGCAGCTCGGGATGCATTTGTTGTGCACGGTTATCACGCTGCATCCATGGAAGAAATCGCTGATCGAGCCGGCGTCTCAAAGCCTGTGCTGTACCAGCATTTTGAGAGCAAGTTGGAGCTTTACCTAGCGCTGCTAGATCAAGGGTGCGATACGTTGTTAGAGCGAGTTAAAACTGCCCTCAATTCCACTACCGATAACAAGCAGCGCCTACGCGCAACAATTTCGGTCTATTTTGATTTGATCGAAGAGCCAGCCAGCGGCATTAAATTGGTTTACTCTGGCGATCTTATTAATGAACCAGCAGTGAGGTTTAGAGTTACTAAAGCAGAGCATGATTGTTCGGAATTAGTTGGCAGCGTAATTGCACAGAATACTCAAATTCCAAGTGAGCAAGCATTGATTTTAGGAGCAGCATTAACTGGACTAGCTCAAAATGCAGCGCAGCGATGGATCGAACAAGGCGGTACAAATAAAGAATTAGCAACTCGATTGCTAGCAGCATTAGCATGGCGTGGTATTTCGTCATTCCCGCTAACTAATCCAAACGTAGATTGAAAGAGGAACAAATGGAGATTCGAATTGGAATTCAGCAGGCTGTGCGTGAACTGGTCTTGGACATGGAAGATGACGCGGCAAAAGTGTCCAAGCTTGTAGCGGATAGCATTGCTAAAGAAGGTGTGCTTGATTTAACTGATGCCAAAGGTCGACGGGTCATGGTGCCAGTTGCCAAACTTGCCTACGTTGAGTTCGGCGCTGCTGCAGCCACTCGCGTTGGTTTTAATTAATGAACTTTTCAGAACTTGGCGTTAAGCCGGAAATTTGCAATGCACTGGCAAAAACTGGGATTACTGATGCATTTCAGATTCAAGAGTTAACCCTGCCACTAGGGCTTGCTGGTAAAGACATTATTGGCCAGGCCAAAACAGGTACTGGTAAAACGTTAGGTTTTGGTATCCCGCTGCTGCAATCCATGATCGCACCTGATGATGAACAGTTTTCGCAGTTGGGTGCGGCAGCGGGAAAACCACAGGCATTAGTGCTGGCACCAACTAGAGAACTAGCAATTCAAGTCGCCGAGGATTTAGAAACAGCAGCTGCTGAGTTAGGCCTTCGGATTCTCTGCCTTTACGGTGGAAAAGCGTATGAACCACAAATTGATATTTTGAAATCTGGCGTAGAGGTAATTGTGGGAACGCCAGGTCGAATCTTAGATTTAACAAATCAACGTCATCTGGATCTGGGAGCCATAAGAGTCTTAGTACTTGACGAAGCAGACGAGATGTTGGACATGGGATTCTTACCTGATGTAGAAAAGTTGGTTTCAAAGCTGCCAACTAAGCGGCAAACCATGCTTTTCTCGGCCACTATGCCAGGTCAAATTATTAATCTAGCTCGTCGCTATATGACTCAGCCAGTTCATATTCGAGCGGTAAATCCAGCAGACACTGATACCTCAATTGTGGATGCCATTGAGCAGCATGTTTGGCGAGCACATCAACTTGATAAAACAGAACTAGTGGCACGCGTGCTCCAAGCGGAAAGTTGCACTAAAACAATTATCTTTTGTCGCACCAAGCGCAATGCTCAGAAATTAAATGATGACTTAGTTGAGCGCGGGTTTAGTGCAGTCAGTGTGCATGGCGACATGGGGCAGGGTGCCCGGGAAAAATCTTTAGAGAAATTCAAAGCCGAGAAAACAAACATATTAGTAGCAACTGATGTCGCAGCACGCGGAATTGATATCGAAGGCGTAAGCCATGTTATTAATTTCGATTGTCCAGATGATGAGAATTCTTATGTGCATCGAATTGGTCGTACTGGTCGCGCTGGTGCGTCAGGTGTCGCAGTGACGCTAGTTGATTGGGCTGATCTGTCCAAGTGGCAGCGAATTAATACTGAACTTGGACTGCCTTTTGCCGAGCCACTTGAAACTTACTCCAGCAGCGAGCATGTCTACATCGGGCTTGGCATTCCTGCCGGAACTAAAGGCCGCCTAACCCCCGCTAAACCAGCGGCACCAAAAGCTAAACCAGTTATACCAGCGGCGAAGAAAACTGAGCGACCAAGGCAACGCACTAATAAGATTCGGAACCAATGAGCACCCCAAAATCAATGCAATTAGCTAGCAATGAATACTCAACTAGCATTAAAACTCAGCGCGGTGAGTTTGCAGCTCTAATTGCTGAGCCAGTTGGCAACCCAATTGGAGTTGCATTGTTAGTGCACGGCTTTACCGGCAGCAAAGAAGATTTCATTCATTTGCTGCCTGAGCTTGCAAATTTGGGTTGGCATGCAATTGCGGTTGATCAGCGTGGTTGCCATGAATCTAGTGGTAGTGAAAATCTTTCTGATTACACGCTGGATGAATTTGCGCTGGATTTAGTTTCAATTACGAAATCATTCAACCAGCCCGTTCACCTGCTAGGCCATTCCTTTGGCGGTTTAGTGGCGCAAGCGGCAACAATTGCGGGCGCTAACCTGGCTTCACTTACCTTGTTCTGCTCTGGACCAGGGGCTATCCCTGGCACCAGCTATGACTGGTTAAAAGATTTTCAAGTTGACCTCAGGGCAGGGAACAAAGCAAATCGAATTGATAACAGTATCGCTGAGATGAAAGCTGACGGCAGACTCTCTAACCCCAATGTCGAGAATTTCTTGCGCACCCGTTGGTCAAACACAAAAACTGCAGCATTGCTTGGTAAATCACAAATTTTGATCGATCAAGCAGATCTAAGCCATGCCGTTGCCAAACATGCGGCAACTGGACTTCGAGTTTTAGTGACACATGGTGAAGCCGATGATGCCTGGCCAATTGCCCAACAACATCAAATGGCAGAAACCATAGGTGCGCATTACGTGGTGATACCAGATGCTGCTCACTCGCCTAATGTAGAAAACGTACCCGCTACAACTGCGGTGTTGGATCAGTTTTGGCGTAACTCGCTCTAGTTGACCTAATCACAATTACCAATCCGATCATGATTAACACCATCGCTGGGAATAATTGCCATGGTGGTTGCTGGCCGGGCCAGAACCAAGCGATCAATACCGCACCAGGCAACTCCAGCAAGATCGCTAAGCTAATTGTGGTTGCTGACAATGAACGCAGTGCCATATTCATCAAGGTATGACCAAGTAATTGAGCAATGGCAGTTAATGCCAAAATTAAGATCCAATCACGGGCAGCATATCCAGTGAGCGGCGAATTTGAAACTAGCACAAAAATCAATAACACAACTGCGGCAGCGCCATACACAATGGTGGTGTAAACACTGGTTGGAATATTTTTTCGCACTCGCTGACCAACGGTCATATATGCCGCTGCCATAACTGCGCCAATTAGCGCAAGTAAATCACCAATTAACGCAGACCGATTTAAACTAACATCTATTCCAGTTAGCATGATTACGCCAATTAAACTAATTGCAATACCAAACCACTCTCGCCTTGGTGCTTTAGTGCCAAGTGCATGTGCAATAAGCGCCGCCCAAACAACTTGAGTCGCCACAATTGCAGTTGAGGCAGCAATTGAGGTATATCGCAATGATGGAATCCACGCCGCAAAATGGAGACCTAAAAACAACCCAGCAAGTCCAGCGCCTAGCCAATCTCGAATTTTTAATGCCCGCCAAATTTCTCGATTCTGTAACCAAGCAACTGGTGCCGTGACGCTGGCGCCAATAAAGCAGCGCCAAAACGCAATAGCCAGTGCTGGTGCAGCGCAAGCAGCAATCATGGGTCCAGAACTTGATACCGCCAGCACCGCAATTGATAATGCAATTAGGTCGGTTCGATAGTGCACGGAATTCACGGAACGACCTTACGGGCTATCTTCGATGGGTTAGCCTTACCTAGTGGAGCGTCGCATATTTCTCGCCCGGTTAGCCGGAACTGCCATATTTGATCCCAGTGGCGATCAAGTAGGTCGAATTCGCGATGCGGTGATCTCCAGACCCGCCGCACTTAGACCACCGAGAGTTCGTGGCCTAGTAGTAGAAGTTCCACCCAAGCGACGGATCTTTATACCGATGGGGCGAATCACAGATATATCAGCCGAGCAGGTAGTAAGCACCGGCACGTTGAATTTACGAAGATTTCAATTGCATGCTGATGAGTTACTAGCACTTGGTCAACTGCGCAATCAAAATTTTCAAGTGCAAGGCAAATCAGCCAAACAAAAGATTGTCGACTTAGCTATGCAGTTGGACCCAAAAACTAAAGAATGGTCAATAACTACTTTGTTTGTCCGAGATACCACAGCTGGATTTATGCGTCGAGCTGCCGAAACCATGGTTGATTGGTCTGAATTGATTCTAGAAGCATCACATGCCTCTGTTACGGAAGAGCAACGATTACTTGCCCAAGTAAATGAAATGCATGAAGCAGATGCGGCAAGATTTCTACTAAAACTTCCATTTGAGATAAGACTACAAATTGCCCAAGATCTCGAAGATGAAGTTCTTGCCGCAGTGCTAGAAGAATTACCAGATGATGATCGAGTGGCACTACTGCAACGCTTTGAAATAAATCGCGCTGCAAATGTATTAGAAGAGATGGACCCAGCTGATGCGGCAGATGTGCTAAGTGAAATGACACCAGAGAGCGCGGCAACTTATTTAGAGTTAATGGAGCCAACTGATGCTGCTGGCCTAAAGCGGCTTCTCACCTACGGTGATTACACTGCTGGCGGAATGATGACATCCAATCCAGTTATTCTCTCTGCAAACGCCACTGTTGCTGATGCACTAGCTGCCGTTCGAGTTAAAGAAGTAACACCATCATTGGCAGCACAAATATTTGTAGTCCGAGCGCCAACTGAAACCCCAACTGGCAAATTCCTCGGTGTCGTGCACACCCAGCGATTGCTAAGGGAACCCCCTTTTACCTTAGTTTCATCTGTGCTTGATACTGATATTGATGCCGTGCTGCCAACTGCAACTTTAAGTCAAGTAACCAAGCGATTTGCCACCTACAATTTAGTTGCACTGCCAGTAACTGATGAAGCTGGCAGATTAATTGGGGCTATCACAGCTGATGATTTAATCGACCATATGTTGCCAAGTGATTGGCGAGACCAACCGGAGGGCCAGCATGGCTAATCGCAGACTCGATCAACCAGTAACTAAATCACTTAGGCAAGCACGAGATCCGGAGCGAATTGGCCAAGTTAGTGAACGAATTGCCCGCTTTATCGGCTCCTGGCGCTTTATTGCCTGGATGACTGTAGTTGTTACCGGCTGGGTCAGTTTGAATATTGTCGCACCGCAATATTTGAGATACGACGAATATCCATTTATTTTTCTCACTTTAGTGCTTTCACTACAGGCTTCATACGCAGCACCCTTAATTTTGCTTGCCCAAAATCGTCAAGCCGACCGAGATCGCGTTACTTATGCTGAAGATCGTGCGCATAACGAGCGTCTCCATGCCAGCTCTGAGTATCTGGCACGAGAAATATCCGCAATTCGTGCAGCACTTGGTGATGTTGCAACCAGAGATTATCTACGGGCAGAAATTAGAGAATTACTGGCCGAAATTAAAGAGCAGGATAAAGGCACTGCTAACTAACTTGCTTCAATCGCTCTAACCGCTTCTTCTTGATTGGAGCTGGGAGGCTCGGTAAATCAGGTTGGCTTAGCCAGCGATTGATGATTCGAGCAAATTCAGATTTCGGTTTCAAGTCGGAAACAATTTTTCCCGACCATACCGCTTCTCGAAACAATTTTTGGGATATTGGCAAATATGCAACTGGTTGAGCATTAATTGCTTCGGTTACCAAATTAGCTAATTCAGCAGCTGATGACTTCTGATCAAGTTTATTTATCACTACTTCCAATTTATTTTGAAACTTATTGCCAGGGCCGCTTAACCAATTACAAGAAGTGAGAATAGAAATAGGGTCGGCTGCACAAACTAACAAAACTCTAGAAGCCCTAGCAGCCAACAATTGCTGCAACTGCGCAATAGATCCATAACTTAGGATCTGACCTAAATCCAGTATGACAACATCATCTAATTGCACAGCAGCGTCAATGATCTCTTCAATTAGCGAATAATCCAGTTCGGTTAATTGGGTTAGCTCAAGACCGCCCAGCAGAAGTCGAAATGACGGAGACAAGGCAACGCAGTTAAGAGCCAGTTCTGCTGGCGATAACTCTTCTTGCAACACCAACTGCATAACTTTTTTTAATCCACCGCTTGGCGCTGATTGATTTAACTGTGCTGCCAAGCTGGGGTGAGTTAAATCAAAATCCACCAGCATCACATCTTGTCGCTTTGACATTTGCAGCGCAAAATTCATCGCAACAGAGGTTGCGCCGCTCGCTGAGGCAGCAGCCGCCACCAAGATCAATTCCCCCTTTGAATCATCTGTTTCCATGTTATCAACAGATCGATATGCTCGAAGTGCACTGATTAATTCAGCTAAATTCAGTGTTCTTGCACTTAAACCAAATCGCTTTCGCTGATCTGGCGCTTCATCTGTAACCAAGATCAACGCACACTCTTTGCCGACGTTCTTAATTAGACTCTTTGTCAGTTTAGGTAAGGCTGTATCCAATAGGACCAAACAAACTTCAGTAGTATTGAGAAAGGCTGATAATTCCACTGCATCTTCCAGGTATTCAATCTCACCTAGCCCAATTGAGGGGTGTAACAATCTGGTGCTAATTCCCTTTCGAAGCAGCTTATCTGCAGTCGCAACTACTACTAAATTACTCATCTGCGTACCAAGTAGATCTCTCCGGCAGCCACAGCATCTAGCAGTTCAGCAACTTGAGTTGGTGACACATAGAAAGTGATTGGCAATTCGGTGCTAATACCTGACTCATCTGCTGCTGCGGCTGCAACAATGAGATTTGCTGCTACCAATTTAGCTGGGTCAATTGCATTTCCCGCTCCATCTTGCGGTACAACCCAAAGGTCTAATTGATCACCTTTGGCAATTGCAGGTGGCATTGAATTTGGCTCAAAACTTAAAGTCAATTCTCGCAAAAATGACTCCATTACTTTGATATCTGATCGCGACACCAATTCGCCTTGTTGCACCGAGTGAGCTAACTCTGCGTTAATGAGTTGAGTTTTGTTAAGTTCATAATTCATTAACTCGTTATCAACTGGTATCAAAACGCTGGCAATGTCTGATTCGCTGAGTCTACTTCCTGCGGGTAATGATTTAGTGAAAACTAAATACTCGCGTGCTGCTGGTGGCGCTAAAACGGCACCAATACCTACAATGAATGCAGTAACGAATAGTCCTAAGCCAAGCACTTTTGGCACACGATTGAATTTCTTTGCAGGTATTGCCATAGGTGAGCTGAACTTGGCTAATTTTCCTTTTGATTTATTTCGACGCATGATTAACTCAATTCCAATTTAACAAGATTTGCTAAAGCGACGCTCGCTACTTCATTTACTAATTCCAAATCGATGGAATCTGACCAAACTGCCACCAATTTTCCCATGACTGGCTGAGCTATTAATGGATAAACCGAAATCTTATGATTTTGTTGCCGCAGTAACAGTGGTATCAATATTTGCTGTTTTGGTCGAGTTAAACTCTTTGCTTTTCCTAATTCTGTAATAGTTACAATGCTGCCAATTGGAACTAGGAATCTAGCGGTAGCTGTTTTTATTAACAATGCGTCAGTTCCAATCAACAAAACAACTCCAGCGATTACTTCTCCGGTGATCAGGGCTAAATCCACTCGGCCAGATTTAGCCGATAGTCGATTCAAGAGGCCAGTCTGAAGTCGATTAGTTTGACTCAACTCAAATACCTCATTAGCTAATTCAGCAGCGGATGCGCTCTGCCAGGCTTGATTTAATTCATCACTTAATTGTTGAAAGTGTGGGCTGCTTTCACTCATTTTCACAATTTACTGCTAATTGGCAACAAATCTACTTTGATTACTCCTGAATGATGATCATCAATTTGGGTGATTACCAAAAAGGTATTTTCTGCTGAAAATTCAGCCAACTGGAAGGAGTATTTGTGTCTACTTTGATTCATCCGATAGTTATTAGTCCACCACCATTAGCAGATCAAGATTCATTTGATTATCACGAGAAGGCAGTCCGGCCAACTCACGTGCAACCCCAGCTTGCGCTGCAATTTGCACCAATTGCAGGTTGCGAAACAAGAGTTGATTTGCCAGCGCTTCACTTATCGCCCAACCTTCGAGTGGGACAGCGCGACCCAGCTATCTGGGCTGGTCAATTAGTTGCCGGAATTTTAGAAGTATTAGCTGGCGCTCGATCAGTGTCGCAGTTAGCAATGCTGCTCAGTCCAGAAGTTTATGGCGTGATAAATTCACACGCGCAACGAATTGCAAAACTCACGCCACGACATCGACCATTAGTTCGGTCAGTACGGGTATTTATGCCAACTGATGAAGTTGCCGAAGCTGCAGTTGTAATTCAAGGCGCCAAACGTTCACGAGCTATTGCACTTAGATTAGAGGTGCAACACGGCAGATGGCGAGCAACTGCAATCGTATTTGGTTAGCGACGCGGATCGCCGTGGCAGCGCTTGTACTTTTTGCCGGAGCCACAAGGACAAACTGCATTTCGGGGCGTATCTGGATATTCCAAATCAGCGCCAGCAGATGACCTAGTTGGTGCGGTAGCAAGTCCTGGAGCGTCAACTGCAACACCGTCTGTTGCCGCCGGCGTCACTTGAACTTGGGCAGCAAATACATAAGTCACAGTTTCTTCCTTGATGGCATCCATCATGGCAGCAAAAAGATCAAAGCCTTCACGCTGATATTCAACCAACGGATCTCGCTGCCCCATCGCGCGCAGCCCAATTCCGTTTTGTAGGTAATCCATTTCGTATAAGTGCTCGCGCCATTTCGTATCAAGCACGCTTAACACCACTCGACGCTCTAACTCTCGCATCACTTCGTCGCCCAGTGAATCTTCTCGTGCTTGATATGCCAGTTCAGCATCTTCAATTAGGAAGGCAGTCATCACCTCTGGATCCAGCACGCCACCTGATGACACTCGAATCTGCTCTGGGGTGGCCGATACCGGATAAAGCTGTTGCAGCGCGCTCCATAGCGTCTCTAGATCCCAATTCTCTTCGTATGGATCTTGCGTTGCGGAGGTGACGTAATCCTCAATTGTGTCGCGCATGAAATCATGAATTTCACTCTTCAAATCAGCGCCAGCAAGCACCCGCTGCCGCTCTTGATAAATCACCTTGCGCTGCTGATTCATCACCTCGTCATACTTGAGAATATTTTTTCGAATCTCAAAGTTCTGCTGCTCAACTTGAGTCTGCGCATTCTTAATTGCATTAGAAACCATCTTGGCTTCAATTGGCACATCATCAGGCACGTTAAATCGTCGCAGGAATGAGTCAACTAAATCAGATTTAAATCGACGCATCAAGTCATCAGTTAATGATAAATAGAACCGGCTTTCACCTGGATCGCCTTGTCGGCCCGATCGACCACGCAGCTGATTGTCAATTCGGCGGCTCTCATGTCGCTCGGTACCAAGCACATAGAGGCCACCAAGAGTTACTACCTCGTCATGCTCAGCAGCTACTGCTGCCTGTGATTTTGCTAGCGCTGCTGGCCAGGCAGCTTCATACGCTTCAGCTGCTTCAACTGGATCTAGGCCCGAGCGTTGAAGTTCTTGATCAGCCAGAAATTCGGCATTGCCACCCAACATAATGTCAGTACCGCGCCCAGCCATATTGGTCGATACTGTCACTGCAAACTTTTTACCTGCCATTGCCACAATTGCCGCTTCTCGATCATGTTGTTTGGCATTGAGCACTTCATGTTGCACGCCCTTACGCTTCAGCATGGTCGAAAGTAGTTCCGATTTTTCAACTGAAGTGGTTCCAATCAAAACCGGCTGGCCAGTTCTGTTGCGCTCCGCAATATCAGACACGACTGCATTGAATTTTGCTTCTTCGGTACGATAAACCAAATCTGCTTGGTCGGTTCGGCGCATTGGCTTATTTGTCGGAATCTGAATTACACCTAATTTATAGATGCGATCAAATTCGCCTTCTTCAGTCATTGCAGTTCCGGTCATGCCTGACAACTTGCTATAAAGACGGAAGTAATTTTGTAGCGTAATGGTGGCAAGAGTCTGATTCTCCTGATTAATCACCACACCTTCGCGCGCTTCAATAGATTGGTGCATACCTTCCGAATATCGCCGACCAGATAAAACGCGACCGGTGTGCTCATCAACAATTAATACTTCACCATCGCGGACAATGTAATCGCGATCTTTTCGATAAAGCTCTTTTGCTTTCAATGAATTATTTAAGAACCCAATCAGTGGTGTATTTTCTGGCTTATACAAGTTATCAATGTCTAAAAGTTGTTCGACTTTAGTAATACCCGCTTCAGTAACACCAACGGTGCGCTTCTTCTCATCAACTTCATAGTGCTCATCGCGCTTTAGTTGATTGGCAATTCGAGCGAACTGGCCATATAACTCATTTGCTTCATCAGCTGGACCAGAAATAATTAACGGTGTTCGAGCCTCATCGATCAGGATGGAGTCAACCTCATCGACGATGGCGAAGTTATGGCCGCGCTGAACTAACTCTGCGGGCTGCCAGGCCATGTTGTCACGCAGGTAATCAAAACCAAATTCATTATTTGTGCCGTAGGTAATATCTGCCGCATACATCTCACGGCGCTGTGCTGCGCTCATATTGGACAAGATCACGCCAACATTAAGACCTAAGAATCGGTGAACTCGACCCATCCATTCCGAGTCGCGCTCAGCTAGATAATCGTTCGTGGTAACTACATGCACGCCTTCGCCAGGTAATGCATTTAAGTATGCTGCCAGAGTCGAAACCAGCGTCTTGCCTTCACCAGTTTTCATTTCAGCAATGTTGCCATAGTGAAGTGCTGCACCACCCATTAACTGCACGTCATAATGACGTTGCCCCAGGGTGCGTTTTGCTGCTTCTCGAACCGTAGCAAATGCTTCAACCATCAGATCATCAAGTGTTTCGCCAGCGGCTAGTCGCTCACGATATTGATCGGTTAGCCCGCGAAGCTCAGCATCTGATAACTTGACGAACTCATCTTCAATTGCGTTTACTGCTTTGGCAACTGCCTGAATTCGCTTGAGTTTTTTGCCCTCGCCAGCGCGTAAAACCTTGCTGAGAATCTGCGCCACGAACTGGCTCCTTAGGTCTATTGGGTTGAGGCTAATCGTAGGCGGTCAGGTTTAATCCCCCACAAATTGGTCAGATTTAGCCAATTAGTGTGGCTAGCCTCGTGAACGCATGAAGTCGATGACTTAATGAGTCTTTTGTTTCCGCAGGCAATTCAGCGACAGTCTTGTTGAGATCCGTTAAAAAGAAAACAGGGTCATAACCAAATCCATTTGATCCAACTGGGGAGCTCGCAACTATGCCCTGCCATTCACCTCTAGCGGTTTTGATGGCACCGGATGGTTCTGCATATGCCGCAACACAAACATAACGCGCAGTCCTCCGCTCGGGAGGTACATCGGCCAACTGCGAAAGTAATAACGCCAAGTTCGCTTGATCGCTTTTCTGACTCCCAGCCCAGCGAGCAGAAAGCACGCCTGGCATGCCGTTTAACGCATCAACCTCAATACCGGAGTCATCGGCCAGTACTGGTTGATTCAGGTGATTTGCAATTGTGGTTGCTTTAAGAATTGCATTTTCTTCAAACGTTGCACCAGTTTCTCGCACGTCAGGAATATCTGGGTAATCAAGTAAAGACTTAATTTCATATCCATGCGGCTCCATGATTGCCACAATTTCTTTTATTTTATGCTTATTAGTGCTAGCGACAACTATTTGTTTCATCGGCTTAGCGCAGCTAATTGAAGTTTAGTTAAATCAACACAGCCCGCAGCAGCGTAATCCAGCATCTGATCCAAAGTTGAACGCTGAAAAGTTTTTCCTTCAGCAGTTCCTTGTACTTCAACTAAATTGCCGCTCCCAGTCATTACCACATTCATATCTACGTCAGCGGCAACATCATCGTCATAATGCAGATCAAGTCTTACTTCATCATTGATAATGCCAACACTTACTGCCGCAACCGAATCAACTAGTACTTTTCCAGTTGGATCTAACAATCCTCGTTGCGTTGCTGTGTCCAGGCCAAGCGCAAGGGCAACATAAGCACCAGTGATTGCCGCAGTTCTGGTGCCACCATCTGCTTGCAGCACATCGCAGTCAATCACAATCGTGTTTTCGCCAAGCGCTTTCATATCAACAATTGATCTAATGCTCCGGCCAATCAGGCGAGAGATTTCTTGGGTGCGGCCACCTAGTTTTCCTTTAACACTCTCTCGATCACTTCTAGTTGAAGTAGCTCTTGGCAGCATGGAATATTCCGCGGTAATCCATCCCTCGCCCGAGTCTTTCTTGAATCTTGGCACACCTGGTGAAACTGAAGCGGTGCAAAGCACCCGGGTGTTACCAACATCAATTAAGCACGAGCCTTCTGGGGCCGAAGTCCAATTAATATTGAACGTAACTGGTCGTAACTGATTGGCGCTGCGGCCATCTGATCTGGTCATGATTTCTTTCGTTAGATGGAAACTTGTTCTGCACTCTGCACTACTGGTCCTAAGAATCGCTTAGCTAACTCTTGGAACTGAGTGGCATTTTTGGTGGCAGCAAAAATATGGGTTGGCGGAGTTGATCCGGTAGGTCTGAGCAGATTCTTTTCAAGCAACGCTTGAAACAAATCTTGCGCAGTTTCTTCAGCACTGGAAACAAGTGAAATCTTGGGTCCTACTACATATGAGATAACAGCAGTAAGTAGTGGATAGTGGGTGCAACCCAGTACTAACGTATCTATGCCCTGCATTACCAATTCATCTAAGTATTCATGTGCAATCTGAATTACTTCTTCGCCAGTTGTCTCGCCACGTTCCACAAACTCAACAAACCTGGGACACGCCTTAGTAATAACTTCAATATTTGGTGCCGCGGCAAATGCATCAGGATATGCACCTGACTTAATGGTGGCAGCGGTACCGATCACGCCAACTTTGCCGTTCTTAGTAACCGATACCGCACGTCTTACTGCAGGTCGCACCACTTCAATTACTGGGATTTGATATCGCTCTCTGGCGTCGTGCAGCACAGCGGCGCTAGCGGTGTTGCAGGCAATCACAATTGCCTTAACTCCTGATGCGACTAAATGGTCCATGATGGCCAGCGCATATTCCCGAACCTCGGCGAGCGGCCGCGGTCCATAGGGGCCATGTTCGGTATCGCCGATGTAATAAATGGACTCTTGCGGCAGCTGATCAATGATGGATCTGGCCACGGTCAGGCCACCCACTCCGGAATCCAAGATGCCAATCGGCGCGTCTCTCACGGCTAAAGCGTAGGGGGCAAGGTGGTTTTCCCCAGGCTAGCCATGGGGGGAGAAAAGAATTCACCTAGGAAACTTATTCATAACTTGCCCAACTTGGGGAATCTGTGAGAGATTACGCGGGTGCCGCGGCCAAAAGCCGCGACTGGACGGGCACCCGGCCCGTCTCGACCTGCTGGAGGCAGAGTGGATTTTGCAACAATCAAAATCACTGGCGGACAGACATTCGGAATCTCTGAAGGTCAGTTCGATCTGATTTATAACTCGTTGTCACTTGGTTTAGCATCAATGTTGGCAACAACTGTGTTTATGTTGGTAGCGCAGCCACGAGTATTGCCACAATATCGTTTGGCACTTATTGCGTCAGCAATGGTGACATTCATTGCGGCTTATCACTACTGGCGCATCTTTGATTCATTCAAAGAAGCAGCAGCTGGCAACGAAGTATTCAATGAGGCCTATCGTTACGTAGACTGGCTACTAACTGTGCCACTACTTCTAGTTGAAGTTGTAGCAGTGTTAGCGCTACCAGCCGCACGTCGTTCCTCACTTCTAACCAAGCTAGTTCCAGCATCAGCCTTGATGATCATCTTGGGTTACCCAGGTGAAATCACATCTGAGCTAGGACCAAAGGCAATTTGGGGCTTCCTATCAACAATTCCATTCGTATATATCTTGTACGTATTGTTCGTAGAGCTAACCAAGTCACTAGAAGGTCAGCCAGCTGCTGTTAAGGCAACAATTGGCCGACTACGTCTATTGCTAATTGCTACCTGGGGCGTATACCCAATCTCCTACATGTTCCCAATGATTGGCGATTGGACTGGTTCCGAATTCTTCACCGGTTCGGACGGCTTCGTAGCACGTCAGATTGGTTACACCGTTGCTGACATTTTGGCTAAGTGCCTATTTGGTCTAACCATCTTCAAGATTGCTCGACTAAAGAGCATGGAAGATGATCCAAGCTTCGCCAAGGTTGAAGCAAAGCACTAATTGCTAATTAAATTAGGGCCGTCCCACAAGGGCGGCCCTAATTTTTTTGCATGATTGCGCGCACTAAGGTTTCTTGCAACCAAGTTAGCCATTCATATAAATGCGCGGCACCACCCTGATCGGCTTCAGCTAGCAGTAGCTCATCTAACCTCAGCTCATCGGTTAAGCCCAATCGGCTGGCGAGCACCAATCTCGTATCGTTCATTACCGCCAGCATGCTTTGCGCTTCTGCTTCAGATAGCTCAATTTTGTTATCTGCTCGATCCAGCATTTCAATCACCGCATCGGCTCGACTGGTTTTGTTTTCGCGCAACCTAGCTTGGGTGTAGCGGCGAAAGTCGTTGGCAGCAGATTCATCATCTCGATATGCATCTGGAAATAATCTCAGTAGCGCTGGATCTTCTGGCCGCTCGGCTAACTCTTGTATTCCCACTAGTTGTGCAAGTGGATCTTGAGATGCAGCGTCATCTGTTTCATGCAGCAACTGAGCTAACTGCAGCACCAACGATCGCAGCAGCGCCTGTTCAACGGGATCCAATCGACCAACAATTTTTCCAGTTACAGTTCGGTTAAATGCATGCGCCACTAATTTGCCTTTTCAATAGTTGCCCATAAGCCATACTCATGCATCGCTGCCACATCACGCTCTATTTTTTCGCGATCCCCATGTGAGACATATGCCCTGCCCTCATGATGCACTTGCAGCATTAACTTTTCCGCCAGCTCTTTGGGATAACCAAAATAGGTCATGAAGACATGGGTGACATAACTCATCAAATTAACCGGGTCATTCCACACCGTGCAGGCAAACGGCTGACTTACCTCAATTGAGATCTCCGGCAGCACTGCGGTATTCATATTGCTCACTTAGCGATACTTACACAAAACCGATTATTTAACTACCGATTTCCAGAAATTACTTAACCGTGATTTTGCCCAGCGGCAGCTTTAGATTTGGATAGCTCGGCGATGCTGCGCTAACTAGCCGTAAGTTGTGTGTACCAGCTGGTGGCTTATTCCACTTTAACGCAAATGTGCCAGTATCGGATAACTCAACCGCAGCAACACTTACCCACCTGCGATTAACTCGCTGCTGCAGCTCAATTGGGTTATCCAGCGCCGCAGGCGTCACGGTGCCAGTAACTTGAAAGCCCCGTTTAGTTGTTGGCTGGGTTGAAACTTTAGTTATCGCAATACTGCGCGCAATAACTGGCAGAACTTCCGTTGAGGTGGCAGATTTCCAAGTGCCGACAACTGGATCGGTGCTCACTCGGAATCTATTCAAGATGGCGTTAATCGTGAAAAGTGCATTGCCAGTGGCATCAGTTGTGGCCAATGCGACATCAGTCCAAGAGTTATCTGGATTTTGCTGCTGCAATCTAATTGGCACATTTGCAACAGATCTCGATGCGCCAACTGAGGTGGTGGCACGAACGGCCGCGGTAAGCGTGGTTGCTTCACCTAACTTTGTTGGGGTAGGTGGTTTTAGCTCAACTAATAATGGTTGCTCTGAAATGGATTGGGCGAAAGGTCGGGTGCGATTCCACATCTCATCTTCTTCGCCATTTAATCGCCAAACTGCAATTCCAGCCATGCCGGCATCACGGGCCACTTTTAATCGCTCAAAGTGACTTCGAGCGTCTTGCCACCAAACAGTTCTAGTTACCGTGCAACTTCGTGCCGCACCGGCATTGTTGGTGCCAGTAAAAGTGCGTTGATAAATCAACGTGCGCTCTCGATGAATTGAGTGAAAGCGAGATTGCGCAGTCACCCCTAACTCAGCGAGCTTTGGCAACACTTCTTTGCTAGTCCAAACCACTCGATCTAGGTTAGGCACTTCACCAACAGTTGGGCATGCACCATCAACTGCAGTTACCCAATTGCGGCCATAAGCTGGCACGCCTAACCAAATCTTGCTTGGCTCAACCACGCTAACGGCATAATTAACAATGCGCTTCACCCAATCCATGGGAGCAATAGCGCCATCGCCTTGCGATCGATCGTTGGGATCCCAGGTTGAATTACCAGTAGAGAAGTCGTAGGCCATGATCCGCAGCCGATCAATATGCGGCCCAATTTGCTTCCAGGAGTAAACCCAGTAACCAGTGGTATCAGAATAAATAGGTGGCGTGGTCATTGATAGCAAGTCACCTTGGGCTCGCAGCGCAACCCCGAGTTCAGCCACGAACTTCACCCAGTTGGCTTGATAGCTGCTCCACAGCCGTGATTCATACATAAAGCACTCGAGATCTAAATCAATGCCGTCATAGTTTTCCCGCGCTGCCAACGCGGTGATCTGATTTATGTAGTTAGCACGCTTTTGCTCGGAAGCAAATATTGCTGGCAACGTTGATGGCGCAGTGCCAACACAAGTTGAATCAGTGATGGTTGGCAACACCTTGATCCCAGCAGTTTGCATTTGATTAATCAATCTGCTGCGCTTAGCGAGCGAAGTGCCAGTGCTCTTAATGCGCAGTGAAACCGAATTGGTATCGCCCACTGTGCTCCACCAAAATGGCATAGCTTCCGCAATGATGTCACCGTTAGCAATGATGGTGGCAGTGCCAGGCGCGTCATCCCAATATGGCAGCCAGCCAGTGATTACGGGCAGCGCTGGAATAGCAGTTGGGGTGGTTTCAGTTATCGGATTGATTGGCTCATTACCCCAACTGGGTAACACCATCACTGCCACTACTGAAATGGCAGTAATAAAGCTAAGCCAAACTTTAAGTAGTTTCATTCTGGTTTTAGTTGGTTATAGATCTCTTGGCATTGTGGACATACTGGAAATTTTTGCGGATCTCGATTAGGCACCCAAACTTTGCCACACAGCGCAATTACTGGTTTTCCAGTTACCGCGCTTTCCACAATGTCTTCTTTTTTAACGTAGTGCGCAAACTTTTCGTGATCGCCCTCGTCAAGTTTCAGGTCAGAAATTGGTTGTAATGCTTGGTCAATTGAACTGCTCATTCTGGTGAGTCTAGAGCGAAACTTTGAGAACCGGAGCCGGCGCACGCATAGCACAGCGTCTCTCATCAACCACTAAGGAGGGGGGCTAGATTTCCAGATTCGGCCAAACTATGTTTAGCATCTGAGTTGGATTGAACCTCGTTACGATCTAGGAGTTTTAATGCCGCAGCAGCCGCTGTCCCAAGTGCCAGACGATGTGGTCTGGACCTGGCAGGAGCGAGGCCTATGTCGAACCGCTGATCCAGACGTTTTCTTCCATCCCCAAAATGAACGAGGAATGGCCAGACTGCGCCGGGATCGAGCCGCAAAAGCCATCTGTGCTGGCTGCCCAGTCAAGGTCGAATGTGCTGATTACGCCATTCGCGCCAGAGAGCCATATGGGGTCTGGGGTGGGCTCACTGAAGAAGAGCGCGAGGCGCTTTACCCCAAAGTATCAGCCACCGACCTACCCAAGATCAGTCATACGACTGAACTCACTGCTGATGCCCCAATCCTGGGACATGCGGGTTAACCCACCCAGCAAATCCCACCTAGTTTTCCCTCTGCCACAATTCGTTAATGAATTCACTGCTGGGCAAGTCAATTACCAAAGAGCTGGATTTAACGGCCGAAGAATTTCATTACCTGCTTGATCTTGCCACGAAGTTAAAAACTGCCACTAAGTCAGGCAACGAAAACCCCAAATTAGTTGGTAAATCTGTTGCGCTGATTTTTGAAAAAACTTCAACTAGAACGCGAGCAGCATTTGAAGTTGCGATGACGCAGCAAGGCGGCAGCACTACGGTTTTTGATCCTGGTACTTCCCAGTTAGGCCACAAAGAGTCTGTACCCGATACTGCAAAAGTGCTCTCTCGAATGTATGACGCGATTATGTTTCGTGGCGCTTCCCAAGATGCTGTGGAAACACTTGCCACGAATTCCAGAGTCCCAGTTATTAACGGCTTAACTGATCAATGGCACCCAACCCAGATGCTGGCAGATTTACTAACTATGCGCGAAGTTGCCGGGCCAGATTTAACTAACTTTAAATTCTGCTATTTAGGTGATGCTCGAAACAATATGGGAAATTCGTTTTTGATCACCGCAGCATTGCTGGGAATGAATTTCAGTATTGCTGCGCCAACTGCGCTTTGGCCAACGGCAGAATTAATTGAACAGGCAAATCAGATTGCAAAATCTACCGGGGCACAACTTCAATTAACTCAATCAGCCCGTGAGGCAGTTGCTGATAGTCAGTTCGTGCACACTGATGTTTGGGCATCCATGGGAGAGCCTAATTCAGTTTGGCAATCTCGAATTGATCTACTTCTGCCCTACCAAGTAAATATAGAACTAATGCAGCACGCTGCGCCCAGCGCAAAATTTATGCACTGCTTACCGGCTTATCATGATGAAAAAACGGATGTTGGCAAACAAGCTGCCGCAATTGCTGACGTTACCGGCGGCTTAGAAGTAACTGATGAAGTTTTTCAATCCAGCGCCAATATTGCTTTCGATCAAGCGGAGAATCGCCTCCATACGATTAAAGCGTTACTTGTTGCCACTATCTTGGGTTAATTCCTGGATCCCACAATTAACTAGTGGATAATTGGGATGTTTAATGAAATGAGTAATTTGTTGACTATCGATCGCCGCCGGCTGCTGCTAATTGTTATTGCAGTTATCTCTGCTATTGCCGCTGCCTGGACTACTTATGAAGTGGCGCTGGAGCGAGCTTGGATTCTGCGACTGGATAAATCTGGCTTAGCGCTGCGAGTTGAACGTGGCACTTGGATGCGCGATTTAGCTGAGTTGATGATCCTGTTGGGTCAGCGAGCCATTGTTGTTGGGGTATTGCTAATTGCCGCAATCTGGCTATATCGAGCTACTGGATCATGGCATCCGATCGTGCTTGTTGTGCTGGGCACACTGTCTCTTAACGTGGTGGTGGCGGCGATGAAATTGGTTATGGCTCGAAGCAGACCAATTACTGGTGAGCCTAGATTTCTCAACCCAGATACCCTAGGTGAAATTGGATTGTTTCCATCTGGCCATGCTGCTAACGCGGCATTTAGTTGGTTGGTGCTGCTTTATCTACTCTCTCGCAAAGGCGCCTGGTCACATTTTGCAAGTGCCATTGGTGCGGGCATTGCAGTTACGTTAACAGTGATTATGTCGCTGGGATCAATCATGCTCGGACATCATTGGATTACTGACTTAGCTACCGGTGCACTTGTAGGATGGGCAATAGCAGCTGCCTTTATTGCTGTTGACATTACTGTTGCTTGGGCTAGAAAAGAGAATTGGAAATTAGCGCAACCACTTCATTGAAATACCGACCAGAAATTGATGGGCTACGCGCGATTGCTGTATTACCGGTAATTTTTTTTCATGCTGGTTTCTCCGCATTTAGCGGTGGATATATTGGTGTAGATGTGTTTTTTGTGATTAGTGGTTTTCTAATTACTTCAATTCTAGCTAATGACATCGAAAATCAAAATTTTTCGTTAAAGAATTTTTACGAACGAAGAATGCGACGAATTCTTCCTGCGCTTTTTCTCGTTAGCCTGGTTTCAGTAATACTCGGCTGGCTCTTAATGGCGCCAACTGATTTTGCTGAACTTGCAGGTAGTTTGGTAGCGGTTGCATTATTTGCATCAAACATCTTTTTTTGGCAAGAGAGTGATTATTTTGATACCACAGCGGAACTTCAGCCACTGCTTCACACGTGGAGCCTTGCAGTTGAGGAACAGTTTTATGTGTTTTATCCAATCCTGCTATTTGCAATATGGCGCTTTGGCCAGAAGAAGCTTTTCTTAATACTCAGCATTATTCTCTTAATTAGTTTGACACTGGCGCAATACGCAGCAGGCGAATTCCAATCTGCTAATTTCTATCTGCTGCCAACGCGTGCCTGGGAGTTAATGCTGGGCGCGCTAACTGCACTTCTTCTCCGGTATAAGACCGCTGATTTCGCAACCAGGACCCAGCGAGAATGGGCAAGTTGGATTGGCTTACTTTTAATTCTCATATCAGTGTTTACTTTCAACAAAAATACGCCTACTCCGAGCCTGTACACACTGATTCCCACTGTCGGTACAGCGCTACTGATTTACTTTCTAGATTCAGAAGTAAAAGTTGCCAGATTTTTGAGCAATAGAATTTTTGTTGGCCTGGGCTTAATTAGCTATAGTGCATATTTGTGGCATCAGCCAGTCTTTGCCTTTGCCAGATATAGAACCATTGGCGAACTTAGTAGCGTTAGTTACATAATTTTGATTGCTCTTGTGCTGCTTTTGGCTTTCCTAAGTTGGCAGTTGGTGGAAAAGCCATTCAGAGATCGAAGCAAAGTTAAGGCTAAATTTGTTCTAATCTTTTCCGCGGTTGGCTCGCTGCTATTGGTTTTAGTTGGAATCTCCCTGCCTGCATTTAGGGAATCTCAAGATAATGGACAAAAAAATTCAATTTACTCAACTATTGAATCAAGTCCGAAACGAGAACAATGTCATTTTCCTCAGGCAGCTGAAGCGCTGACAAGATTACCTTGCACCTATTTTGCTAATCTCGCACAAGTTGCCGTTATTGGCAATAGTCATGCGGTAGAACTTTCCTATTCGCTTGCTAAGTACCTTAAACCCCAGCGGGTTGGCATTACGCAATACACGATAAGCGGATGTAAGCATAACTACCGCGTCGTCTCAGAAATAAATTCTATTTGTGGAAAATGGCATGAAAAAGTAATAGATGAAGTAAATGATAACTCAGATATAAAATCCGTTGTGTTAAGTTATCGTAACGACTCATACATATCTGAAGAGATTTATCAAATAGCCTTGGTAAACATGGTTAATGAATTCATTGCTGCCAACAAAGAAGTGATTTTTGTGCTTCAGGCGCCCTCGCTCAAGGCAAAGATTAATCAATATTTGGCGGTAGCGGAAACGGGCCAAATGTCAGATATTCCTGGGAAGCTCCGGAGAGAATGGTCAGCGGAGTATTTGTCTAAAGTGAATTTCAGATCCTTACTGCCAACTGAAGTTCAGATTGTTGATCCGGCAAATCAATTTTGCAATCAGGAGTTCTGTTTTGTTACCAAAAAAGGTCTTGGTTTATATTTTGATGATCACCATATGTCACTTTCTGGTAGCGATCTTTTGGTAGAACAGATCGATCAGTTTCTGTCTAAGAAGTGACTTGATTAGTACTATCTTGGTTAACCAAGGTTCGCTACCAAGCAGTTATTCATTCAACATCGATTGGTTACCAAGGGTAACTAGGCAATCCTAGCCAATGATTAAATTTCAGGAGTCAAACGATTAAAATACGCTTCTAATCATGAGGACTTTTGATTCGATATCAATTACAATTTTCATTCAATAACCAGAGAGGCAACGAAATGTCTTTTGCCAGTTGGCTGTTAGTTGCGATGATTTCAATTCTGATTGCGTTTCAAGTGGCAATTGCGCTTGGTGCGCCACTGGGTAAATATGCCTACGGAGGTCAAAACATTGGTAGGCTGCCCAATAAGCTAAGAATTACCAGCGTTATTTCTGTTTTGGTTTTGCTGGCAATACAGGGTCACCTGCTAGCACAAGTTGGGATCTTTCCTGAGCTACTCTCAGCGGACCAAGGCAAAATAGCAAATTATGCAATCTTGGCATTTTTTGCGATTGGCACCCTGGTTAACTTGGTTTCTCGAAGCAAAGCTGAGCGAAATATCTGGACACCGTTTGGTTTGGTCGCAACCATGCTCTCAGTCTTAATAACCCTATAGAGCAATAAACCGAATTCAGCGGTATTGCTGCCCAAATCACATTTGCTTGGGAGCAGGGCAAAAGTAAATGGTCAATCACTACTAGTTGAGATCGATTTCATCTGTTACTGTGCCAACTTATGGAAAACTATGAAATCTCACGGTTAGCGCAGCTGCGTTCTAATCGACATAGCGGTCGGCCTGATTACTTGTCTGATCGAGGTAGATTGATTCATGGTCCGACACCTCCCGGAGGATCGCTGCCATCTGAGCGCGAATCTGACTTAACAGATCAAGAACTCAATGAAGTAATTGAATTAATAGCAGCTGGCCGAATAAATCGAAAACCGGTTGTGATGCCAGAGAGATTACGAGCCAGATCGTGGACATCTATGGCTCATGTTGTACTGAATTTGGAGGATGCCCTTGGTTGGGAAGGTGCAGGGTGGAAAGTTGGTGCAGCAAGTCTAGACGTGCGTAAAGCGGAGAACATTCCAGAACCTTCACCAGGGCGTCTTTTCACGCGATCCATTATGAATAGTCCAGCAGAAGTGCCATCGGAATTTTTTGTGAACTATCGATTGTGTGAATGTGAGTTTGCATTTCAATTCGGAGTTGATTTTCCAGTTAGAACCCAGCCCTACACTGAAGCTGATGTTAGAGCCGGAGTTGAATATCTGGCACCCGTTATAGAAATTGGGGATTCAGTTTTCGAAGATTGGTACAGCCTTAGTGGCTACTTCGGCGGCATGTATGACAATGCCGGTGGTGCTGCTTTTGTGGTAGGTAACAAGATTAAAGACTGGCAAGAGATTGATTTACCTAACGCAAATTTAGACCTGTATGTAAATGGCCATTACATAAAATCTGGACAAGGCATCCAAGCAATGGGGCACCCAATAACTAGTGCAACCTGGATGATCAACTGGCTTCGTGAGCGCGGTAGATATGTGAAGGCTGGTGAATTCATTAGCACTGGCACCTGTACTGGACATTGCTTTGTTCAAGTTGGCGATTTAGTAAGTGTTGACTTTGGGGAACTTGGTTTAGTTGAGGCAAAATTTGTCTAATACAACAAGAAACTTTTCCAGCCAAACTTTAATTGATGTAACAAAGCGAGTGCTTGGTGCTATGGGCGCACCAGATCCTGCTGCCGCAGCGGTGGCTAAATCATTGGTTTTATCAAACTTAGTTGGTCACGATTCGCATGGCATTATTCGACTTGTTGAATATTCTGGCTGGGTTGAACAGGGTCATTTAATTCCCGCCGCACAACCAAAGATTGCGTTTGAGAAAGAAGCAACCGCTGAGATTGATGGGAATTGGGGTTGGGGTCAAACGGCATCATATTTAGCGACCGAAAAACTAGTTGACTTAACTAAACAATATGGCACCGCAACAGTAGTTCTAAAGCGAACAAATCATGTTGGACGCTTAGGTGAATATGTGGATTTAATGGCAACTGCCGGCTTGATGGGAATCGCATTTTGCAATACTGGTGGACCGATTGTTGCGCCCTTCGGTGGCTATAAACGAGTTATGGGAACTAACCCATTTGCCTGGGCATTGCCAGGGAGTGGTGAATTTAACTACGTATTGGATTTCTCTACTGCGATCGTTGCTGCTGGAAAGATCATTCTGGCTGGCATGAGCGGCGAAGAATTGCCACCCGGATTGCTCTTAGACAAAGATGGTAATTTCACAACTAATGCTGATGACTTAGCTAATGGTGGCTCACTCTTAACCTTCGGCGGCCATAAAGGTTCAGGTATCTCGGTTTTGATCGATTTAGCCGCCGGAATCTTGTCTGGAAACATGCCAGCTGCAATTTCAGACAGTGGCTATGGAAATGGCACAGTACTAATTGGTGTGGATGTATCTAGGTTTGCCAGCATTGCGCTCTTTCAATCGGTAGGAAGAGAATTTGAACTAATTATGCATAATGCCGGAACTCCCAATAGCGTCCTAATGCCTGGGGAATTTGAGCACAAAACATTAACGGACCGAGATAAATCTGGCATATCGTTAACCCAAGGTGTGATAACGAATATTCTTGAAGTTGCTGATCGATATCAAGTGAAAATTCCAGAATTTATTTAACAAATAAAGCTTATTTAAACGGATTTGAAAAAAAGCAATCTTCAAGCTGCTCTAACTCCAAAAGTCTGTTCCATTTGCTGGTGCGCTCGGATCCATGGGTTGAACCAACCTTGATCTGTCCAGCACCCCAACCTACAGCTAGATCGGCCAGCCAAGAGTCTTCAGTTTCACCAGATCGAGCTGATACCACTGTTCGGAAATGTGCTTGTTTGGCTTTATGAACAACTTTATGAGTGTTAGTAACTAATCCATTTTGATTTGGTTTTATCAATACAGCATTTGCAGCTTTTTCTGAAATCGAACGTTCTAGTCGAGACAGATTTGTCGTTAGTAAATCATCGCCCATTATTTGAAGGGTATTGGGAGCAGCCTCATTAAATTCAATCCAAGATTCCCAATCATCCTCGGCAAAAGGATCTTCTATTGAAACTATTGGAAATTCATTAACCAAATTAGTTAAATACCGCACAAACTCTTTGCTAGAAAGGCTTTGGTTGGCATTAGTCAGGTGATACTTGTTCTCTTGAAAAAATTGCGTTGCAGCGATATCAAGTGCCAAACTAATTTCTTTGCCTACGGTAAGCCCTACAGAGTCAATGACCTCTACTATAAATTCACAAGCAGTGTTAATCGACTTAAAGGCTATCCCCAAGCCACCCTCATCTGCAACTAAATGAGTAACCATTCCGTTGCGCTGTCCAATTCTGGCGGCCGCTTCCCTAATCCCCGCCGCCCAAGCAATGGCTTCAGAGAAAGAGTTAGCACCATGTGGAATTATCAACACATCCTGGATATCCATTCCCCGATTCGCATGTGCGCCACCGGAAAGGATATTTACCATCGGCATCGGAATGAGTAACTTGCCAGTTGGTTGAAAATATCTTGCTAGTGACTTCTGCTGCTGGTGCGCTGCTGCCATACTAGAAGCCAGCGAGACTGCTAGGGTCGCGTTTGCGCCTAAATTTTGAAATCGCTCGGAGCTATCTAATTCAGTTAGTTTTTGATCAACACTGGATAGATCAATTTCTAGCCCAACCATGGCAGGCTTTATCTTGCTATTGATATTTAAAACTGCTTTAGATACTGATAGGCCATAATAAAATTTGTTAATTCCAGCCAGATCGCCGTCACGAAGTTCTGCTGCTTCATGTTGCCCCGTTGACGCTCCGGAGGGAACCCTTGCACTATGCGAACTGCCGTCTTCTAAAGTAATTCGGGCAGCAACTGTGGGTCGACCACGGGAATCCAAGACTTGATAGCCAAGTAGATCAACAATTTTCATTTTTGGCTCGAATCAAATAGTTTGTGAGTATCTATTCCAATTGGATTAGATAATACTTCCTTCGTGTAGGTTTGCAGTTTCTTTTGCTGGCTAGAGTCTAGATAATCAACTGGAGATTTTCCTTCAACTCGCGCAAGTGAGATTAGCGCCGTGTGGTGCGCCAGCGACTCTGGTAGGTCACGAATTGCTTGATAACTTGAAGTAAAGCGGATAGCCATTTCTGCAATTTCTTTCTCGTCTTTCTCGGGAGCACGAAAGAATTTGCACATTAAATGACCCAACAAAAAGGCCAAATCAAATACTGGGTTACCTAAGTGGGTTACCTCAAAGTCCAATACATAAACTGAACCAGATTCAGAGACCATGATATTTTTTGGTGAAAAGTCTCCATGCACAAGTGTAATTCGTTGTTGCTCTAATTCATCAATAAGTATTTGAATACTATTCTGAATCGTTGGATTCTTACTTGCCACAAATCGATAAAATGGATCTATTCGCAATTGTTCAAACAATTCATCTTCTTGAAAGTCCTGCAATTTTGAATAATTTTCTTCACCAAAAAGATGCCATTTCGCTAAAGTATTTCCAAGCACCTCAGCCACATTAAAGTCAAATTTTCCTGATAAAAGATCTGATCGCCACACGCTGCAAAGTCGAGGGACTCGTTCCATAATCAGCACGAATGCTTCTGGATCCAGAAAAACCAGATTCGGCACCTGATACGGGGTGATTGAGTTGTACAACTTCAATGCATTAGCTTCAACTACAGCTCTTCTTGGATCTGCTTCCCAATGCTGGGCTACCTTTAACACTGGTAAAGCTTGTTTCAGGACCAAATCTACTGTATCCGATTTGATTGATAGAACCGTATTTGAAACACCACCTGTCAATTCTTCAACAATTACTTTCTCATTAGATTCAATAACTCCACGACTTATCAAATAATCAACAACAGTGTTCTCATTAAGTAGATTCAAAGACATAACTATTCACGTTTCTTGTGAGAATTTAAGAATTGCATCCCAATCCCAATTAATTCCAAAACCAGGCTCTTGACTCAAAACGGCATTTCCATTTGCAATTTTGATGGGTTCCGTTAATAAATGATGAAACAGATCTATTTCATAACTGGGATCTAAATACTCAAGTCCGCCCGGATATAGATTTTGAGTCGCAGCAGCCAACTGTGAATGAATTTCCGTGTGGATATGGGTCGCATAGGTTTTCCCGTGCTGATGTGCCGCTTCGGTCGCCTCTAGAAATTGATCAACACCACCAATTACTAGGGCATCCACTCGCAAAATGTCCGTCTGGTTGTAATGCATAACTTGTTTCGCCATTTTTGCTGATGCCAAAGATTCGCCGAAAGACACTGGAACACCGGTAGCCTCACGAAGCGCAATTGCCAGTAGTCCTTCTGATTCTAGAAATGGATCTTCAATAAATGCAATGTCAAATTCGCTAATCATACTAACTCGCTTGATTGCATTTTCCAGATTTCCTAATGTACGAAACGCATCTAACGCAAGTAATGATTTAGTGCCAATCAGCTCTCGTACGATTTTAACTCTCTCATAATCTCGCGCTGGAGTGTCGGCACCCATCACCATTTTGAAAGACTTAATCCCTTTGCTAAGTGCGAACTGAACTTCAGCAGCCAATCCATCATTGTTTGTGCCGTAGTGGTAACCGATTACGCTATAAACAGGAATTTCAGTGACTGTTGATCCTAAATAATGCGCAACACTCTGATTCTTTCTTTTGGCGAGGATGTCATATAGCGCCATATCGATAGCACTTGCTGCTGCCGTTACCGTTCCATGTTCGGCTGATTGCCAGTTAAAGCCCAACACAAGGTTACGAATTTCAGCAGGGGATTCTGCCGTTTTACCCATTGCGACTGGGGCCATCGAATCTTGAATGATTTTAGAAATTGGCAATCCCCTGCTATAGCAGTAGCCGACTCCGATCAATCCATCTGAAGTAGTTATCCGAACAACAGAATAGGTTCGATGTGTGATTTTTGCGGTGCCGACCGAAAGTGGGGCAGGAAGTGGAACTCGAGCTTCGAAAGTTTCTATATTCGCCACGGTATCCACAACCAAAATCTTATCTGCTTCTTTGATGCTTGGTCAAAGTAAATCTTTGTGAATCATTCAGATTTAAATGACTACCCTAACTTTCAGATATCGGTTTCACCTGGGACTAGATCTTAACTACTGACTATTTAGCGTTAGGAGCAAGGAAAGCCAAGCTTGGCTCCATATTTGTCATAATTTGTCTTGATGAAATTTGGACCTGAGAATTATTTTGAATTCATGATTTGTTCAGCGATATGGTTAGCTTGAATTTTGATCTCGGGAATTGCGGTTGTTTCGAGTAACTCTCCCACCAGAATTGGGCCAATTGCAAACATTTCATTATGAACTTCACCGTTTTTACTCTTAACCTGTAAGGTTTTCGTGCTTACTGAAATTCCTAATTGAAGTGGGCCAGGTTTGGCGACGCCAATGTCGATAAGTTTTTTGATTAGCGGGTTACTTACCTCAAAAGAGTTTCCACAGCAATTAATTATCTGATCAACCTCAATATTTGTGCCAGAACTTAGATTTATCGTGAAGGACTGACCTATGCTCTCAATATCTTTTACCTCGTCCTTTACTATTTCAACTTTGTTGCTTGAAATGTAATCCTGCATTCTGTCGTGAGCGTCTGGTGCCGATCGATGTCGCAAAACATTCCACCACCTAAAGTATTTGTCTAAGAACTTTCTCTTTTCGGTATCTGGAAAATCTGACCAGATTTCTTGAAGATCGTGCCTTATCCCATCTTGAGCCTCACGCCATTTTTCACCGGAGGCAACTAAGTAGTCTCTGATAGCTTGAGCTGAAGATTTCACTACATTTGGAACTGGTAAAGGTGGTTCACGATGCCTTAAATGCGGTGAAGGCAAAAGACCATTTCTCGAAATGCCGTGAATTTTGGCGTGAGGGTTCTCACGTAGGTATGAGAGCGTTACATCGTAGAAAGTCAAACCAGTTCCAATAATGGCGACTCTGTTGTGCTTGGTATCTATCGACTGCTGCCAAACGTCAGCTGTTACACCTGGATTCTTTATATATGGTTGCAATGCTTCTGGAATTATTATCTTTTGATGACCTGTAGCTAAAACAACGAAATCAGCTAGCTGCGTACTCCCGTCAGCTAACTCACATTCCCACATAGAACCACTGCGATTAATTCCTTCAACTCTTTTAACGATATGTTCAAATGAGTGCTTTCCACTTGATTCTGCAATTGTCTTTTGTAACATCGCTTGCAAATATCTGCGATAATCTGCTCTAGAGATAAATGTATCTCCAGAAACTCCCAACCAATCACAAAGTGAATTTGCGTCTTCGACAAATGCACTCATCCGAGAAGCTGGCACATTTAGCAGATGATCTAAATCATCGGTCCCATATGCAATGCCGCTTCCCAGTTCCGGGTTTGGCTCTATCACCTTGATTGCTAAGGGTTGATTAGATTTTCTTAGTAAGTTCGCAGCTACCAACAGGCCAGAGGCGCCGCCGCCAATCAATGCTATCGACTTCATAAACCTATATTTCTACTAGAGATATAGAAATATTAACATAAGAAGGCTGAAAAACAAACGCAGATGGGTTAGACACCCCGAGTTGAGGGATTCAGAAATGGTGGAGGTGGCGGGAATCGAACCCGCGTCCAACGTCGTAACTTCAGGCATTCTCCGGGCGCAGCCACAATATTAAGTAGTCAGCCGTTGCGCATCTCGTGGCCCGTCGCAACACTTGGCTCAAGTCACAAAAAGATGTCCATAGCGTGGTCGTGACCCCCACGCGCTGTGAGCTTCCGCAGCGACGCCGAACACCAGGAAGGAAGCAGCCCTGGGTCGACGGATTCGGGCTTACTACTTATTAAGCAGCAAGGGCGAAATCATTAGCCATAGGTTTGGCATTTATGTTTTTCAATGGAATGTTTGAGAGATAACCATTGCTTCTCTGCCCGCTTCAACTGTCATTTCGAACGATGTCGAAGCCGTTCACCCCCCTATTTAGTTATAACCAAAGGATAACTTAGATATTTGGGTCAAGTTTGGTGAGTAACTACTTTGGGCGTAACTCTTAACTATTCATCACCTTTAGCGCGGCGCCCCATGGCGCGAGCGGCTTCCTTGGCAGCGTCTCGCGCTGCAATGGATTGCCGCTTGTCATGAGCTTGCTTACCGGTGGCGACAGCAATTTCAACTTTGGCAAACCCATCCTTAAAGTAGAGTGAAACTGGCACAATAGTGGTGCCTTTTTCTTTAGTTGCTTTCATTAACTTACGCAATTGATCTCGCTTTAGCAATAATTTTCGCGCTCGCCGCGGCTCGTGATTAGTCCAAGACCCTTGCTCATACTCTGGAATATGAATATTGCGCAACCAGGCTTCACCATTCCGGATTTCAGCGTATCCATCAACCAAAGATGCGCGTCCAGCGCGTAGTGATTTAACCTCAGTGCCAACTAGTTGAATTCCAGCTTCATAAGTGTCCCCAAGTAGATAATCGTGCCGGGCTTTCTTATTCTGAGCGATTAATTTTCGCCCTTGCTCGCGCGCCATGATTACTTCCCACTAACCGCGGCATTTAAACCAACTGCCACATTAAGCGCCATTCTTAATGGATCACCCGTTGCCGCAACTGGCACATCAGGCATCACACCTAGACCATCAATTTCCAAACCAGATGGTCGGATAAATCTGCCAACGGTTAACAGCAGTTTTGAATTGTCAGGAAGCTCAAATGTTTCTTGTACCGAAGCTTTGCCAAAACTGCGAGAACCAACTACTACCGCACGACCGTGGTCTTGCAGCGCACTAGCAACAATTTCAGCACTTGAAGCAGTGCCAGCATTAATGAGAACCACTACTGAGAAATTCTTTTTGCCTGACCCATCGGCATACAAGGTAACGGGCTCTTCTGCCCTGGAGGTAACTGTGGTTACCAATTCTTCTTCTAAAAATAATGAGGCAGTCGCAACCGCTTCAGCTAACAAACCACCGTTGTTATCTCGCAGGTCTAACACTACGCCTTGGTTATTAGTTAGATTTATTATCTCTTGTTTTACTTGCTTACTGGTGCCAACGCTAAAGTGCGAAATCTTGATTACCGCAGCCCGTTTAAACGGCGTCACACTCACCGTCTGGGTCACAACTTGTGGCTCTTGCGCTGCTACCGCGTCACGCTGATAACGCCCCCACTGATCTCCTGCGGCACGTAACATGGCATCAATTGCCACCGCAGTTAGCGTCTGTTGCTGTGTAATTGAGTAACCCTCGTTAATGATTAAGTCAGTAACCTCAGGCAGCACTGATTCATTGCTGGTGCGCGGCAGCAACTGATCGCCGATGGCGATGCCAAACATCAGCATCAGGCCAGCGACTATCGCTGCGGTGGATCGCTTAATCATGTTGGTAAGTCTAGGCGGGCTAGTGGGTCAAGATTCCTAGAGTTAGCCCAAGCGGGTCAACATGTAATTGGTTTCTTAGCCCAACCAAACCAACCCATTGGGTGATAGGGCCGGCCTTTTAGTCGAACTTCAAAGTGCAGATGCGGGCCAGTGCTATAGCCAGTTGACCCGACGTAACCAATGATTTGTCCCTGCCGCACTTGACCTGCGGTAACAGCAAAGCGCGTCATATGGGCATACATCGTGGCCACATCTGAGCCGTGGTAAACCACGGCATACAAGCCATAAACAGTGGATCGCGCAGTCACCACTCGACCGGCAGCGGCAGCCTTGATCGGAGTTCCAGTTGGGGCTGCAATGTCTAAGCCAGTGTGGCAAGAGCGATAGCCATAAACGGGATGTCTTCTTGGTCCAGGATAAGCCGAAATTCGTCCGGCGGTTGGCCAAACTAAGGTGCCAGCAAATACACCTGGATTACTCTCACCACGAATCAAAGCTTGAATTCGACGTTGCTCTGCCACAATTTTGTCGTACTCGCGCTTAACTGCAGCGCGTTGCTTTTGTGCTTTCAGCACTGCTGCTTTTCGCTGCGCTTGCAGTTTTGCTAACTCGTCTCGCGCGGCTTTCGCCTCAGCTCGAGCAGCTTCTGCCTCACGCCTGGCTGCCGCTGCTTTTTCTTCTTGAATTCGAGCAAGTTCAAAAAGCCGTTCTAACTCTTTCTTATCTTCCAACAAGCCTGCTCGAACAATTTCTAATTCATCAACTGAAGCACCTCGAGCTCGTGCCAGTGCTTGGGCAGCACCCAATCTGCCGGTGAATTCACCTAGTGAGTCTGCTTGAAACAAAATTCCTATTATCGCTAGCGGACCTTCTTGATAAAGTCGTCTGGCAATTTGACCGACCTGTAACTGAAGTTCGCGAACTCGCGCTTCTGCTTTTGCAATTCGAACGCGTACTACCACTTGCGCTCGATTAATCTTTTTGATCTCAGCTTCCGCAGCAGACTCGCGACGAAATGCCACTTTTAAATTTCCTTGCGCAGTTTGTAATCGTCTTTGTGCAGCAGGAATTAGTGCTTCAATTTTTCGAAGTTCTGCAGTTGCTCGTTGCACTACTTTGCTAGCCGCTAGTAACTCATCTTCTAACTCTTTTACTTGGCCTTTGATATCTTCTAATTTATCGTCAAGAGTATTACCAAAACTAGGAAGCGCAAAACCGGTAAACAACATACTCATAACTAGCGTGAAGCCCACGCTTCGAGTTAGCCAGAATCGATTCATTAGACCTTCAGGTAGCGACGAATTGAAACTGTAGCCACCAAGATTGTGAGAACTAGTCCAATTGCCGCGCTAATTCCCATTGAAATTAAAGTTTCTTGCCAAGTTACAAAGTCAAGAAATTCAATAGTGGTAACTAATAGGCCATCGATTACCCAATATTGCGCAGCAGCAATAAGTCCTAACGCAAACAGTGCGCCGACTCCGGCTGCGATTACTGCCTCCATCACAAACGGTAATCTGATTGCGCTCTTGGATGCGCCAACTAGGCGCATAATGCCAATTTCTTCGCGGCGACTAAAAGCTGCAATGCGCATCGTATTAATTGTTAGAACCATCACAACTAGCAGCATCAAAGCTGCGATTGCAATTGCACCAATTTGCAGATAGCCAAGCGAAACGAACAATGAGTCCAACACTGCTTGCTGATCTTGTACATATTCCACGCCAGGTAGATTTTCAATCTTTGATACCACTGATTGATATTGCTCTGGATCAGACATGCTAACCCGAAACGATTCGGGCATCTGATCTAAAGTCGCTTCTGCCGCAACCGCACTGCCTGCAAATTGCTCTAAAAATCGTGCATAGGCATCGGCTTGATTTTCAAATCTCACTTCAGTCACCAACGGCTTTAACGCATTCAAGCGCTGCTCGATTTGGTTTTGTTCCACCTCAGAAATTCGACCACCCGGACACAAACTCAGTGGACTTATGTCACCGCACAAAAATAAGGTTATCTCAACTCGTTCATAAAGTGTCTGCTCGGTTATCTCTACTTGCGAGCGCACCATGAGTGAAAGCGCCAGCATAGTTAGCGCAATTGTTGAGGTCACAATAATTGCCAGAGTCAAGGTAAATGTTCGGCGCAGCCCAGTGCCAACTTCAGCTAATAGGAATCGAATATTCATCAGTAGTCACCTAGACCATAAACGCCGCGCTCTTGGTCTCGAATTACTTCGCCTTTAGCTAGCTCAATGACTCGTCGACGCATGCCATCAACAATTGCAGCATCGTGCGTGGCCACAATAACTGTCGTACCAAAGCGATTTATTTGATCCAAGGTGCGCATGATCTCCGCTGATGTTTCTGGGTCTAAATTTCCAGTTGGTTCATCAGCAATCAATACCGTTGGCTGATTGACACAAGCTCGCGCAATTGCAACTCGTTGCTGCTCACCACCACTTAACTGATGCGGAAATCTATCGGCTAATTCATTCAAGCCAACTGTGGCAAGGATTTGTTCAATTTTTTCGCGCTGTTCTTTTCTTGGCACTCCAATTACATCCAACGCAAATCCAACATTCTGCTTCACGGTTCGATTGCTTAGCAACCGAAAATCTTGAAACACCACCCCAATTTTTCGGCGAAGCTTCGGTACTGATCGATCAGGTAATTTCTCTAACTGCATCCCATCTACCGTGATCGATCCAGTAGAGGGCTTGTATTCCCGCAACACTAGGGAGAGAAAAGTAGATTTTCCAGAACCAGAGGGCCCAATCAGGAAAATGAATTCGCCTGGCTCAATCAATAGGTCTATGTTGGTTAAGGCGGCAGGTAGATCTTTTCGGTAGTGCTTAGTTACCGCTTCAAATCTAATCACTCTGCTCCTCTATTTTTACGCCAGCGAATACCGCTATTGATGAAGTCGTCTAAATCGCCATCTAATACGGCCGCTGGATTACCAGTTTCCATGTTAGTGCGTAAATCTTTAACCATCTGGTAAGGCGCGAGCACATATGAGCGCATTTGATTACCCCAAGAACCTGCGCTTTCACCTCGAAGGGCATCGATTTTGGCCTGTTCTTCTTGGCGTTTGCGTTCTAACAGCTTAGAACTAAGAACAGCCATAGCAGTTGCTTTGTTCTGTAATTGCGATCGCTCGTTTTGGCATGCAACCACAATTCCTGTTGGTATGTGCGTGAGTCGCACTGCTGAATCAGTGGTGTTCACACCTTGGCCACCTGGTCCAGATGAGCGATAAACATCGACCCTAATTTCATCTTCAGGAATAACAATTGCGTCTGATTGTTCCACAACTGGTACCACTTCAACGCCAGCGAAAGAAGTATGGCGCCTTGCCTGCGAATCAAATGGTGAAATACGAACCAACCGATGTGTTCCTTGCTCTACCGATAGCATGCCATAGGCATAAGGTGCTTTCACTGCAAATGTAGTTGACTTAATACCAGCTTCTTCAGCATATGAAGTCTCATAAACTTCAGTTTTCCAACCTTTTCGCTCGCAATATCGTAAATACATGCGCATTAACATTTCTGTCCAATCGGCAGCGTCAACACCACCAGCTTCAGATCGAAGTGTTACTAACGCTTCTCGAGAGTCATATTCGCCAGAAAGTAGTGTCTTAACTTCAAGTAGATCTAGCTCAGTTTTTACTTTGCTCAGCTCAGAAACTACTTCCGCTATCGCGGCAGCATCGGATTCAGCAGTAGCTAACTCAAAAAGGGTTTGTAGATCATCTATGCGATTACGCAAAGTTGAAACTGCGGTAATCTCATTTCTCACCGCCGCTAATTTGCTAGTGACTTGTTGGGCTCGGCTTTGGTCATTCCACAGGTTTGGATCTGTTGCAGCAGTTTCTAGCTCCTGCAATTGCTGATTCAGTTTGACTAAATCTGTCACCTGCTCGATTCCGCTTAGTTTCTCGGCCAATTCCGTTAAGGCAGCAGTTATTTCATCGTTCTCCATGGCGTCAGGGTAGGCGATTTTGCCAGTTCCACTAGTTATCCCACCACCTGCGCAAGTCGCGCCGAACTACCTAAGTTCAGGCGGCGCAAACCAGACCAAATTTCCTTTGTTAGCAACTAGCAACCTTTCCTCAGGGTGCCAGTTCTGCCAGATAACTTGATTAACTAATCAGATTGGGTGATTACTAATTTAGGTCTTGCGCCAAGATTGCGCTCAGTTCCAGTTTTGTCTCAGCATATGTTTTATGATGAATTCCCATCATGCCAACCTCAACAGCGGCGGTGATGTTGTGCTTGATGTCATCAACAAATACTGCAGCTGGCGCACTGATGCCAACTTGTTCTAACGTGAATTCATAAATTCGCCGCTCTGGTTTTCGCATACCCACTTCACCAGAGATAACAACCGCATCAAACATCTCATCCCAGCCAGATCGAGGATATTCATTCCCCCACGAATTAGATAGCAGCGCAGTTTTATAACCAAGTTGTCTTACTCGATAAACCAAGCCACGCATATCATCGGCCTGCGTGAAATGATCAAACATCCGCTGCAACAAACCAGCATGATTAATTTCATGATGGGCATACTTAGTTAATTCTTGCGCCAACCGCTCTTCAAAATGAGGCACCTCTAATTCACCACGCTCTAGCGCATGAACTGGATTTAAATGTGCTTCCATGGCACCAGTAGGACCAAGCCAACTTCCCATGACTTTCTCAAAAATCCGATCATCAATCCCATCGGCTTTCATCCAAGCCGAAACTGCATGGTCAACTGGTTGGGTCAGCACACCGCCCCAATCCACAATCAAACATTCGATATCAGCCATTGCGCCAGCCTAGGGACAGTTTGCCCATTTGGTGCAGATTTAGCCAACTCCTCTAAAGTTTCGCCATGCCAACAACTGATGAAATCTATGCCGCGCTGAGCACCGTTCACGATCCAGAGATCCACCGGCCATTAACCGAATTGAATATGGTCGCCGGTATTGCGCTAAAGGACAACGAAGTGCTGCTTGACATTAAGTTAACCGTTGCTGGCTGTCCGATGCGAGATGAAATTAGCAAGCGAATTAGCACCGCAATTTCTAATTTGGATAACACGTTAACCACCAACATAACCTTTAGTGTGATGACTGATGCGGAGCGCGCAGCTCTTCGCACTCAACTAAAAGGTGGCGTGGAACGAGAAAATCCATTCACTCGATCAGATTCCATGACCAAAGTTATTGGTATCGCATCTGGTAAAGGTGGCGTTGGCAAATCAAGTCTGACGGCAAACTTAGCGGTTGCACTTACTCAACTTGGTCGACAAGTTGGAGTAATTGATGCTGATATCTACGGCCATTCGATTCCACGATTACTAAATGCGCTGGGTGCACCAACTATGGTGGAAGGAATGATGATGCCACCACAAGGTTATGGCATCAAAGTAATTTCAACCTTGCCGTTTAAGCGCGGTGGCGTAACTGAACCAGTTGCGTTTCGCGGACCCATGCTGCATAAAATGTTAGATCAATTTCTCTGTGATGTCTGGTGGGGTGATTTAGATTTTTTGTTGATTGATCTGCCACCTGGAACTGGCGATGTGGCTATCTCAACTGCGCATTTAGTGCCAAGCTCAGAAGTTATTGTGGTAACTAGCGGTCATGACGCAGCAGCAGAAGTTGCGGTGCGCGCCGGTGTGCTGGCACATCACTTAAATCAGCGCGTAGTTGGTGTAATTGAGAACTTAAGCGGTCTTGCTTGTCCGCATTGTGGTGAAGTTATTGATGTCTTTGGGATGGGCGCTGGCACTGAACTTGCAAAACAATTATCCCAAGCAACTCAAACTGAGATTTCGGTGCTCGGCACAATTCCAATTGATCCCAATGTCCGGAAAGCCGGCGATAGCGGTGTGCCAATCATGATTGCTGAACCCAATTCAGTTAGCGCCACGGCGATTATGGCAATTGCGGAGAAACTAGCGAGCACCCCGCGTGGCCTGCTTGGCAAGTCGCTATCAGTTTCGCCAGTTTAAGTTATGTCGTCTGTGCGACGACCTTTTTTATCATCTAGTTCAGTTAACTTAGCAATTTCGTTAACTTCATCTAAACCCAAGTCTGAAACATTAACTGCTTCTTTGATTTCATTGCGTGCCCGATCAACATATCGCTTTAAATCACGTGCACTACGGGCTGCTCGAGCAGCATAATGCGGCAATCGCTCTGGTCCAATAACTAGCAAGCTAATCACCGCAATTGCCAGCATTTCACCAAAGCCGATATCAAACACTTAATCCACCTGTCTGGCTAACGTTGCCCTTACCGTGCGCTGCTGGCCATTTTGCTTCTGAATCCTAAGTTCAATTGTCTCACCTGGCGCATTTGCTCGAATCGCAACCACCAGCTCAGTTGATCCTGAGATGCTGCGACCATTAATCGCGAGCACTAAATCACCCGCTTCAATTCCAGCTGTTGCTGCCGGTCCGCCTGCGGTAACTTCAGATAATCGTGCTCCAGGGCCGTCATAATTCAAATCCACCATCACTCCCAAGATTGGGGTGGAACTGGTGCCAGTTTGAATAATTTCTTGCGCTATTCGACGTGCCGCATTAATTGGAATTGCAAAACCTAAGCCAATTGATCCAGTGGTTGATCCACCAAGTGTCGCAATTGCGCTATTAACGCCAATAGCAAAACCATTACCATCAACTAATGGGCCACCTGAATTACCTGGGTTAATTGCCGCATCAGTTTGAATTGCATTAATAAAAGCAGTGTCGCCAGATCCACCTGCGGTTACCGGTCTATCAAAAGCTGAAATGATGCCAGAGGTTACCGTGCCACTTAAACCAAGTGGGCTGCCAATTGCAATTACTGGTTCACCAACTACTACTTTCTCTGAGTCGCCCAGCGGCATAGTTGGTAAATTGGTTGCGTCAACTTTTATTACCGCTAAATCAAAGCCAGGATTTCGACCAACGATGCGACCGTCATAACTTGAGCCGTCTTGGAAATAAACTTTCACATTACCGCCACCTGCTGCAGGTGCAATCACGTGATTATTAGTCAGGATGTAGCCAGAGGAATCAATCACAAAACCAGATCCGGAAGAGTTCTGGGATCCAGTTACCTCAAGCGACACCACGGTGGGCAGCACGGTTTGGGCAATTGCAGCAACTGAACCTTGATCTAACACTCGATCATCGGTGGTGAAAGTGGTGAGCGTTACCGTGTTTGAGGTGCCCGGCACCCGGCTAACCAAATCTGCACCAACATTTCCTAGCACGCCGCCGAGCAGGCCAGCCAGCAGCGCAATCACAATCAACCTTCGGCTCGTTTGCGCCTTAGGTGCTGGATTGTTGGGGAAAATAGGGGGCAGCACTGGCTCTTCGCGCAACCAAGGGGAACGCAATTGAGTACTCATGTTTCCTCCGCTGACCTAGTCGAGTATCTTTCCATTAGGTGGGAGAACTCACCTGTTCAAGCCGCCCTGAGGAGGGAAAATGGCCGACCGGTTCTCCGGGGAAGATGATTTCTTCCGTAGTTCAGAAATTCCTGTGAAAGCAAAAATTGAGAATTTCGCGGCAGAACCTTCAGTGCTAACTCATGCCCGTGAAGTTGGCACTGAACTTGGTGCGGGCCCAATCTCGGCTGGGGTTGGCAACTTATTGCGCACCTTGGTGCGGGCGTCAGCAGCCGCACATGTGATTGATGTTGGCACTGGCGTTGGGGTTAGTGCTGGTTGGTTATCGCTTGGCTTATCTGATGCGGGAACGATTACCTCAATTGATCTGGAGTCGGAGTATCAACAAACTGCCAAAGAATTGCTGCAGGATCTGGAGCTAACATCGCCACGACTTAGACTGTTATCGGGACGCGCAAATCAAGTGCTACCAAAGTTAACTGATGCTGGCTATGACTTTATGTTCGTTGACATCAATCAATTTGATGCCCCAGCGCTGCTGGCAGATGCCGCCCGATTGCTAACTACAGGTGGATTGCTAGTTGTTAACGGTGCGTTAGGTGGCAGCGATAGCGCAGCAACTGAATTAGTTAACTTAATTTCCGAAAGTGATGAGTTCGCCGCAGCACTAGTTCCGCTGGGTCAAGGCCTAGTTGTCGCAACTAAGCTTTAGGGACAATCGCGGCGATCAAGATCTCGCCAAGTTCCTGGGCCTCGGTTGCATTTAATTCAACAACCAACCGGCCACCGCCTTCGAGCGGGATCCGCATCACGTAGTGACGCGCCTCTTTAGTGCATTCCATTGGACCATCGCCAGTTCTTGGCTTCATTGCTGCCATCGGTGCACCTCTCTCGAATCAGCCTCGCTGGGCTGAACCAGGCGCTTATTATCCCCGAAGCGCCGCTGCCAGAGGCGGCCAGTCCCCAGTTAGAGGCTTTTTGCCAACTTCCGCAGCGAATACCAGACGCCCAGGGTGAACCCAGGTCGAATCAGCCACCAAGCCAACAGCCCCAGATAGCCAAATGGGATTTCCACCCGCTCAAACCAGTCAAATCTGGTCTGGTTTGCCGAGACCGCAGTTAACTCAAATCGGCCCTCACCGCGCAGCACTTTGCCGGTGTGTAGCACTTCAACTAAGTTGGGCGGGGCTAACTTAGTAACGGTCATAGTGTCTAAAAAGCCAATTTTGCCGATGCCGGTGAATGCCGAGATCTCTGAACCCACACTGCTGCCATCACCGCGCGATAACCAAACTTTAGTTCCGATCATCCAATCAGATTGCGCTTCCCAATTTGTAATTGCCGCATACGCACGAGCCAGACTAGTTGGCAACATAACAGTTAATGAAACATCTGAACTTCGCATTTAGAGCTCCGCTTCCATTACGCCAGCTTCGGTTGGTTTTGCTTCAAACGGTGCCGCCAATTCTTGCTCAATGCGAGTTAGTGCATCAGCAATATCTGCGGTCCAATAAACACAATATGCCGCTTCATTAGTGACAAAACCAGCAGCAGTAATTTGCGCTAACCAATCCTGCAACGGCTGATACATCGCATCGGGATCTAACACGATTACTGGTTTGTTATGCATGCCAAGTGAGCGCGCCACCCAGATCTCAAAAAACTCTTCTAGGGTGCCAATGCCACCAGGCAACACAATAAAGGCATCAGCTAACCGTTCCATTTCTGCTTTACGAGTTCGCATATCAGTAACTGAGATAAGTTCCGTGGAAGCTAAATCAGCAACTTCACGCTCCAACAACGCCTTTGGAATAACGCCAACAGTTTCGCCGCCAGCAGCTCGCGCACCTTTAGTTACCGCACCCATGGAAGAAACTGAGCCACCACCAGAAACCAGCCGCCAACCTTTAGCTCCAATGGCATAACCAAGGTCATATGCATGCTGGATATGGATCGGATCAATCTGCTGATTTGCCGCACAAAATACACAAACTGATGTCATAAGCCCTTCACTTCTTGTGCCATCCCTTACGGTACGGGCATGGAAACCAAACTCAGTGCTGCCGCAGTTGGTGTTGCCACATTTGCTGGCGATACCGTGCTAGATGCTTATTTCCCGGCTCCAGCAATAACCCAAAAACCAACTGAGGTGCAGCTAACGCTGCCTAATCATGCCAGTGAATTGGTTACCAAGCGCGTTGTAACTGTGGTAATTAATGACTTAACCACCGCACCAACTGATGCGCTTGATGTCTATCTCCGATTACATCTACTTTCGCATCGTTTAGTTAAACCCCATGGCATAAATCTCGATGGCATCTTTGGCTTACTAGCTAATGCCGCTTGGACGGCAACCGGTCCGGTACCAGTTGAGCATGCCAGCAGTTATGTGCAGCAACAACGGCAACGCGGTATTGCCGATTTGATTTTAGGTGTAGATCGTTTTCCTCGAATGCTGGATTATGTGGTGCCAACTGGCGTACGAATTGCTGATGCTGATCGAGTTCGATTAGGGGCACATCTGGCCGAGGGCACGGTAGTAATGCATGAAGGATTTGTGAACTTCAACGCTGGCACATTAGGCCAATCGATGGTGGAAGGCCGAATTAGTGCTGGCGTAACAGTTGGTGCTGGCAGCGATATTGGTGGCGGTGCATCAATTATGGGCACGCTATCTGGCGGCGGAAAAGAAATTATTAGAATTGGTGAGAATTGTTTAATTGGTGCTAACGCAGGTATTGGTATTTCACTTGGCGATAACTGCATTGTTGAGGCTGGGCTTTATCTAACTGCTGGCAGCAAAGTGTTATTACCTGATGGCAAAACTATTAAAGCCGCATCACTATCTGGCGAATCAGGTTTGTTATTCAGACGCAACAGCCAAACTGGCGCTATCGAAGCAATATCGAAAACTGGAACCTGGGGCGGTCTAAACCAAGCACTACATTAATCGGTCACGCAACTGATTAATTTTTGCATCAGTTTCAGTCATCGCTGCTCGAATAAATTTTCTACCAGCCTCGCCATAGAAAATTCCCGGCGCCACTAACACTCCGCGCTCGGCCAACCAATTAACACTGGTCCAGCAATCTTCATCGCGAGTTAGCCATAAGTACAGTCCGGCAACTGAGTGTGAGATTTCAAATCCAGCCGAGCGAAAGGCTTGCTGCATCAAGGTTCTGCGATTTTGATAAACCTCGCGCTGATTTAGCGCATGTGCGTCATCTAACCAAGCCGCAGTTGCTGCTGCTTGACTTGGGGTTGGCGTAATTAATCCTAGATGCTTTCTAACTTGCAACAATGAGTTAACAATTTCCTTATCACCTGAAATTGCTGCCGCTCGATAACCAGCTAGTGATGATCGTTTAGATAGCGAATGCAGCGCAATTAGATTGCGATAGTTACCACCAGTAAGTTCGGTATTGAGAATCGAAATTGGAGTTTCATCCCAGCCTAGCGTTAAATAACATTCATCACTAGCAACGATGGTGTCAGTATCGCGGGAATATTTAATCCAACTGATCAGTTCTGATTTAGATAACACATTTCCAGTTGGATTCGATGGTGAATTAAGCCAAACAAAATCCACTGACTCAGTTAACTCTGCTGGTTTATCAGCAAGCACCACGGTTGCACCAACTGCTAATGCACCAACAGCATATGTTGGATATGCCAACTTTGGAATTGCAATTTTACTATTTCTAGATAATCCAACTAAGAACGGCAATAGCGCTACTGCCTCTTTTGAGCCAATAGTTGGAATAGTGCCAAGAGCAGTTGCATCAGCAGCGGCAACTTTAGTTAACCAAGTTTTTTGTGCCGCAATCAATTCACTGGTACCAGCAGTTAACGGATAAGCATGAGCATCAAGTGCGGCAGCAGCAGCAGCCTGAATTTCCGGTGCAACCGAATCAACTGGGGTGCCAACGGATAAATCAATTAAGCCAGCTGGATGATTCGCAGCTAATTTTGCTGCCGGTTGCAGCAAATCCCACGGGAAGTCGGGTAATTGATCAGCGAGCAAGAACTAACTTGCCTTTGGTGGCATTGCCGCAACCACATCAACATCTTTGCCTACGCGGCCCACTTTGCTAGCGCCACCTGGTGAGCCAATCTCAACGAAGAAGTCGCGATTAATTGCAGTGTAGTTACTTAATTCAGCTGGTACATCATCTTCATAAAAAATTGCCTCAACCGGGCAGACTGGCTCACAAGCGCCGCAGTCCACGCATTCATCTGGGTGGATGTACAGCATGCGATCACCTTCGTAAATACAGTCAACTGGGCATTCTTCAATGCAGGACTTGTCTTGCGTATCAATGCAGGCTTCGGTAATCACATAAGTCATTGGGCCACTCCTCAAATTGCTTAGGCGCAGATTATCGCCTCTCGCCCGCAAAGCAAATGCAACGCCGCGAGCAATTTCCTTCTAGGCTTAACCCATGCTCCGCATCTATGACACTAAATCTCGTGATTTAGCAGCCATTTCTGCTAAATCTCCGGTGAAGATCTATGCCTGCGGACCAACTGTCTATCGGGATGTTCACTTAGGAAACTTACGCAGTTTCTTATTACCCGACCTAATTAGAACCGCACTTGCCAGCGCTGATATTGAAGCTGTGGTGGTGCAGAACATCACCGACGTTGGTCATATGGTTGATGACACTGGGCTCGAAGCAGCAGATCCAGGACAGGACAAAATGCTGCAGCAAGCTGCAATTGAGAATGTCACCGCATTAGACATTGCCCGCAAATATGAAGCCCAATATTTTGCTGATCTAACTGCCTTGAATGTCCAACTGCCAGATCAAACACCGCGCGCTAGTGAAACCATTGATCAGATGGTTGATGTAATTGCTAAATTGATTGAATTGGGATTTGCTTATCAAGGTGATGATGGTTCAGTTTTTTTTAGTGCCAATAAATTCCCAAGTTATGGTGCCATCAGTGGTAACACGCTAGATCAACTAAAACCTGGGCATCGCTTTGATGGTGAAGTAAATGCGGCCAAAAAATTTCATGGCGATTGGGCGCTTTGGAAAACAAGTGATGAGCGTCGTACTCAACTTACTTGGGATACCCCGTGGGGAGTGGGTTTTCCTGGCTGGCACATTGAATGCACGGTGATGTCACTTAATGCGTTTGGAAATCACTTTGATATTCATACTGGCGGTATTGACCTGCGCTTTCCGCATCATGAAAATGAACGAGCACAATCAAACAGCTTAACTGGCACCGAAGTGGTTGGTGCTTGGGTGCATGCCGAACATTTACTCTTTGAAGGTAGAAAGATGTCAAAAAGCACCAACAATGTTGTGCTACTGCGAGATGTAATGGCAGCAAACATCTCACCGGCCGCGGTTAGATTAGTATTTTTAGAGAATCACTTCCGGCAACAACTAAATCTAACTTGGGATTCCTTGGTGGCAGCAGAACAAACCATTCGTCGCTGGAGCGATCAAATTGAGGTAGCAACAGTGATTGATGATGAACTTAAAGCTGAGATGTCCCACCATTTATTGAACAATCTAAACACTGCTGACGCAGTGCTTGCACTGCGCGCCAAAGAGAAATCACTATCAAAATCACCTAGCGCTCGGGCAAATGCCATTGCAACTGCGGCAGATTTACTAAAACTGAATTTAACGAATGCGCCACTTGAGTTATCCGATGAAATTAAGAATTTAGTTAGGCAGCGCAGCGAGGCTAGAATCCAAAAGAATTGGGCGCTGAGCGATCAATTGCGAGACGAATTAACTCAGTTGGGTTATGAAGTTAGTGATGCTAGTTCGGGAACTCAGCTGCGTCGGGCGATTTTGCCACCGACTTAGACGGAATGATTAACGAGATAAGCGCAGCGCTGCCAGTTAAGCCAACGTACCACCAAGTGAATTGGTCTTCAATTAAAATTAAATCACCCATTGCGGTTGGGGTAGCTGCTCTAAATGTAATCAGACCCCAAAAGATAATTACTAGCGATGATTGCCAAAATGAATCTCTGGTTTTCTTTAGATATCGGGTAGCGAAAAAAATCAATCCTGCTGCCAGGATTGATCCCACCGGTATTTCGCCATAAACCGAGGAGCTCAAAAACACCGCGATAGTGCTGGTTAATAACGCAATGATTGCCGAACTCAGCCAGGTCGTAATCTGCATAGCCGTAGCCTATGCCCCACTACCCTGAGGGCAACCGCACAACTTTCCCACTACCTTATGCGGGTGAGTAACTCGGAAACCTTTATTAGTCAATACGCTGCCTCTGGTCGCTTTCGCAATGGTGCACCCAGATCATTTGCAATAACTGATGCCGGTGTTTATTTTCTGCAGAGCACCGGTCCAACCGACCCAGTGTTGCAACTCAAACAATTGAATTTAGCAACTGGTGAAATCAGAGTTATCTTTAACCCGGCTGATGTCGAGATTGCGTCCGATCTACCCGAGGCCGAAAAGGCACGGCGCGAGCGGCTCCGAGAATCTGGGGCAGGCATTACTTCATTTTCAGCTTCTAAAGCTGGCACTGAATTAGTTTTTTCACTTAGTGGCACACTCTTTGTTTTGCGTATTAATGAAGAAATTAAAATTGAGTTAGCTGACTTAACTGATGTATTTGATCCGCAATTAAGTTCTGATGGCACAACTATTGCTTGCGTGCGTAATAGTTCGGTATGGGTAATTCCAACTGATGCGTTGCACCTTGGATATCAAATTACACCTAATGACCATCACACTTGGGGATTAGCTGATTTCCTAAGTGCAGAAGAGTTTGGCAGATCCAATGGGTTTTGGTTTTCCCCTGATGGTGAGCGAATCTTGGTGCAATACTTTGATGACACCATGGTTAGCAAAATCGCAATTGCTGACTTAGCTCAACCAACAAAACCTATAGCTGATCACAAATTCCCATTTGCTGGTACTGAAAACCCTCGAATTGGACTTCGAATATTCGCAGCTCGCACTGGATCCCAAGCAATTTCGTGGGATATTGAAAACTTTCCTTATCTATCACAAGCAGGCTGGAGTGACAACCAGAGCGTTTATGCAATTGTGTTAGACCGAAGTCAGCAGCAGCAGCACCATCTGAAGTTTGACTTATCTGCAGGCGCAAAAATCATGGATATGGTGCAACAGCAAACTTGGGTGGAGAGTTCACCGAAACTGCATCGGGCACACGGTGAAACTAGATGGGATGTGCGAGACGATTTTTATGGGAATCAGCGTCGGTTGTATCGAAATAGTGAACCAGTAACACCAACTAATTGGTATGTCCGCAATATTGGCTTTAGCAACGAAGAGTTAGCACTAATCGAAGCCACAACTGATTCTGCTTTTAATCAAATCTTGCAAGTACAAGATGGTGAGATTATCGAATTAACTTCCGCTGGACAATATTCCAGTTTGCTTGCTGCAACTGCTTTGGTGCGAGTAATAATGACAACTAGTTTTAATCAAGATCCGATATATCAGGTGATTACTTCGGATAACTCCTTTACGTTAGAAGATTATTCATTCGCACCAAATATCCAGATTAACTTAACTCGATTACGTGATACCCAAACAAATCGCACGGTGGTGTTATTACCAAATTCAGCAACTGGACCGCTGCCAGTGATTATGTCGCCGTATGGCGGGCCACATGCGCAACTCGTGCTTGGCACCAAGCGCAAATATGCGCTGGATCAATGGTTTGCCGATCAAGGATTTGCCGTAATTGTTTCTGATGGTCTGGGCTCGCCCGGAGTAAATGTGCATTGGGAACATGCCATTACTAAAAACTTCACCGCATCACTTGATTGCCAAATAGCAGCGCTGGAGCAAGCAAATAAAGAGCTACCTGGCGTGCTTGATGTAGACCGAGTTGGCATTCGAGGGTGGTCATTTGGTGGTTATCTAAGTGCGCTGGCAACTATGGTGCAGCCAGACATTTTTAAAGTTGCTGTTGCTGGTGCGCCCGTTACGGAATGGCGGTTGTATGACTCGGCATACACGGAGCGCTACCTAGGCCATCCAGCCAATGACCCGGTTACCTACGATCAAAACTCGCTGTTGACATTAAATCCAACTCGAATTGGCAAGTTACTAATTGTGCATGGCTTAGCTGATGACAACGTGTTAGCAGCTCATAGCTTGCAGTTATCAGCTCACCTAATTAATTTGGGATTACAGCATCAATTCTTGCCATTATCAAACGTCACTCACATGACACCGCAAGTGTCAGTAACTGAAACACTGTTAAAGACTGAGTTAGAGATGTTTAAGCAGCTTTAAACGTTGAATCTAAACTCAACAACATCACCATCGGCCATCACATACTCTTTACCCTCAGTGCGAACCAGTCCTTTTGATTTAGCTTCAGCCATCGATCCAGACTTAACTAAATCATCAAAGCCAACTATTTCAGCCTTAATAAAGCCTCGCTGAAAGTCCGTGTGAATAACGCCAGCTGCCTCTGGGGCAGTAGCGCCTTTTGGAATAGTCCAAGCTCTAGCTTCTTTTGGTCCAGCAGTTAAATAAGTTTGCAGCCCAAGCGTATTAAAGCCAACTCGAGCCAGCGTGCTTAAGCCAGATTCAGTCTGACCCACGCTGCTTAACAACTCAAGGGCTTCCTCATCGCTAAGCTCAAGTAATTCAGTTTCCAATCTGGCATCTAAGAAAATTGCTTCGGCTGGCGCAACGATTGCTTGCATCTGAGCTTTAGCTGCTGCGTCCATTAAACCAGCATCATCCACATTGAAAACGTATAAGAATGGCTTTGCGGTTAGCAGGAATAGTTCGCGCAATGGTTCGCGATCAACACCAGATGCAAAGATAGTTTTGCCCTCGTTCAGGATTTTTTGGGCAGCTTCAGCCGCAACTAAAGCTTCCTGCTTAGATTTGTCGTTTCGTGCTTCTTTTTGTAGTCGCGGAATCGCTTTTTCTAAGGTCTGTAGGTCTGCCAAAATCAATTCAGTATTGATGGTTTCAATATCGTCTTTTGGTGAGATTCGCCCATCAACGTGAATTACATCTGGATCGGCAAAGCCGCGAATCACTTGGCAGATTGCATCTGCCTCTCGAATGTTAGCCAGGAATTTGTTTCCTAATCCCGCGCCTTCGCTGGCACCTTTCACAATGCCAGCAATATCAACAAACGAAACTGTTGCTGGCAGAATCTTTTCGGAACCGAACATTTTCGCCAAAACATTTAACCTGGCATCAGGTACGCCAACCACACCTACGTTAGGTTCAATGGTGGCAAATGGATAGTTTGCGGCAAGGACGTTGCTTCGAGTTAATGCGTTAAACATCGTTGATTTGCCTACATTGGGCAGGCCAACAATTCCAATTGTGAGCGCCATGGCGGCAATCCTAGGGATACTCATTACGATGGTAGATATGGCACAGAAACCAGGACAGCTTTACCGAGCGATTGGTGCATCCGGTGAGTTAGCCGATAACGCTCGGCCCGCTGTGGCATCACGTCGCCGGGTGATACCTGAAGTTGTCGATACGCCGCGCACTGGCCGATTTATCTTGGTTATGTTTATGGTGCTCAGCCTTACTGCCGCAATTGAAGATTGGCTTCGAGGTGAAATCGGGATAATCACCGGAGTTGCCGGCATTGCACTAGTGCTAATTGGTCGGGGCATGTTGAACGAAGCTGATCTTGCTTATTTAGTCGCCACGCCTCCAGCCGCTTATTTAGTGGCGGTGACCTTGCCAGATTTGATTGGAATTATTCAATCCGCCAATCCAATAAATCAATTAGGCGCAACGATTTTTACTCGACTATCAAATTTAGCGCCGTTTTTGTTGACTGCATTTGCAATTAGCTATTTGCTTTACAAAATTGCTAACCGAAAATAATTATTTAGTTGCGGCTTTTTGTGCTTTGCGAAGCTCTGGTGGGGTAGCAAAAACTAATCGCTCTTCGGCGGTTTTAACTTCTTCCACATCGCCAAATCCGCGCTCGGCTAACCAGTTGAGTACGCCGTCAACTAGTGATTCGGGCACTGATGCACCTGACGTCAAGCCAACCGTCTCCACACCTGCTAACCATTCCTCTTTACATTCAGTGAAATTATCAACTCGGTAAGAGGCTTTGGCTCCTGCTTCCAGGCCAACTTCAACCAATCTAACGCTGTTGCTGGAGTTGCCAGAGCCAACCACAATTAATAGGTCAACTTGTGGTGCTATTGCCTTAACTGCACCTTGTCGATTTTGAGTTGCGTAGCAGATGTCATCGCTTGGTGGATCAATCAGCATTGGCAACCGCGCACGAAGTCGATCTACCGTTTCGATGGTCTCATCAACGGAAAGCGTGGTTTGCGACAACCAAGCAACTGGTCGATTTGGATCAATCTTGACGTTATCTGCGGCATCCAAGCCATCAACAAGTTGAATATGTTCTGGCGCTTCACCCGCAGTTCCTTCAACCTCTTCATGACCTTCATGGCCGATCAACAAAATCTGATAATCCTCAGCGGCAAATCGCTTAGCTTCCTGATGCACTTTAGTTACCAACGGGCAGGTGGCATCAATTGTTTTTAAATTCAATACAGCAGCTTGCGCATGAACGGCCGGTGAAACACCATGTGCTGAGAAAACTACCGTGCTGCCTGGTGGCACTTCATCTAATTCTTCAACGAAAATTGCGCCGCGAGCTTCTAAGTCCTCTACTACATGTTTGTTATGCACAATTTGCTTGCGGACATAAACTGGCGCACCATATAAATCTAAGGTTTGCTCTACTGTAATAACTGCTCGATCTACACCAGCGCAATAGCCGCGCGGGGCAGCAATGAGAACTTTTTTAGCCATGGCCTAAGAATAGAGGGCTAATTAGTGATCCGCTTGTTCGCCAGCAACCGCCGCAAACTCTCCTGAGGCCACCCGAATTGAAAGCCCAGTGCCCGCCGCTGGCGGCTTTGTAATTAACTCATTTTGAGTTGATCGAACAATTGCATACCCGCGCGCAAGTGTTCCTTCCGGTGATAAGGCTCTAATCGTGGCGCTGGCTGCGGCCACTTCATTAGTCGCAGCTGCTAATTGCGTCGTCAACGAATTGCGCAACAAGTATTGCTGCTGGGTTAACCATTGTTTTTGATTTAGTAACTGAGTTTTTGGGTGCAGTTGTAGCAAGACGCGCTGTAACTCAAACAATCCTGCTTGCTCATCTCGAATAATTGAATATACCTCACGCTGCAGCCGATAAATCAAACTACTGATGAAATCTTTCTCCTCAGCCAAACTTGGAACTACTTTGCGTGCAGCATCAGTAGGAGTTGAGGCCCGCAAGTCAGCTACAAAATCTAATAACGGAATATCTTGTTCATGCCCAATCGCACTAACTACTGGCGTTTTGAGCTTAGCTACCAACCGAATTAAGCCTTCATCCGAGAACGGCAACAGATCTTCTAGTGATCCACCACCTCGCGCAATAATGATGACATCAACTTCTGGATTAGCATCAAGTTCAATTAATGCCGCTGCTACTTCCTTAACAGCGCTATCCCCCTGAACTGCAACTTCGTTAACTTTAAATTGCACCAGTGGCCAGCGAACTTTTGCATTCACTAAAACATCATGCATAGCCGCACTACCTCGCCCACAGATCAGTCCAATCTTGGTTGGTAAAAATGGCAGCGGCTTTTTTCGAGTCGAATCAAATAATCCTTCATCTGCCAACAATTGTTTCAACGCTTCTAAGCGCGCCAGCAACTCGCCTAAACCAACCGGCCGAATCGCTAATATGCGAAGTTGCAACTCACCACGTCTAGGCCAGATCTCAGGTTGTAACTGCAGCAGCACGCGATTGCCTTCAACTAAATGCTTGCTGTCATTTCCCAAGATACTTCTGGTAGCAGCAGTTGAAATGGAAACATCAGTGTGTAAATCACGGAAAGTGGCAAAGATCACTTGCGAGCCAGGCCGATCTTTAACTTCCGCTAATTGACCTTCCACCCAAACCGCAGGCAATTTCTTCAGGTAGTCCTTAAGTCGCGCCACCACGTCCCGGACTGGAACTGCGCTGCTCGGATCTGCACCAAAACTCACCCGCCTAGCCTAAGGCGCGTAAAGTGCGGGTATGAGCGAGATCAAGTTGCCAGGTGGCAGCGACCCCACCAAGTTGGGCTACGAGGCTGCCCGAGCCGCATTGACTGAAGTTGTTGAATTAATGGAATCTGGCGAATTAGAACTAGAACATTCAATTGCAATCTGGGAGCGCGGTGAATTGCTAGCGCGAATTTGTGATGAATTTTTAGCGAACGCCCAAGCAAAGCTAGCTGCGCTAGATACTGAAGATGAGGATGAAGATGACTGACTTCAACTACACCCCACTGTTGCCGCTAGGTGATGACACAACTGAGTATCGCCTAATCTCAACAGAGGGAGTCAGCACGATAACTGTCGATGGCCGCGAATTTTTACAAGTTACACCTGGAGCAATTGAGCGCTTAAGTTTTGAGGCAATTAAAGATTCGCAGCATCTGCTTCGCTCTTCTCACTTAGCCCAACTTCGGAAAATTATTGATGATCCCGAAGCTAGCCCAAATGACCGCTTCGTTGCACTTGATTTGCTTAAGAATGCCAACATTTCTGCTGGCGGGGTGCTGCCGATGTGTCAGGACACTGGAACTGCCATCGTTAAGGCAGAGCGCGGTATGCATGTCTTAACTCCAGGTGATGATGAAGTTGCCATTAGCAAAGGTATGTATGAGGCCTATCAGAAATTAAATCTTCGCTATTCCCAACTTGCTCCGCTTACCGTGTTTAATGAAAAAAATACTGGTACCAACATGCCAGCACAAATTGAGATTGGTGCCAACACTGATCCGGCTGAAGCGGCTGAATATCAATTTTTGTTTATTGCCAAAGGTGGCGGCTCGGCAAATAAATCTTTGCTTTACCAAGAAACTAAAGCATTATTGAATCCAACCAAGTTAATGAGTTGGTTAGATGAAAAACTACGGGCAATTGGAACTTCAGCTTGTCCGCCGTATCACTTAGCCATTGTTATCGGCGGCACCTCGGCGGAATACACCTTAAAAACAGCAAAGCTAGCCTCAGCTAGATATCTAGATACGCTGCCAACTGAAGGCAGCGAGTTAGGACATGCATTTAGAGATCTGGAATTAGAGCAAGAAGTGCTGAAGTTAACGCAGAGCTTTGGTATTGGCGCTCAATTTGGTGGCAAGTATTTCTGCCACGATGTGCGAGTAATTCGATTGCCGCGCCATGGTGCTTCTTGCCCAGTTGCAATTGCAGTTTCTTGTTCCGCAGATCGACAAATTTTGGGCAAGATAACTAAAGAAGGTATTTTCTTAGAACAGCTAGAAACTGATCCAGCAAAGTATTTGCCAGAGGTAACCCAAAGTGATGACTCTGGTGTTGTTGAAATTGATTTATCAAGGCCAATGCAAGAAGTTAGATATCAGTTAAGTCAGCATCCAGTTAAAACTCGACTTAGCCTCACTGGCACCTTAATTGTGGCAAGAGATTTAGCGCATGCCAAAGTTGCTGAGATGCTAGATCGGGGCGAAGAGCTGCCGCAGTACTTTAAAGATTATGCGGTTTATTACGCTGGTCCGGCAAAAACACCTGCTGGTATGCCAAGTGGTTCCTTTGGCCCAACGACTGCAGGAAGAATGGACACTTACGTAGAGCGGTTCCAAGCTGCGGGTGGCTCGATGGTGATGCTAGCCAAAGGTAATCGCAGTGCTGAAGTAACCAATGCCTGCAAAAAATACGGTGGGTTCTATCTCGGATCAATTGGTGGCCCAGCAGCGCGGTTAGCGCATGACAACATTACAAATGTTGAAGTACTAGATTTTCCAGAGTTAGGGATGGAAGCAGTCTGGAAAATTGAAGTAAAGAACTTCCCAGCATTTATCGTGATTGACGATAAGGGAAATGATTTTTATGCCGATACGCTGCGACCAATTGCGCTAACAATTCCAGTTAAGAGTTAGTACCAACCGCGGCGTTCCATGAACGCTAACGCTTTGCACGGTGACTTGTATCGACTCTTAATGTAAGAAGCGCCCCATTTAATCTGCACTTCCGGATTAGATCTCCAATTCTTACCCATCACTGCCATCTTCTTGCCCGGCAGAGCCTGTGGGATGCCATACGCGCCAGAGCGACGGTTCTTGGCTAACTCATTCCAGCCGCTCTCCAGTTGCCATAGTTTGTCCAAGCACTTCCAGTTGTATTTATTCCAGCCATAGACCCGCTTGATGTAAAGCTCGGCGAACCAGCGGTTGTAAGACTTAGACGCAAAATGATGGGGCGAGCGCTCTCGTGCGGTCTGCCGCACGCGCGGCTCAATTTCAGCTGTTGTTTCCGGTGTTGTAGGTACCGCTTCGACCGATTGATCTTGAATGCTGACCACGGGACAGCCCTCGGTGCCCGGTGTGCAGGTTGGTTCAGTGCTGGCCGCTGCTGCTGGCAGCACCGCAAAGACAACTGCCATGGCAGTTAGCGGCAGGGCCCAAGGCTTAACGGCGCGAGTCATGAGAACAGGGTGCCCTAAAACATCGGCCAAGGTGGGAGATATCCACTCACGCGAGTTGGAAATTTTGTGCAAATAAACATCTCAAAACGGACATTTAGACCAGAATGCTGTGACCTGAGTCACAACCCAGGGATCTCCTCCAGCAATTCGGTGACCATCGCCGCAATAGGTGAGCGCTCAGATCTGGTTAATGTGACATGGGCAAACAGCGAGTGGCCCTTGAGTTTCTCGATCACCGCAGCGATGCCGTCATACCGACCAACTCGTAAATTGTCTCGCTGCGCGACATCATGGGTGAGCACCACTTTTGAGCCACGGCCAATGCGAGAGAGCACAGTAAGCAGCACATTTCGCTCTAATGATTGCGCTTCATCAACAATGACAAAAGCATCATGCAGTGATCTACCGCGAATATGAGTTAGTGGCAAAACTTCAAGCATCCCACGTGCCATCACTTCATCAATTACTTCCCGAGAAGTAACCGCACCTAACGTGTCAAACACTGCTTGAGCCCACGGCGACATTTTCTCGCCTTCTGTGCCTGGCAAATAACCCAGCTCTTGCCCACCTACGGCATATAACGGCCGGAACACCATGATGGAGCGATGCTTGCCTCGTTCCAAGGTTTGCTCCAAACCCGCACAAAGTGCCAATGCACTCTTGCCAGTGCCGGCGCGGCCACCAAGCGAAACAATGCCAACTTCGTCATCAAGCAATAAATCCAGTGCGATACGTTGTTCCGCGCTTCTGCCCCGAATCCCAAACACTTCCACATCGCCTCGAATCAATTGCACCGAACCATTTGGCAGCACTCGACCAAGGGCGGAATTTTTCTCGCTATTAAGCACCAAGCCAGTGTGAGTTGGGAGTTGTTGGGCATCAGCAATCATGGCTGAACCAGATTTGTATAACTCATCTAAGATTTTTGAACCAACATTTAACTCAACCACGCCGTTCCAACCTGTGGTAACCACAAATTCGGCTTTATATTCCTCGGCAGTTAACCCAACTGAAGATGCTTTAACTCGCATTGGTAGATCTTTAGAAACTATTACAACTTCACCGCCTTCACTAGCAAGTGAGGCCGCAACTGAAAGGATTCGAGTGTCGTTATCGCCCAGTCGCAATCCCGCCGGAAGCGAATCCCCGCTGGCATGATTTAACTCAACGCGCAAGGTGCCGCCGCTGGTGCCAATTGGGATTGCTTGATCTAATCGACCATGCTCAATTCGTAAATCATCTAACAGTCGAAGTGCCTGACGGGCAAAATAGCCCAACTCTGGATGTGATCGTTTTGCTTCTAATTCAGTTATTACAACAACTGGTAGCACGACATCATGTTCAGCAAATCGAAGCAGCGCACGTGGATCTGAAAGCAGCACACTGGTATCTAAAATATAAGTTCGTTTAAGCTCGGCGATATTGCCCGTTTTTCGATCAGCTACTTTTAAACTCGTCGATGTTGATTTGGCGGCACGAGCCACTCGCGCAGTTGATGACTTACGGGCAGCGGGCACGCAGCCTCCCGGGTTAGTTATTAGCCGGAGATTTCCACACAAACCTCAACCACTAGTTGAGACACGCCCAAGCGATATCAAGTGTTCACAAACCGTAGCGACGTTGTCGCTGCGTAAACGCACGCAGGGCACGCAAGAAATCAATTCGACGAAATGCCGGCCAGTAGGCTTCACAGAAATAGAACTCGCTGTGGGCGGACTGCCAAAGTAGAAAACCCGATAATCGCTGCTCACCTGAGGTGCGGATAACTAAATCTGGATCTGGCTGTCCTTTGGTATAAAGATGAGCTGAAATTTGGTCATCCGTTAGGGATGCCACTAGTTCTGCCATTGAGTGACCTTTGGCAGATTCAATTTCAATCCATGATTTAACTGCGTCTACTACTTCACGCCGACCACCATAAGCAATTGCCACATTCACTATTGGCTTATCAGTTAGTGACGCTGTTGCGCTAACTGCACTTTCTACACTGGCTAGCAAAGGTGCTGGGATTGCAGCCTTTGCGCCAACAAGATTTATTCGCCACCGCTGTGCTTGCGCTAATTGGGCAACTGAGCCATCAATTACTTCCAGTAAATTGTTTAATTCAGCTTCATCTCGCTGTAAATTCTCAGTTGAGAGCAACCACAGCGTACGCACTGGAATATCTAACTCATCACACCAATATAGAAACTCAAGTATCTTTTTAGCACCAGCAGCATGACCAGATTTTGAATTAGTGCCTTTACCGGTTGCCCAGCGGCGATTTCCATCCAAAATCACGCCAACATGTTGTGGCAACTGTTTACCTTTAAGTTCAGAAACTAACTGAGCTTCATATACTTTATACAGTAAATTCTTTAACAGCATTTATTCAGCGCTTTGATCACGGTCGTTTAGTTTTTTAAGGCGCTTCATTAATGATCTACCAAGAATAATAAATCCAATTGCCAGACCGGTCACAAATATTCCCCAGTAAACGCCCGGGGTTGCGGCCATATCAGCTTCAGTCAATACATCCATGTTCAGCCTCGCAGTCCAGTGAATAAATCATCTTCGGGTAACGCTACTCCTACGTTATCTACTGCTAATTCATAGTCCTCAGTGGGCCAAATTTTCCGCTCCACATCGCGCGGAAAGGCAAACCAAAGTCCATCTGGATCGATCTGGGTTGCATGCGCTTTAAGTGCCAGATCGCGCTTGTCAAAATAATCAGCGCAATTCACTTTAGTAGTAACTCGATTGGGGCCGCGCTCCCAATCTTTCAACCATTCTGAAAATGGACTTTCCATGTTGGCTGCCAATATTGCTTCGTGCATGGTTAGCACGCGTTCATAACTAAAGTTTTGGTGATAATAAATTTTTGGTACTTGCCAAGTTGGCAGTGAACTTGCATAACTTGGGTCTGCTGCTTTCTGATAAGCAAACATTGTTATCTCGTGGGTGCGAATGTGGTCTGGATGCGGATAACCACCATTCTCATCGTAAGTGAGCACGACATGCGGCCGAAACTCTCGAAATATTTCAATTAACTTAGCACTTGCTGTTTCGAGATCTTGTGCCGCAAAGCTATCTGCTGGCACCGGTGGCTTGGGGTCTCCTTCTGGATATCCGCTATCTATAAAACCTAACCAAACATGATCGCAACCCAATACCTGCAGAGCTGCTGCCATTTCGGCTTTGCGGATCTGTGCCAGCTCAACATTTTCGGGCATCACAAAATTCTGATTCAAAATATCGCCACGCTCGCCACCGGTTGCGGTAACAATTAGAACCGAAACACCTTCTGCTACATATCGGGCAACAGTGCCAGCACCTTTACTGGATTCATCATCTGGATGAGCATGGACGGCTAACAAGCGCAATGGTTGGGTCACGGCACATAGTTTGGCAGTAGCCTTGGCTCAATTAAGCAAGGACACCGATGCCATTATCGAAAGCTCAATGGGAGCAATTACCACCAAAGGTGAAAGCCCGTTACCCCAAGCCTGGTTCCAATCTCGGACTATGGCTAGTTGGTGCGTTGGCAATTGTTACGGTAGCAGCATTTGTTGGATTGGGCTTCAGTAAATATGTCGATCTACCAGCAGCTGGAAAATTAACTGGGTTTGAAATTCCTAGCGCATCAATTGTGGTCACCAGGTTTGAAGTGAATCGCGATCCAGGAACACGCGTTACTTGCGCGCTGCGAGCACAAGATGATCGCCGAGTCGATGTGGGCTATGCCTGGGTTGAGATTGCCCCAAGCGATGAACGGGTGAGTGCATTTAGTTATCCCCTGGCCACCAGATCGCTTGCGGTATTAGTTGAGGTGCTGGGCTGCAGCACAGGTACCGAAGTAACTGGCGTCCCGCTCCCTCAGATAGAACCTGGTACTGAGCTGCCAGAGCAACCTGCACCTGGCCGAAAACCGCCAAACTTGTAACCTTGCGCCCTATGAATGAGATTCATTGGCTGACCCAAGAAGCGCATGATCGACTGCAGGCTGAGTTAATCGAGCGGGAAACTGATGGCCGAGCCGAACTAACCAAGCGAATTGAGTTAGCCCGCGAAGAAGGGGATCTCAAAGAAAATGCTGGTTATCACGCTGCGAAAGATGAACAAGGAAAAAATGAAGCTCGGATTAGGCAAATCCGCCATCTACTCGAGCGTGCTCAGATTGGCACCCCAAATGTTGGCGAAGGTGTTGCACATATTGGACAGGTGATCACCGTTGAATTTGCTGATGGGGACAGCGAAACATTTTTGTTGGGGTCACGCGAAGAAGCAGCACACGCCACAATTGAAGTGCTCTCACCAACCTCACCACTTGGTGCGGCAGTACTAAACCACAAGGTGGGAAGCAAGATTAATTACCAATTACCAAATGGCAAAGTAATTTCAGTCACAATCACCGATGTCAGGCCTTACACTTAACTAAAAGAGTAAGATAACGGCAACAAATAGAAAGCCGTAATTGTCCAGTAAAGTAAAAGCCTCAGGTAGCCTAAAAGATCTGCCACCAGCAATTTGGGTTTTAGCCACTATTGCATTCTCAGTTGCGCTTGGTTTTGGCATACTAGCTCCTGCTATTCCACTTTTTGCCAGATCGTTTGGCGTCACTGCATTTGCGGCTAGCACGGTAGTATCGATTTTTGCACTTACTCGATTGATCTCTTCACCAATTAGTGGCTTCTTAATTGAAAAAATTGGTGAACGTGTCGTGCTGTCTTCTGGCTTGATAATTGTTGCGGTAACAACAGGCTTTGCCGGAGCGTCCGATGATTTCTTTCAGTTATTAATATTGCGCGGCTTAAGTGGGTTTGGCTCTGCCATGTTTACCGTATCCGCAATGTCATTAGTTGTTCGATTAGCGCCACGAGATTTACGCGCTCGAGCAACCAGCGTTTATCAAGGTGGTTTTTTGGCTGGCACCTTATTTGGCCCAGCACTAGGTGCAGCTGTGTTGGGAATATCAATTCAAGCGCCATTTTATTTGTATTCCATCACAGTCTCAATTGCCGCAGTAATTGCCGCGGTGTTTTTGTCAGGCGCTCGCACCGCCCAACCAAAAGAAAACGAATCTCAGTATTCCTCATCGTCTAACTTGCGATTAGTTGATGGTTTTCGTCATGCTGGTTATCGCGCCGCCTTTACTGTTTCTTTCACAATCGGTTTCACCATATTTGGCTTGCGCGCAGCAGCAGTGCCGTTGTATGTCACTGAAGAATTAATGGCCGCTGCTAGCTTGGTGGCATATGGTTTTTTTGTTGGATCATTGACACAAATTGCAATTCTGTTGCCAGCGGGTAAATATGCTGATACTCGGGGCCGCCGCGAGGCAATGGTAATTGGTTCAGTGGCTGCCGTGATCTCAGCGGTTTTGCTAATGGGTTGGCAATCACCGGTTGGCTATCTAGTTAGTATGAGCGTTGGCGGCTTGGCTGGCGCATTTTTAAGCTCCACGCCTGCCGCAATAGTGGGCGATGTGGTGGAAGGAAGACGCCGTGGACCGCTGCTGGCAGCATTTCAAATGGCAGCTGACGTCGGCGGTATCACCGGTCCACTTGTTGCGGGACTAATGATTGATGGCTACGGCTTTACTGCGACGTTTGCAATTGGCGTGGTAGCAACAGTAATTTCCTTGATTGTGACTTTGTTAATGCCAAAGAAATACAAACCATCCGCAGTTGCGTAATTGCCTATTTCATAGCACAGTTCGCAAATGAGTATTTTTAGTCGCCCCGTCACCATGCCATCAGCTGCAACTGCGCTACCCGGTCGAAACAATTACAGCTACCCCGTACCAGCAACTCATCGAGTGCTGGGCACTGCGTTGCAGGCACCATATCCAGCAGGTTTTGAAGTTGCTTACTTTGGTATGGGTTGCTTTTGGGGCGTGGAGCGATTGTTTTGGCAGCTGCCTGGTATCTACACCACTGCAGCTGGTTATCAAGGCGGCTTCACCACTTACCCAAACTACGAAGAAGTTTGTACCGGCCGAACCGGACATGCCGAAACTGTTTTAGTGGTATTTGATCCAACTAGAATTAGTTATCAAGATCTTCTAATAAAGTTTTGGGAAGAACATGATCCAACTAGTGGAATGCGCCAAGGAAATGATGTTGGCACGCAATATCGCTCAACTATTTACACCACGTCGGCACAGCAGTTGGAATTAGCACAAGCATCAAAGTTGACCTATCAAAATTCGCTAGCCAATTCCGGTTTGGGTGAGATCACCACTGAAATCATGGCAGCGCCAGAGTTTTACTTTGCTGAGCAATACCATCAGCAATATTTAGATCGTGTGCCAAATGGTTATTGCGGTCTTAAAGGAACTGGCGTTCGCTGCATCTAATGGTGCCCTCGATGGGACTCGAACCCATACTGGAGCGGGTTTAAGCCGCTTGCCTCTGCCATTGGGCTACGAGGGCAATTCCAAGGGGATACTCTAGATAGGTCGCGCAGCTGCCAGTTAGATGGTGGGAATAATGCGCAAAATCAACCGCTATTTATGCGCACCTTAGCCTGATTAAAGATGTCATCAAGCATTGCTTCAGTCAGTCGCCCAGTAAATGTATTTTGCTGGCTGACGTGATAACTGCCGAGCAAAAGCACTGATCCATCAGGATTAGTGAATTCAATTGATGCACCATGACCAAATTTTACCTTTGGCCCAAGATAACCAAGCTGAGTTAACATTGAAATTGTTTGATCCCAGGCAAAGCCACCAAGCGCAATAATCACTTGGACATTGGGTAAGAACTTTAATTCTGCCGCAAACCAATGCGAGCAGATATCGCGCTCAGTTGGTGTGGGCTTGTTACCTGGTGGTGCGCAGCGCACTGCTGCTAACACTCGTGCGTTAATCAATTCCAAGCCATCGCCAGCATGTTCGCTAGTTGGCTGATTTGCAAATCCCGCTTTGTGCATCGCTCGATAAAGCCAATCTCCGCTGCGATCACCAGTAAATATGCGGCCAGTTCGATTAGCACCATTTGCTGCAGGAGCTAACCCAACTACCAACAGCGCTGGGTCAGCTGCACCAAATCCGGTCGCTGGCCTTCCCCAATAAGGTTGATCTTCAAATGATTTGCGCTTTGTTATCGCAACATCAGTGCGCCAAGAAACTAATCTGGGGCAGGCGCGGCAAACTGAAATTGCAGCCGTTAGCTCAGTTAATGATTCAACGGTATTTGCAATTTTTTTAACTTGCGTTAAAGATTTTGCTATCGGTGTTTGCGTTAATGCCACATCCATCGGCCAGTTAGTGCTTGGCATAACTGGAGATGAAAAACTGCCTCCAATAATTGGGTGCGGCAACTCCTTCATCTAACTCACCAAACTCAGCGCTAAGCCATCTAAAATGTCATGCTCGCTTACAACTAATTTCGGTAAGCCAACTTCAGCCATGATTAAATCCAAAACCAACGCACCGGCTGCAATCACATCAACACGGCCAGGGTGCATCACTGGCAGCGCTGCTTTTTCATCCCGTGACATCAGCATTAGCTGCTCTGCTACTTGATGGATTTGTGCTGCCGTTATTTCTGCCCCATGTAATTTCTCACTGTCATAACTGGTATGGCCCAGCGCAATTGCTGCAACTGTAGTGACAGTGCCGGCAACACCAATAATGGATTTTGCGGCTGTTAAGTCAACCGCTGCTGCCGCTTTTGCAATCGCAGATTTGATATCTGAAGTTGCAGCGAAAAGTTGCTGCTCACTAACCAATTCTTGTAAGGAATGACGCTCAGCCATTCGAACGCAACCAATATCTACCGAAATGGATTGGCTAGGTGCGCTTTCGCCCAGCACAAACTCAGTTGATCCGCCACCAATATCAACCACTAAATAAGGCGGTTCATTTAACTTACCGCGCTGAATTAAAGATTTTGTCGCGCCAATAAAAGATAATGCAGCTTCTTCGGTACCAGAAATAACTTCTGGCGTAATTCCAAATATTTCTTCAATTGGAATAACAAACAAATGTCGATTTGCTGCATCTCTAGTTGCGCTGGTAGCGCCAAATCTAACTTTGGTTGCCCCTAGTTTTCCCAAAATATCAGAGTACTGCGCTGCTACCCGAACGGTTCGCTCAATTGCGTCAATTGAGAATTCTCCAGTCTTATCGACACCTTCACCTAAACGAACGATCTCAATTTGTCGATGTAATTCCTTTAGCGAGCCATCTGGTTGAACTTCAGCTACCAACAATCGGATCGAATTTGTGCCGCAATCAATTGCCGCCACAATTTCATTGTCCGTCATTAACGCACTCTCCCGATTCCCACCAATTTGATAACTTAACTAACGCTAATTCACCTATCGGATTTACGCCATCGCCAGCAGCCAGCGAATGAGCAATGAGGGCATGTAAACATTTAACTCGATCAGGCATGCCACCTGCCGAAAACTCAAGTTTCTCGGGCAGCACCTCAATTGCATTTCGGCGATTCAAATAATCTTGATGAGCTAATTGATAACGATTAGCCAACTCCTGATCCTCAGCTAAGTTATTTTCTAACTCTTTCATCAGTCCGCTACCTTCTAGCGTGCCAATAGCAGCGTTTAACTTAGGGCAGGTGGCATAAAACAAAGTTGGAAATGGTTCGCCATCTGGCAATCGTGGTTCATTTTCAATTACCGCTGGCTTGCCACATGGGCAGCGAAACGCGATCGCTCTTACGCCACGAGGAGCTCTGCCTAATTGAGTCGCAATTGCCGTTAAATCAGCATCAGATACAGTCACAATTAATTGTTGCTCTCAACTGGGAGCGACGTTGGCAATTTCTCGCCGGCAGGTGCATCACCCAAGCCAGCAATCACTGCCGATTGCCATAAGTTGGCGTACCAAGGGTTAGTTGTAATGGCTTCGGCTGCCACAAACTTTGCGCGCACTGCATTTTCGCCAACTTCGGTCGGATCCAAAACCACATATGCAATTTCTCCAGGCATAACTAGATGCAATCGCTCTCGTGCTTGAGCAATCACATATGCCTGATCGGACCATCTCACAACTTGTTCTCGCAATGATTCCACTTCAGCCAGCATCTGAGCATTTTCGCGCTCTAGTTGTGCAATTTCAAGTCGCTGCTGCAGCAAGGTGCGAGCCGGAACTGCCATGCTGGCCACAATAACTAACAAGGTGATTCCCAAGATAACACCACGACCAGTTGGCAGTTGTGCCAACTGACGAATGTTGGGTTTCGAATCTTTAGCCACGATTACTTATATCTTGGAAAGGCTGATTTACCAGCATATTTAGCAGCGTTGCCTAATTGAGCTTCGATCCGAAGTAGTTGGTTGTATTTAGCAACGCGTTCACTGCGAGCCGGTGCACCAGTTTTAATCTGGCCAGCTGAAGTTGCCACCGCTAGATCGGCAATTGTGACATCTTCGGTTTCACCGGAGCGATGGCTCATCATGCACTTGTAACCGGCGTTGTGAGCCATCTCAACTGCTGCAAGTGTTTCAGTTAGAGAACCGATTTGATTCACTTTTACTAACAGTGCATTTGCCACCCCATCAGCAATACCTTTTTCTAGCCGTACTGGATTTGTCACAAACAAATCATCGCCAACAAGTTGGACTTTCTCGCCAAGACGATTGGTGATTTCTGACCAGCCATCCCAATCATCTTCACTCATTGGATCTTCAATGCTCACCATCGGATAAGAATCAACAAGTGATGCGTAATAATCCACCATCTCAACTGCCGAAAGCTGTTTTCCTTCAAAAGCATATTTGCCATTTTCAAAGAATTCAGTTGCAGCGACGTCAAGCGCCAACGCCACATCTTTTCCTAACTGATAGCCAGCTTTTTCAACTGCAGTTGCTATCAAATCTAGCGCCGAGCGATTATCTGGCAGATCAGGTGCAAAGCCGCCCTCATCGCCCAAGCCAGTGGCATAACCTTTTGCCTTTAGCACTGACTTTAAACTGTGATAAACCTCAACGCCACAGCGCAGCGCTTCGCTGAACGAAGTAGCAGCAATTGGTGCCACCATAAATTCTTGGATATCAACACCAGTGTCAGCGTGCGCACCACCATTAAGAATGTTCATCATCGGAACCGGCAGCAAGTTTGCATCTGCGCCACCAAGATAGGAATAAAGTGGTTGATTAGCAGCGGCGGCCGCAGCTTTCGCAGCAGCTAGCGATACGCCTAGGATCGCATTTGCCCCTAACTTTGATTTAGTTGTCGTGCCATCTAATGCGATCATGGCATTATCAATTCCTGCTTGGTCCGAAATCTCAAATTTGCCGATTAGCGCTGGTGCAATTTGCTTTGTCACCGCCGCAACTGCTTGCTGCACACCTTTACCCAAATACCGAGCACCACCATCGCGCAATTCATGCGCTTCAAATGCACCAGTAGATGCGCCAGATGGAACTGCGGCACGAGCAGTTATTTGATTATCTAACTCCAAATCCACTTCAACAGTTGGATTTCCGCGGGAATCAAGAATTTCTCGGGCGCTGATTCTTGCTATTTTCGGCACTACTACTCCTTTGGCTTAATCGCGGCTAAGGGTACTGGCTTGGCGGCAAATCCTGACTGAAGATGCGCAGATGAGGTAATGATGGAACGCTGTGCCGGTGAGCAACCAAACTTCCCCCATCAAATATTCATTTGTATATGGTGAGCCAGACCAGATCACTGCAGATCCGGGTTTGTTTGGGCCAGCGAGCATCTCTTGGCAACTTCATGCCGATGCCGCAACCGGTATTGGCGGCGTGCGGGCACTATTAATGCAGGCACTTCACCCTGAAGCGATGGCAGGCGTTGCAAAACATTCGAGTTACAAAACTGATCCCTGGGGTCGGTTAACCAGAACAGCGGAATACATCTCGGTAATCACTTTTGGCACAACTGCAGAGGCCGAAGCAGCTGCAGCGCGAGTTCGGATGGTGCATCAGAAACTTGGAGTTGATCGACCTGATTTATTACTTTGGGTGCATCTGGGGTTTGTCGATTCACTGCTGCGTGCGGCACAACGCTCCGGGCTTGCCACCGCACCAGATACCGCAGATCGTTATGTGAAAGAACAAGTTATCGCAGCCGAATTGTTAGGCGCGCCAGATGCACCAACAAGTGAAGCAGAATTATTAGCGGCAATTGAAGAATTTAAACCGCAGTTAGCAGCGACGCAAGAAGCAAAAGATGCTGCCAGATTTATTGCGTTTCCACCAATGCCGCTGGTTGCAAGATTTTTAACACCGGCCGCGCCAGCATGGGCATCGGTTGCCGCAACGGCATTTGCGCTGTTACCCAATTGGGGCAGGCAGATGTATGGCGGTGGGATTTTTGGTCCAGTTTTAGCGCTGCCCTTGATGGATGATCAAGGCACATTTGCGATTAAAGCTTGGCGAAACGCAATTTCATTTTTACCACCACAGTTACTTGCCAGCCCACACGTTGCAGCGGCTAAGACTAGATTAGGTCTTTAGCTTCAATCGCAGTCACTTTGGCTTCATAATCTCTAATCGCTGCCCGAAGTGCTGCTTCTGGATCAATTTTTTGCACTCGAGCTAGTTGAACTACTTCGAACAGCAATTGACCAATTCGCTCAACGCTATCTAATGAATTTGCAAAATCGGTTGGCAGCACCGGGGTAGCTGATATTTCCAATTGCTTTGTGCGTTTCAACATTTTAGTTGCCAGCATCAACGCTGGCAGTGTTCTAGGAATGCCATCGAGTAAAGAAGCTCGACCTTTCTCTATTTTCTTTTTTTCATGCCAAATTGCTTCCACATCTTGTGCGGATTCGGCTGTCTCATCGCCAAATACATGTGGATGACGAGATATCAATTTAGTGGCGGTTAATTCCGCAATTTCAGCTAAATCGAACGGATCAGTTTCATGCTCTTGTGCAATTTGAGCATGAAAAACAACTTGCAGCAGCACATCACCTAGTTCTTCACGGATCTCATCGCGATTACCTGCCGTAATTGCTTCAATCAACTCATGTGATTCTTCTAGCAAATATTCCAATAATGAAAGGTGTGTTTGCTCCGCATCCCATGGGCAGCCGCCAGGTGATCGAAGTTGATGCATAACCGCCACCAACTTGGCAACGCCAGTTAACCCAGTTAGTGAGTTGGTCATATCCAATTACTCCCCTGGATTTGATACCAATGGATTGCTCGGAGGCGTGATGGCAGCCTGTGCTTTATCCCAGGTGCCATACCGAGGAGAAATTTTAATATCGGCAGAGTCAACATATGAAAACAGGAATGATTCAAATGCGCTGGTTCGATCCGTTTCGGTGCCGTTTGGCTCCAACTTTTCACCAATTTTGGAAGCGTAGAGTGAAATTTCAAATACGGTATTGATCAAGGATGGCGCAATAGCTTGCTGTAAAGCGGCTTCAACTAAGTCAGCTTCTGAACCAAATTCATTTAGTATTCGTGAGCGCTCCGCCATAATTTCAGTCTCAGATACAGCAACTTCAGCTTCCACGCCCAATTTACGGACCAATTCAATTATTACCAATCGATTAAGAACTTGAGCGGTTAGCTCAGCGTCTGAGATACCAAGTTCAGCAGCAGTAACTTCATTTGATAGTTCTACCAGCGCATCTGCCAAGGTTGCTTCAGAAATTGAAGTTCCCGCTACATTAGCTGCGCTGCCAGCATCAGTTGCACCACATCCAGTTAGTAATGCCGCAACGACGCCAACAATCAAAAAGTTACGAAACTTCATTTACTCTCCTTGTAGTGATCGGTGATTCGATCGCAGACTCAATTACTTGCCGCACCCAACCAAGTAATTCACCCTGCCCAGCAGGCAGTGGAATTAAAAGACTCCTGGTTGCCGGTTTAATAATCGAACCTGGGTAAAGTCTAGTTAGGCGGACCCGCATCGAGTCTGCCAAGGTGACAGGCGCGAACCTGATGCTTTTGCCTTGCAGCACTATCTCAGTTAGCTCAACGCTTCTGGCATAGATCCGCAGCTCAGCCACCGCAAACAGTGCCGCAACTGGTTTGGGCAACTGTCCATAACGATCTATCAACTCAGCGTTGACATCAGCTAACTGTGTTTCATCTATTGCTTGGCTAATACGTCGATATGCTTCAAGACGTAGTCGCTCTTCGCTAATCCAGTCATGTGGAATATGCGCATTAATTGGAATTTCCAGCCGCATCTCTGGCGTGCTATCTACTGACAAACCCCGATAATCATTTAGCGCTTCACCTACCATTCGGACATACAAATCAAATCCAACTTCAGCAATATGTCCGCTTTGTTCGCCACCAAGTAAATTACCCGCACCTCGAATCTCAAGATCTTTAAGTGCAACTGCCATTCCTGCTCCCAGCGAATTTTGCTGAGCGATAGTTACTAAGCGTTCGTGTGCAACATCAGATAACGCTCGATCGGCACTATGGAAGAAATAGGCATAACCGCGTTCACGACTTCTACCAACGCGACCTCGAAGCTGATGTAACTGCGACAGTCCAAACATCTCTGCTCGATCCACTATCAAAGTGTTGGCATTTGGAATATCTAACCCAGACTCTACAATCGTGGTGCAAACCAAAACATCAATCTCTTGTTGCCAGAATTGAATTACCGCCTGTTCCAAAGCGACTTCACTCATTTGGCCATGGGCGACAGCAACTCTTGCCTGCGGTACTAATTCCTGAATTTGCTGGGCAATTCGGTCAATGCTCTCAACCCGATTATGAACATAAAAAACTTGGCCATCTCTAATCAATTCACGTTTAATGGCCGCTGCAATTTGACCTACGTCATAGCCGCCAACATAAGTAAGAACAGGTAACCGCTCTTCTGGGGGGGTTTGCATTACTGACATATCTCTAATGCCAGTGATTGACATTTCCAAGGTGCGCGGAATCGGTGTTGCTGACATTGCCAACACATCTACATGTGCTCGCAGTGCTTTTAAATGCTCTTTGTGCTCCACCCCAAAGCGCTGTTCTTCATCAATTACGACAAGACCTAGATCTTTGAAAACAACTTCAGCGCCAAGCAAGCGATGCGTGCCAATCACGACATCTATTTTTCCGTTAGCTAATTCAGTAATTACCTGCTTCGCTTCTTTATCACTTTGGAATCGAGATAGTGCTGCTACTTTTATGGGAAATGGTGCAAATCGCTGTGAAAAAGTTTGCAAATGCTGTTGAACTAACAATGTTGTCGGTGCCAAAACTGCAACTTGCTTACCATCTTGGGTAGCTTTAAAAGCAGCACGTAACGCTATTTCAGTTTTGCCAAAACCAACATCACCGCAAACTACACGATCCATCGGAATTGGGCGCTCCATATCAGCTTTTACTTCTTCAATGGTTGCCAGCTGATCTGGCGTCTCTTGATATGGAAATGCGTCTTCTAATTCACGTTGCCATTGCGTATCTGGCGAGAATTGAAAACCTGGTGCGGCTTGGCGAGCGGCGTAAAGCCGAATTAACTCACCAGCTATTTCCTTAACTGCTTTTCGAGCACGATTTTTAGCTTTGCTCCAATCCGCGCCCCCCATTTTGCTCAGCACTGGAGTTTCACCGCCAACATACTTACTTACTTGATCAAGTTGATCAGTTGGCACAAAAAGTCGATCACCTGGGTGACCCCGTTTAGTTGCCGCGTATTCCACTACTAAATATTCTCGAGTAGCGCCTGTCACGCTCCGTTCCATTAGCTCAACAAATTGGCCAATGCCATGCTGTTCATGCACGATAAAGTCACCTGGCACTAAGGACAGCGGATCTATTTGACGCTTGCGCCTGACTGGCAATTTAACTTGGTCACGAGTTGCGCTTTGTTGACCAGTTACCTCTGCTTCGGTGACGACAGCCAACTGTTCGGTAATAAATCCAGCAGTCAAAAACCCGCTCACTGCGCTGGTTTTACCGACTGTGATGGTTGGCGCAATTTCTAAATTATGTTCACTGAGCGATTCGGCGTAACGCTGAGCGGAGCCAGCACCAGCTGCAACTATTACTGTCGCTGCGCCAGCATGATTGAGTTCAGTTAATTCTGTTACAAGTTTTGTTAGATCAGATTTATAGCCCGCTATAACTTGGGCAGGAATCTCTAATACCCGAGCTTCAGCCAACTCAGCATCAACGGTTAAGGCTGAAACTGAGCTCCAACTAATAGCCCGCTTCTTTGCTGCGCTATGAATCTCTCCAAGTGAGCGAAATGATGAAGCGTCCAAATTGAACGGACTATCACTACCAGTTGCTGCAACTGACCATGCCGCTTTCAAGAATTCAGCGGATGTTTCAATCAAATCTTCCGCTCGCGCTCTAATTCGCTCTGGCTCTAAAAGCAGCACAGCAGCCTCACCAGGCAAAACGTCAATCAATGTGATCAGTTCGCCCACCAATAGTGGAGCAAGTGATTCCACCCCATCAATTAGTTGGCCAGCCGCAACAGCGGCAAGAGTTTCTTGAAACAAGGGATTTACCGCAGCAATCTCAGCAGCTTTTGCTCTCACTTCGTCTGTAAGTAGTATCTCGCGACAAGCAGGTGCAATTAACTTATCTACTTCACCAGAGATACCGCGCTGATCCGCTACATTAAATTTACGAAGATGCTCGATTGTCTCATCCCAGAATTCCAATCGAATTGGATGATCATCAAGCGGAGAAAACACATCTACGATCCCGCCACGAACCGCAAGTTGACCTCGACGTTCAACTAAATCTACGCGCTCATATCCCAACTGCACTAATTCTCTAACCAACTTATCTATTGATATCTCATCGCCAGGTAATATCTCAAGTGGCGAAAATTGCCCAAGATTTGCCGCGAATGGTTGAAGTAATGATCGAAGCGGAGTGCAGATTACATTCATCTCAACACCGTTTTTTAGTTCATGAATTATTGCTAGTCGCTTTCCAACTACTTCTCGACTGGGACTTAGTTTTTCGTGCGGTAAAGTTTCCCAAGCTGGAAAAACGCGAACGGCTAGGTTGGGACTTAGGGCTGAAACTGCTGCAGCCAAATCTTCACTCTCGCGACTAGTTGCGGTAACTGCCACAACTGTGGTTGACTTAATTGCACTTGTTGCAACAATAAATGGGTGCAGTGATTTAATTGCAGTTATTACTTGACCATCAACTAATCCAGTTGACTTGAGTTTTGCTAAGCCAGGAAGTTTTTGACTTAACTCAAGCAACCCGGTTAATGACACGTTGCCTCACAATTCAATTTGCTCGAATATCTCCGCCATTTTTGGAGTGGCGAGATAAATTGCTGCTAACTTCACATCGGACTTGTTGTACTTGGGTGAGGTGCCATCGAAATGCTTAACAACAATGCCTGCAGCTTTAGCAATTGCAAATGGTGCTGCAGCATCCCATTCACTTAGCCCACCATCATGGACGTATAGCTGAGCATCGCCGGTTAAAAGTGTCGCCGTCTTAGCCCCAGCTGAACCAACTTCTAGTAACTCAAGTGATGCGGAAAGGCCTTGGCTAGCTAACAACTCGCTCACTTCAAGTTGAATCTGCGCTAATTGCTTTGGCGGCCTAGTTCGGCTAACCACAATTTTTGGTGGATTTGTTGGCCAAGCCGGCACAATTGGCGGCTGATCTGTGGTAAACAATTGATTAGTAGCTGGCAGAAAAATGGCTGCATCAGTTATGTCATCAGCGGCACGCTGCCATAGTGCAATGTGAACCGCCCAATCCCAACGACCTTCTCCATATTCCCAAGTGCCATCGAGTGGATCAATTATCCAAACTCGATCCGCGCTTAAGCGGCGGACATCATCAACTGCTTCTTCGCTCAGAATTAAATCAGTTGGTCGATGCTCTGCCAGTAAATTCGCAATCAAAGTTTGTGCTTGCGCATCACCGGCATCGCGTAGTTGATCTAAATCGCCAACAAAGTCTTCGCGCAGTTTGATTAGTAACTCACCTGCTTTTGTCGCAATTTCAGCCGCTAACTTTGCGTCAGTCATGCTCAACTTATTCTTCTCCTCAATGAAATTCATTCTGCGTTGTAGCTAAACCTTCACGAATCAACATTTCAATTAGCATTTCGGTGCGATCGAACATAATTGATAACTCGGCTTTCTCACTGCTGCCAAAGTTTCGCAGCACATAGTCAGCTGGATCTTGTGGTGCTGGAGGGCGACCTATTCCCATTCGAATTCGAAAAAAGTCACCAGTTCCGATCGAACTGCGAATACTTTTTAAGCCGTTATGCCCATTATCGCCGCCGCCAAACTTAACTCTTAGCGCAAAAGCTGGAATATCTAACTCATCATGCAGCACAACTACCTGATCTGCTAATAAGTCGTAATACTTAATCAAGCCTGAGACAGGTCCGCCTGACTCATTCATATATGACTGCGGGTTAGCCAAAATCACTTTATGTCCAGCAATACGTGTTTCAACGACACTCGCATTTACGCGTTTGTGTTTACTGAGTTTCTCTTTCTTTGAATTAGCAATCTCAATAACCGCGCTAGCGCCAATGTTGTGCCGAGTGTTGGCATATGTTGCGCCAGGATTACCTAACCCAACAACTAGCCAAGCTTTGTTGTCGGTCACGTTAGTTAAGAACGTGCTGCAACTTCAGCAGGGGTAAGCAGTACTAAGTCAACGTGCTTAATTGAATTACGAATGTAATCTTTCTGCACATCGCGAGCACCGCAAGCCACGCCTTTACCTGCAATATCTAATTCAATAATGTTGCTACGGTCGCGAAGTGCCAATCCCAAATCATGTGCATCAACTGCGTAATGGGCAGCTTCGCCACCCTGACCGTAAACCACAACGGGCACTTGGCCGCTGCTGCGTAGACGACGTGATGCGCCTTTGCCAAATTCATTTCGTGGGTTTGCGGCTAATTTGACTACTGCCATGACTGCTCCTTGTGGTCGAATACTGGCTTCAGCAGGCAACAGATTCGCCACGTCGATGACGGCTGTTAAACCCTCGCCGAAGCAGGCGTAACCATAGCGAAACCTTCAATCTGGCAGATAACTGGGCTAGTGATTCTTGAATAGCATTGGCTGATCTTCAACCAATCTAGTCACTGAACCTTCAGAGAACACCTCACGAACTGCCTCGGCCAGCAACGGTGCGATAGAGAGCACGGTTAGCTTGCTAAAGCGCTTTTCCGCAATGATCGGCAAGGTGTCAGTCACAATCACTTCATCAATTGGCGCTTTATTCAATCGCTCGGCTGCTGGTGGGCTCAAAATGCCATGTGTTGCGGCCACCATCACGCTCGCCGCACCGTTTTCCATTAACGTTTCAGCTGCCGTTGCAATAGTCCCGCCAGTGTCAATCATGTCATCAACTACCACGCAGATTCGATCTTTTACGTCGCCTACAACTTCAAACATCTTTACTTGATTTGGCACGTTTGGATCGCGTCGTTTATGAATAATTGCTAGCGGACTTCCCAATACATCAGTCCAGCGCTCCGCAACTCGAACTCGACCAGCATCAGGTGATACTACGGTGATCTGCTTTGGATCTGCCTTGGAGCGAATGTGTGATGCCAATAAATTTAATGCAAACAAATGATCAACTGGACCATCAAAGAAGCCTTGAATCTGTGAAGTATGCAGGTCAACTGTGATTATGCGATCTGCACCTGCTGTCTGATATAGATCTGCCATTAGTTTTGCGGTAATTGGCTCGCGGCCACGATGCTTTTTATCTTGACGGGCATAACCATAAAACGGCATGATCACACTGATTCGCTTGGCAGACGCGCGACGAAGTGCATCGATCATGATCAGGTGTTCCATGATCCATTTATTAATTGGCTCAGTGTGCGCTTGCATAACAAAAGCATCAGCACCACGAACTGATTCTTCAAATCGAACGAAGATCTCACCATTGGCAAAGTCATAAGCGGTAGTTGGAACTAAATCCACTCCCAACTCATTGGCAACCCGTTGGGCTAACTCTGGGTGTGATCTACCAGCAAACAACATTAATTTCTTATTGTTGTTATGCGTTAGCGTCATGCTTCCTCCGAATTGGTTGATGGTGGGAAGATATCTGATTGCGGATGAGTTTCAGCGGCAGCGGCACTCTTGCTGCCAGCTCGTTTTCGCAGCACCCAGCCCAAAATGTTTCGCTGTCGGCTGCGGGCCATTGCCATGGCACCTGGTGGCACGTTCTCTGTAATGACTGATCCGGCTGCAGTGTAAGCACCATCACCGATCTCAACTGGTGCTACCAACATGCTGTCCGAACCAATTCGAACATGATTACCTACAATTGTTTTATGTTTGTGCTCGCCGTCATAATTCACAAACACGGTTGCCGCACCAATATTTGATTCCTCACCAATTTCAGCATCGCCAACATAACTTAAATGTGGCACCTTGCTGCCCTTACCGATTCGACTCTTCTTAACTTCTACAAATGCGCCAACTTTGGCATTCTCGGCCAACTGCGCTTCAGGTCTGAGATAACTAAATGGCCCAACAGATGCGCCTGCTGCTATCTGCGCCCCAATACATCGACTGGAAATCACTGTGGCACTTAGTCCAACGGTGCAATCATGCAGAACTGTATCTGGTCCAATTGTTGCACCGGCAGCAACGGTGGTACTGCCTTCGAGATAAACATTTGGATACAGCAAGACATCTGGTGCTAATTTCACAGTGGCATCAATCCAAGTTGAGCTTGGATCAATCATGGTCACGCCTTGTTGTAACCAATATTGTGCAATGCGATCAGAGAGCAGACCATTGGCTTGCGCTAATTGTTCTTTGTCATTGACACCCATTACATCATCGGCATCAGCAAGGGCTGCCAGTACTTTGCCGCCACCATCAGCGATTGCCTTGATTACATCAGTTAAATATTTTTCCGCAGCAGCATTGTCGGTCGATAAATTAGCTAGATGATTAACCAAATGCTCGTGCTTTATGGCATAGATGCCAGAATTAATTTCCAATATCTCTCGCTGCCCATCGGTTGCGTCTTTTTCTTCCACAATTGCAGTCACAAACTCGCCAGTTCGAATAATTCGACCATAGCCCGTTGGGTCAGCAAAGATGGAAGTAATTACCACCGCATCATGGCTCAACTTAGCTAGTGGTTGCAAGGTTTCTGGTCGAATTAGCGGAATGTCGCCAGCAAGGACGACCACGGTGTCTGTGGGCGCAAGCTTTACCCCGGCAGTTCTCAAGGCCGCAAGTCCAACTGCAGTGGCATCGCCAGTACCGTTCTGACTTTCTTGAACTGCCGTAATAACTGTGGGGTGCTGCTGCAGCAAATAATCTATTACGGCTTCGCGTTGATGACCGACAACTACCACAGTGTGATCTGCTTCTAATGAGTTTGCCGCAGTTAAAACATGATTAAGAATTGGTTGACCAGCAATTGGGTGCAGAACTTTTGCCAGACTAGATTTCATTCGAGTGCCAGCTCCGGCTGCCAACACCACTACAACTGTTGCCACTAAGCCCCAATCGCTCTGGATCGCTTGAGTTAACTCTAGTGCGCTCCGGGAGAAGGACTCGAACCTTCACAGCAGGATCCAAAGACCTGAGTGCTGCCATTACACTATCCCGGAATTGGTTATCGGTCGGTTGACCAAACCCAAGGGGTAAGGGTATCTAACCGCCCCGATAGACCTGAGCCCCGTCATTGCACTACCTTCGGAGATCATGGCAACTATTGAGTCTGACCTAACCGGTATCGGTAAAAACGGGTCGAAGTCCCGAATGACTGGCGTGCAGCGGCGGGAACAACTAATTGGAATCGCCCGCAAGTTATTTGCTGAAAAAGGCTATGAATCTGTCACGGTAGAAGAAATCGCCCACAGCGCCGGCGTCTCAAAGCCAGTTATCTACGAACACTTTGGCGGCAAAGATGGGGTGTATGCCGTAATTGTTGATCGCGAAATGAATCGATTGATCAGCTTAGTGTCAGCGGCATTTGACGGCGGTGGCGCGCGAAAAGTAGTGCAGCGAGCTGCTGAGGCATTTTTTCAATATATTGAAGAATCTGAAGATGGTTTTCGTATCTTGGTGCGAGATGCACCTAGCGCTACTGATGAGTCACGATACGCTGGATTGATAAGAGATTTTGCGGGTCAAGCAGAGTCACTATTGGCAATTGAGCTAACCAAGAATGGTTTTGATAAAGGCACTGCACCGTTATATGCGCATGCGCTGGTTGGATTAGTTTCGCTTACAGGTCAATGGTGGCTAGATGCCCCAAAGCGACCCAATAGAGAGATTGTGGTTGCACACTTAGTCAACTTGTCTTGGAACGGACTGAAGCATTTAGAGCCACAACCTAAATATTGATGATGGATGAAGTCGACAATATTGTGGCAGCCTGGGAGCGAGAACGACCAGATTTAAACTTAACTGCACTGCAAGTTCTATCGCGGGTTTCCAGATTGGCGCACCATTTAGATATGGGGCGCAAAACCGCATTTGCTAAATCAAATTTGGAGTCATGGGAGTTTGATGTGTTGGCATCGCTGCGGCGAGCTGGTAAACCATATGCGCTGTTACCTAGAGAGTTAATCAGAGAGAACTTAGTTACCTCTGGCACTATGACAAATCGGATAGACAGATTGGAAAAACGTGGCTTGGTTTCGCGTAGACCAGATCCTGCCGATGGCCGAAGCATTATTGTTTCCTTAACTCAGGCAGGAAAAGAATTAGTCGACGCGGCCTTTACAGAACTGCTCAATCTTGAAGCTGAGTTATTGGCAGACTTATCTGCAACCGAACAATCTCAATTGGCTGACTTGCTCAAGGAATTAACCAAACAATTCAACAATTAGTTTCTATCTATTGATACTAACTCTGCGCCTGGAGCTGGTCCTTTCGCCACCAATACCCGATTAGCTAAATTCGTTACCGTTATTCTTGCCGCAATATCAAGAGCGTGTTCGTAGTCCTTAGCTAACGCAATACAGGTAGGTCCAGATCCAGCAACTATTGCAGCTAATGCCCCATCATCTATTGCAGCATCAAGTAACCGTTGTAATTTAGGTGCTATTGCTAATGCTGCTGGCTGTAAATCATTACTTAAGTGTTTTGCTAAGTCAGTTGGTGATGCTGCCAGTAGTGCTTGCAGTAATTCTGGTTTCGGCTGTAGTTGAAGTGGCGCTCGCACCGATCCCTCGTCACGAAGTTGGTCAAGTTTTTGATATACCCGAGGCGTTGATAAACCGTTCGTTGAACTCATAATCACCCAGCAGTAATCTCCGCGTGACATAACCGGTACTACTACTTCACCGCGAGAGGTTCCTAGAGCAGTTCCACCAATGAGCGAAAATCCAATATCTGAACCAAGCTGAGCTGCCAAAATTTGCAGATCACCGCCGTAACCATAAAGTTCAGCAGCCGCAACAAAAGCTGCGGCGGCATCTGCCGAGCCACCCGCTAATCCGGCTGCAACGGGAATAGCTTTTTTAATATCGATTGATAAGTCACAGCTAGCACCAGCTTGTTCCGCTACTAATTTCACAGCACGAACTGCCAGATTAGTTTCATCGCCTGGCACGCCATCGGTGAATTCACCATTAACGCTGCATTGCACACCCATGCCCTCAGCGCGTTCAGCGATACTCACCTGATCGCGCAGGTCGAGAGCTTGATAAACCGTGACTAAATCATGATACTGATCCAGCCGAAGCGCACCTACGCTCAACTGTAAATTAATTTTTGCCGGCGCTGAAGCAGTTATTTTCACAACTGAACCTTAATTTAACGCTTCCGTGAGTCTCACATACTGGTCAATATTGAGCATCTCGCCACGCAAAGTTGGGTCAATCCCAGCAGTAATTAGTGCCTTTTCTGCTGCTGCCGAACTACCTGCTACTCCACTAAGCGCGCTTCGCAGCATTTTGCGACGCTGATTAAATGCCGAATCAATTACTTTAAATATTTGTGCTTGACTTACTTTGGTTTGAATCGGAGCTACTCGCTGGCCAAACACTAATCCAGAATCAACGTTAGGCACTGGAATAAATACCGGCCGAGGAATATTTGCGCCTCGGCTCACGTTCATAAACCACTGCAGTTTGACGCTAGGTGCGCCGTATGCCGCATCACCAGGAGCTGCAGCTAGACGATCAGCCACTTCGGCTTGCACCATGACCAACATCTTGCTGATGCTAGGAAATTTACTCAACAAAGTGATGATTACCGGAACTGAAACGTTGTAAGGCAGGTTTGCAACTAGCGCAGTTGGTGGCACAGTTAAATCAGAAGTCTCTAATTTCAGCGCATCTTTATGATGAACTTCTAATTTACCAATTAGTTCTGGCTCATATTTAATGACAGTTTGTGGCAGTTGCTCCACAAAGCGTTGATCGATATCAACTGCAATTACCTTTTGACAATAGGGCAGTAAGCCTAACGTGAGCGAACCTAAGCCAGGACCAACTTCTAACACGATATCAGATATGTCTAGTTGAGCTTCTTTGACAATTTTTCGAACAATGTTTCCATCATGCACAAAGTTCTGACCAAGTTTTTTAGTAGGTTTAACCGATAACACTTTTAATAGTTGATTTATTTCATTAGGGCCGAGCAACATCAGTTCACCAAATTAAATACGCGATTAGTGTTGTTCATAACTGCATTACAGAATTGCGTCAAATCTTCACCACGATGATCTGCCATAAATCGCATGGTATAGCCAATCATGTAGGAAGCATTTGGTGCACCACGATACGGATCTGGTGTTAAAAATGGCGCATCAGTTTCAACTAATATTCGATCTTGCGGCGTAACGCTTAATGCTTCCCTTAAATTTGCTGCATTCTTAAACGTCACTGTACCTGCAAAAGACAAATAAAACCCTCGATCAAGACACGCTTTTGCAAAGTCAGCATCACCTGAGAAGCAATGCATCATGACTCGATCCGGAATTCCTTCACTGTCGAGCACCCGCAGGATATCGTGATGGGAATCTCGATCGTGGATCATTAAAGTCTTATCAAGGCTTTTTGCAAGGTCAATGTGATATCTAAAAGATTCCACTTGTATTTTTAAATCTGACAGCTCGGTAGTTCGAAAAAAGTCCATACCAGTCTCGCCTACCGCAACACACTTTTCCGCTGTTGCCAACTCAGCGATTTCAGCTAACGCAGCCTGGAAAGTAGCCATCCCTTCTTCTCGAGCAATCCGTGGCGCTTCATTTGGGTGAAGTGCAACTGCGGCAAAAACACCTGGGTAACGTTTTGCAAACTCAATGGCAAATCGGGCTCCCGGAATCTCGCAACCAACATTTATCAATTTGGTGACATTAACTTCAGTGGCTAACTCAATCAACGATTCAATTTCAGCCCGATCTTTATCTAAATCCAATGCATTATGAGATTTACCAATTCCCATATCAATGTGAACATGAGCATCTGCAACCGCAGCCGGTAATCGCTGTGGTAACGGCGGTAGCGTCACTTAAGCTTCCTCGGCAAGTCTGGGGAATAGTGATTCTTTCTTCTCCGTGATCGTGCCTACTGGCAACTGACCCCAATTCCCAGCGGAACTCATTAATTGATTGCCAATACTGCCTATTGCAGTTGCGCCTAACATCTGCCATAGCAAAGTTGTTGCTTTAGGCATAACTGGGTGATGCAGCACCGCGATTGCTCGCAACGATTCAGCGATAACATACAAAACTGTATGAAGTCGGGCCTTATTCGCCTCATCTTTTGCCAACACCCATGGTGTTTGTTCAGTGACATACAGATTAACTGCATCAACAATCTCTTTTGTAAATGTAATCGCAGTTGCAATTTCAAATCTGTCAATTGCTTCGTCCGCTTTTTTGGCATTGCTGGCAACAAGATCAATTATTAGTCTATCTGCCGGTAGATATTCACCTGGTGCCGGCACTTTTGTATCGCAGTACTTTTCTAACATCGCCGTTAATCGAGAGGCCAAATTACCTAACCCATTAGCCAATTCAGCGGTATATCGAGCTGAAATGTCTTCCCAAGAGAACGACCCATCTTGGCCAAAGTTGATCGCGCGCATGAAGTAATACCGAAATGCATCTGAACCGAATTGATCAATTATCTGACTTGGTGAAATTCCCGTTAGCTTTGATTTACTCATCTTTTCACCACCAACCAATAGCCAGCCGTGGGCATAAACGGTTCGGGGTAATGGCAAACCGGCAGCAAGCAACATAGCTGGCCAATAAACTGCGTGGAATCTGAGAATATCTTTCCCAACTAAATGAACTGCTGGCCAAAACTTTTCAAATTGTGCCTTATCGCTACCGTCCGCATACCCTGCGTAATTTATTGCCGTAGCGTAATTCAATAAAGCATCAAACCAAACATAAATAACTTGATCGCTATCCCAAGGTACTTGAATTCCCCAGCCAACGGTGGAGCGTGACATGGAGATATCTTGCAGTCCCAGCTTGAGAAAAGACATTACTTCGTTATAGGCAGATTCTGGTTGAATTCGATCCGGATTTGCTTCATAGTGCGCAATTAACTCATCTTGGAATCTAGATAGAGCAAAAAAGTAATTATTTTCTTGCAGAATTTCAACGGGTTTGGAATGAACTGGACAGCACTCTTTGCCCTGGTAATCACCAGTTCCGTCAACTAAATCACCTGGCAGTTTAAACTCTTCACAACCAACACAATATGGGCCTTCATATTTACCCTTGGTTACAAATCCATTATCCATCAATCGCTGCCAAAAAACTTGAACGCCTACTTTGTGACGATCATCTGTCGTCCTAATAAAGTCGTCGTTAGAAGCATCGATTTTGGCAAGCTCGGGCAACCAAGCGTTGTTCACTAAGTTGTCACACCACTGCTGTGGTGTGACATTATTTGCAGCAGCAGCCCGTTCTACTTTCGTGCCATGCTCATCAGTGCCAGTTAAAAACCAAACTTCCTCACCGCGCATTCGATGCCAGCGCGAAAGCAAGTCTGCAGCACAGGTGGTATAGGCATGTCCGATATGTGGCGCATCGTTCACGTAATAAATCGGAGTTGTGATGTAGAAGGAGTTGGCCATTGCTAAATCCTATGCTTTCGGAGATTTAGCCACTAGGTCGTACACCTCACGCTTGGCCAAATTCAATTGTTTAGCCACTGCTGCAATTGCCAACTTTCGGTCGGTTGCTGCCAGCGGGTGCTCTGCCACCAAGGCCAAAACTCGAACTTGGTGGACCGGATTGGCAAGATCTAGCTTTGGTGCATTACCACAACCAGCAATAACCAGCGTAATTTCTCCTAAAACTTCACCTGTTGCCCAATGTGATAACTCAGCTAAGTCGCCTCGCACTATTTCTTCATAACTTTTTGTTAATTCTCGACAGATCGCACCTTTTCGATCGGCGCCAAAGATCTCTTGCATGTCCTGCAATGTTGTTTGCAGGCGATGCGGTGCTTCAAAGAAGACCATGGTTCTGCGCTCATCGAGTAAATCCGTTAACTGTGACTTTCGTTCACCGGCTTTTCGGGACAAAAAACCTTCAAAGCAAAATCGATCGGTGGGTAATCCACTTACCGCAAGCGCTGCAGTTACCGCTGAAGGACCTGGTACGGTTGTGATGCGATAGCCGGCATTAACTGCAGCAACTACAATTCGATAACCGGGATCTGAGATTGTTGGCATTCCTGCATCTGTTAACAATACGACTGTTTCTCCACGATCTAACGCAGCTAATAACTCAATTACTCGATCAGCTTCAGTTGTGTCATGATATGAAATAACTTTTGCATTTTTTGCAATTCCTAATTCAGCTGCAATACGAAAATATTTACGGGTATCTTCTGCCGCAATCAAATCAGCCTTAGATAAAACTTGAACCAAATGTGGTGACGCATCGCTGACATTACCTATCGGCATACCTAATAGAATCAGTAAGCCGCTCACCTAATGCCCCTTTGATATTTGGTAGCCCAGATTAGCACCGCGAAAAGGTGCAGATCTCAATTTTACTGCTTGCGAAATACTGCAAGATAAGCTGGATGAATTGGATAAAGTTTGGTCAGCCAAGCTGGGTAATGAGGTAAAAAGCTGTCTCTTATGGTGGTAAAACCATTTGACTCAAACAGCTCTCTAATTTGCTTGCCGCTGGGGCGATAAATATGAGTTGGATCTGAGTCATACAGTTTTTTATACTCCCACCGAGTCAGAGAGTTAGAGATCGTTGGCAAATGGACCAGCACAATTGAGTTGGTATGGCAAACCGCTGAAATTGAATTAATCCCAGAAACTGGATTTTGGAGATGCTCAATTACATTGTTCGCAAGAACCAAATCGAAAGTTTCTTGGAGGTCAATGGGTTGTTCTAGATTTCCTTGCTTAAATAAAAGATCAGGATTTCGGGCAGTGGCAATTTCAACCGCGTGGTGTGAGATATCTATTCCAACTAGTTTCGCCGCACCTACAAAATTTTCTAGCAGCCAACCATAGCCGCAGCCAACGTCAAGTACTCGAGATTCTGCCAATGGTACAGCGCCATACTTTATATAAAGTCGCACTAGAAACCGGTCACGGAATTTATCTAATTTAGTTTGTTGTGGTTCACCATTATCATTTTTAGATCCATATAACTGTGAAAAATATTCCAAACCAGCATATTCCTTCTGGGCATTAGCCGCGTCATCGCTATGCGATGTATTCATAACAGTTACCTCTAGCCAGCGGCTGATTGTTGCTCTGGTGCATCATCTATTACTACCGGTTCATCAACCTGATTAGATTCGATTTCTAGATCAGACGGTGCTGGTGTGGCGGTTTGGGCAGCAGCAAGATCTAACATCTGTTGACCCGTAAGGCCGGAAACTGATTCAGTAACGACTCGGTTTGGTAAAACTGGTGGCGTCGCATTCCATTCTCTTGCTTTCGCGGCTAATTCGGATCGAGATATATTCAATCTTGCTCTAGCAGTCGGCGCAGTTTGCACTTCTTGAATTTTTATTGCCCGCCAGGCAATAGCAAAAAAACTAAACAACAAAGTGGCTGGGATCACCATTAACAACCAAAAACCGGTGACGATTGAAACTGCTGAACCAAAAACGGTGACCGCGCTCAAAATTAATACAGTGCGGCGGCGTCTTGTGGCAGCAAGTTGAGCTGGGGTCATTGCGCGATAAGTGGGAACTTCCCGCTGTGGGACAGCACCTAACAAGGACATCGAGCGATTGAATCTGGCAATACTGCCTAATTCATTTTGGGTCAGTCGCTTCAACCACATTGGGACCAAGACGGCAGCCCAAAGTACGACGATCGATAAATAGAGCAGTCCTGATCCCACGGCAACAAAGTATGGATTTAAAGCAACTGATCAATGGTGAGGCTCGCCGCAATCAACCCCAACGACTAATTAATCCAATTCCAATTTCGGAACTGTCAATTGCAAATATTTCATGGTCTCGCCAATCCCCAGCGATATGCAAATAGCGAGGTCGTCGACCTTCAGAGCGCAGCGCTAACTTCTGCACCACTCGCAAACTTGCTTGATTCTCTGGGCGAATCGCAATTTCAACTCGATGAAAATCCCGTTCCAGTAGCAGGTAATCAATCAGCAACGCCACCGCTCTTGGCGTGTAACCACGACCGGCAAATCGCTGGTCGATCCAATACCCAATCTGACAACTCCGGGCCGCGCCGTAAACCATATTCGCCGCCGTGATGAGGCCAATCTGCTTTCCCTTGGTTCGCATCGCCAGGGTTAGCCCGCTGCCAGAACTATTTGCTTTACGAGCTGAAAAATAAAGTGAAAAGAACGCTTCATTAGATGCAGGATCAAATACTGATTTTGAAAGAGCCGCATCGGTAAGTTTTGATTTAGGAAGAGTTGCGTCCCAAGGTAAAAACCAATCTCGATTTAATTCTCTGATTTTCAAATAGTTTTTTCGATCACGTAATCTTATTGCTGACAACTCTAAGTCTTGGTGTCGTAACACAACTGAGTTGCCTTGCTGCATTAAAACCCTTTAACAAAATTCGTTAGCCAAGATTTAAATTCGGTACCGATGTCAGATCTTCGCGACGCCAACTCAACTACTGTTGTCATGTAACCGAAAACTTCACCGGTATCAAATCGCTCGCCTTCATAAATTAGGCCATGAACTTTTCCAACTTTTGGATCCGCACTAGTTGCGAGCACCTTTAGTGCGTCCGTCAACTGAATTTCACCACCTTTGCCAGGTTTGGTGTTTTCCAGAATTTCAAAAATTGCCGGATTTAGGACATATCTGCCCAGCACTGCAAGATCACTTGGCGCATCTGCTGGATCTGGCTTTTCCACTAAATCAGTTATCTCTACTACATTTTCATCAACTGTTGGTTTAATAGCAGCAACACCATAACGTGATATTTCCGTTTTAGGCACTCGTTTCAAAAGTAATACCGAGCCACCATGCTTTGCCAAAACTGAGAACATTTGCTGAAGCACTTTATTCTCAGCTGGAATAATTTCATCGCCTAACAACACCGCAAATGTCTCATCACCAACATGCGCCTTAGCGCAGAGCACGGCATGTCCCAATCCAGCTGGCGTACCTTGTCTGGCGTAATGAATCTGAGCTAATTGCGCCGGACCGCGTACTGCGTTTAACTTATCTAGATCGTTTCGCTCTTGCAGCATTTTCTCTAATTCACCGTTGTAGTCAAAGTGATCTTCTAATGCTCGCTTTGCTCGACCGGTCACAAACAGCACATCTGATAATCCAGCAGCAACTGCTTCCTCAACCACATATTGAATTACCGGGCGATCCACAATTGGCAACATCTCTTTTGGTGTTGCTTTAGTGGCCGGCAGGAATCGAGTTCCCATGCCAGCAACCGGCAAAACTGCTTTTCGGACCGTCATCGAAACACTACTTTCTCAACTTAGATTTGGTTTCAGGCCATATCCTGCCACGATACTGCCATGACTCCAACCAAGTCGGAACTTAGAGCCCAGGCTATGGAGCGGCGGCAGGGTAGAAAAGGTGGCGCTCCCACAACTCAATTAATTGAACTGCTGCACCGAGAGTTAGCCCCCAACTCGCCAATCGGCTGTTATCTAAATCGTCCAGGTGAGTTGAGCACTACCTCGCTTATCTCCCAGCTGACTAATCAATTTCAATTTTATGCGCCAGCAGTAATTGGCGAGAATCTCTCTTGGCGCAAACTTACTAATGAATTTCAAGTTGGAAAATTTGGTATTGATGAACCCAGCTCTGACATTACAATTCCAGTAAATCAATTAGCTGCCGTAATTTTTCCAGCCTTAGCTGTTGATCTAGCTGGCAATCGACTTGGATTTGGTCGTGGTTATTTTGATCGTAATTTAGCTGGAGTTACCCCACTTAAATTAGTTTTAGTCTATGACGAAGATATCGTGCCTAATGTTCCGGCAGAATCCCATGATGTGAAAGTAGATTTTATTGCAACACCAACTCAAATAATTAAAATACAAAATTAGCCAATTCAAAACTTGTAACACAGCTAACCAAGGTCAAAATGCTATATCGAACTTTGAAAATCCTCGGCAATTTAGTTATCTCTAACGCGTAGCTGCTAACAGTTGATAATGAACCAGCAAAACCAATAATCATTGCTGTGCTGAACTCACTTGAAAATTGCAAAAAAAACGGAATGCTAAATACAGCTAAATTATTTGCTAATAACGTTCCCCACGGAAAATCTCGATTTAACGAACTTAGTAAATACCTAAGTATTGCACCTGCTGCCGCAGAAATAGTAATAATTAGAATCATTTCAGTGCTCCGACTAACTTCATCCCCTGCGAAGCAAAAACTGGCGCAAGCACTAATGTAACCAGAATCAAAAACAATGAATTGCTACTGGTGAAATTTGGGGCGAGCAAAACAATCACTGCCGACATGCTGGTAAATGATCCGAGAAATCCAATTTGGAAAAAGGATCGAATTGCATCTGAGGTGCTGGTAGCCGCCGCAACACCAATTAACAAACTGCCGCTTAAATTGATCACAGCCAAACTGGCCACATCAGTATCAATCAATTCTGCCAGCTGCCAACGCGCCAACGCACCGAATACGCCGCCTGCCGCAACAATCAAAAGTAACTTGGGCGATATCCGTTGCATTCCCAAAGTCTAGGTGTTGGATAATCCGCTTATGCCCACTTACCAGTTTCAATGCACCGCTTGTGCTCATGGCTTTGAAGTGATTCAGTCTTTTGAGGACAACACCATACCCAATTGTCCAGAATGTAATGGTGCTACCAAAAAGGTCTATGGCGGCATTGGCGTCCTTTTCAAAGGGCCCGGGTTTTATAAAACTGACTCCAGGCCGCAATCGGGCGGCAGTACCACTGACTGATCCTGTGCATAACTAAACCAAGGTCTGCAGTAATCCGCTTAACTTAATAGCGGAACAGTATGAAATATCAATTAAGCCTAAGTAAAACTGCGTTGCCACGCTCCATTCGACGTAATCGTCGATTGATTGCGGCTTCGCTTGCTGGCTTGGCCACCTTGATCATTAGCAGTGAAATAGCAGCAACTCAAAATGAACTTTCAACAATCTCACAATTAGAGATTCCTAGCGGGAAATCCGCAATCGCAATTGAACTCACGAGCGAGTTGGTTGCACTGGCAATCAGCCCAGGTCAACAAATCGATTTAATCAGCGTAACCGATGGCTATGCCACAACCGTTGCTCGAAGTGCTCAAATTCTCAACGTTGGCAGCACTAGATCTAGACTTGGTGGTAGCGCAATCGAACTTCTAATTGCGGTGACACCTGTTGAAGCAACTAAAGTTGCTGCAGCAAACCAGGATGGCAGTTTGCAGGTGCTGCTAACGGCAGCAAATTAGCTTGAGATAGGAAGTGCAATGTTCAAGGGATATCGAGACTTTATTCTGCGTGGTTCTGTTTTAGATCTTGCTGTTGGTGTGGTCATTGGTGCCGCCTTTACTGCGATGGTTACTGCTATCTCAACAGGAGTGCTAACTCCACTTGTGGCAAGAGTTGCAGGTGCTGAAACCGCTGAAATTGCAATCAGTATTGGCGGTGGGCAAGCAATCGATCTGGGCATAGTGATTAACGCTGCCATGGCGTTTTTAATCACGTCTACGGTGCTTTATTTTGTAGTGATAGTGCCAGTAAACCGAATAAGAACGCTAATTAGGCAGGATAATTTAGACTCAAGTGAGAATCTAGAGCCGGCCGAAGTAAATTTACTTCGTGAAATATTAGAAGAACTAAGAAAATCAAATCGAAGTTAACCGCAATTCGGTTATCCTTTTTTGATTAACTAGAGCAAACTATTCCCCCTATGGCTAATTCAACAGCAGCGCGTGAGGTTTCAACAAAAAGCTATGTCGGTGCTAGCGCTATTTTTGCTTCTCTCGGACTCACCTCTGGTGGCTGGGGTCCAGTTTTGCCATGGTTAGCGGATAAACATAACTTAGGTATTGGCACAGTTGGCACCACTCTTTTTGTGCTCAACGCTGGTGCATTGTCTGGAATCTTACTCACTCAATTACTAGTGCGAACAAAAACCATTTTTTGGTTTATCAGATTAGGCATTGTTGCCTTTGCCGTTGGTTTTTCAGGGATTGTGTTAGCACCTGAATTTAGTTATGTGTTATTTGCTGCCTTGTTTGCCGGATTTGGTTTCGGCGTGCTTGACGTTGGATTGATTCAAGCAATTACTCGCTCAGATAATCGAACTAGCGTAAAAATTAATTTTTCTAATGCGGTTTTTGGAATTGGTGCAATTCTGGGACCACTATTAGTTGCAATTTTAACAGCTGATTATTTGCCAAACATTATGATCGGAACCGTTGTAGTTGCTGCACTTTCCTTGCTATTACTCAGTGGCCTAAATTGGAATGTAGAAGTGAATACCGCACAAATTAAAGTAGTGCGTAACAAGCCTATGTTGGCTGTATTTTTTGTTGGTATCGCTTTTTATGTGGGATTGGAAGTCTCTGCCGGATCATGGCTGCCAACTTTGATGCAAGAGCGAACCGGATCACTAGAGTCAGGTGCAATTAGTGGCGCACTGTTCTATTTGATGTTTACCATCGGACGCATTGTGGCAACACCACTTTCACATAAAATTTCCGCAGAACATTTGCTACTTAGTTCAGTTGGTTTAGCTTTTCCAGTCGTAATATCAGCCATTATATTTTTTGATTTTGCCCCTTACGCAATAGCACTTATGGGTCTATTGATTGGTCCCGTATTTGCCGCAGCTTCTGATTGGATTGCTGCCCGCACGCCTGGCGATCCGCTGGCAACAACGCTATTGCTGCTGGCCGCGATGACGGGCGCGTTGATTTTGCCGCCTGCTGCCGGATTCTTACTGGAGCGCTATGGCGCTGAGGTGCTGCCAATCCTGTTAGCCCCAATTCTGCTGGTGAGCATCGGGTGCTTTAGTTACATGATTCGCCACTGGCGTCAGTTAGTGTGATTTAATCCCGTCTCGTGTCACTAAAACGGTGGGCGCTTGCCCTGGTAACTTTGTCCTTGTTGACAGGCTGTGCTGCCCAAATTAATTCGCTGTTCAATCAAGAACCAAGCGAAGTCGTTGATCCCGGACCTGTTAACCCAAGTCCACTATCTGGCCGTGAATTCGGCTTGAATAAGCCGGTATTAGTCCTCAAGATTGATAACGTGAAAAATGCCCGGCCACACGAAGGCTTAACTGCAGCCGATCAAATCTATGTGGAAAAGATTGAGGGAGGCTATTCCAGATTAGTTGCTGTGTATGCCACCGAACTTCCGCAAAGCGTAGGTCCAATTCGATCTGCTCGACCAACTGATATCTCAATCTTGCGCCAATTTGGTGCGCCAGCATTTGGTTACTCCGGCGCGCAAACCAAGTTAATTCCACTGCTGGATGCTGAACCATTCGTTGATATTTCAAATCGGGTAACTGGGGATGGTTGGTTTCGAGATGAACCACCACGCTATGCACCTCATAACTTGATGGTGAATCCGGCAAGATTATTAGAACTTGCTCAAGCAAAGCGTGAAGTAAGTAAAGCGGTGCAAGGATTTGAATTTAATCGCTTATTTCACCCAATGGCCGAGAAGACCGAGAGCGTTTTGATCGACTATCCAGCTAGTGATACTGAATTTAGATGGCTACCAGGTCGGGGTTGGGAAGTATTTTTTGATGGCGAAGTTGCGTTAGATACTGCAACTAACAAATCACTTACGCCAACCACAGTTGTAGTACAAATTACCCAAACAAAATCTTCGGGGTTGAAAGATTCTTATGGCAAAGACGTGCCTGATCAAATTTTAACTGGAACTGGCACCGGATATATATTGCGCGATGGCAAGAGCTTGCCAGTAACTTGGCAACGACCAGCAGACAATCAGTTTCCAACCTTCACTTATCAGCAAGAAGAAGTAGCTCTTAAGTCTGGTCAAATTTGGTTTGTTTATGCCAGCGAGACAGAGGTAAGCATTACCAAAAAAGAGTTAAGTAAGTAGGAATAAACAAAACATGGCATTTCCTACTCTAACTTTTGCGTTGTTTTTTAGCGTTGTTATCTTGATTAGTTGGTTGCTTATGCCAATGCCAAAGTATTGGAAACCATTTATCATCCTGGCCTCATTAGTATTTTATGGATGGGCCGATATTAGATTTGTTGCTCTATTAGTAATCATAGTGATCGCAAATCAATTTGCTGCAATTCGCATTTATCAAGTAAGGCATGATCATCGGGCAAAAACAGTCTGGTTAGCTATCATTATTTTTGTTGATTTGCTCATCTTGGGTATTTTCAAATACTTTAACTTCTTTATTGATTCGTTTAATGCAATATTTGGTAATTTTGGTGGAGATTCAAATTTACTGGCACTGCGAATTATTTTGCCAATTGGCATCTCGTTTTATACTTTCCAAGCAATTTCCTATGTGATGGATGTTTACCGCGAGCAGATGCTGCCGGCAAGTTTCCTTGATTTCTCAGTATTCCTCACTTTCTTCCCCCAACTCGTGGCTGGACCTATCGTGCGGCCAGCTGAATTTATCCCGCAACTGCAATCGCCCCGAAATCCGCGAGAGATCCCGCTATCTCCTGCTTTGGTATTGATTGCTTCCGGCCTAATCAAGAAGGTAGTAATAGCCGATCAGCTTGGTCGACTCTCGGTGGATCAAGTCTTTGGTGCACCATCTGCCTATTCGACTTGGGATATTTTGATTGCAGTGCTCGCGTTTGGTGTTCAAATTTATTGCGACTTTTCGGGATACACCGACATGGCAATTGGTATTGCAATGCTGCTTGGATTCCGTTTCGCACAAAACTTCGATCGACCCTACCGTTCGGCCAGTTTGCAAGAATTCTGGCGCAGATGGCATATGACACTTTCCCGCTTTCTACGCGATTATTTATATGTTGGACTAGGTGGCAATCAAAAAGGTGAGCGACGAACAACAATCAACTTGATAGCAACTATGACTATCGGCGGTTTCTGGCACGGTGCAAGTGTCACTTTTATTGTATGGGGACTACTACACGGCATTGGATTAGCTGTTGAACGTTATATCCGCCTCAACTACAAATTCCGGCTTCCTTATGCTATCTCGGTTGCTCTTACCTTCATTTTTGTTAATCTGGTTTGGATCTTCTTCCGATCTGAAACAATTACTGATGCTTTAAATATGTTTACTGAATTGTTTACTTCAATTAACCAAGCGACAATAACTGTAACTCCGTTAGTTTTGTTACTAATCGCAATTGGATTATTTGGACAGTACTTGCCAAGCCGATTAACTCAGCGAAGCAATGACTTAATTGGGGTAATTCCAGTACCATTAGCTGCAATTGGCGTTGGCATCGCGACCGCGTTAGTGATGCTCCTAACCTCCGGCACGGGCGTCAGCCCCTTTATCTACTTCCAATTCTGATTATGAACCCAACATCAAAACGCGAAACCGTCGGTCACCGATTGATAGTTCAATATCGTGGCGCATCTCGTAATGCGGCCAGCGTTATCCTCACTGTCTGGTTGGTAGGTATGGCTAGTTGGTTTGTTAATGCATCAGCTATTTACACCGCCGCCTTAGCAATTGAACCCGGTCCGATTAGATCCATATCGCTACCTATTTCAGATTTCATGAAGCGAATCTCAGAAAGCTCCGGAGTTGGTTCAGTGGAGAGCGTGATCGATCGGATTAGAAATCGCGATCGTGATGGTATTTCATTAGTTGATGAAACTATTGGAGCTGAGAGTATTGTTGAAGTTGATCAGGAACTTCCAGAACCAGAATTACTTGAACCAGAATCAAGGCCAGGTGATGGCATAGTTACTACGTCAATTCCAGTTTTGAATCCATTGGACTTCAAGCCTGAACAAGTTGGTAAAACAATTCGTGTTTTAGTAACTGGCGATTCACTGTCAACATTTGCCGGTCAGGAATTAGTAAAACTACTTGCTGCGGACTCTAGATTTGTGGTTCGCATTGAATGGGCAAATGGTTCTGGTCTAACAAAACCAAACGTGCTGGATTGGGCCCAATATGCTCGCGACCTAACAACTAAATACCAACCTGATTTAGTAATTATGATTCTTGGTGGTAGCGATACTGGCAACATGGTTACCGGTGGCGAGTTAGTGCCGCGCGGTAGTGAGCAATGGGTAACGGAATATTCCAGACGCGTTCAATTAGTTACTCAGGAGTTTATTTCTAATAATGTGACAAATGTAGTTTGGGCCGGGCCACCAGTAGTTTCCGATAAAAATAGAAACTTAAGTTATCGACAAGTTAATCAAAGTCTGGCTGATACCTCGTTGCTAATTCCTGAGCTCAAGTATTTAGATGCTTTTACAAATCTCCAACCGGATTTAAGTGCCACTATCAACGGGAATCGGATATTGCTCCGGCAGGCAGATGGCATTCATTGGACTCGTGAGGCTTCAGCGGTGATAGCTACCGAACTTAAGGCAATGCTGGCCGCACTTCGTCCCTAGCCAGGTAATGACTGGGGATTTGAGTTGGGTATTCTTCTGCCACGAGTTAGTGATGTGGAGAAAAAGATGGCAAATAATCGTGGTCGACTTCGACTAGTCAATTATATGACGGACAGTTTGGGTTTATCTCAGACGCCAAAAGACATCACTCATAATGAAGATTTAGATGCTGCCGCAGCTGAGCAGATCAGTGCACTGCGTGCGGAAGTTAACGAACTAAAGAAGCGGCGTGACCTATATTCACTCAACGAAGTTGAAATAGTTGCACTTGCTGGTGAGCACACCCTAGCAATTGTTAAAGCTACAAAGGACGCAGAGCAACGCACCTTGGCTGAAATTGAAAAAAGGCTAACTGAGGCTCGTAAAGAAACCGAGCGAATGCGCAAAGAGACTGAATCGAAATTGCGTGATGCCGAAACTATGTCAGCTAAAATGATTGCTGATGCAGAAACCAAGCGTGCTCAACTGGAACAGCAATCAGAACGAATCCAAGCTGAGATGGATCGCAAGGTTGCCGCAGAGATGGAATCATTGCGAAAAGAACTAGAGCAGCGTCGCTACGCCACCGCAAAAGAAGCGGAGCAAATCATTGCTGAAGCGCAAGCACAAGCTCAAAAGAAATTAGACGATGTGCGAGAAAAAATCTCTGCTGAATTAGCTCGAGAACGAGCAAAGATTGAAAAGATTCGCAGAGAAGCGGCAGCAGTCGCAAAATCGCTTGAGGTTGGCTATCTTTCAATTCGTGATCAGATTGATACCGCTCGCACCACGCTTGGCCAATACACCAGTGGCTTGGAAGATTTAACTGAGTTGCTTACCGAAAATCCCGATAAAGAAGATTAAGCAGGATCATAATCAAAGTGTTCAAACTCTAGTTTGGATCTTTCCTGCACTTTTATTTTTTGCTGTTGAGTTAAGATGTCTTTGGCTTTGGGCCTAGTACTACTTGAACTTTTCTTAGTCATTGGCATGTATTGCCAAATTTTTACCCCCAAATTATTCTCTAGATCAACCACATCAGTTTGAAATGATTCCATCTTCATATAAAGATCACAAAGTTTTTTTCCATTTGAAAAATAGTATGGCGTATTAGGGGCTGGTTCGGCAAGTAACTCATCAATTATTTGAGCAATCGGCAAATTACGGCGCTGCTTTCCTTGATGTAGCCAATATGCCTGGGAGATTAGTTGCTCATATGGATGTCTAGTGATGGTCACCTTGAAAGCTTTATCAAATCTAGCTTCGCCAAAATTTAATTTTACATCATCGGGAACAATGTGGTTGTAATAAAGTCGATGTTCCTCAATATGAAGTAAGTCCTTTAGTTGTTGTCGCTTGAATTTCAATTCTTCAGAGACAATGCCCGATCTTCGCAATCGATATATCTGTTGAACTAATGAAACATATGTTGCTTCTAAATCAGGCTGCCGTGACCAATTAACGGGTAGCTGCCCCTTCTGATCAATTCGAATCAACTCATCTTCAAGTGAGATTGGCGTAATGATGTCCGCCGTGCCTGCTGAAACAGATAGTGCAATCTCAAAACTTGTTCCCGCCACTTTTCGTGGCTTCAGAAACAGCATATTTTTTGCGGCAAGATAGAACACGTCACCATTCCTTTTGCCTAACTGTATCGGGCAACGGCTGATTTATTAGGTTCTTGGGCGGCGATAGTCTGCCAATAAGATACCCCTACGGCGAACCAATTCGCCCCCATAGCTCAGGGGATAGAGCATCGGTTTCCTAAACCGTGCGCGCAGGTTCGAATCCTGCTGGGGGCACTTGTGCAACTAATCATGAATTTTGTCGCTGCTTTGCGAGGCCCTGGTGCATGAATGAGTGGGCTTCTCTACGATAAGCCACTAGGTAAGGTCAGGATTGGCGATAGCAGCGCTGCTCACAAATGGAGGAAATTTAGATGTCGCAGGGTCAGATTAATACCCCAAATAATTCTCTCGATTTACCGGTGATTGCCGCCACTGAAGGTCCCGCCGCGCTAGACATTTCAAAACTTTTAACCACTACTAATCACATTACCTATGACAATGGTTTTGGAAATACTGCAACAACTAAATCAGCAATCACTTATCTCGATGGTGACGCTGGGGTTCTGCGCTACCGTGGCTACCCAATTGATCAATTAGCCGAAAAGTCTTCATTTCTTGAGGTTTCCTACTTGTTGATTTACGGTGAATTACCTACGGTGACCCAACTTGAAGTATTCACAGAAAACATTCGAATGCACACAATGTTGCATGAGGATCTAAAAGGATTTTTCTCTGGCTTTCCTCGCGATGCACATCCAATGCCAGTTCTAGCTAGTGCAGTCAATGCATTGTCTACTTTTTATCAAGATTCCTTAGATCCATTTGATCAGCAGCAAGTTGAAATCTCAACCATTCGTTTATTGGCCAAGGTTCCAACCATTGCGGCATATTCCCTGCGCAAATCATTAGGTCAACCGTTCCCATATCCAGATAACAACTTGGATTATGTCTCAAACTTCCTGCAAATGACCTTCTCGGTGCCAGCTGAGAAATACGAAGTGAACCCGGTTGTCGCAAAGGCACTAGACCTGTTATTCATCCTGCACGCAGATCATGAACAGAATTGCTCTACATCAACTGTAAGGATGATTGGCTCATCACATGCCAATCTATTTGCTTCGGTTGCCGGTGGCATATCTGCGCTATTCGGCCCGCTTCATGGTGGCGCGAATCAAGCGGTGCTAGAAATGCTGGAAGAGATTCAACATTCTGGTGAATCGGTTGAAAAGTTCATTGAAAAAGTCAAGTCTAAAGATTCAACTGCTCGATTGATGGGCTTTGGCCACCGCGTTTACAAAAATTACGACCCTCGCGCCAAAATCATTAAGAATGCTGCTGATCAGGTGCTTAAAGAACTTGGTGTTAGTGATCCACTCCTTGATATTGCGCTGAAACTCGAGGAAGCGGCGCTGAAGGATGATTACTTTGTTGAGCGCAAACTTTATCCAAACGTTGATTTCTACACCGGTGTTATTTACAAAGCGATGGGCTTCCCAACCAAGATGTTCACCGTGCTATTTGCACTAGGCCGGCTACCTGGCTGGATTGCCCAATGGCGCGAAATGATTGAGGACCCAAGTACTCGAATTGGTCGTCCACGTCAGATTTATATTGGTGAGACGCAGCGCGATTACGCACCAATCACTAAGCGTTAATCACGCAATGTGACTTTATAAACACAATATTTGGTTCAACTTCACCCCTCTGCGGCGTATCCTGATCATGGAACACCTTGGGGCTGAAAGCATCAGAGCATTTTCATGTTTGGATCCAACACACTCATGGTGGTTAGTAATCCTTCTCGACTATAAATCGCTAGAAGGATTGGTCGATCAATTTTCACTGCCCTAAAAATTTTGATCGAACCCTCACAGGCGAGTGACATCAATTAGATGTCACTCGCTTTTAGTTCTGGCAATAAAAAGCCAACTCGTGCGCCACCTAATGGTGATTGATCAATAATTACTGAGCCGGAATGTGATTGCGCCATATCACTTACGATCGATAGTCCCAATCCAGAACCTGGCAACCCGCGCGACTCTGGTGCGCGCCAGAATCGCTCCAATACTTGAGCCCGGTATTCAGTTGGTATCCCAGCTCCAGCATCGTCAACTAAAACCATGCCATCTCGAACAGTTACATGAATCTTGCTACCGTCTGGTGAGAACTTAATTGCATTTCCGATTAAGTTTGCAATAGCGCGTTCGATCAAAGCAGCTCGTCCTTGAACCATAGTTTCACTGGCATCCAGGGAAATCTCTCGACCCGATCTTCGGCTAAAACGCTTCACGACATTTTCAGCCAACTCAGATAACTCGACACTAGATTCTTGCGAAACTTCATGCAACGTCGGCATTGGACTGGCTAATGCAACTAACTCTTCAACTAATTGACTTAATTCAACTAATTCTTCATGCATTGAGCTCAACATCTCAGTTCGCTGTTCTTCGGAGATGCTGCGCCCAGTTGCCTCAGCCAACTCCATCAAATCCAAATTCGCCCGCATTGAAGTTAGCGGTGTTCTTAACTCATGTGCAGCATCATCAACCAACCGCTGTTGCTGGTCTCGACTACGAGCAAGCGCGGTAACCAATGACTGCAGTGATGCGGAGAGTCGAGCTATCTCATCATTTCTGCCTTCAGTTGCCTCTGCCAGCCCCGAATTATCTAGTTTCTGAGTTCGAGCGATCTGCTCTGCAGCTGAGGTTAACTTAAGCACCGGCTTAAGTGCTGATCCCACCACCACGCTTGCGATCAGCGCAGTGATTAGTGATGCTAATAGCGCAAGAGCTGCAATACCAGCAGTTAAAGTGTTAAGACTTGCCTGCAAATCGTTGATTGGCCGCATGGCTCGAATCACTGCGCCATCAGTAAATGGAATTACCGCAACACGCAGTGAAATATCTGTTGCAGTGGTTACGGTTTCAAACAGTGGCCCATCACTGGTACCCAAGAGTTGATTAAATACGGCATCACCCGGCGGAACTTGTGCGGTCACAGATCCGCGCGGCTCTACCGTGCCTTCCACAAAATAAACATCAACCAAAATATCTAATGAGTCGGCTCGCAACTGCGTGCGAGTTGATAACTCCAAAACTGTGGCAAGTTCATTTTGGACGTCAAACTCAAGTGCCGAACGAAGCTCAGCATCTACCTGTTCGTACATTGTTCGTGCTGAAAGTAGGCCACTTAGTATGGCAACCAATAAAACTGCTACCGCAGTTACCGCACCTGCAATTAACGCCAGGCGTTTTCGGAGCGACACAACCTACTCCTCTAGGCGCAGTACGTAACCAACGCCGCGAACCGTCTGTACTAGTCGAGGTTCGCCGCCCTCTTCAAGTTTTTTTCGAAGATAGCCAATGTAAACATCTAGACCATTACTCAATGTTGGACTTGCCCAGCCCCACACTTTTTCCAGTAACATATCTCGCGGCACAACTTTGCCAGCATTTTTTGCCAGCACTTCCAATAGCGAGAATTCAGTTCTTGTTAAATTGCAATGTCTGCCATTTCGAGAAGCCCGGTATGCACCACAATCAACAATTAAATCTTCGATTTGATAAACCTCACCGCTTGGCACTACGCCAGATGGTGTTGCATCAATTTGAATCCGGCGCAGCAACGCCCTGACTCGTGCCAATAACTCAGGTAGCGCAAAGGGTTTTGGTAAATAGTCATCCGCCCCGGCATCTAACCCTGCCACTCGATCCGAAATTTGAGTCCGTGCTGTTAATACCAATATTGGTAAGTCATCACCTTTAGCCCGGACCTGCCGAACTACCTCAAGACCATCTAAATCAGGCAGACCAAGATCCAAGATCACTAAGTCTGGCCGCTTCCCACGCTCGCCATTGATGTATTGCAAGGCCTCGCGAGCAGTTGCAACAGCTTCGCACTCCATGCCATCAAACTTGATAGCGCGCATCACCGCGTCTCGAATCGCACGATCGTCATCTACTACTAAGACTGTCATGGCTAGATTCTGCCCTGTTTTACTCAAAATTGTTGAATCAAGCAGGGTAGTTTCAGAAAAACCCCACCTAAAGCGCCTTTAGTGCGCTAACTACTGCAGTTAGTGATGCTTTGGCATCGCCAAAGAGCAAAGTGGTTTTTGGGTCATAAAGCAACTCGTTTTCGATTCCGGCGAATCCAGGTCGCATTGACCGTTTTAAGAAAATGACGTTTGCCGCGTTTGCAACTTCCAAAATTGGCATGCCATAAATGGGGGCGCCAGGGCTTGTTTTTGCGGCCGGATTAACCACGTCATTTGCCCCAATCACCAACGCAACATCAGTTTGGGCAAATGTTGGATTTACTTCTTCCATCTCAGCTAACTGCTCATAAGGCACGTTGGCCTCCGCAAGTAACACATTCATATGCCCTGGCATTCGACCAGCCACTGGGTGAATGCCGTAAGCAACTTCAATTCCTTTTGCCATTAACAAATCTGCTAACTCGCGAACGGTGTGCTGTGCTTGCGCAACTGCTAACCCAAAGCCAGGCACGAACACAACTCGGTTAGCGTAATTCAACAAAATTGCGACATCTTCCGCTGAACCAGATTTGACTGGACGAGCATCAGTTGCGGCATCGGTGGTGGTTGCTTTTGCGGTAAACGCACCAAACAAAATACCAAAGATAGATCTGCCCATTGCAGCTGCCATTAATCTGGTCAAAATCGTGCCCGATGCGCCAACGAGGGTACCGGCAACAATTAACAATGTTGCTTCTAGCACATAACCACTAGCAGCAACAGTTAAACCAGTGAATGCATTTAGTAGCGAGATCACAATTGGTACGTCTGCACCACCAACTGGTAGCACAAAAAGTACGCCAAACAACAATGACAGGACGCCTAAAATTAACAGCGACATCGTGCCACCGCTAACAATCACCCAAGCTGAAACAGCAATTATGCTGGCCAGCGTTGCCGCAATTACAAATCTACCGCCTGGAAATACTACTGGTCGGGTTGTCATCAATTCTTGTAACTTTAAGAAAGTAACAATCGAACCCGAGAACGAAACTGAACCAACAACCACCGTGAAGATTGTTGCAATTAACACAGGCAGCGATGCGGTAGCCCCAAGATTCAAATATTCAACTATGGCAACTAATGCCGCAGCGCCACCTCCAACACCATTAAACAACGCAACTAATTGCGGCATTTGAGTCATTTGAACTCGTCTTGCCGCTGGCACGCCAATTAACGTGCCAATAGCAATCGCAGCCAATATCAAACCCAAATTATTTAGTGGTAACTCAGCTGGCGCTTCAACATAGAAAAACACAATTACGGTTGCGAGTAATGCGCCACCTGCACCAATTAGATTACCGCGCCGGGCGGTACGCGGCGATGACAATCCCTTCAACGCCAAAATGAAAGCAACTGCTGCCAGTAAGCCGAGCAGGTCGTATAAGTCTCTGCTCATTTTTTCTTACCTTTAAACATCTCAAGCATGCGATCTGTCACGACAAAGCCACCGACCATATTGATGGTAGCAAGCACAATTGCAATCAGTGATAACACCAACTCCAACGTCGTTTCAGAATGATCAGCCACAATAATCGCGCCCACCAAAATCACACCGTGAATTGCATTGGCACCGCTCATTAATGGGGTGTGAAGCGTGGTAGAAACTTTTGAAACTACTTCAAATCCTACGAAAACTGCCAGCACAAAAATTGAGATCAACGCCATCAGATCGCTCATTTTCCACCTCCAACTAACTGAACTCGAACCTCGCCAGCATGTGTTACCGCGGCGGCAGCAATAATTTCATCGTCAAAATTTAAATTAAGTTTGTTGCTAGTTGGATCAATCATCAAATTTAATAAGTTAACTACGTTCTTGGCATATAGTTGCGATGCGTGATACGGCAATGTGCTTGGCACATCTTTACCGCCCCAAATTTTCACACCCGCAATCTCAACAACTTCACCGGCTACGGATCCTTCAACGTTGCCACCAGTTTCGGCTGCCAAATCGACCACAACAGATCCGCTCTTAAGTCCGCTCATCATTTCTTTAGTAATTAATCGCGGGGCCGGTCTACCTGGTACGGCAGCGGTGGTGATAACCACATCTGATTTTGAAATATAAGGTGTTAACAATTCGCGCTGTCTAGCTGCGCGCTCTTCGGTCATTTCCCTGGCATACCCACCACTGCCTTCTAATGCCTCTAGGTCTAATTCAATAAACGTGGCACCCATCGAAATAACTTCATCCTTACTAGAAGGTCTAACGTCATATGCTGAAACCACTGCACCTAATCGCTTTGCGGTGGCAATTGCCTGCAATCCAGCAACACCTGCGCCCAATACCAAAACCTGTGCTGGCGTAACAGTGCCCGCTGCTGTCATCAACAACGGAAAAAATCTTGGTGATAACTCTGCGCCAACTAATGCTGCCTTGTAGCCAGCGCATAACGCTTGCGAGGTTAGCGCATCCATTGACTGCGCCCGAGAAATTCTTGGAATCAACTCCAGCGAGAATGTCGTCACTTTTGCGCTCGCAGCAGCTTGAATCAAATCTGCCGAAGAATTAACTGGTAAAAATGAAATTGTAATTGCACCTGGTTTAAGCGTATTTAGCTGCGACAGCGAAAGTGGCTGGACGCTTAGCACCACATCAGCCTCATCAATACCGTCAGCAGCCACAATTTGAACCCCTGCAGCTTGATATGCCGCATCAGTGAAGCCAGATTTCGCACCAGCTCCGGCTTGTAACACCAAATTGAAACCTTGTTTGATTAATTTGGCAGCCAGATCAGGCACCAGGGCAACGCGAGCTTCACCTGGTTTAGTTTCAATTGGAATGGCAATTCGCACGCGCTAACCGTAGTGGGAAATCAGATTTTTGCAGGCGATTTAGATTCGGCCGTAGGTGATATATGAGGTTTGTCGACCCCCAGCAAGCCATAACGACTGCATCGTGACACTTCGGCCGGGGCGTGGAGCATGCCATGCCTTGCCATTGCCAGCATAAATTCCAACATGGAACACCCGACCACTGCTGGAGTGCCAGAACACTAAATCGCCTTTACGCAACTGCTCTTTACCGATCTTCTTTGCGGCATTGCGAATTGCGCCGGAAGATCTGGGAAGTTCAATTCCCATCTTGTTGAAAACATATGCGGTGTAGCCGGAGCAGTCAAAGCCAGTTTTTGGTGAGCTACCAGCATATTTGTAGCGAACTCCCTTGAGTTTGGCAGCAATGCTGACCACTTTTTCACCTTTAGCGATTACTCGGCGCAGCTGTCGATCGGCTTTCGCTGCCGCTGCTGCCCTGCGCTCAGCTGCCCTCTCTTGGCTTTGCTCAGCTGTTGGGTTGATCTGGTAGAGCTCAGTATCCAGCGAAATTGCCTCATCATTGGCTTGCGCAGGCAGCGTGGTGCCAACTAGGGCAATGCCCAGCAGTAAGCCAATTAGGGTCTTTCGCATGGGGGCGAGCCTACCAGAACCTTAAAGATACCTTAAGGCAACTCAGGTGGCAGCGGGATTTAATTCCCCCTACCGTGCGCCAATGGCCACCATCCACTGGTTTCGTCGCGATCTGCGGCTTTCCGACAATCCCGCCTTACTCGCCGCAATTGAGGAGGCGAGCACTTCCGCCGATCCGCGAGTTGTGGCGCTATTTATTCTGGATCCAGATCAGTGGCAGCAGTTTGGTCCGGTTCGCGGGGCGTATTTAGTCCGCAGCTTAAATGAGTTGGGTAAATCGCTAAAGCGAAATTTACTGATCCGCCATGGTAAACCAAATGAGGTGCTGCCAGAAGTTATTGCAGCTGCAAAAGCAACTAGCGTGCATATCAGCGCAGATTACGTACCTGAAGTTTTAGCAGCAGATTTGGCGTTAGATAAACAGTTATCTGTTCCATTAATTAGAACTGGCTCTCCTTACGCCGTGGCACCTGGTCGAGTTCGAAAAGAAGACGGCACGCCATATCGAGTTTTTACCCCGTATTACAAAGCTTGGGTCGCTCATGGTTGGCGCCTACCGGCTGTAACGCCAACATTTACCAATTGGTGGATGCCGTTGGAGTGTCAAGGCAGACCAGCTGAACCCGATATTGGTGCGTTGCAACTGCCAGCAGCTGGCGAAGCTGCAGCGCTAGCGCAATGGGAGAAATTCCGAAACACCACCTTGATTAATTATGCAGAAGATCGAAATCGGCCTGACTTCATAAATGGCACCTCGCGGTTGAGCATTCCGCTTCGGTTTGGCGAGATTCATCCACGCACTATTTTGCAAGATTTAACTAGTAAAGATGAAGTTTATGCCAAAGAGATTTGTTGGCGTGAATTTTATGCCGACGTGCTACATCACAATCCACACACCATCTCGGAAAACTTAAATAAGCAATATGACTTCATGCCTTGGGAAACTGGTAAAGCGGCCGAGCAAAACTTTCAAGCATGGTGTCATGGCAAAACCGGATATCCATTTGTTGATGCTGGCATGCGGCAATTACTTGCCGAAGGCTGGATGCATAACCGGGTTCGCATGGTGGTAGCAAGTTTCTTGATTAAAGATTTGCATATTGATTGGCGCCGCGGTGCTGATTGGTTTATGCAGTGGTTAGCAGATGGCGATATTGCTTCTAATCAACATGGCTGGCAATGGACTGCTGGTAGTGGCACTGACGCTTCGCCGTTTTATCGAGTATTCAATCCAATCACTCAGGGAATTAAGTTTGATCCAACCGGTGATTACGTTAGGAAATATGTGCCAGAGTTAGCCCATCTACCAGGTGAAAGCGCACATGAACCCTGGAAAGCTGCTGATGGTTACAAATTCAATTATCCTAAAACAATTGTGGATCACGCCGTTGAGCGAGTTAGAGCATTAGCGGATTACGAAAAAATTAAAAAGAGTTAATCGCCAACAACTACTAGCGATAAATCGGGTTCCCGAGTTACTTTGCTAATGCCACGAAGTGGCGCAATATCTGATTCAACGGGCATCTGCGAACCAGGTAAGCCAACCGCAGCGGCACCCCAGGCCATTGATTCCAGCAGCGCAGCTTCTAAGCCAGCATCTACTTTTGATAAAAAGCCCGCAAGGGATGAGTCACCAGCACCAGAGGTGCTGCGTGGCTTTACTTTTGGTGCGGTGGCATATAGCACGTCGGTTGCTGACACATAAACCGCGCCTTGCGATCCCATTGAAACAATTACTGCATTGCAACCAATTGCAATTACTTCCTTGGCTGCTTGAATAATCTCGCCCAGATTGGTGAGTTCGCGCTTTACAATGTCACGCAGCTCATGCACGTTTGGTTTAATTAAATCAACACCTGCTTTGCAGGCAAGCAATAATGGTTCTCCAGTGCAGTCAACTGCAGTTTTGGCACCAATTGATTTACCACCCTCAACTGCCATGGCATGAAAACCTTTATCTACCGCAGGTGGCAACGAACCACAAGTAACCAACCAATCAATTTCGTCAGTTGCGGTAATTGCTAACGCAACTAGGCCTCGACATTCACCTGGCGAAATAGGTGAGCCAAGTGAATTTATTTTGGTGGTGTTTCCGTCAATATCTACCAAAGTCACATTTACGCGAGAGGCACCTTTTACTAACAGCGGTCTAGTATCAAGATCTTCTAGCATTAATAAGTCTAGGATGTGCTGTCCTTCAGTTTGACCCAACGTCAACACTGCGCGGGACCTAAAACCATTTAGCGAAAGTGCTCGCGCCACATTCACACCTTTGCCACCAGCATCACAGCGAGTAGCCAGCGGTCGAATCACACCACCTAGAGAGAATTCACCTGCTGGCAATTCATAGGTGTAATCCAATGATGGGTTTGGCGTGATGGTGACAATCATTTCGGCCTTTCAGTTTCAGGCTTAGCCTACGGGGCCAGCCGCGAAATCTGCCAAGCATCTGCGCGATTTAGCACAGATCTGCCATAAAAGCCCGGATCAGATAATTCGTAGCGGAATCGATCGTGCAATCGAGAGCGCTGTCCTTGCCAGAACTCAACATAATTGGGTCGAATCAAATAACCACCCCAAAATGGCGGAGTCGGAATTACTTCTTGATCGGCAAACTTAGCTTCGAATTGTGCAACTGCAGCTGCTAACTCATCTCGTGAGCCAAGAACTTTTGATTGTTCGCTTGCCCATGCACCAAGCTGCGATGATCTGGCCCGCGTTGCAAAATATTCGTCTGCTTCTGCTCTGGAAACTTCTTCAACATTACCGACAACATGTACTTGTCGATGTAGCTTTAACCAAAGAAAAGTTGCTGCCAATTGCGGATTAGCTGCTAGTTGTTGAGCTTTGTTGCTATTGGTATTCGTGAAAAACACAAAACCACGCTCATCAACTAATTTACATAGCACTGTTCTAGTTGATGGTGCTCCAGTTGCAGCAACGGTCGCAATCACCATGGCGTTGGGTTCGGGCAGTTCCGCAGCTACCGCATCTGCTAACCAAGCCTGAAATTGCTGCATTGGAGTTGGTAGCAGCTGATCTTCAGTTATGCCAGAAACTTCATAACTCACCCGAAGTTCGTTCAACCAATTCTGTTCGCTCACGGGAGCATTCTCGTGGCTGCTGCGCAAATGTGCTTGGTGGTGGGTAAGTTTGGCTCTGAATTTAGGAGAAGCATGAGCGCCGAGATCAAAATCCCAAGCGAATTACTACCAACAGATGGCCGGTTTGGTGCTGGACCAAGCAAGGTAAGAGCAGAGCAGATTGCGGCGCTACAAGCAGCAAGCAAAACAATTTTAGGTACCTCGCATCGTCAAAACGCAGTTAAAACTCAAGTTGGTCGAGTGCGCGATGGACTAACGGCCCTTTATAACTTGCCTGATGGCTATGAAGTTGTATTGGGCAATGGTGGCTCTACCGCATTTTGGGATGCTGCCACGTTTCATTTAATTGCCGACAAAGCCCAGTTTTTATCATTTGGTGAATTTGGTGCCAAATTTGCTTCCGGCGCAAAAGCAGCACCACATTTAAGCGAGCCTGAAATAATCAAAGCAGAGCCTGGTGACGCACCAGCTTTCAAGCCAGCTACCGGAATTGATACTTACTGCACCCCACACAATGAAACTTCAACCGGGGTTGCCATTGAAATTAAACGCCCCGAAGGCGATGGCTTAGTAGTAGTTGATGCAACCAGCGCCGCTGGCGGCCTTGCGGTTAACCCAAATGAATTTGATGTCTATTACTTTGCCCCACAAAAATCTTTTGGTTCAGATGGTGGGTTGTGGCTTGCGATCATGTCGCCGAAAGCCATTGCGCGAATTGAGCAAATTACCAGCAGTAATCGTTGGACGCCAGCGTTCTTAGATTTAGCAATTGCGCTCGAAAATTCAAGATTAAATCAAACCTATAACACTCCTGCTGTTGCCACGATTGTGATGATGGCAGAGCAATTAGATTGGATGAACAGCAATGGTGGAATTAACTGGTGCGCACAGCGCACTGCTGATTCGGCCGGAAGACTTTATGGCTGGGCTGACGCAAGCGAATTAACTACGCCATTTGTTACTGATCCAGCAAAGCGATCAAATGTTGTGGCAACTATTGATTTTGCTGATCAGATCGATGCAACTCAAATAACTAAAGCCCTTCGTGCAAATGGCATTTTGGACGTAGAGCCATATCGAAAATTAGGTCGAAATCAAATTAGAGTTGCGATGTTCCCAGCAGTTGAGCCAACAGATGTCACTAAGTTGACGCAGTCAATTGATTACGTGATCGGACAGCTTTAAACCGCTAAAACTGCATTTATTAATGGTGCGGCAATTAGTGATGCCAACACCACCAGTGTGATTATGCGACGAGTTCGTGCGTTCATCCCCCGATTCTAGTTGACGTTAATTAAACTGCCTCCGTGACTAAAGATCCGTTAGAGATAGATGGCCTTGGTGCAATCTGGGTATTCACCGTGCTTTGGGTAATCGCACTTATTGCCCAATCCGCAGGCTTGATTAATTGGGATCGAAATTTGCTAACTTTTGGTGTGTTGATTGGGGTTTTAACAATTAGTTTTCTAACTCATCGTCGCTATCGTCGACGTCAGCGTTAAGTCCTTGATCGTAAGTATCGTCATAAACTAAATCAATTGTTGGCACTGCCGGCGCGTCAGCCGCATCCGTTTCACTGTGTGCCCCGCAGCCAAAACTTGCAGCAACTACTTTGCCATCGGCCGGCGATACGGAATTTGTACAAGCACCAAAGGCGGAGCCAAGTGAACCGGCAAGTGGATTGAAATAACCGCAACTTACACAATTGCCTTGTGCTACTTTGGCCATAATCGAACTGCCGGAAAACTCACCAGCAGACCAACGATTGGCAGCTAACTCGCGACCAGTTGGAGATAACACGCGCTCTCGACCCAATCCAAGTGACCACCAGAATGGGCGAAGTGTTTCTTGATCATCAATTACATCTACTTCAGCAGCAACATAACCTGGTGCTAACGCAGGATCATCAGCGCGATATGGCAGCTCATCGCCAATACCTAAATCGCCCGCTTGCACTCGCTGCGACCAAGGTACCCACGCTGGCGCAACTAATGCGTCATCGGTTGGCACCATGGCAACTTCATCAATTGTGAGATGTGATGCATCCAACCAAGAAAGCATTACTAACCAATGCCAATTTTGATAGCCCAGCATTTTCGATTCAAATGTGACAATTGCAGTGTGCTCACTTGTTGGTACGGTTGAAACGTGTTTGCCAATATGGCTCTCATCAGTTACTTCAATTAGCGCACGCTTTGCCACTTTAGGATCAATATCAAAATTCAATTTAACCGGTTTTTTCGGCGAAGTTTCATAGGTAATTGGTTTTACAGGCTCAATAACTTTTTCAACAACTGCGAGCGCAACTGGTTGCTCTGGCTTAACTTCAACTGCTTGCACTGTGGGGGTTGGCTCCACCACTACAGCGGGCACTTCTGCAACTTCTGGTGGTGCGGCAACTTCCTGACTTACCGATTTAGTTTTCGGCGTCAGTTTAATTTTTCGATTACGGTTAGTTAACTTGCTCACGTTAGCTATCTAGGTCGTTAGCAACTGCACGTAGCAAGGACGCAATCTTGGCACCATGATTTCCTTCTGGGAATCTGCCACGTCGCAATCCACTATGCACGCCATCGAGCAATTTAATTAAGTCTTCAATAATGATGGCCATATCGTCAGCTGGTTTACGTTGACCTTCCACCAAGCTAGGCATTGGATCCACAATTGAAACATTCAGTGCTTGCCGGCCGCGACGGCCATCAGCTACGCCGAACTCCATTTTCATACCAGGTTTAACAACCACGCCAACTGGTAGGGCATTTGTGTGCACAAAGACGTCCTCGCCGTCATCGGATGTAATAAATCCGAAGCCACGTTCATGGTCATACCATTTAAGTCTGCCGGTAGGCACGCTATCTCCTTGTGCTTGGTTCTGGGCTAAATCTAGCGTGAGGCAAGCCAACTGGTGAACCAAACCCGGAACTCTGGCAACCCCCCAGCCAGCAGCACGTCTGCGCCGGCCGCCAATAGATCTGCCGCTGAGGATGGTCCAGTTGGCACGGCAACAGCGATTGCATTAGCCACTTTGGCTCCAGTGATATCACCTGGATGATCGCCCACATATACCTGCGCACCAAATCCTTTGAGGGCATGACCTTTTTCTTCCGCAAATACATCCGCGACCACATCATCATCGGGAATGTCAAAGCCAGCGGCAGCTAATGCCCCGATGGCGTTAATTCGCAACTTAGCTGTTACCACTAAAACTCGGCCACCTACTTCGCGAATTGCCGCCACGGCATCGTGCGCGCCGGGCAGCGGTTTCGTTTTTGGCACGCCATGAATTCGATAGTGTGCTCGGTAAGCCGCCAGCAATTCATCTGGATCAGCCTCAGGTATTAGTTTTGGTAGCACTAGCGGAAATGGCATGCCAATGGTGTCTCGTACTTGCTGCTCATCAATTTGGTGACCGCGCTCTTGCACTACCGCAAGTAACGAGGCCACGATGGAATCGGCTGAATCCACCAAGGTCATATCTAAGTCAAAACCCACTGTTAACATCGAGCCATCCTAGGCCCTGTAGATTAGGCAGAATGTCTACGCAGGATATCGACGCTCGCGCCGCCTTAGTTAGTTCGCTTAGGGCGTTTGACGATGCTGCGGTGATGAAGTTATTACAAGAGCGACCGGACTTATTACATCCCATCCCACCTGACTTTGAACGACTGGCCGCACGTGCGTTAGCACCTTCGAGTGTTGGTCGAGCGTTGGATCGAATCAATCGCGCTGCACTTCAAGTAATTGAAGTGTTAGCAGTATTACCTAAGCCAGTTAGCACAACTGCCCTAACCAAAGCTATGGGAGTTACCGGAAAAACAATTCCAGTTAGCATAAAACAAGCATTACTTCACCTGCGGGCACTGGCGTTGATTTGGGGCGATGACAAAGCCTTACTCACGCCAGATGCGTTAGTAGACGTGATTGGTCCTTATCCATGTGGCTTAGGAAGTAGTGCTAAAGATCAACTTGATTCACTTATTGTATCAAACCATCCAGCTGAATTATCTAAATTAATTCAATCAGCCCCTGATGATGTGCAGTTCATTGTTGACAAATTACTTTGGGGTCCGCCAGTAGGCAAAGTTGCTGATGCAACTAAGAAAGTAACAATTGATTCTGCTAAAACAGCAATTGAATGGCTGCTAGCTCGCGGCTTACTTATTCCAGTTGGACCAGAAACCATTATGTTGCCACGCGAAGTAGCGCTTGCAATCCGAAATGAAAAATTAGTTAAGGAAATTGATCCCGGCGCACCTGAAGTTGTGCCAGATAAGGCGGCAAAACTTAAACCAGATGCAGTTGGTGGTGAAGTTGCTTTTAGATTAGTTAAACAAGCTGAGCAATTACTTGACGCTTGGTCGGTTTCACCACCACCAGTGCTGCGCAGCGGTGGCTTAAGTGCGCGAGATCTAACTAAAGCAGCAGAGCTTTTAGATATTGATGAAGCAGCTGCTAGTTTAATTATTGAATTAACTCATGCTGCTAATTTATTAGCCATCGATTACCACCAAGAACCAACTTGGGCCCCAACAACTAGCTACGACATCTGGCGCATCAAAGATGTTGCAACTAAATGGGAAAGTCTGGTGCTGGCGTGGTGGAACAGCGCACGCGCTATGTTCTTAATTGGCGAAAAAGACGAAAAAGGAGATCGAATCAATGCGCTGCAAGGCGGCTTGGATCGATTAGGAATTCCGCTAATAGATCTGCGAACGCTGACGCTAGAAGCGATGCAGTTTGGTTCAACTAACGCAGAACAAATGGCTAATTGGGTGAGTTGGCATCGACCACGTCGGGATAAAAAAATCATCCATAAAGTTGTGCTGGCAACGCTAGCTCAAGCGGAGTTGCTCGGTGTATCTGGCATGGGACGAATCACCACCGCTGGCAAAGAACTACTACACCATCAACAAATTGCTAATCATGTTGCTGAACATTTACCAGTTCCTATTGATTACATCATGGTGCAAGCAGACTTAACTGCAGTAGCACCAGGACCGTTGGTTGCCGATCTGGATCGAGAGATGAATTTATTGGCCGAAATTGAAAGTCGTGGCGCTGCAACCGTGTATCGATTTACTGAAGCCAGTATTAGGCGAGGCTTAGATCATGGCAAAGCAGCTGAAGGAATAAAAAATACGCTAGCTAAAGCATCTAAGACGCCGCTGCCGCAACCACTGATTTACCTGATTGAAGATACTGCTCGAAAGCATGGTGCGCTAAGACTAGGAACAGCTCCTTCTTATCTGCGTAGTGATGATGTCACGCTATTGGATGCACTAATGCGAGATGCCAGAGTTACGGCATTAATGCCGCAGCGAATTGCACCAACAATTGTGGTATTCCAAGCAGATCCAGAAGATGCAGCAGCAGTTTTAGGCCAATCTGGCTACACCCCAACACTAGAAGCAGCAGATGGTTCAACTTTGATTCGAGCCAGACAACCGCGCCGCGCCACAATTGATAACAACACCAATCGATTAGAGCATCCAACTGATGAAGTGTTGGCTGATGCCGTTAAAGCGCTGCGCCAAGGCGATGCTGCTGCACCATCGGCGCGGCCGAAAAATGCGGTTCGGCTATCAACTACTGAAACGGTTGCCGTGCTACGCGAAGCAGTAGAGAAAAAACAGAAAGTTTGGATTGGTTACGCCAATGAGTCTGGTCGAGAAGTTGAACATGTGGTCCAACCAATTCGATTAGCTGCTGGCAAGTTAAGTGCGTTTGATCAGCGCAGTGCAAAGGTTGGTGAATTTGCTATTGCTCGCATTACCATGATTGCAATTATGGGCGAGTCAGTGTGACGTATTCAGTTTGATAACTAGCTAACATTTCCAAATCAACCTCAGCGCCAAACCCAACTCCAGTTGGAATTGCTATCTGTCCCTCTTCCACCACAAACTCTTGGGTAATGTCTCGATTCCAATACCGATTTGTGGCACTGATATCACCTGGGAGTGAGAAGCCAGCCAGCCCAGCCAGCGCTAAATTGGCAGCGCGCCCAATGCCAGTTTCTAACATGCCGCCGCACCAAACTGGCACACCAAGTTTTTGGCAAACATCATGAATTCGAACTGCTTCTAAATATCCGCCCACTCGACCAGGCTTGATGTTAACCACACTAGTTGCACCCAACTCAATTAAGTCTTTTGCTACTGCCGCTGAAGTAATTGATTCATCTAAGCAAACTGGCGTCTTCATCATCCGAGCCAACTTAATATGGCCTGCAATATCTGTTTCACTCATCGGCTGCTCAATTAGCAGCAAATCAAATTCATCTAATCGAACTAGATGTTCAATATCTTCGGCTCGGTAGGCCTGATTTGCATCAACTTGCAGTAATAAATCAGGGAAGGCCTCGCGCACTGCTTTGGTTGGAGCGATATCAAATTCTGGTTCAATTTTTAACTTAACCCGGCGATAGCCTTGTTCGACAAACATATTTACTTCAGTTAGAAGAGCATGGGTAGTATCGGAAATTCCAATACTTACTCCAACTGGTACCCGATCGCGCTCCACCCGCAAATAATCAGCAAATGAAATCCCTTGGCCTTTTAACCAAGCGTCCAGCAGCGCCATTTCAACAGCTGCCTTAGCCATTCGATTACCTAGCAAATCAGAAACTAACTCAGCAAATTCAGTTGGTTCGATTTCAGCGTGAAAGAGCCTTGGTGCAACAAATCTGGTGATGAAATCTTGGGCTGCAACTACATATTCTTCCGAATAAAGTGGAATGCTCATGGCAACACATTCACCATAGCCGGTATTTCCATCAGCTAATACTTCAACTAGCAGCACATCGCGCTGAGTTTGCGTGCCAAATGAAGTTCTAAATGGTCGAACTAGCGGCATTGCTAATCTTCGTAACGTAATTTCTTGGATTTTCATAATTTACCTATCAAGTATTCATCATTAATGGAGATACCAACTATTTCCCGGCTGCCATCTAACGCTGCCGCTAATGCACCGCGCATTTCTAATCGAAGCTCGCGAGCCCGATCTGGTTCTAAATTCTTTACCACACCAATGTCTTTCACAATCGGAACTTTAATCAAATCAGCTTCTGCCATTGGTTGATATGGCGCTTGCACGGCTCGCGGTTGATCTAATTGCCATTCACACCAGAGCCGATCAGTTAAATCATTCGCGTTTATCGCATCTTCCATTTGACCATAAAAATCTGGTACAAACTTTTTCACGCTAACACCTAAATTGAGAATATTTAATTTGGCATTACGCAGCACTAGCGGATCAAATGTCCAGGTAATCGTGCTAATTCCTTGCGAAGCGGCAAGTGCTGCTTGTTCATACTTAACTACGGCACCATAGCCGTGGCCACGGAAGTCAGGATGGGTAGCTGCCATGTGAGAATGCAGTCCTACTTTTCCCGCTTGATTGCTAACAATTGCTAACGCACCAGCTACTAATTGATCCTCGCGATATGCGCCAGTTAGCACTGCCCCAGAATGGATCAGCGCGGTGCCAAAGTTTTGGGTTATCTGGCTTGATGGTGAGGGCCAGGTGAGGTCGAACAGTTCGCGCAGTTGGGTCAGTTCAGCCCCGCTAGAAAGTTGGCGTACCCGCAAGCCAGCACTCGCCTGATCGCTGCGGTCGCGCCAATGTTTCACCCAATCCATGCCATACACAGTATCTTGTCGCCATGGTGAATTTGAATGCTGTGCTCGCTGACATGAAAACCTTGATTGAAACCGAATCGCCCAGCGCCGACCTTGCTGCTTGCGCCCAGGTGGTTGCAGTGACAAATGAAATGCTGACGCAGCGACTAGGTTCACCGGGCAAAGTAATTAATGTGGCCGGCCGAGATCACTTATGGTGGGGAGCCGAACAACCTAAGGTTTTGGTACTGGGCCATATCGACACCGTCTGGCCAATTGGCACTTTAACTGAAATCCCATTCGCAATTGATGGCGATAAATTGACCGGACCCGGTTGTGTGGATATGAAGTCTGGCGTAGTACAGGGAATTCATGCCATAGCTGTAGCGAATCTGCCAGGTGTGGCATATCTGTTAACTACCGACGAGGAGATTGGCTCTGAAACTTCACGTGCCTTAATTGAGCAGGCAGCAGCAAGTGCGGTTGCAGTGCTGGTGCTGGAGTGTGCGCAACATGAAGCACTCAAGACCGCGCGCAAGGGAACTTCAAATTATGAAATTGTTGCACACGGATTAGCCGCCCATGCTGGGTTAGAGCCAGAAAAAGGAATCAATGCCGGATTGGCAATCAGCGAGATTGCACTTTCAGTTAGCAAAATTGGTAATGCAGAATTAGGAACAACAGTTACCCCAACCGTGATTAGAGCTGGCACCACAACTAATACTGTGCCAGCGTTAGCAGAATTGAGTATCGACGTTAGAGCGTGGAGCGCAACTGAACAACAACGCGTAGATCAAGCGATTAAATCAATTTCATCTTCAATTCCTGGAATTAAAATTGAAGTTAAGGGCAGCATTAATCGACCACCGATGGAAACCAAAATGAGTATGGGGTTATTCCAGCTTGCGCAGGAAATTGCACCTGAAGTGGGAATTAATAACCTCGCAAATGCTGAAGTTGGTGGCGCTAGTGATGGTAATTTCACTGCGGCAATTGGCATCCCAACCATTGATGGCTTAGGAGCGGTTGGCGCAGGCTCACACGCTCGCACTGAGTGGGTTTCAGTTTCAGCAATTGAGCCGAGAGTGAAATTGCTAGCGGAGATGATCACCCGGCTGCTTAAAGCTTGATAATTTGAGATAATACGCGGTCATCCAATAAGGGAGCACCTTGACTAACGGGCCGCTGATCGTGCAGAGTGATCGCACATTGCTTTTAGAAATTGATCATCCGATGGCGGATGAAGCCCGCAAAGCAATTGCGCCATTTGCTGAGTTAGAGCGCGCGCCAGAACACATTCACACTTACCGCATCACTTCGCTTGCACTTTGGAATGCTCGAGCAGCCGGTCATGATGCCGAGCAAGTAGTTGATGCGTTGATTAAGTATGCGCGTTACGCCGTGCCAAACGCATTACTAATTGACATTGCTGATCAGATGGGGCGATATGGCCGACTCAAGTTGGAAAATCATCCAGTTCACGGCTTAATCCTCACCACCACTGATAAACCAGTATTAGAAGAAGTGCTGCGCAATAAAAAAATTGCTCCAATGATGGGTAAACGAGTTGATGATGAAACTGTCGTCGTATTTCCAAGTGAGCGCGGTGCCCTAAAGCAAGCGTTATTAAAATTAGGTTGGCCAGCCGAAGATTTTGCTGGTTATGTTGATGGTGAAGCGCATCCAATTGAATTAGCTGAAAATGGTTGGGCTATCCGGCCCTATCAAAACCATGCCGTTGATTCGTTCTGGCACGGCGGTTCAGGTGTAGTGGTTCTCCCCTGCGGCGCCGGTAAAACAATTGTTGGAGCTGCGGCAATGGCAAAAGCTAAGGCAACTACTTTAATTTTGGTAACAAATACCGTTTCAGCCCGACAGTGGCGAGAAGAATTATTAAATCGCACTTCATTAACCGAAGAAGAGATTGGTGAATACTCCGGTTCAAAGAAAGAAATTAAACCGGTAACTATTGCCACCTATCAAGTTATGACCACTAAGAAAAAAGGTGAATACGCTCACTTAGATTTATTTGATGCTCGGGATTGGGGCTTGATTATTTATGACGAAGTGCATTTGTTACCTGCACCAGTTTTCCGATTTACGGCAGATATTCAAGCCAGACGTCGATTGGGCCTTACCGCAACTTTAGTTAGGGAAGATGGTCGAGAAGGCGATGTGTTTAGTTTGATTGGACCTAAGCGCTTTGATGTGCCGTGGAAAGAAATGCAGAATCAGGGATATATTGCACCGGCAGAATGTATCGAAATTCGCGTTACGCTAAGCGAAGATGAACGATTAAATTATGCAGTCAGTGAAGATGATTCCAAATATCGCATTGCTGCTATTACCCCGGAAAAAATAAAGACAGTTGAAAAACTATTGGCCAAACATGAAGGTGAGCAAATCCTTGTCATTGGCCAATACTTGGAACAGCTGCATCGATTAAGTGATGATCTAAAAGCCCCGCTTATCACCGGTGAAACTCCAATTAAAGAGCGACAAGAGCTTTATGAAATGTTTAGACAAGGTGAAATTAATGTTCTAATCGTTTCAAAAGTGGCTAATTTCTCAATTGACTTACCAGAAGCAACAATTGCCATCCAAGTTTCTGGCACGTTTGGCTCTCGGCAAGAAGAGGCCCAACGCCTGGGTCGAATCTTGCGGCCAAAAATCGATGGCAGATCGGCTACGTTCTATACTGTAGTCACTCGGGACACCGTTGATGCTGAATTTGCCGCCCATCGGCAACGTTTCCTGGCCGAACAAGGCTATGCCTACCAAATCAAGGACGCTAGCGATCTAGCGTAGCTTTGGTAACAAACTTAAAATTAAAAAATACTCGACTCAGCCTTTTTGTTGGTAGAGAATTGCGACATGGTCGGATTAACTCAAGCAGAAGCAAATGTTCTTATTGAAAAATATGGTCCTAACCAAATTACGAAAAAACATGATTTGTCGCCAATTCGACTTCTAATTAGACAATTCACTAACCCAACCATCATCATTCTTCTAATCAGCGCAACCATGTATGGCTTATTAGGAAATGTTCACGATGCCCTTTTAATTTTTGCACTAATTATCCCAAGTGGTCTACTTACTTTTGCTCAAGAGTTTCGCGCTGAGTCAACGATGCAAAAGTTGGCCAATCTCCTTAAAGTTTTTGTAAAGGTATATCGAAGTGGAAACATAATTAACATTCCAAGCGAAGAGATTGTTCCTGGAGATGTTATCCACCTGATTCCTGGCGACGTAGTTCCAGCAGACCTTGAAATCATTACCAGTTCAAATCTCTCAATTGATGAATCAGTATTAACTGGTGAGTCTTCACCGAAATCAAAAGCTACTAATCTAGACAATAAACTTTTCGCTGGCACACATGTGTTGAGCGGGAGTTGTCAAGCACTTGTCCTTAAGACTGGAAAATCTACCTCCTATGGTGAAATCATTGCCAAATTGGAGGAGCAAGAAGTTGAAACTACCTTCGAAAGGGGAACTAGACAATTTGGATTCTTGGTTGCACGCGCTATTGCTATTTTAGTTGTATTCGTCTTTGTTGGAAATCTAATTCTTGATCGGCCCGCTCTTAGCTCTTTGTTGTTTTCGCTAGCGCTAGCAGTAGGACTAACCCCGCAGATGCTTCCAGTGATTATCTCTGTTTGTTTGTCTGCCGGTGCGAGAAAATTATCTGGAAAAAAGGTACTTATTCGGCGACTTGATGTAATTGAAGATTTGGGGACTTTGCATATTCTATGTGCTGACAAAACTGGAACGCTCACAACCGGCAATTTAATGGTGGCAAAATCTATTAATCCTTTTGGTGAAGCCGATGACCGGGTAAAACTCCTGGCATACGAAAATGCGGTTACTCAAGAGAGTTCAGCGAATGTAATTGATCACGCGATAGCAAAAATAAATGTAAACAGCGAAATTCGAAAGAAAAAGCAAGAGATTGAATTCTCGTTTGAACGTCGCCGAGTCTCTGTCATTTTTGAAGATGGTGAGCTAATTTGCAAAGGTGCTTTCAGCGAGACGTTTAATTTGTGTACAAACGTGAGAGTACATGATTTAGTCAAACCAATTTCATCTTTTAAGACACAGATAATCGAATTGCATCGAGAATTTGCAAATCAGGGATTTAAGGTTATTGCGGTTGCCTCAGGCACTACTGGTTCTGAGGAAAATTTAGTCTTCGAAGGGATGGTACTTCTTGAAGATCCAGCCAAACTAGATGCCAAGGAAGCAATTGTTGAGTTAGCTGAATTAGGCGTTCAACTTGTAATCATTACTGGAGACAGCAAAGAGGCAGCCGTTCACACAGCTAGAACTTTTGATTTGCCTAGAGACATATGTATTACCGGAAAAGAATTAAAAGAACTAAACGATCAACAATTACAAGAAAAAATTGAAAAGTGTCGCATTTTTGCGGAAATCGATCCTATTCAAAAAGCACGAATCGTAAATGGTTTTAGCCAGTCGGGTAACACGGTCGGTTTTATTGGCGATGGAATTAATGACGTAATTGCACTCCGGAGTGCTGATGTGTCGATTACGGTCGATGGCGCTGTAGATGTAGCAAAGAGTGCATCATCAGTTGTATTACTAGAGAAGGATCTAAAGGTAATAGCTGATGGTATAAAAATCGGTAGACGCACTTTTGAGAACACAATGAAATATATAAGAATTACGATCAGTGCGTCATTTGGAAATGTGCTTTCAATGGCCCTCGCATCGTTTTTTTTACCATTTTTACCGATGCTACCTACCCAAATTCTGCTTTTAAATTTTCTTAGCGATCTCCCATCGGTGACAGTCTCATGGGATAAAGTTGATCCCGAAGACCTTGCGCGTCCGAGCAAATGGCGGATGCGCGATATTGGGCATTTCATGGTGATCTTTGGTCTGGTATCAACCGCATTCGATCTTATTCTTTTCATAACTGCACTATCTGTTCTTAACGGTGATGAAACACAGATTCGGAGCGCTTGGTTTGCTACATCTTTGTTGACAGAAGTTATCGCGATTTTGGTTCTGCGAACACGAAGATCACCTTGGCATAGTTCGCCAGGAAAATTGCTATTTTGGTTGTGTATCTTAACTTTGCTTATAGCTTGGTTTGTGCCAGTTTCTGGTGTATTTGCATTCTTAGGCTTAACTAGAGTGTCGTGGGAATTCTTAGTCCTAATTGCTGCAGTCTCAATAGGCTATGGCATAGCATTAGAATTTTTTAAGAGGTTTTTCTCAGCAGGTTTCGGAATAAGAGCAAATAATTAAGGGCGACTGCTAGGCAGTCGCCCTTAATATAAATATTTGGATTTAGAAATCCATATCTCCACCACCAGGTGCAGCGGCTGCAGCCTTTTCTGGCTTATCTGCAATCACAACCTCAGTGGTTAGGAATAGTGCGGCAATTGATGCCGCATTTTGTAGTGCCGAGCGAGTTACCTTGGCTGGATCGATAATGCCGGCTTTATACATATCGACATATTCACCAGTTGCAGCGTTCAATCCTTCACCAGGAGTCAAACTGCGAACTTTCTCTACTACCACGCCACCTTCTAGACCAGCATTAATTGCAATCTGCTTAAGTGGTGCTTCCACCGCTACCCGAACAATTGCAGCTCCAGTTGCTTCATCACCTTCAAGTTTCAGATTTGCAAATGCTTTGTCAGCAGCCTGCAAAATCGCTACGCCACCGCCAGCAACAATGCCTTCTTCAACTGCAGCTTTCGCATTTCGCACGGCATCTTCAATTCGGTGCTTGCGTTCTTTTAGCTCAACTTCAGTGGCGGCACCAGCTTTAATAACTGCCACACCACCAGCCAACTTAGCTAGTCGCTCCTGTAGTTTTTCGCGGTCATAATCAGAATCTGACTTATCAATTTCAGCGCGAATCTGATTTACTCGACCTGCAATCTGATCTGGATCGCCAGATCCTTCAACAATTGTTGTTTCATCTTTGGTAACCACAACTTTGCGAGCACGACCTAGCATTTCTAGACCAACGGAATCTAGTTTTAGGCCAACTTCTTCGCTGATTACCTGACCGCCAGAAAGAATTGCAATGTCTTGCATCATGGCTTTGCGTCGATCACCAAATCCAGGCGCCTTAACTGCAACTGAGCGGAAAGTGCCACGAATCTTGTTTACAACTAAAGTTGCAAGTGCTTCACCTTCAACATCTTCAGCAATGATCATCAGTGGCTTACCCGACTGCATTACTTTTTCCAAAATTGGCAGGGAGTCTTTCACTGATGAGATCTTAGAGTTAGCTAGCAAGATATATGGATCTTCTAGCACAACTTCCATGCGCTCAGTGTCAGTTACAAAGTATGGCGAGATGTAACCTTTATCAAATCGCATACCTTCAGTTAGCTCTAACTCCAAACCAAAAGTGTTGCTCTCTTCAACGGTGATCACACCTTCTTTGCCAACTTTGTCCATAGCTTCTGCAATCATTTCACCAATTGTGGTATCCGCTGCTGAAATAGAAGCTGTCGATGCAATCTGCTCACGATTTTCAACTGGCTTTGCCATCTTAAGTAGTTCATCGCTAATAGCAGATACGGCAGCTTCAATGCCGCGCTTTAGCGACATTGGGTTTGCACCGGCAGCCACGTTACGTAGTCCCTCACGCACTAGTGCTTGTGCTAACACAGTTGCGGTTGTGGTGCCGTCACCGGCAACATCATCAGTTTTCTTGGCAACTTCTTTAACTAGTTCCGCACCAATTTTTTCGTACGGATCTTCAAGTTCAATTTCCTTAGCAATTGAGACGCCATCGTTGGTGATCGTGGGAGCTCCCCACTTCTTCTCTAATACAACGTTGCGACCCTTAGGGCCTAAGGTCACCTTCACAGCGTCAGCAAGAATGTTCATGCCGCGCTCTAGTGAGCGGCGGGCTTCCTCATCAAACGCAATAATTTTCGACACGGGTCATTCCTCTTTGGGTTGGGGTTATCACTCCATGGGTAAGAGTGCTAAAACCAAGCGTAGATTCCCCTTAGCACTCCGTCAAATGGAGTGCTAATTTGTGAGGAAAATCCCTCATAGGGCTAGGCTCCGACTATGGCCGATCTGGTGTTTGACGTCTTAATCGAGATTCCAGCTGGATCCCGCAATAAATATGAAGTGGACCATGAAACTGGCAAGATCCGGTTGGACCGAATGCTGTTCACCTCAACCAGATACCCATGGGATTATGGCTTTGTCGAAAACACCCTTGGACTTGATGGCGATCCGTTGGATGCGTTAGTCATGCTTGATGAACCAACATTTCCTGGCTGTTTAGTTAGATGCCGTGCGATTGGGATGTTTCGCATGACTGATGAAGCAGGCGGTGATGACAAATTGCTTTGTGTACCAGCGGGCGACGTTAGAAAATCACACCTGCAAGATATCGCTGATGTACCTGAGTTTGATCGACTCGAGATTAAACACTTCTTTAAAGTTTATAAAGATCTGGAGCCAGGCAAATCCGTTGAAGGTGCAATTTGGGTTGGCAAATATGAAGCTGAAGCTGAAATTCAAGCTTCATATCAACGACTCAAACATCATTAGTTGGTTTCACTTTGCTCAAAAGCCCAAACATCAATTAAATCTAAATTAACAACATTGCTGCCATTCGCAGCCAAAACATCTGAAATTTGTGCCCGATGTTCTGTTGCGTGATGTACTGCTTGCGCCAAAATAGTTGACGTTGCAAATTCAACTTGGCGATCTGGTTTACCAAAGATATGTTTTTGCTCAGCTAGATTTGTCAACTCCAACAATTTGGCATCATTTGCCCGGCATCTTGGAATGAGTTCAGCAATTTGAGATGCCGATGAAACTATTGTGGTATCGCGAATTGGCTTTTCATTCAAGAGCCTTGCAATCAATATCTCTTGGGCAGCAATAATATGGTGTGCGATTTTCCCAACCGTCCACTCGGAATCTACTAACTTATAGTTAATCGCTTCGTCTGGTTGTTTACTCAATATGTTTAACAACTCAAGATTGGCCCAACTCATGTGCTTGAAAATTTTCAGTATAAATGGATTTTCCATAGCCAGTTCCTTGCCTAGTTTCTGCCCCAACCGATTTGCCTGCCTAACTAGAGGATACTGAAGAGATTGTTGGAAACACCAGATCAAGCGAAAGAGAATTGAAGTCGCAGCGGCGACTCGGGCAGTCGTTTTCAACGGCTGGCAGCAATGCCCAGAGGGAACTAGGGCCTTAGGACCGATTAATCTATTTCAAACTCTCATAACATTTAACTAAAGAGTTTGTCAGAGCGAAATTTAAAACAATTTCAGGGTGGCTGGGGCAGATTTTAACTCGTTTATACCTCACAATTTAGAAACACCTGCTAGCACCCTTCAAGAACAGTACTGTTCCTTAGGATGATTACGTCATGAAATTGATAACAAAGTGGCTGCGCGAAGCCCTATATCTCGCGACTTCATTCCCAATCGCTGTGATCTTATTCAGCTTGATCATATTCGGATTGGGAAGTGATCTATTTTTACCGCTTTCGGTTTTGATTTTCCTAGGTCTACTGACGATAATGGAAAGAATTGCAGCATTTGAAGTGATACGGACCAATAAGATATTGGGAACTGATTTTCGCGTAGTACGCAACTGGTTTAGCCACCCATTCTTTAGTTGGGAAGGCGTAAAGCAGCGAATTACTTCCATCCGCAGCTGGATGGCAATCGGTTATGTATTTCTGGCTTTTGCCTGGTCAGTTTTTTCATTTATAACACTAACCTTTGGTGTCGCTGGCATAGTTGTGATTTTTGCAGGATTAGGAATTCTTGGATTGGCTGGGTTGAATAGCTCTTTTGAGTTTGTTGATAATGGCAGTCTCCTCTCAGGATCAATCAGATTCACAGAGACAGATTTGCTTCGCCTTGAGATAGGTGATGCAATTGATCGCGGTGTAATTTTTTGGGACTTTGGGTCCTATTTGACTTTAGCTATTGCAGCTATAATTTCTGTAATCTCGCTCTGGTTAATTCCTAGAAACGCTCGTGCGCTGGCAAAAATTGTTGAAGGACTTCTATCTGGAACGATGTTACCTCAGGTAGAAAATTGGTTAAAGCAATTTACTAAGCAAGTTAAAGTCAGTGAGCGCGAAATTCGCGAAGCCATGGACATGGAGCCCGTTAAAGAAAATCTTGCTGAATTATCTAGGCGTGAACGTGAAATTTTAGCTCTAATGGCTCAAGGTAAATCAAATGCTGGAATTGCAAAAGAGCTATACATAACTGAAGGTTCAGTTGAAAAACACATTTCTAGTATTTTAAGTAAACTCGAATTACCGGTAGAAGAAGATAACCATCGCCGAGTGCTAGCAGTTCTGCGATATCTGGGAATTGATAAGTCATGATCACCCAAACGCACAACTTTTATCGCTATTTCCATAATTCATTTTTAGGGTAAAATGGGAATGTCATTTCGTCAGGATGACAATAGGCCTAGATGACGAATCTGGGCCTATTGGTTTTACCAAGACTGACGGGATTCGAACCCGCGACCCGCATTTCGTCAGGATGCTGCTCTATCCGCTGAGCTACAGCCCTAGCTCAGCCAAAATAAATAATTATTGATGAATTGATGTTGGTTTTCCACAATTTAAGGATTCTTAATTGGAGCCCCCCGTCAGGATTGAACTGACGACCTTCCGCTTACAAGGCGGATGCTCTACCACTGAGCTAGGGAGGCATGCTTTTTGATCAGCAAGGCGGAATACTAGCCACTATGAAGCAACAACTCACAGCCACCGTGGTGGATCCGGACTTGTTGTTTCTACCCTGGGAAATCCCGCTGGAGCAATGGGACGAAGACACTGTCGCCCCGATTGCTCGGGGTATTTCGCGCCATATTGTGAGATTTGTAAAGGTCAACAATGCCATTTACGCGGTAAAAGAAACGGTTGATGAGTTCGCACTTCGCGAATATGAAATGCTGACAAAGCTTCAAGAACTTGATGTGCCGTGCGTTGAACCTGCCGGAGTGGTGCAGGGTAGAACCGACAAAGATGGCAATCCACTTGGCGCAGCATTACTTACCCGTCACTTAACATTTTCTTTGCCTTATCGTGCACTGTTCTCGACCACATTGCGACCGCAAGTTGCAGAACGCTTTCTAGATGCACTAGCACTGCTTTTAGTTAGATTGCATTTAAATGGTTTTCTTTGGGGTGATTGCTCACTTTCAAATACCCTCTTTAGAAGAGATGCTGGCTCGTTTGCTGCTTATCTAGTTGATGCTGAAACGGGTGAACTACACGAAAAATTAACTGATGGCCAGCGAACGCATGATATTGAAAATGCCCGAATCAACATTGCTGGCGAACTTCTTGACTTAGAAGCAGGTGGATTACTTCATCCATCAATGGATCCAATTGAAACGGCAAACTCAATTATCAGCAAATACCAATCACTCTGGCAAGAGGTGACTGAACCAGTTGTGGTAACTCCTGGTGAAAGATTTAAGTTATACAACCGAATCACCAGATTAAATGAGCTTGGCTTTGACGTTGCTGAAATGAAAGCCGAATCAAATGATGGTCAAGTTTATATGCGACCGATTGTGCTAGAACCAAACTTTTACGCCCAAAAGCTGGCAGCTTTAACTGGGTTGACTGTGGAGGAACAACAAGGCCGCGCGTTAATGAAAGATTTGGAAGATTTTCGAAGCAAGCACAATATTTCAGTTGAAAACACAAACATCGCCGCACATCGCTGGGTAAGTGAAAGATTCAATCAAGTAGTTGCTAAAGCCCCATTTGCGATGCGAGCAAAATTCACTCCCGCTCAGCTCTATTATGAAATTCTGCAATACCGGTGGAAAATCTCAGAGGAGTCCGGACAAGACATTGGAATTAGGCCAGCCGCAGATGAATACATTGAAAAAGTTCTAGGCAGCAAGCCAGACGAGCGAGCAATAATTGGCACCAATGAACCCGATGATGGTTCAGTAATTGAAAACACGGCTGCAATACGAATAGTTGTGGATTAAGCGTTTTTAATTCGGTTTATCTCGTACAGCGCAATTGATGCCGCAACAGATGCATTTAGTGATTCGACGGATTTACTTATTGGGATGCGTACTAAGAAATCGCATTGCTCTGAAATCAACCGGGAAAGGCCCTCTCCTTCAGCACCAACAACTAAAACTAAATCAGCATCCAATTGATCTTTACTGAGCGAATCAATCTCAAGTTTGCTATCGCCAGTAAGTCCAATTACTAGTGCGCCAGCATCTTGATATGCCTTAAGTTGCCGAGTTAAGTTTGTAACTTGTGCTACTTTAATTCGTGCCAGCGCTCCAGCTGATGTTTTCCAAGCCGCTGCCGTAACACCAACGCCGCGACGCTCTCCTACCACAATCCCCGCCGCGCCAAACGCAGCGGCAGATCGAGCGATTGCGCCTAAGTTTCTTGGGTCAGTTATTGAATCTAAAACAACGATTGGTCCATTACCAAGGAAACTTTTTGCGTCAGCATATTCGTACGGCGCAACCTTTAACACAATTCCCTGATGCGCACCATCAGCTGTCATTCGGTCTAAATCAGTTCGATTACCCATCAGCATTTCAATACCCTGAGCTTTGGCAAGTGCGATGCATTCTTGAATTCGTGGATCTGAATCCATCCGCTCTGCCATAATCAACGCGGTTGCTGGAACTTTCTCTCGAAGCACTTCAACAACTGAATTGCGACCAAAAACTAAATCTTTGCTGCTACTACTGCGTGGGGTAGCACGCGTAGTTTTAGTCCGCTTCTTTGCCCCTGGCGCTTGATAAGCCTTGTGATTCTTGCGATCTTTGGCTTTTGGCGTAGCACCTTTTCCTTTTAATCGGTCACGATTTTTTCCACCGGTACCCGGGCGAGCTTTTCCAGTTCGCTTTGCAGTTAATTTTGCTTTAGCCATTAGCGCGAAATACTCCATCTGACCCCAGTTGCGGTGTCTTCGATTGTTAAACCAGCAGCAATAAGTTTGTCTCGCAGCGCGTCCGCAGTTGCAAAATCTTTTCGTTCCCGTGCTGCTTCTCGCTCAGTTAATAATGCCTGCACTAATCCATCAATTATTTGATGGGTATCTTCCACCACAGTTGGTGCTTGACTCAACCCCAACACATTTAACATGCCAATTACTTCAGCTAACGCAACCTTTAATGAATCAAGATCAGTTTCGGCCAGGGCAGTATTGCCGCGTCGAACCGTCTCATGCAGTACGCCTAACGCAATTGGCAGATTTAAATCATCATCCATTGCTGCAATAAATTCTTTTGGCAGTGAACTTTCTGAATCCTTAACTAACAGCTGGCCTCGAGCGAGAAAACTAGTGATTCGATTAAATCCAGTAGCAGCCTCAGTAAGTGCAGCTGGTGAATATTCCAACATAGATCGATAGTGCGCGCTTAGAAGGTAATACCTTAGCTCCATCCCACTTACCAACTTAAGTACTTCATGTACTTGCAACGAGTTGCCAAGTGATTTACTCATCTTCTCACCTGATTGCGTTACCCAGGCTGAATGCAACCAGCGCTGCGCAAAATCATCACCAGCTGCTTTAGATTGAGCAATCTCATTTTCATGATGTGGAAAAGCAAGATCTAACCCACCGCCATGAATATCAAATTTCTTACCTAAATAAAACCTGGCCATCGCAGAGCATTCAATATGCCAACCTGGTCTTCCAACTCCCCAAGGGGTCGGCCAAGTTGGCTGATCGTCAACTTTTTTCCAGAGGGCAAAATCATGCTTGAAATGCTTAGCGCGCTCTGCACTATCTTCACTCACCATTAATTGATCTAATTTTTGGTTGCTCAATTCGCCATAGGCAGCATATTTATCAACCGCAAAATAAACATCACCATCTATGGCATAGGCCATATCTCGATCAATTAAATCTTGAATTAATTCGACCATTTGTGTGATGTGTCCAGTTGCCCTTGGCTCCACACTTGGCGGCAACACTCCTAAGGCGTTGTAGGCGTTAGTGAATTCGCGTTCATAGTGTCCGGCGACTTCAAACCATGGACGATTTTCATGCACCGCAGTGTGCAGAATTTTGTCATCAATATCAGTGACATTACGAACAAACCTGACTTCAAATCCGTTAAAAATAAACCATCTTCGAAGTAAGTCAAATACGACTGCAGCTCGCATATGACCAATATGTGGATTGCCTTGGACGGTGGCACCACAAACATACATTGATACTTGGCCTGCTTCGATTGGAACGAATTCAGAAACATCTCGTGTGAGAGTGTTGTACAGCTTCATTATTTCTCACTCACTAATGCAGAGGCGATTGCTGCAATTCCCTCGCCGCGCCCAGTAAATCCAAGTCCATCAGTGCTAGTTGCAGTTAAATTAACTGGCGCACCAAGTGCTTTGCTCAGCACTTCCTGAGCTTCTAATCTGCGAGTTGAAATCTTTGGTGACTGACAGATAACTTGCACTGCAACATTTTCAATTTTGAATCCAGCATCAAAAACAAGTTTCGCTACCTGCTGCAATATTTGCTCACCAGTTATCGCTTCATTAGTTGGATCAGCAACCCCAAAAATCGTGCCCAGATCACCTAACCCAGTTGCACTTAGTAATGCTTCTGCAACAACATGAGCTGCAACATCACCATCAGAGTGTCCGCTCAGGCCAGCATGATCTGGCCAATGCAGTCCTGCTAGCCAAAGTGGGCGGGACTGGTCAACGGGATGGACGTCTAAAGAAATACCTGTTCGCACAGGTGCAGGTTAGTGGGCAGGGTCAAGTAACAGTGCTTGCAGTTGGTCTGCGACAACAGCTTCATTCTCGCCTGCAACTTCCACCTTCACGCTCTCCCCACATGCCACACCCAATGACATCACCTGCAGAATGCTGGCGCCATCAGCAGTTTTTATGGTGCCATCAGCCGCAGTCTTGGTCAGATTTACCTTGCAGCCAGAGGCAGCCACGGCTTGCACAAACAACGCTGCTGGTCGAGCGTGCAGACCAACCTCAGCGGCAACTACAGCTTCAAACTCGACCATTTTGGTCCTCCCAAAAAAATTGTGTGGACATATCTAAGCGGTTCATGGCAGAATAGTCACTTCTGTGAGACAAATAATCACAAATGTGCAGGAGCCAGATGACCACGATAACCCCGTTGATCTCACCAGCGACCGGTTCGCTCGAGGCAGATAAATCAGCCGCCCTTGCCGCGCTGGAATCGATGCTAACTATCCGATCATTTGAAGAGGCAGTTGATGGCTTGTTCGCTCGCGGTTTGATGCATGGCACTATGCATTTGTCTATCGGCCAGGAAGCAAGTGCAACTGGCATTTGTGCTGCGCTAAAGCCAACTGATTACATCACCAGCACACACCGTGGCCACGGCCATTGCATTGCTAAAGGTGCTGATCTAACTCGCATGATGGCAGAACTGCTAGCAAAGCAAACTGGTTATTGCCGAGGTCGCGGTGGCAGTATGCATATTGCCGATACTAAAACTCGTAACTTAGGTGCTAATGGAATTGTCGCTGGTGGCATTCCTATTGCAGCAGGTGCTGCGCTCGCTCAAAAAATGCGCGGTGAATCTAATGTGGTGGTTAGCTTCTTTGGTGATGGCGCAACAAATGAAGGTGCATTTCATGAAGCGTTAAACCTTGCCGCCATCTGGGATCTGCCAGTTATTTTTGTTTGTGAAAATAATAAATATGGCATGTCTAATTCAACTGAATTAAGTATGCGAGTGGAGAAAATTTCTGATCGCGCCCTTGCCTATGGCATGGTGGGAGTAACTGTTGATGGTAATGACGTTAACGAGGTTTATCAAGCAGCAGTTGCTGCGGTTGAACGAGCACGAAGTGGCCATGGACCAACTTTGATTGAGTGTGAAACCTATCGCTGGAAGGGGCATTCCAAGAGCGATAAGAATTTATATCGAACCAAAGAAGAAATTGATGAATGGAAAGCAAAAGATCCAATTGTTCGCTTCCAAGAAACGATTCTTAGTTCAGGCTTAGTAACCCAGGCTGAAATTGATGAATTAACTGCAAAAGTTCGAGAGGCAACCCGTGATGCCATTAAAGATGCATCTGCTGCACCAGATTCAAATCCAGCAGAGTTGCTCACCAGTGTGTTTCGGGAGGTGAAGTAATGACTGATCGCATCATTACCTACTCGGAGGCAGTAAGAGAAGCAATTGGTCAGGCAATGGATGCTGATCCAAATGTATTCATGCTCGGCGAAGATATTGGAATTTATGGCGGGGCGTTTGGGGTCTCTGGTGATTTGTATCATCGCTTTGGTGCTGAGCGAATCCGCGATACTCCCATCTCTGAATTAGGAATTGTTGGTGCTGCAGTTGGTGCTGCACTAGTTGGGATGCGACCGATTGTTGAAATTCAATTCTCTGATTTCACCGCACAGGCGATGGATCAAATTGTTAATCAAGCCGCAAAGATCCACTTCATGTTAGGTGGCGAGCTATCAGTACCGATGGTGCTGCGTGCGCCAAGCGGATCTGGCACTGGCGCTGCAGCCCAGCATTCACAGAGTTTAGAAACTTGGTTTGCTCACATTCCAGGACTAAAAGTTGTGCTACCAAGCAATGCTCGAGATGCCAAAGGCTTACTGCTTGCAGCCATTGATGATCCAAATCCAGTTATTGTGTTGGAGCATAAATTGCTATACAAAACTTCCGGCCCGGTACCAGCAGAACCTTTCCGCACCCCAATTGGTGTCGCTGATTTAGTGCGCGAAGGAAAAGATCTAGTAATTGTGGCAACTGGTGTCATGGTTTCTAGATCAGTTTCAGCAGCTGAGCAGCTAGCAGCGCAGGGTATTGAAGCTACCGTTATTGATCCGCGCACATTATCGCCGCTAGATATGACCCTAATTAATGATGCAATTGCAGCAACTGGACGAGTCATGTTGGTGCAAGAAGCACCAAAGCACGTTGGTTTTATGGCAGAAATTGCCGCTCGAATCGCCGAAGGTCCAGCACTTTATTCACTGTTAGCGCCAGTTAAGCGGCTTTGCGGAATGGATATTCCAATTCCATACGCACCACAATTAGAAAAAGCAGCAGTGCCACAGCTAGAAGACATTGTTACTGGAGCTGTCCAACTAATGCGGGAGCCATAATGCCTCAGTCGCCAATTGTGATGCCCAAGATGTCAATGACTATGACTGAGGGTGAACTAATCAATTACACCGTAACTGTTGGTCAAGAAATATCTGCTGGTGATGTGGTGGCTCATGTCGCAACCGACAAAGTAGATATGGAAGTTGAAGCTGACGTATCGGGCAAAGTTATTCAATTGTGTGCAACGCCAAACCAAATGATTAACGTTGGTGATCCAATCATTATTTTGGAAACTGAAGGTGAAGATCTGTTGGCTGGTTTATTTGATGCACCAGCTGCGGTAATTGAAACTGAAACTGCGCTGGTTGAAGTTACCGCAGCAGCACCAATTGTTGTAACTGAAACCAAATCAGTTTTGGCAATGCCTGGGGCACGTGCAAAAGCAGCTGAGCTAGGCCTTGACTTAGCAAAAGTAACGCCGGCCAGTCCAAGTGGCGTAATTCAAGTAACTGATCTCAAAGTATCAGTTGATCCGGATCGACGAGCCAAAGCGCGAACCCAAATTGCGAAGGTAACTATGGCTTCCGCGCAAATTCCGCAATTTACTGTGTTGCGCACAATTTCAATTAATCACAAGTTTGGCAAGACTGCCGCAAAGCGCACGGCAACGCTATTGCGGGCATGGCAACACACTTTAACTGCCATGCCGCATCTCCATGTGTTTTGGGAAAACGATGCTGCAATGTCACTAACAGATGTGAAAGTAGCAGTTGCCATTGAAGCCCCATACGGTTTTGTGACACCAGTAATTTCAGTGCCAACAAATCCTGATGATAATTGGGATGATGAGGTAACTCAAGTAGTAGAACTAGCAATGACCGGCAAAATTGCAGTTGAAAATTTATCTGGTGCAACTACTTCAATTACAGATCTTGGTGATTACGATGTTTTGCAAGCAAATGTAATGTTGATTGCACCGCATGCCACAGCTTTATCAATCGGCAGCATTAGGAAAACGGATAACGGATTAGAACTTATTGCTGGATTAACAATGGATCATCGAGTCGGCGATCCAGGTGATGCCGCTAAAGCCTTAGTTCAATTTGAAAAGTCACTAAACGAGGTGATCTAAATGGCAATGCTACGAGATAGAACGCTGTTGGTCCGAGCTGCTCGACTTTATTACGAGCAGCACAAATCACAAGAGCAAATTGCAAAAGAATTGCTAACTTCAAGATCAAATGTCTCCCGAATGCTCAGCGATGCTAGAGCGCAAGGAATTGTTGAGATCCGAATAATTGAAAATGCGCTGCGTGATGCCAGATTGGAACAGCGCATCTTGGAAATGCTGCCGCTGCGCAGTGTTCGGGTAGCAAGAGTGCCGCAAGGTTCTGATGAAACGCTTGCAATTGGCACGCTTGCTACGCAAGCATTAAAAGATAACTTAAAACGCAATGCAACGGTTGCAATCTCTTGGGGCCGATCGCTGCAAGCAATGGTTAGCTTAATTGAAGAAGATCATCGACCAGATTTGAAGTTCATTCCGCTAATGGGTGGCATGACTGAAATTCCATCTGGTATTAACGGTGAAAATTTAATCCGAACGCTCGCTACCAAATTTAATGCTGAATTTGCCACACTTCATGCACCAGCAATTGTGCGAACGAAAGAAGCACGTGAAGCATTTATGGCCGAACCCAGCATTAAGGAAGTTTTAGATTCAGCTGAGAAGGCTGATTTAGCAATTGTTGGAATTGGTTCTCGTGGCTCCTCTTCTACTAACTCATTGCTGCGAGCAGCTGGAATCGACCCACAAACTGATACCTCGTTTTATACCAATTTAGCTGGTGACTTAGCCTCTCGCTTTTATGACATTGATGGAAATATCGTTGATAAGAACATTGATGATCGCATCATTGCGGTCGAGTTAAGTCAGTTACGCAACGTAAAGCATGTGATTGGCCTTGCTGCCGGCGCAGATAAGGCTCGGGGCATGTTGGGCGCAATAAATGGAAAACACATCACTGAATTGATCACAACCGCTAGAGGTGCACTAGCGTTACTCCAGTTGGCCGAGGATCAAAGACTGGGGCGTTAAATGGAAGTTTTAATTTACATCTTGCTGGTTATCGCAGCGATGTGGGTGTTTCAACTCTATTTTGCAGCAAAACAATCGATGCGCTTTAGTAAGAGCTTGCGTGAGATTCGCGCCTTGGGTCGCACTGCAGTTGGAATTGGTGGCTTTCGTTATCGCGGCGGTAGAGCATTTGTGGCGCTTTCGGAGAAAAATGGCATCACTGTTGGTGCAAAAGTCTTGGTTGGTTGGACCGTATTTGCATCCCCAGTTGACTATCCCCAACTGGTGGGTAAGCCGCTTACTGCGCTCGCCAATGGGGAGCAGATGGAGACTTTGAGAAAAAAAGTACAAGATGCAGCCAAAATGGCAGCTGAGGTGCTGCTCAAAGAAGAAAATTTGAACGAAAGTGACACTGGTCACGCGCCATAATTTGGCCTTTTTTCAGATACCCTTTAGGTGAACGTGGTCAGACCAGACCACCTGACACCCTGAGGAGGGTGGATGAAACTAATGATTGGGCTTGAAACAACAGTTGGAGATCCAACTGGCGTTTGGGGCGCATTCGCCGATGGAGCGGAATA
>JBIJDU010000011.1:0-54954 GCA_044343935.1 Candidatus Nanopelagicales bacterium | reverse complement strand
TAGAAAATAAGTAATATTCAGTCATGACCACTCTGCTACTAGTTTCAATTGCCGGATTTATTGCGCAAATGATTGATGGCGCAATGGGAATGGCATTTGGGGTTATCTCCACCACCGTACTTATCTCGCTTGCGTATTCGCCGGCAGCCGCATCCGCAATTGTTCATTTCGCCAAAATCGCAACAGGCGCAGCTAGTGGTGCGGCACATATTAAATACGGCAATGTGGATTGGCACGCCACAATTAAAGTTGCAGTTCCCGGCGGTGTCGGCGCATTTGTTGGTGCCATTGTGTTGAGCAATATTGATCTTCGAGCAGCGATACCGTGGACTTCTTCAATTTTGTTAATTATGGGAATTGTGGTGCTGTACCGATTCTCGCGTCAAACCATTTTGGGTAAAAAACGTCGCGCGCGTGCCCGATGGTTAGCACCCCTTGGTCTAGTTGGCGGGTTTGTTGATTCAACTGGTGGCGGGGGTTGGGGACCAATTGTCACCACTTCGTTAACCGCCTCAAATGCACTAGAGCCGCGCAAAGCCATTGGCTCAACTAACACCGCTGAGCTGGTGGTTGCGATTGCATCAAGTCTTGGATTTTTAGTGGGCCTAGGCGCGAAACAAATGCCGTGGGCCGCAGTGCTTGCGTTAGTTATTGGCGGCACGTTGGCAGCCCCAGTTGCTGCCTGGCTGGTTAAACGAGCACCACAGCGAATATTGGGTGTATTTGTTGGTGGCCTAATTGTGATCTTGAATGTAAGGCAACTTTTAGTTGCGCTAGAAGCACCGGTAATGATTCAGATAATTTGCTATCTCACCGCAGCAATTGCCTGGGGAGCAGGAATTATTCAAGCGATCAGATTGTTGCCAGTAGACCATGTGTCGCATCAATCAAAATCTAATTAAGTAAGTGTCAATTACCGCACATATTGGTGTATTTAAGTAATAATCCGATGGTGGAATGTGATTTTTGCGCTCAAATATTTGACCCAATTGCTACTAGATGGCTTTGTCCGCATTGCCATGCTAAAGCTAATTGCTGTGATGGCGCGCCGCTGGCAAGTTGTGACATACCCAATGTGGCTGAGTTGAATTGAGCGGATTCAGTAAGTTTATTCGCAATTCCAAGATTGGATTGCCAGCGTACGTTGCTGCCATAAATATGCGAACTGGCATTGCAGTGATAACCCCAATTATTACTGTGATTGGAATTGAGTTAGAACTTTCTACCATTGAGCTAGCTTGGCTTGCGGCAATTCCAGTTTTATGTTTTGCTTTTATCTCACCTGTTGCTGGTTGGTTTAATAAAATTGGCAGTATTGATCGCACCATTTCAATTGCAATGTGGGTGCTCGCAGTTGCGTTGTTGTCTCGTGCTGCTGGATCGGTATTTGCATTATTCTTTTTTACGCTGTTATTAGGCATTGCAACGGCAGTATTGAATGTGACATTACCTGCTTGGGTCAAATTACATGGCGGCGAGCACGCTGGTGTGATCACGGGCACCTATGTCACGTTGATGGGCATTACGGCAGCTATTGCCTTAGCTATTTCGGCACCATTAACTGCTGCCAGCAAATTTAGCTGGCAGTTGGCGATGTTGCCGTGGGGAGTATTAGCCTTGTTTGGCGCAGTTTGGTGGCAACTGCGAATGCGGAAAAACGGCTTGCGTGACATTGATCAATCAAGCAAGATCAGCTGGCGATCACTGCTGCGAAATCGACGCGCATGGCAGGTGACCGCATTTTTTGGACTGCAATCTATGAATGCATATGCCGGTGGCACTTGGATTCCAACAATTTTGTTTGATCGTGGTTATGCGCTAGCAACTGCTGGCTTAACTGTGGCGATTATTTCACTGCTGGGATCTGTTGCTGCGGCATATGTACCGCAGTTAGCAACAACACGAACTGAGCAGCGAAACATCTTGTGGCTGTTTACTGCGATTACGGCGATTGGATATCTTGGATTATTGCTGGATTCAGGTTGGCGACTTACGCTTTGGGTGTTGTTTGCGCTCTTTGGCCAGTCCGCTACATTTCCGTTGTCGTTAATTTTGGTGGTGCTGCGCAGCGAAGACGCCGCAACTGCAGCAGCGCTATCCACCATGATGCAATCAATTGGGTATTTGATAGCTGCCACCGGACCATTAATCGTTGGTGCGATTTTCCAATGGTCTGGCAGCTGGAGTGCTGGACTGGCTTTTATGCTGTTAATAGTTGCGCTGCAGGGGATTGCCGCAGCTGGCGCTGGGCAACGCGGCACACTTTAGGGTCGAGTTGACGATTGTCTGACCCTCATGTTTGACTAAGGCTATTCGAACAGGTGTTCGAATAGCCTCCGGAACGGCTAACACCTATCGAAATCGGATCTGGCATCTGAGCTGAGGTAGCTCCTTGGCTTAGACAACGCAGTTGAGTTTGTCCTAACCCCCTGGGCAATCACTTCGTTGCGTGGAATCAGCGTCACGTGGGAAGCCGTGGCACTGATTCCACCCAGTCCCAGCCCCGCTTCCTGGGCAAGTTCAACTAGCACAGGAGCGAAGATGCGAAGTCAACCAAACTTAACTGTAATTACTAACACTTCTGGCGTTCCTACGGAATTTAAGTTAGGAGCTAAGACTTTCCAAGTAACAAAAATATTAGAGTTCTGGCGCGCACGAACTAATTGGTGGCGAACTGGGGTTGCAACTGAACGAAAAATTTGGCGATTGGCTGCTAAATCGGTGCAGCAAGAAATTGTAATTGAGATTTGCTATGACCCAGAACTAGCGCAATGGCAATTAATCAGAAAACTGGCGCAATGAGTTTTCCGCAGTTACAGGTAGCAAGCGGATTTTCCATGAAATATGGTGCAATGCTGCCTGAAGATTTAGTAGCAACTGCAAAAAATATTGGTATCACTCAACTCGCCTTAACCGATCGAGATGAAATTGGCGGTGCAGTTAGATTTATTAAAAGTTGTATCACGCATGACATTGACCCAATTCTTGGAATTGATGTAGCAGTTACTGCAACTGGATTGTTAGCAAAAACTTCAACTTTGCCGAAATCAAAAACACCAGCAAAAGGTGGCAGTTATCGAGATATAAAGCATCATCGAAGCGTGCTATTAGCACGCGGCCCTCATGGTTGGGCAGCGCTTGTAAACATTGCCACTCGGATTGGTGCGGCAAAATTTCATGATCCAGCAGCAACTATTTCAATTGCTGAGATTGCTAGCGCGCTGCAACAAAGCGCACCAACTGGTTATCAAGCTGCTACTTCACCACTAGTTGTGCTGCTCACTCCAGAATCAGAATTTGCCAGCGCAGTACTTGGCCGCCGACCTGATATTGCAGTTGGGATTGTGAAGCAATGGCGTGAAATCGCTGGGGTAACTCCGGTGGTGGCGGTGGCGTCACATCACACTCAAACTGGAAATTACAGCAGCAGCGCAGCTCGCAAGCTGCTTAAGTTTGCTGACGAACACGGCTTAAAAGCGGTATTAGTTAATTCAGTTAGATACTTAACTTCAATTGATGGCTATATCGCCGATGTGTTAGATGCGATCAGGGGATTAATCCCTATTCATCCTAAATACCTTTCTGCTAGTAACTCCGCTGCTTATTTAAAGTCAGCAGCTGAAATGAGTGAGTTGGCAGCAGAAATTACGCAAGATCAAAATCGCGCTAATAAATTAATTATTGATACACAATTACTAGCTGCGTCATGCGTGTTAAATCCAGTGCGAGATTTAGCTTGGGGAAAAATTTATTTACCAGAACTAGATCTACTCACTGGTGTTAATTCTGCAATTGCGCAGCATCAACCAGATGACGCCAAGCGAGCGCAAGCACTGCTGCGCAGCAAGGCTGAAGCCGCGTTAGCAGACTTTGGATTAGCTAATAATGCAACCGCCCAAGCGCGACTAACTGCTGAGATGGAAGTAGTAGCGCAACTTGGATTTGCGGCTTATTTTTTAGCAGTAGCAAAAATTGTGACTGACATTAAGCAGCTAGGCTCGCGAGTTAATGTGCGCGGCTCTGCTGGCGGAAGTTTTTTGGTTTACTTATTGGGTATCTCGTTAATTAATCCGTTAGATCATGGGTTATTAATGGAGCGGTTTTTATCACCGCAGCGCCGATCACTGCCAGATATTGACATCGATGTGGAATCAGATCGCAGATTAAACGTCTATCACAACGTATTAACTGAATTCTCGCCGCAGCGAGTGGCAGCAGTTGCGATGATTGATACCTATCGAGTACGCCATGCCATCCGAGACGTGGGTGCCGCGCTGATGTTTTCGCCAGCAGAGATATCAGCGCTAGCAACTGCATTTCCGCACATTCGTGCCCGAGATGTTCATGCTGCAATTTCAGATTTACCTGAGCTGCGTAACTCCAGCGTTACTAATTTAGCTAATTTAGATCAGTTATTTGATTGTGTAGCCGCGCTAGATGCCCTACCTCGGCATCGAGCGATGCATCCATGTGGCGTGATCGTCTCTGATGCCAACTTATCAGCTCGCATTCCAATTTTGCCGGGAATTCAAGATTTTCCAGTAACGGTATTTGATAAAGATGATGTTGAAGATCTAGGTCTAATTAAGTTAGATATTCTGGGTGTTCGCATGCAATCAGCAATTCGACATGCAGTTTCGCAGATTTCAGCTGTCGCAGAAGTTGAGTTAGATATTGATCAACTGCCACACGACGATGCTGCCACCTATGAATTAATTCAATCTGCCCAAACACTGGGATGTTTTCAAATTGAATCGCCAGGCCAGCGGGAGTTGGTAGGGAAGTTGGCGCCAGATTGCATGCATGATCTCATTGTTGATATTTCGCTATTTCGGCCAGGGCCAATTAAGTCCGACATGATCACCCCATTTTTAGCTGGTAAGCATGGCTGGCAAGCACCAACATATTTGCATCCAGATTTAGTTCCAGTGCTGGCTGAAACTTGGGGTGTAATTGTTTTTCATGAGCAGGTTATGCAAATTTTTGCAGTAATGACTGGCTGTTCATTGGCGCAGGCTGACGAATATCGAAGATCGCTAGGCGCAGTAGATACGCAGTTTGAGGTTAGAGAAATCTTTTACCAGCAGGCACTACAGCGCGGCTACGAATTGGCAGTAGTAGACAAAGTGTGGCAGGCATTAAAAGCATTTGGCTCGTTTGGCTTTTGCAAAGCACATGCTGCTGCATTTGCGCTACCTACATATCAATCCGCATGGCTGAAAACACATTACCCAGCAGCATTTATAGCTGGTGTATTAACTCATGATCCGGGAATGTACCCAAAGCGATTAATTCTCGCTGACGCTCGCAATCTAGGAATTAAAATCTTGCCACTAGATGTTAATTTCTCCAAGGCGCATTACCAAATAGAGCAAGTTGATGCTTTGCCGGAAGCACAAAAATATGGAATTCGCATTTCATTAGCGGACATTTCTGGCATTAGCGAAAACGAGATAGCTCAAATCGTGCTAGGTCAGCCTTATTCATCATTAACTGACTTTTGGCAGCGAGCTCAAGTTAGTAGACCAACGGCTGAAAACCTAATTAAGTTAGGCGGGTTCGATCAAGTTTATCGTCTAGGAGTTAGCAAATCTAATTCGCAATTAACTAGGCGTGATTTGTTATTGCAGCTAGCAGATTTAGTGCAGTTAGCCGTTGGGAAAACACACACCAGGCAGTTGGCAATTGATGTCGCAGGACAGCTAATTGAACCTAGTGGATTAGCAGAATTGTCAGCAACAGAAAAAGTTAAGACTGAATTGAGTCTGCTGGGAGTTGATGCAACAGCACATGCACTTAGTTTTTATTATGATTTTTTAGCGCAATTAGCAGCTAAAGTTAACTTAGTAAGTAGTGGCAATCTTCGCAAACAACGATCTGGCGCAATTGTTTATGTAGTTGGTGTAAAAGTTGCTGTACAAACTCCACCAGTTAGGTCCGGTAATCGGGTTGCATTTCTAACTCTAGAAGATAGCGCTGGGCCAATTGACCTAGCTTTTTTTGAAGCAGTACAGCAAAAGTATGCCCAGCCAATTTTTAATTCCTGGCTAGTTTTAGCCGCAGGGGTGGTTCGTAAATCTGGTCCAAACGGAATTTCACTGCGCGGGCTTGGCGCTTGGGAGTTAATGCAGCTGCATCAAATTTGGCTTGATGGCAATTTAGATCAGGCTATCACAGAGCTAACTGAGCAACTGCAACAGCAATTAACGCAGGAGCGATTGGAAAAGCAGCAGCGCCGCAGCGGCACTGATCGAATTCGGCGAAAAACTGGTGGTATGGGACCGGCTCGCCGGTTGCTGTTACATGCCAGTGGGCTAGCGATTTCTCCTTACAGCGACGTGAAGCCAGCCGGCAGCGCTAGCACTGAGTTGCTAACTGAGTTAGAAATAGTCGATGGCACAGCGCAGTTACCAACTAAGTTATGGCATAAGAGCCCAGGTGTTGGTGGACGGTGAGAAATGAGTAGATCGCAGCTCAATCGCAGCAAAATCGCCTACCTGGGTGATGACGACACTAATTGCCATATTTTGCATTTAGATATGGATGCGTTTTATGCCTCAGTTGAAGTTAGACGCAATCCAGCACTCGCTGGCAAACCAGTGATTGTAGGTGGTGCTGAAGGCAGAGGTGTTGTTGTTGCTGCCACTTATGAGGCCCGAGAATTTGGCATTCATGCTGCCATGCCAATGTCACGTGCCATGCGATTGTGTCCAACTGCAATTGTGGTACCAGCCGATCACCGGGCGTACGCTGAAGTTTCAGCGCAGCTTTATCAAATCTTATTATCGGTCACCCCGTACGTTGAAACACTTGCGCTAGATGAGGCATTTTTAGATGTTAGTGGCGCGATTAAGTTACTCGGTAAACCAACTGAAATTGCATCAAAATTGAGAACAGAAATAAAAACTCAATTAAATCTAACTGCATCAGTTGGTGTTGCAAGTAACAAATTTTTAGCAAAACTAGCATCGACTTATGCCAAGCCTGATGGCTTGCTTTTAATTCCAGCAGCGGCAGCGGTGGAATTTCTACATCCACTACCCGTTGGAGCGCTTTGGGGAGTTGGTGAGAAAACTGAAGCAAGATTAAAAGAGTTAGGGCTAAACGTTATTGGCGATATTGCAAATTTACCCCTTGCAACATTAACTAGAATCCTTGGCGCTGCTAGCGCTGAGCATCTTCATAATCTTTGTTGGGGAATTGATGAGCGTGAAGTGATAGTAAGCGAACCTGAAAAATCAATTGGCAATGAAACTACCTTTGGCGAAGACTTATTTGACCCTGCCGAAGTAGAAGCACAACTGCTCCGATTAGCTGACCAAGTTGCTGCGCGACTGCGCAGCCGAGGGTTGTCGAGTCGAACTATCAGTATAAAAATTAGATTTCATGACTTTACCACTATTACTAGATCAAAGACATTAGCCAGTTACACCCATAGCACCCAAGAGATAAATCAAATAGCGCGTCAGTTGTATCGAAATTTAAACCTGCAACGGGTTCGAATTCGACTACTTGGGGTGAGAGCGGAAGGGCTGCAACCAACTGAGTTGGCCAGCTTTCAACCCACCTTGGACGAGCCAGAGCATGGCTGGAGCGAAGCAGAGCAGGCAGTAGATCAGGCTCGAGCCAAATTTGGGGAACGCGCCATTAAGCCAGCACGGTTAATTGTTGAACCAGACGAAGAAGATTAGGGCAGAAGTTGCTCACTCAAGAAGAGCGCGTATTCTTGACCAATCCGAGGAGGTCAGATGCCACTATCAGAGAATGAACAGCGCTTGCTAGAACAGATGGAGCGAGCACTAGCTGCTGAGGATCCAAAGTTTGCATCTGCGCTGCGTGGTCGGCCTTCGCTTGCTGGCAAGCGTTTTGCGCCATTAGCGCTGGCACTGTTGCTTGCCGGCATTGCGTTGATCGTGGCTGCGGTAGCAATTCCGCTAATGCCAATTGGCATTGTTGGTTTCGCTGCCGTACTGGTTGGGGTGTTGTTGTTAACCGCGCCAAAACCAGCAACGCCAGGTTCGGTTCAAGCAAAATCCGCAAAACCATCTAAAGCTGATTTTATGAAGCGCTTTGAGCAGCGATGGGAAGATCGCAATCAGGGCGATCAGAATTAAGTTGTTGGCACAAATTTCATTGAAATTGAGTTAACGCAAAATCTGCGATCAGTTGGCGTGCCGTAACCTTCGCCATCAAACACATGCCCCAAGTGAGAATCACAATTTGTGCATCTAATCTCAACTCGCTTGCGGCCATGACTTAAATCAACCAACTCCCGAACCGCACCTGGCGTGGCGGCATCAAAAAATGATGGCCAACCGCAGCCAGAATGAAATTTCTGGGCACCGCTAAAGATCAGGGCATCACATACCGCACACAAATAGTCACCTGGGGCGTCGTTGTCGGTGAGAATTCCTTGGAATGCTGGTTCAGTTGCGCCTAGTCGCAGCACGGCAAATGCCGCAGGTCCGAGCAGCTCTTGCAATTTTGCTTCATCAAATCCCAGCGGGTTTTCAATTGGCTGAGCGCCATCTGGCACCATCTGCATTAGTTCTCCTTGCGCCACTGTTGAAGGGTTAATTCAGGTGATTTGAATTGTTGGATAAGGGTAAGTCCAAATCCAGACCGATGCAGGATTTCGCCACTGCCAGCTCGATCAACCAAGGTGATTAGTGCCTCATCAATCAAGTTAGCGGCGATAAATTGACTTATCAAGGTTGCGCCACCTTCAATTAATATTCTACGGAAATTCTGAGCGGATGCTTGTGCAATTAAATCCTCTGGTGTGATCGAGGCCAATTGCAAACTAGGTAAATCTGGCAACGGATTAACTGAGATAACTTTGCTGCTACTGCTCTGAAAGATTCTTGCTGATGAATCTAAATTACCTGAATTGGATACCACCCACAGGTTAGCAGTTGGTGCCGGTGGATTCTCGATCCGAATAGTGTTAGCGCCAGTAATTACTAAATCAGCGCTGGTGCGTACTTTGATTAAGTGATCGCGATCGGATCGATTACCCAGGGTAGCGCTAGTGCCATCTTCACCCTGCAGTTGTCCGGCATAATTTTGAATTAACACAACGCGCACCCAAGGCGTTGTTGGCCATTGTTGTAGCTGAGTTAGTGCTTGATTCATCTGCACCTCAAATTTATTTGGTGGGCGATAAGGGACTCGAACCCCCGGCCTCTACCATGTCAAGGTAGCGCTCTAACCAACTGAGCTAATCGCCCGCAGAGGTGGAGACGGGATTTGAACCCGTGTACGCGGCTTTGCAGGCCGCTGCCTCGCCTCTCGGCCACTCCACCGCGAAGAGCCAATGGGCTCAACGAGCGGACGACGGGATTCGAACCCGCGACCCTCACCTTGGCAAGGTGATGCTCTACCAACTGAGCCACGTCCGCATGTCCAGCACTAATCTGGAGCGGGCGCAAAGATACACCGCCCACTGTTGGTGTGGGATTGTTGGGTCTGACTGAGGCAGGAGTGCAATGCCAGAATCACGAGCGGTGGTGGCCGGTCGGCTGCTAACTAAGCCAACTGCAGTTGTAACTAGCCCAGCAGAAATCACTGAAAATGGCTATTGGGTAGTGCTTGCTCGCTTTGATGGTGAATTTAAAGCAGTGCATTTTGCTAACGCCGAGCCGATTACAAATCTTACGCCAGAAACATTCACCCCAATTACCAATTGGCACTCTTCACTATCGCAGCAGCAATATGAAGCTGGTGTGGTTCAGATTCAAACAGAGATAGCAGCTGGCTGGGTTTATCAAGTTAACTTATGTCGAATTTTGTCAGCCGAAGTTTCAATAAGACCAAATGCAGCGGCGTTGTATCAGCGAATCGTCAAGAGTCACCCAGCTAAATATGCGTCATTTTTAGATCTACTACCAGGTGAGTTAGATGAGGAAGGAATTTGGTTTGTATCGGCATCACCAGAACTGTTTTTGAAACGAAACGGCAATCACATTAGTTCAGCGCCAATAAAGGGAACGGCATTAACTGAGCAACATATGCTGGAAAAAGATTATGCGGAGAACATTATGATCACCGACATGGTGCGAAACGACCTAGGACATATTGCAGTAACTGGCAGCGTTAAGGTGGAAAAGCTGCTTGATTTAGAACAGATTCCAGGAATGGTGCAATTGGTTTCAACCGTTAGCGCAGAATTGAAACCAGAAATCTCTTGGCCAGAAATTTTCGAGGCAACCTTTCCGCCGGCATCAGTAACGGGCGCTCCCAAGTCTGCTGCGCTTGACGTCATTTCCAGATTGGAGCTAGCGCCCCGCCTTGGTTACTGCGGCGGCTTTGGCATCGTTCATGGTACCGAAGCTGAATTTGCAGTTGGAATAAGAAGTTTCGAATATCAGCAGGGGGAGTTGCGGTTTGGTACTGGTGCGGGCATTACGTTTAGCAGCGATCCAACTGGCGAATGGCAAGAAACTGAGTTGAAGGCAGCTCGGTTATTAAAGTTAGCGAGCATAAATGATTAAGTGGTCTCCGAACGAAGGCTTCAACGCTGCGGCCATTTCGCTCGATGATCATGGCGTCACAGTTGGCGATGGAATATTTGAAAGCATGCGAGTTACGGCATTTGGCGTATTTGCACTAACGCGCCATATCGCCAGGTTGAATCATGCCGCAAATCTAATTGGCATAGAGCTTCCACCAAAAACTGCAATGACTAGCGCGATAGCCGAAGTAGTAGGCAAGTTGCATGGCGCTGGTGTAACGGATGCCAGACTGCGGTTAACAATTACCAGCGGACTTGGCCCAGCCGGCGTAATGCGAGGCGCAAACATAAACTGGTTCATTACCGCAGCACCGATATCGATCGCGACATCACCTGCAAAGTTACACACATCAAGAATTATTCGAAATGAATACAGTTTGATTTCTAGCATCAAGACACTTTCCTATCTGGAAAATGTAATTGCATTAAACGATGCTGTTGCGGCCGGATTTGACGAAGCGCTGATTTTAAACACCAAGGGTGAAGTTGTTGAGAGTGCAACATGTAATCTACTTTTTGAGATTAATGACGAATTGGTTACGCCACCGCTGAGTGCGGGCGCCTTGCGTGGCATAACGCGCGAGCTATTAATTGAGAAGTTCGCGGTTAATGAACAGGTAATAACAAAAAATGAATTAGCTCAGGTCAGTGGTGCCGCTTTGCTGTCAAGCGTTCGAGGGGTGCAGCATATTTCTCATATCGACCAGCGGTCCCTAGCTGGATCGCTGGAAATCGCTAAATTGGCTGAGAAATATCAAGACTTGTTGAATTCGCCACTGGAATACCAAACTTTGATTTAGAATTTAACTATGACAACGCCAGAAAATTCAAAACCGAAACGACTTAGCGGCACTTATCGCAGCGCTAGGTCGTTTATGGCCAAAACTCCAGTTACCTTGTTGGTATGGCACCTGTTAGTTGTTACTACTGGAATTGTTTTTCTTGCAGCTGGCTTAATCATGCTGGTAGTGCCAGGTCCTGGTGCACTATTTATTGTGATTGGCATATTTGTGCTTTCCACCGAATACACCTGGGCGAAACGAGCCATGGGCCCGGTTAAATCCATGATGGAGCTTGCCGCGAAATGGTGGCAGGATCCCACGCTGCGAAAAATTCGCCGGCAGGTAGTGGGATCATTTGCCTTGATCGTACTTAGCATGGTTGGCTGGTATTTGTATCAATATCAATTCACACTGGACGGCTTTCGTGAGTTAGAAGCCTTCCTTACTCGCTAATTTCACCCTTGAGTTGAGATAGGCTGACCCTTGAAAACATCCAAGGGGGCATTGTGTCGGCCATAACAGTGGCAGTGGCTGGGTCAGTCAAATCGGTTGCGGCTGGCACTAGTTACTTTGAAGCACTGGGTTCCGATAAAAAATACCTTGCAGCCAAAGTTAATGGCCAAATCAAAGACTTAGTCCTGCCAGTACAGCCTAAAGATGAAATCGAAGGAATTGAAATAACCAGCGAAGATGGCTTGGCGATTCTTCGCCATTCCACCGCACACGTTATGGCACAGGCCGTGCAGCAGTTATATCCTCAAGCCCATTTAGGAATTGGCCCGCCAATTACAGATGGTTTTTATTATGACTTTGGCAACGTAGAGCCGTTCACACCAGAATCTCTTGAAGTCATCGAAAAGAAGATGCGCGAAATTATTAACGCTCAACAAAAATTTGTTCGACGAGTAGTAACTGAGCCCCAAGCACAATTGGAGTTGAAAAACGAACCCTTCAAGTTGGAGTTAGTCACTATCAAAGGTGCCCCTACTGATGACATCATGGAAGTCGGTGGTGCCGAGTTAACTATTTATGACAATGTTGATCGAGATGGAAACTTAGTTTGGTGCGATTTATGTCGAGGCCCACATATCGCCCATACTGGCATGATTAAGGCATTTAAATTGATGAAAACCTCGGCAGCATATTGGCGCGGAAATGATAAAAATCCATCTGTGCAACGAATTTATGGCACAGCATGGGCGACGAAGGAAGAGTTGAATGATTACTTAACTCGATTAGCCGAAGCGGAGAAGCGCGACCATCGCAAACTTGGTGTTGAGCTCGATTTGTTTTCGTTCCCAGACGAAATAGGCAGCGGTCTTGCTGTCTTCCATCCAAAAGGCGGAATTATCCGCCGCGCGATGGAAGATTACTCACGATCTCGACATGAAGCTGCAGATTATGAATTTGTTTACTCGCCGCATATAACTAAATCTAATTTGTTTGAAACCTCGGGACATTTACAGTGGTATGCCGATGGTATGTATCCACCAATGCGAGTGGATGAAGAACGAAATGAAGATGGCAGTATTAAAAGAGCCGGCGCTGATTATTATCTAAAGCCAATGAACTGTCCGTTCCATAATCTAATTTATCGATCACGTGGACGCTCTTATCGGGAATTACCTTTGCGATTGTTTGAGTTTGGTTCGGTGTATCGATATGAAAAAAGTGGCGTGATCCATGGGCTGACCCGCGTTCGCGGCATGACACAAGATGACGCTCATATTTATTGCACTAGAGAACAAATGCCAAGCGAACTTAAGTCATTGCTCTCTTTTGTGTTATCGCTATTGCGTGATTATGGATTAGATGACTTTTATTTGGAGTTAAGCACTCGAAATCCAGAGAAAAGCATCGGCTCAGACGCTGATTGGAATGAAGCTACAGTAGCGCTACAGGCTGCTGCTGAAGAGTCTGGTCTGAAATTGGTGCCAGATCCAGGTGGTGCTGCGTTTTATGGTCCTAAGATTTCAGTTCAAGCAAAAGATGCAATCGGTCGAACCTGGCAAATGTCTACCATCCAAGTTGATTTTCAATTACCAGCACGATTTGAGTTGGAATATCAAGCAGATGACGGATCTCGTCAACAACCAATCATGATTCACCGAGCCTTGTTTGGTTCGGTAGAGCGATTTATTGGTGTTCTAACTGAACATTATGCTGGAGCGTTCCCACCTTGGCTAGCGCCAACCCAGGTCGTGGGCATTCCAGTTGCAGAAGGATTTAACGACTATTTAGATGAAGTGGCAAAGAAACTAAAGGAACGCGGCATTCGAGTTGAAGTTGATAAGTCTGATGATCGTATGCAGAAAAAAATTCGAAAAGCACAGCAACAGAAGATTCCATTCATGCTTATTGCGGGTGAAACCGATCAGGCGAGCAATGCGGTTTCGTTCCGCTACCGAGATGGCACTCAGGTAAATGGGGTAGCGATTGAGGATGCTATTAAAATAATTCAAACTGCAGTTGATAGTAGAAGTCAGGTCTAAATGAGTGCGCCTAATGATTGGGAAAGGCTGTGGGCGCCGCATCGTTTACCCTACTTGCAAGGCATCGACAAACCAGCTGGATGTGTTTTTTGTAATACCAAAGAAGGCAGATCAAATTCAGATTTAATTGTGACAGGTGGCGATCACTGCTACGTCGTAATGAATTTGTATCCCTACAACTCAGGCCATTTATTGGTTTGCCCATACCGACATGTAGCGGATTTAACCGAGTTAACTTCGTTAGAGGCCGCTGAATTGCATCAACTAACTAAAGCTGGCATGCAAGCATTGCGCGAAGTATCTGGCGCACAAGGATTCAATATTGGACTCAATCAAGGTGCGGTATCTGGAGCGGGAATTGCAGATCACTTACATCAGCACATTGTGCCTCGCTGGCAAGGTGATACAAATTTCATGCCGATAATCAGTAGTACAAAAGTCTTGGCCCAACTACTGACAGATTTAAGAGATTTACTCGCGCAGGCTTGGCCCGATGCTTGACAATGACAAGGCGCGAACTGTTGTTGGCCGGGTAATTGATCCAATCGCTGGTCTATTAGTCAAACTCCAAGTTTCACCAAATGTAATAACCCTCGTTGGTACAATTGGAATTTCTGCTTCAGCAATTTTGTTTTTCCCTGATGGAGATTTCCTTGTCGGCACATTATTTATTTTAGTTTTTATATTTTCCGACCTACTCGATGGCACTGTGGCGCGAATCTCTGGAGTATCAAATCCAATAGGTCCATTCCTTGATAGCACTATGGACCGAGTTACCGATGCGGCGCTTTTTGGGTCCTTGGTAATTTATTACGCAAACCAAGACTCGACGCTGCTTGGGCCCGCAATAGTAACCGCATTTGCCGCGCAGTTGATTTCATATATTCGGGCTAAAGCAGAGAGTCAGGGCATACCGATGAAAGTTGGCATTGCCGAACGGCCTGAGCGAATCATTATTCTGCTAGTGGGAACCGGATTTACTGGACTTGGACTTAGTTTCGCAATAGACATCGCGATTATAACTTTGACGATTTTAACCATCATTACCGTGCTGCAGCGATTGGTTGCTGCCTATCAATCAAATCCATCATGAGCGCGATTGGGTACTTAGTTGCTTGGCGAATTGTTAGGCTCTTGCCAACTCAATTGGCAAGGAAAATTTTTGCTCAGTTAGCCATGATTGCTTATCGAAAGAATGGCAAAGGCGTAATGCAATTAAGAAAGAACTTGGCAGTAGTAACTGGTAAGTCTGGATTTGAGTTAGATGAATTAGTCAAGGACGGCTTAGTTTCATATAGTCGCTATTGGGTAGAGGCGTTTCAATTACCTAGTTATAGTGATAATAAAGTGATGCAAATGGTAAAAATTGCCAATTCGGAGATTTTACTTGATCCACTTAAGCAAAAACAAGGAGTTGTTGTTGCGGTTGCACATTTAGCTAATTGGGATCTCGCGGGAAGATGGTTTGCGATGCAAGCCGGTGAAGTTATTACGGTAGCAGAGCGACTAAAGCCAGAGCGCGTGTTTAAAGCTTTTCTTGAGTATAGAAAGTCAATTGGGTTGATTGCTTTTCCAGCTGCGGACCGCGCAACAGTGCCGGCGCTCAAGGCTGCGCTTACTGACGGAAAGTTAGTTGCGCTGGTTGCAGATCGAGATATGTCCTCTAGCGGCATTGAAGTTGAGTTCTGTGGCGAGGTCTGCACTATGCCTTCTGGTCCTGCGGCGTTGGCTTACGCCACTAACTCGGTGCTAACAACTGCTTGCCTGTTTAATGAACCGACTCATCTAGGCGGCTTTATTGACTCGCCAATTGAGTTCGACAAAACCTTAAGCCGTGAAGCAGCAATAGCAAAGGCAACACAGCAGATGGCTGATCGCTTCACTAAATACGTTCAAGATCACCCCACTGATTGGCATGTATTGCAGCGACTTTGGCGGATAAATGCGTGATTTATTAAGCATCGGAATGGTTTGCCCCTATGACTGGTCGGTACCAGGTGGAGTTAAGTCACATGTAATTGGACTTTCTGAAAGATTGCGCGAATTAGGTCATCAGGTGTCAATTTTTGCGCCAACAACTGATGATGATTCACCCGAGGTTTTCTCAGCAGGAGATTCAGTGCCAGTTCCCTTTAATGGCGCAGTATCGAGAGTAAAATTTGATCCGGTTGCATTTCGACGAGCGCAATTGTGGCTTCGTGAAAATGATTTTGATGTGCTACATCTGCATGAACCGCTTAGTCTTAGCATCTCACCAATTGTGGCATGGACCGCAAGTGGACCTATTGTGGCAACTCAGCATGCGGCGTATGACTATTCAGTTGCGGTAAAAAGTGGAAGATTCCTGGCAAATTCAGTGCTGGAGCGATGCACTGTGCGCATTGCGGTTAGTGAACTAGCCAGACGCAGTGTGCTAGAAAGCGTTGGTGGCGATGCCTTAATTATTCCTAATGGAATTGATGTTAATTTTTTCAGAAACGCAACACCAAAGCGAGCCTTTGGCGAATCTGAATTTCAAATCCTGTTCATTGGTCGATTAGAGGATGAGCGAAAGGGCCTAGCTGAACTGTTGGTTGGATTTGAAGCAGCGCTAAATGCTGGATTTGAAATTAAATTAGCAATCGTAGGGATGGGAGATTTACCAGATGAATTTGACGACCTTGCGGAGTCGACAAAATCTGCAATCAAATTAATCGGTCCGGTATCCGATGTTGAAAAAGCATCGTTACTCAAAGGCACAGATTTGTTTATTGCGCCAAATCTTTCAGGCGAGTCATTTGGCATTATTTTGACTGAAGCAATGTCGGCTGGGGCCGCAATCGCTGCATCAAACATCGAGGCATTTCGCCTAGTGTTAGCTGAAGGGAAAGCAGGACTGTTATTTGACCCAACTCCAGCGGGGATAGCAGCTGCGTTGATCCAAGCCGTTTCCAATCCAGCAGAATTGAAGAAATTCGCCGAAGTGGGATCAAAATTGGTATGGCGATATGACTGGGACCTAGTTACCGATCGGGTTTTAGATTGCTATGACTCAGCTCGACTAGCTGGGGAGCGAGTGCGCGAAGACCTTGCGCACCTATTTATCGGTCGCTGGGGTAGACAGATGCAGGGGGTCGGATGACCGGCTTCATTCTTACCTTAATTTCTGTGCTAATCATTTTGCTTTTTGCCTCGCAAGTAGCTGGACGTTTGGATCGATTACATCGACGGGTAAGTAGTGCTCGAACCACACTTTGGCGCAGATGTAATGAGCGCTATGAGGCAGCGATTGCAAGCGGTGTGCCTGAAATTGCGATCGCTGCTGATTTGGCGAAAGTAGCAGCTTCTTCAAGTTTATTCTCAGCACCTCATTTGTTTGCTGAATCAGAGTTGACGCGAGTATTACAGGATCACGATACAGATTTGCCGATGCAGCTGGCACAAGTTCGGGTCCAAGATGCCCGTCGAATGTACAACGAAGCGGTCCGATCAACAATGTATTTGCGAAGTTGGCGTATTGCAAGATGGCTGCGCCTTTCTGGCCGAGCCTCTGCACCCAAATATGTTGATTTTGATGACGGAATATTGCAGCTAAATTAAATTGCAATCGTGTTGCCAAATCGTCTAGTTATAGTTCAAAATACGCGCATTGCGTCACAACTGACGCCATTATCGGGGAGGTAACGTGGCCGTAAAAAAGGCTGCAAAGAAGCGCGCTGTTAAGAAAGCAACCAAGAAGCGCGTAACAAAGAAAGCAGTAAAGAAGGCAACCAAGAAGACTACTAAGCGAACCGCGAAGAAGGCTCCGGCAAAAAAGGCTAAGAAAGCTGCAAAAAAGAAAGCAGTAAAAAAGACTGCCAAGAAATCAGCAAAAAAAGCTAAGGCGCCAAAAAAAGCCAGCAAAAAAGCCAAGAAAAAAGTAGCAAAGCCAAAAAAGGCAGTAAAGAAAACAAGTAAGGCAAAACCAAAAGCCAAGAAGGCTGCTAAGCCAGCCAAGCCGGCAACACCAGCACCGGTAGAGATTCCGGCGCTACCAAACCTACCTACTTGGTAATAATCACGTAGCGATTCTGAGGGCGAGGACTGCAATGGCGGTCCTCGCCCTTTCGCGTACGATTGCCCACTACCAAGGGAAACGAATCAACCAAGGGGAACTAATGACTGAAGCACGCACCGGGACACCAACAGTTAAGCGTGGCATGGCTGAAATGCTTAAGGGTGGGGTAATCATGGATGTCGTTACACCCGAACAGGCCAAGATCGCTGAAGATGCTGGTGCGGTAGCAGTCATGGCGCTCGAGCGCGTTCCTGCTGATATCCGAGTTCAAGGTGGCGTTGCTCGCATGTCTGATCCAGACATGATTGAAGGAATAGTTAATGCGGTTTCCATTCCGGTTATGGCGAAAGCGCGAATTGGTCATTTTGTTGAAGCGCAAGTTTTGGAATCACTTGGTGTTGATTACATCGATGAATCTGAGGTTTTAACTCCAGCTGATGAATCCAATCACATCGATAAATGGAAGTTTACAGTTCCGTTTGTCTGCGGTGCAACAAATTTAGGTGAAGCGCTGCGACGAATTACTGAGGGTGCAGCCATGATTCGCTCTAAAGGTGAAGCAGGAACTGGAAACGTCGTTGAAGCCACGCGACACATGCGACAGATTTTGGGTGATATCCGCCGATTGAGCGTGATGAATGAGGAAGAGCTTTACACTGCTGCAAAGAATCACCAAGCACCATACGAATTAGTTGCTGAAGTTGCACGAACTGGAAAATTGCCAGTGGTGCTATTTACTGCAGGTGGAATTGCAACTCCGGCGGATGCGGCATTGATGATGCAGTTAGGTGCAGACGGTGTTTTTGTTGGGTCTGGCATCTTCAAGAGTGGAGATCCAGCAAAGCGTGCTGCTGCGATTGTGCAGGCAACATTGCATTACACCGATGCGAAAAAGATTGGTGATGTTTCGCGCGGATTAGGTGAAGCCATGGTTGGCATCAACATCGATACCTTGCCGGAATCGGAGAAATACGCCAAACGCGGTTGGTAAATAAATGAATTTTGGTGTTCTTGCGCTGCAAGGTGATTTCAGAGAACACATTTCAGCTCTCGCCGATTTTGGGGTTGCTGCAATTGAGGTGAAATCAGTTGAACAATTAGAACAGTTGGACGCACTGATTATTCCAGGCGGCGAATCAACCACTATGTCATTGTTAGCAAAGTCAACTGGTTTAGATAAAGCAATCCCAGCAAAGATTGCGGCTGGTATGTATGTTTATGGATCTTGCGCTGGCATGATTTTGTTAGCTCACAAAATTCTCGATGGTCGACCGGATCAGATTTTTTTTGATGCCATAAATATCACAGTTCGGCGAAATGGATTTGGTAGACAAGTTGACTCATTTGAGGGCGAAATTCAAAGCCAATTGGGTGAGCACTTAGCTGGGGTATTTATTCGTGCGCCAAAGATCGAATCCGTAGGTCCTGATGTCACCGTGTTAGCTCAGCTCCAAACCGGCAGTGGGATTACCCCAGTTATGGTGCGCCAAAATAGAGCGTTGGCAACCAGTTTCCATCCAGAACTATCTGAGAAAAGTTGGGTCCATCAATACTTTGTAGATCTGGTTCGAGGCAAAATCTCGTAGAGTTAGGCGACTGAGTCAGAATAAAGGGGTTGACATGTCAGGCCATTCCAAATGGGCGACGACTAAGCACAAAAAGGCAGTAATTGATGCCCGGCGTGGCAAGTTATTTGCCAAGTTGGTGAAAAATATAGAGGTCGCAACTCGCATCGGTGGACCTGATCCTGATTCCAACCCATCCCTTTTTGATGCCATTCAAAAGGCTAAAAAGTCCTCAGTGCCAAATGACAATATTGATCGAGCAGTTAAACGTGGTGCTGGTCTTGAGGCAGGCGGTGCGGATTATCAAACAATTTTGTATGAAGGTTATGCACCAGGTGGTGTTGCAGTATTAATTGAGTGTTTAACCGATAACCGTAATCGCGCTGCAAGTGAGGTTAGAGTTGCTATGACAAGAAATGGTGGCTCAATGGCAGATGCAGGTTCAGTCTCTTATTTGTTTAATCGAAAAGGAGTAATCCTGGTATCTGCAACCAGCACATCGGAAGATCAGATTTTAGAAGCAAGTCTTGACGCTGGCGCGCAAGAAGTTAATGACCTTGATGGCACTTTTGAAATTCTCTGCGAAGCTACGGATTTAGTAAAAGTAAGATCTGCATTGCAAGCAGCCCAAATTGACTACGAGGCGGCCGAAGCGCAGTTTGTCCCGTCCATGACAGTGCCAGTAGATGATGAAACTGCATCTAAAATTTTTAAGTTAATTGAAGCGCTAGAAGATAGCGATGAAGTGCAAAACGTTTTTGCGAACTTCGATGCTTCTGACCAAGCGTTAGCTCAGGCATAGTGCGGGTTCTTGGTATTGATCCAGGGCTAACCCGGTGTGGGTTAGCGGTGGTTGATGCTGAGCCAGGCAAGCGAGGCAAATTAATTCACCTTGAGGTTGCTGTAAGTGATGCCAAGTTGGATCCAGCGGATCGGTTGTTTTTGATAGCAGAACGAATACATGCTGTGATGGATGATTTTAAGCCAGATGCAGTCTCGCTGGAGCGCGTTTTTGCTCAACAGAATTTGAAAACAGTGATGGGAGTGGCCCAGGTTGGTGGGGTTGTGTTACTGGCGGCACGCACTCGAAACATACCGGCCGTCACTTACACCCCAACCGCAGTAAAGGCTGCGGTAACAGGTTCGGGCAGAAGTGATAAAAAACAGATTGGGAATATGGTTAAAGCATTGCTTAATCTGGATGAAATCCCAAAACCCGCCGATGCTGCGGACGCAATTGCGTTAGCACTCTGCCATGCTTGGCGCATGCCCACCGTCTCCGCTATGCCGCAACCGTTTCGCAAGCGCACAGTGCCAAAGGTAAAGCGATCATGATTGATTTTGTGGCTGGCAAGGTAATAGCAATTGATGGAAATCTTGTCGTAATAGAGTTACCAGGAGCTGGTATTGGGTTATCTGTTTCAGTTTCGGCAGCAGCGCTAAGTCGCATTTTTATTGGCGATAACTGCAAACTCAAGACAGAGTTCATGGTTCGAGAAGATGGCTGGCAACTCTTTGGCTTTAGTAGTGAAGAAGAGCGGATCTGGTTCCGGCAATTGCATGGGGTGTCAGGTATCGGTCCAAAGACTGCGATGGCCACGCTAAGTGTGTTAGGCGTTTCTGGACTTGAAACAGCTATTTCAGCTGGCGACGAAGCAGCCTTGACTTCAGTTCCAGGATTAGGGAAGAAAAGTGCTGGTCGAATTGTGTTGGAACTTCGTGACAAAGTTTTAGTGAGCGGCGGCAGCAGCTCGCATTCAGATGTATTGGCCGCATTAATAAATCTTGGTTGGAGCGATAAAACAGCACGAGAGGTTATTGCTGAGTTAGATGGCAGCGGTCTTGATACTTCAACACTTTTGCGCGAAGCGCTAAAGCGATTGGCTAAATCATGAGCGATGAAGAGTTGATTGATCCGGTTGCGCATGAAGATGATGTTCTAGTTGAAACTGCGCTACGGCCAACCAATTTAGAAGAATTTGTCGGACAACTCCGAGCTCGCGAACAATTAAGCGTTGCGTTGCGTGCTGCCATTTCTCGGGGTGCTGCAGCTGATCATATGTTGATGAGTGGGCCGGCTGGCTTAGGAAAAACCACGTTAGCAACCATTACTGCAAAAGAATTAGGCGTTCCGCTTCGAGTTACTTCAGGACCGACAATTACTCATGCTGGAGATTTGGCCGCAGTATTGACGTCATTAAATAATGGTGAAGTTTTGTTTATTGACGAAATTCATCGAACTGCAAAACCGGCACTTGAGATGCTTTATTTAGCGATGGAAGACTTTCGGGTCGATGTAATGGTGGGCAAAGGGCCAGGGGCAACTGCAGTGCCACTAGAAATTTCACCATTTACCTTAGTTGGCGCAACCACAAAAGCTGGCACGCTGCCTTCACCGCTGCGAGATCGGTTTGGCTTAACCATCCACTTGGATTTCTATGAGGTAGCCGAACTCGAACAAATCATTATTCGAAGTGCCGCGCTACTTCATTTAGAAATCGATACTGCGGGAGCCCGTGAAATCGCGATGCGATCTCGGGGTACGCCAAGAATTGCGAACCGATTGTTACGTCGGGTTCGTGATTGGGCCAGTGTGCACGCTGATGGTGCAATTAATTTGAATGCAGCCAAAGCAGCATTAGATCTTTATGAGATAGACCCCGCTGGACTTGATCGCCTTGATCGCGCAGTGCTGCAGGTTTTAGTTACCCAATTTGGTGGTGGACCGGTTGGTTTATCAACCTTGGCAATTGCAGTTGGCGAGGAGATGGCAACCATTTCTGAGGTAGTGGAGCCATATCTGGTTCGACAGGGCCTGTTGGGCCGAACCACTCGGGGCCGAGTGGCAACTGAGTTGGGATACCAGGTGGTGGGAGGCTCAGCACCAAACCGAGAAACCCAACTGCGCTTTCATGGCGAAATTTCTTGAGGAAAATCCCAACTTTTCCCACCCAGTAGGCGAAGTTCTATGTTAGATAGGGAATACTCTGCCTTCGTGCCCGATGGCCGAATAACCAAGGAGTGTGTGTGAGCACCAAGTCTGCGCCAAAGCCATGGCGAGCGCTGCTGTTATTGCTGGTAATTACGATCAGCATGGCGACGGCAACTTTTTGGCCATCAGCATCACCAGCTGCAAAATTAGGGTTGGACCTTAAAGGCGGAACCCAAGTTATTCTCACGCCGCGGGTGATTGAAGGAGCTGCTGAAATAACGGCAGATCAACTAACGCAAACTGTTGCAATTATGCGACAGCGCGTAAATGCGTTTGGTGTGGCTGAAGCAGAAGTAACTGCGCAAGGCAGCGGAAATGAAGCTGCGATAGTGGTCTCAGTGCCAGGTGTTAATCAGCAGGGTATTGCTGACCTACTAAAGCAAACTGCTTTGTTGGAATTTCGTGAAGTAATACAGGCTCGAACTTCTAATCCACCAGCTGAAGGTGCTACTCCAATTGTGTTGCCACTGGAAGGTGCAACCGAAGCTGAATTATCTGAAGCCTATGCGAGTGCGGCCTGCTTGACGGAAGACGCGCTGCAAGGCGGCGTTGCACTTGATGCAACTAAATTCGTCATAACTTGTTCCCAAGATGGAAGTGAAACCTTCATCTTGGCACCAACATTTATTGCTGGTGAGCGAATTGATGATTCGCAAGCTCAGTTACCAGCGCAGGGCGGAACTGGATCGTGGGTAGTCACCCTGGATTTTGATGCGCAAGGCGCTCGGGCGTTGGCTGATGTTTCCCAGAAGATTTTTTCCCTGCCATCACCACAGAATCGATTCGGCATTGTGCTAGATGGCTTAGTTGTTTCGGCGCCATTTTTCTCGGAACCAATTTTAGGTGGTCAAGCTCAGATAACTGGCACATTTACTCCTGAAGAAGCTAAAGCGCTCGCTTCCGTGCTTCGATATGGTGCGCTACCAGTAGCGCTGGATATCGCCGAAGTAAATGCGGTGTCGCCAACGCTTGGTGTCGAACAACTTGAATCAGGCTTGTTGGCCGGCGGTATTGGTTTAGCCCTTGTGGTGCTGTATTTGATTCTTTATTACCGCATGCTTGGCTTAGTTGCTGTCGCTTCGCTAGCAGTCGCAGTTGCCTTAACTTATTTCACCGTAGTGTTGCTAGGTCGATCAATTGGATTCACCTTAACGCTAGCTGGTGTGGCTGGTTTAATTATTTCAATAGGTATCACAGCAGATACTTTCGTGGTCTACAACGAACGTATTCGAGACGAGATTCGAGCTGGTAAGACGGTTCGAAATGCGATTGATATTGCTTGGCAACGTGCTCGCCGAACCTTGCTTGCAGCTGACTTTGTTCAGTTGCTAATTGCATTAGTACTTTACTTCTTGAGCGTTGGAGCGGTGCGAGGCTTCGCGTTTGCACTTGGAATTGCAACTGTTATTGATATTTTGGTGGCATTTTGGTTTACCAGACCAATTACCGTGCTGTTTGGACGAAGTCGGTTATCTACTGGCGCGATTAGTGGAATCTCTGAAAAACGACTCACAGCTGGTATTCCAGCAGGTCAACTCCCAGAAAGAGTTACGTCATGATTAACTTAGGTGCAGTTAGTAACCAACTTTATTTTGGTGTGAAATCTATTGATTTTGTTAGTCGCCGAAAAATTTGGTACGTGGCAGCTGTGCTAGTTGTCGCCACTTCTGTTGGCGGTTTATTCGCTAACGGGCTTAAGCTAGGAATTGAATTTCGTGGCGGAACGGAATTTGTTACCGTTTCAGATATTGGTGCTGAAACCATGCGCACTGATTTGCAGGATTTAGGATTGCAACAAGTAATTGTGCAATCTGTTGGAAGTGACCGACTGTCAATTCAAACTGAAGAAGTAACTTCAGCTGAGTTGGCTGAACTAACGGAGCAGATTGCAGAATTGGCAGGGACAACTGTCGGTGATGTGACGGTTAGAACTGTCGGCCCAACCTGGGGCGCAGATATTACCCAAACCGCGCTCACTGGATTAGCAGTGTTTTTGGTGTTGGTCCTAATATTTCTGAGCGTCTATTTTGAATTTAGAATGGCTGTTGCTGCGTTTATCGCGCTAATGCATGACTTAGTTGTAACAATTGGTATTTATGCATTGTTTGGATTTGAAGTTACACCAGCTACGGCAATTGGTGTGCTAACAATTATGGGATATTCACTATATGACACAGTTGTTATCTTCGATCGTGTTAAAGAAAATGTCAAAGGCGTCACGCTACAAACTGGAAAGACATATAGCGAAACAGCAAATTACTCAATTAATCAAACCGTAGTTCGAAGTATTAATACTTCCATTGTTGCGGTATTACCAGTTGCCGGAATTCTCTTTATTGGGGCATATGTGCTTCGTGCCTCTACGCTACAAGACTTAGCGATCGCGCTTTTTGTTGGAATTGTGGCAGGCGTTTACTCATCTATCTTTATTGCAACTCCAATCCTGACCGACTTGAAGAAATCGCAGCCTGAGATCAAGGCGCATACTGAGCGGGTAATGGCGCGGCGAGAAGCAATCGCAACTACTGGCATTGATCCTTATGCCGTAACTAAGCCAGAGACCCGAGCGAAATACACTCAACAAGGCGGTCCGCGTAACCAACCCAAGCGCAAGCCGCGACGACTTCGCTAAATCTTTTTTGCTCTACACTTCACTACCTGGGGGTGTGAAATGAGCGAGGTTCTAAAGCCAGCGGCAGAATCCAAAACCGATAGTAGTTCCTCGCGCCGCGCCCTATTAAGTAAAATCGCAGCGGTTCGCACCACCGCCCCTATGGAACTAGAACCGTTGTTAAAAACGGTCAAATCTTTTTTCCCCAAAGCAGATAACGAAACTTTGATCAGGGCATATGAGTTAGCTAAAGCTGCTCATGATGGTCAATTCCGTCGAAGTGGCGAGCCCTACATCACCCACCCACTTGCAGTTGCCACCATCTTGGCGGATTTAGGTATGCCACCCGCATCACTAGTTGCCGCTTTGCTGCACGATGCAGCAGAAGACACTGATTATGGTTTAGTTGAAATTGAACGAGATTTTGGTGCAGAAGTAGCGGGACTAGTAGATGGTGTAACTAAATTAGACAAAGTTAAATATGGTCAATCGTCGGCTTCTGAGACGGTTCGCAAAATGGTTGTTGCAATGGCTAAAGACATCAGAGTATTGGTAATCAAATTGGCTGATCGATTGCACAACATGCAAACAATTGATGCTATGCCGCGTGAGAATCAAGAGCGAAAAGCACGTGAAACTTTAGAAATATATGCCCCACTGGCACATCGATTAGGCATGAATGCGCTTAAGTGGGAATTAGAAGATCTTTCATTTCGTGCCATGTATCCAAAAATGTATGAAGAGATCAAGTCATTGGTCGATACCCGAACCCCAGCTCGGGACGAACAGTTACGGGTTGTTGAGGAAGTCCTCGGCAAGGCACTGAAGAGTGCGAAAATTGACGCCGAGATTTCAAGTAGGCCTAAGCATTATTTCTCGGTTTATCAAAAGATGATCGTTCGCGGGCGAGATTTTGACGATATTTATGATCTAGTTGGTGTACGTATTTTGGTTGATTCATTAAATGATTGCTATTCCGCACTTGGCACGGTGCATTCCCTTTGGAGCCCGGTGCCGGGCCGATTCAAAGACTACATTGCAATGCCAAAATTGAACATGTATCAATCACTTCATACCACAGTGATTGGACCAACTGGAAAACCCGTTGAAGTGCAGATTCGTACATTTGATATGCATCGTGCTGCTGAGTGGGGAATTGCAGCGCATTGGCGATATAAGCAGCAAAGTGTTGGGAATAAAACTGGACCTGACGACATGGCTTGGTTGCGTCAATTAATGGAGTGGCAACGTGAGACCAGCGATCCAGAGGAGTTCATGGACTCGCTGATTTACGACTTAGGGAAAGAAGAAGTTTTTGTCTTTACCCCTAAAGGTGATGTTATTGCGCTGCCAAAAGGAAGTACACCAGTTGATTTTGCCTATACCGTTCATACTGAAGTTGGACATCGCTGCGTGGGAGCCAAGGTAAATAATCGATTAGTTCCACTGGAGCATACGCTTAATGATGGCGACACAATTGAAATCGTTACCTCCAAAGCTCAGGAACCTAGCCCAAATCGAGACTGGTTGGATTTTGTGCAATCGCCACGTGCCAGAAGCAAGATCAAAGCGTGGTTTGCCAAAGAAGCGCGAGTTGAATCTTCTGAAGTTGGCCGCGAAGACTTGACCAAGCTAATGCGGCGAGAAGGTCTGCCCTTCAAGAAACTTATGAGTGGCGATGCACTTTTGATAATTGCCCGGGAATTGGGAGCTAGTGACCTGCATCAGCTTTTCCTAATGATTGGTGAAGGGAAAGTATCGGCAACTTTTGTGGTCAAGCGATTGATTGCAGCACATGGTGGCAGGGAAGGGTTAGCTGAAGACATTTCATCGAGTGTGGTGGTGCCGCCACGGCGTCGAACTGATATTGAACGACCAGCAGTTGAGGTAACTGGTGTTGACGATGTGCTAGTGAAATTGGCTCGCTGTTGCACGCCAGTACCAGGGGATCAGATCGTAGGCTTTGTTACTAAGGGTTCTGGTGTGTCAGTACACCGTTCGGATTGTGCAAATGTAACACAGTTAGAACCCGATCGTTTGGTTGACGTGCGTTGGAATAAATCTCTTGGCGGGGTATTTTTAGTAAATATTCAATCTGAAGCCATCGATCGTCCTGGGTTACTTAGCGATATTACAACTGCGCTGGCCGAGAAACGCGTCAATATTCTTTCGGCTTCAGTTACCACATCCAAGGATCGAGTAGCGCTCTCAAGATTTACCTTTGAGTTAGCAGATCCAGGACATCTTGAAGGCGTATTGCAAGCTGTTAAGCGACTTGATGGTGTGTATGACGTTTATCGGGTTTAACGGACAAAGTCAGATAACGCTTCTTCAGCTGCTTGCATTAACATTCGCTGTCCGTCAATAGCCGAAGAAATACTTGCTATCTTTCTAGAGTCACCGGCAGCTTGTGCTTTTGCTAAATCAGCCTCAAGTTTGGCAATTTTCTCAGCAAAAAGATTTATGGTGGAATTTGCTCTCGCATGCTTGTCTGGATCTTTACGCGAATTTTCGCGAGCAACGGCCTCATCGATTGCATTCTGCACGATTTTTAGCCGATCATCTAGTTTTTTGACCCAATCCCGAGGAACGTGACCGGTCTTTTCCCAACGGTGGTAAATGTCTCGCATCGTTTTTTTCGCTGTATCTATATCCTTAATCGGCAGCAGTGCCTCGGCTTCGACAAGTAAGCCTCGCTTCTTCTCCAAGTTAGCATCCTGACTTACCTTGCGCTTAGCAAGATCGTCATTCTTTCGGGCGAAGAAGTGATCCTGAGCTGCTTTGAATTTAGTCCAGAGCGCTTCGTCTTCACCTTTGCCAATTCGGCCAGCAGATTTCCACTGATCCATTAGCTCCTTAAATTTTTTAGCAGTATCCACCCAATTCGTAGAATCCTTTATAGATTCTGCTTTAGCAACGATCTCATGCTTCACTGCGGTGGCAGAGGCACGAACCTTCGCTTGTTGCGCAAAATGAGTGCGGCGCCGTTTATCAAATGCGCTGCGGGCATGGCTAAAGGTTTTCCAAAGTTCTTGTTCTACCTTACGATCGAACCTTTGCAGTTCTTTCCAGGCGGTTAGCATCTGGGCAAATTTCTCAGTAGTTTCTTTCCAATTGGTTGAGCCTGCTAGTAATTGTGCAGCGGCAACAATTTCATGGCGCTTTGCCAAAGTTTGCTCACGCTGTTCTTTTCGCTGTTCTGTCAAGGCAACTGCACGATCCGCGGCAGCCACAACCAATTCATCAGCTCGTTGTAGCAGCAAAGTTAAATCGCCTACCACATTTGGTTCTGCATAAGTTGCACGAAGTTTCGCAGCCAGCGTTTTTGCCGGACCAGGAACACCACGATTATCTTTGAACCGAGCTAGCATTACGTCTGCTTCAACAATCAAATCAACATACTTGCGGGCAAAGAATTCCAATCCCTCAGCTGGGGTGCCTGCTTGATATTGACCAACCTTGTGTTCACCAGAAACAGTTTTAACAAATACTGTCCCATCCTCGGTGACACGACCATGCGTAATTGCGGTTGCGATATCCATGTGTTCTCCTTTTGGTCCGTATTACGGCTCGTAGGTTGCAGCGTTGATCATCACTGGTTGTGCTGGCGAACCATCTTGGCCACCGTCAGCAACTCCTACACCAGCAATCTTTTGTACCAAATCTAGGCCAGCAACTACTTTTCCAAAAATGGTGTAGTCCGGACCTAAAGTGGTGTCCTGGTAGACAATAAAGAATTGTGAACCACCAGTACCAGGTCCAGCATTTGCCATGGCAACTGTTCCGGCTGGGTAGTTGTTCTCACCTGCGGCTGGCAAGTTTTCATCTGGCAAATTAAAGCCAGGCCCACCAGTACCATTCCCAGCCGGATCGCCACATTGCAAGACAAAAATGCCTGCGGTTGTTAACCGGTGACACGCCGTTGCGTTGAAATATCCATCATTCGCAAGTGCCTCAAATGCACCGACAGTTGCTGGTGCAGCAGCAGGATCGGTTTCAATTGCGATCTCACCGCAGTTGGTAGCGAGAGTTAAGGTCCCTGGTGCAATGGCGGATGACGGAGCTGGGGCGGCGTCATACTTGATGTCATCGACTCGAGGTGTGCCAATTGGATCGCATTCAGCTAAAAGTTGTTCGGTCTCGTTATCTGGGGTTGATTCAGCTTCTGGACTTGTGTCACGGTTGTTGTAAATAGTAAGTGCAGCAAAAAGCCCGATTACTAATAATCCGGCAATTAAACCAACAACGGTTTGACGGCGCTTCGCTTTGGCGGCTTCAGCGCGAGCCAGTTTTCGACGCTGTGACATATCTGGGCACTCCTAGGGAGAATTTGAGAACTTAACTTTACCGCCTAAGTAATTGTGCCAAGCAGGGGTAGAACCCCGCTTGGCAGGTAGGCTCGGCTACGAGGATTTAGGGGAGATGTGCTGATCAAAACCGCTTCAGTGGGCCCATGGGGCACTAATTGCCATGTGGTTGCCTCCGGCGCAAATAGCGAATGCCTAATCATCGACCCAGGCTTAGGAGCAGCGGCTTTCGTGGTTGACGCAGTTGCTGAATATGGGCTGCTGCCCGTTGCGCTGCTTGCCACCCACGGCCATGTTGATCACGTTTGGCAGCTTTATCCGTTAGCTGCGGACCTATCGATTCCGGCGGTTATTCACAAATCTGACCGACAGTTTTTAACAGATCCCATCAAGGCGGTTAGCCCAGAAGGTGGCAAGCTAATTCAATCTTTAACGCCAGATCAGCAATGGCTGGAACCTGATGAAGTTATTGAAATATCAAGTCGGGCGCAGTTAGATTTTGCTGGATTTAACATTTCTATTATTCCCACCCCCGGCCACACTGCAGGTTCAGTTTGCTTTCAACTTAATGGCGACCATCTCTTCACCGGTGATTTATTGTTTAAGAACGCAATCGGCCGCACTGATTTGTATTCTGGGAATGCGTCCCAAATGCAAAGCAGTTTAGAAATGATTATGACTGAGTTTGGCGATGACACGTTGGTGTTCCCAGGACACGGTGATAATTCCACAATTGGTACCGAACGTGTAAATAATCCTTACTTAAAGAATTTGAGGAATGGCTAGCAATGGAGAAAATTCAAGCACCAAAAGGAATACCCGAATATGTACCACCAGAGGGTGATTTGTTTCGGTATGTGCGCGATCAGCTCGCTGCCCCCGCAATAGCTGCTGGTTATCGTTACATTGAGTTACCTTATTTCGAAGATATTGCACTTTTCACTCGCGGAATTGGCGAAAGTACGGATGTGGTAAGTAAGGAGATGTATTCCTTTACCGATCGCGGTGATCGTGAATTGGCACTTAGGCCAGAAGGTACTGCTGGTGTTATTCGCAGCGTTATTGAAAACTCATTAACGCAGCAAGGTTTACCAGTAAAGCTGTGGTACGCCGGCGCATTTTTCCGAGCAGAAAAACCACAAAAGGGAAGGTATCGTCAACTACAGCAAGTGGGGATTGAAGCCATCGGTGCAGATTCACCTGCACTTGATGCCGAAGTAATTGCAATTGCGCATGCTGCCTTTACAAATTTGGGTTTAAGAGATTTTGAATTGCAATTGACTTCACTTGGATGTAATTCCTGTCGGCCAAGTTATCGAGCGAAATTGCAAGCATTTCTGAGCGAACTACCGCTGGACGATGAAACAAAAAATCGTGTTGAGATTAATCCGTTGCGAGTTTTAGATGACAAGCGTGCTGAGGTGCAAAAGCAAGTTTCTGATGCGCCACTGATGCTTGATCATGTCTGTGATGATTGTCGGAAATATCATGAGTTAGTTTGTGAATATCTAACGCAAATGGGAGTGCCTTTTTACATCAATAAAAGATTAGTTCGTGGCTTGGATTACTACACTCGAACTACCTTTGAGTTCGTACACCATCAATTAGGTTCGCAGTCAGGCATTGGTGGCGGTGGTAGGTATGACCAATTAATGCAGTCGTTAGGCGGTCCAGATCTATCTGGAATTGGGTTTGGCTTAGGCGTTGATCGCTCCTATCTTGCCGCACTAGCGGAGAAGGTTGACCTAACAGCCCGATTACCTAAAGTCATTGCGGTTGTACCAACCGATGCTGATCAAATAACAGCTTCAATAAAGGTAACTATTGCGCTGCGTGCCGCGGGATTAATTGTGGATCAGATTTCACACACCAAGAATCTAAAGACTGGTATGAAAGTTGCCGACCGCATTGGTGCAATTGCTGCTGTAATTGTTGGGCCGGACGAAGTTGCTTCGGGTAAATTCACTGTGAAATGGCTAGATTCCGGTGAGCAAGAAGTTGCCCCGCTGACAGATCTTGGGGCAGTGCTACAGCAGCGAATAGGCTTAGCCCAGTAACTACCTAAGGAAGATTGATTTAGTGCTGAAATCTCATAGCTGTGTTGAGTTAGCCAACGCCGTGGATGCCGATGTGATCGCTGCTGGCTGGATTGCAAAACGACGCGATCATGGTGGTGTCGCTTTTTTTGATCTTCGCGACGCAACTGGTGTAGTTCAAGTTGTAGTGCACGACGAAGATTTGGCGCATCAACTCAAGCCAGAGTCATGCGTGCAAGTTAACGGTAAGGTTCAGCGCCGACCTAGTGGTAATGAGAATCCAGACTTAGTAACTGGCTCTATCGAATTAGTTGCAGCATCAATTCAAATATTCAGCACTGCCTCGCCGTTACCTTTTCAGGTTGAGGACTCCAATGAAGTGGGCGACGAACTTCGGCTAAAGCATCGCTATCTTGATTTACGCCGACCTAGTATGGCTGGAAATTTGAAGTTAAGGTCAAGAGCGAATGCTATAGCTAGAGCATTATTAAATAACAGTGGTTTTGTTGAAGTTGAAACCCCAACGTTTACTCGCTCCACTCCGGAAGGCGCACGAGATTTCTTAGTTCCAGTAAGGTTGCAACCAGGCAAATGGTATGCCTTGCCCCAATCACCACAACTTTATAAGCAACTCTTAATGGTTGCTGGCTTGGAAAAATATTATCAAATTGCTCGATGTTATCGAGATGAAGATTTCCGGGCTGATCGGCAACCAGAATTTACGCAACTAGATATTGAAATGTCTTTTGTTGAACAATCAGATGTGATTGCACTTGGCGAAAAGATCATCCGAGAATTGTGGTTGGAGTTAGGTAATTACCAGATTGGTGAGATTCCTAGGTTGACCTATCACGATTCAATGAAACGGTATGGTTCAGATAAACCAGATTTAAGATATGGTTTAGAACTTGTTGAGTTAACTGAGTATTTCAAAGATACACCATTTCGAGTTTTTCAAGCACCATATGTTGGTGCAATCGTGATGCCAGGTGGAGCTTCGCAATCCAGGCGGCAATTTGATGCTTGGCAAGAGTGGGCAAAACAACGGGGCGCAAAAGGTTTGGCTTGGGTCAGCATTGCGCCAGATGGTGAAATATCAGGCCCAGTTGCCAAGAATATTAGTGAGAGTGAACGCGAAGGTCTGATGGCTGCCACTGGCGCAGTTGCTGGCGATGCAATTTTCTTTGCTGCCGGTGACATTTTTGAATCTAGGGGATTGCTCGCTGCAACCAGATCTGAGATTGCTAACCAGTTAAAGTTGGTACAACCAGGAACTTGGTCTTTTGTCTGGATTGTGGATGCACCGATGTTTGAACGCACCGAAGATGGTGGTTGGACCAGCGTGCATCATCCATTTACCTCTCCTAATTCTGAACATATGCCAACATTTGATCAACAGCCAGATCAAGCGCTTGCCTGGGCTTATGACATTGTTTGCAATGGTTTTGAAATAGGTGGCGGCTCGATTCGTATTCATGACGGTAACGTGCAACAGCGGGTTTTCCAGCTGTTAGGCATCTCAACTGAAGCGGCGAAAGACAAATTTGGCTTTTTACTAGATGCTTTTGAATATGGGCCACCACCTCACGGTGGCATTGCATTTGGCTGGGATCGAATTTGTATGTTACTCAGCGGCGCAGATAACCTTCGGGAGGTAATTGCATTTCCGAAAACTGGTGGTGGCTCAGATCCATTAACCGGTGCGCCAACGGCAATCACCTCAGTTCAACGTAAAGAAGCCAATATTGACGCCAAGCCAACGGAGCAAGTGTGAAATCAGCTGAAATTCGCCAACGTTTTTTGGATTTCTTTGAAAAAGAAGGCCACACTGTGGTGCCATCTGCTTCACTTATTGCGCCAGATCCAACTTTGCTTTTGGTCAATGCCGGCATGGTTCCGTTTAAACCTTATTTTCTGGGTGAAACCAAGCCGCCCTTCGAGCGTGCCGTAAGTGTTCAAAAATGTGTGCGCACGCTTGATATAGATGAAGTAGGAAAGACGACCAGACATGCTTCATTTTTCCAAATGTGTGGCAACTTCTCATTTGGCAACTATTTCAAAGCTGGTGCGATCGATTTTGCGTGGCGACTACTGACTAATAGCGTTGCAGATGGGGGCTACGGTTTTGATCCAGAGCGACTTTGGGTCACGGTTTTCCATGATGATGATGAGTCAGCAGACATCTGGCATAACCAAATTGGTGTTCCAAAAGAACGAATACAACGTCGTGGCGTGGCTGACAATTTTTGGTCAATGGGTATTCCAGGTCCATGTGGACCGTGCTCTGAAATTTATTTCGATCGAGGCGAGGCGTACGGAAAGCCAGGAGGTCCAATTGCAGATGAAGCAAGGTACCTAGAAGTTTGGAATCTTGTGTTCATGCAGTTTGAACGAGGGGCTGGCGGCAGTAAGGATGATTTCCCAATCGAAGGGGAGTTGCCAGCCAAGAATATCGACACTGGCATGGGGCTTGAGCGAATGGCTGCCATCTTGCAAGGTGTTGAAAATATTTATGAGATTGACACAACCAAATTGATTTTGGATAAAGCGGCGCAGCTTTCCACCACCACGTATGGTGTGACAGAAGCAGATGATGTGCGATTGCGCGTTGTAGCTGACCATGCACGAACTTGTGCTTTTTTATTAAATGACGGCGTCATCCCGGGAAATGAAGGTCGCGGGTATGTGCTTAGGCGAATGATGCGCCGAGTTATCAGGTCGATGCGACTGCTGGGGTTGGAAGATCCTTGCATGGCAGATTTAATTAATGTGAGTATCGATTCAATGAAAGATCAATATCCCGAGCTGGAAATCAATCGAGAACGAATTGTGGCCGCTGCTATTGGCGAAGAGACAGCTTTCCGACAAACTCTAAGAACCGGCAGCGCAAGGTTCGAAACAGCTGTTGCGGAACTGGATAATGCCAAGATTTCAGTTATTCCTGCTGAACGAGTATTTGAAATGCACGACACTTTTGGTTTTCCATATGATTTAACACTCGAAATGGCAACTGAGCGTGGCTTAACGGTGGACGCTGAAGGTTTTAAGAGGTTGATGAATGAACAGCGAGAGCGCGCTAAAGCAGATGCCAAGAGTAGAAAAGCGAAGCTAGCAGATTTATCAGTTTATAAATCTGCCGCCGAAACAGTGGGCGCTACTCGATTTGTGGGGTATCACGCCAACAGTGCCGAATCCAAACTTGGCGCATTGATTGTTGATGGTGGGATTGCGAAGTCAGCAAAGCAGGGCGAAGCGGTAGAAGTAGTGCTCGCCAGTACCCCGTTTTATGCCGAAGGTGGCGGGCAACTTGGCGATTCAGGGCGAATAGTTTCAAGTAATGGTGCAATTATTGAGATTGACGATGTTCAACAACCAATAGCTGGATTGTTTGTTCACTCCGGCACTGTCATTGATGGCGAAGTGATAGCTGGTGAAGCGGTGCTAGCTGAGATTGATTCTGCTCGCCGCATTGCGATATCACGCGCGCACACAGCAACTCACATGATTCATAAGGCATTTAGGGAGATGCTAGGTGAGGGTGCAACTCAGATGGGTAGTGAAAACGCCCCAGGTAGATTGCGATTTGATTTTCCATCGCCCCAGGCAGTGCCAAAAACCATGTTGATCGATGTTGAGCAACGAGTTAATCAATTACTCATTGAAAATTTACCGGTAACTGAGGCGTTCATGAGTCAAACTGATGCGATGCAAATTGGAGCCATGGCGTTATTTGGTGAAAAATATGGGGACGAGGTGCGAGTTATCTCAATTGGTGACTGGGCAAAAGAACTTTGTGGTGGCACCCATACTGATTTTTCTGGGCAATTAGGTGTTGTCACTTTCCTTTCGGAATCATCAATTGGGGCAGGAATTAGGCGTGTGGAAGCTTTAGTTGGAGCGGATGCACATTCCTTTTTGGCCAAAGAGCACTTAATTTTAAATCAAATAACCGATTTACTAAAAGTGAAAACCGAAGACTTACCAAGTCGAATCGATAGTCTTCTAAATAAACTTAAAGATGCTGAACGCTTAGTAGAACAACAACGTCGAACTGAATTGTTATCAAATGCCGCCAATATTGTTGGCTCGCCGGTTCAAGTTGGTGACCTATTACTTTTTGGGTTTTCAGCTGATTTAGATCTAGATTCACTTCGGGAATTAGTAGCCCGAACAAAGGGTGATAGCGCGAAATCAATTGTGGTTGGACTCACGGATGCAGATCCAGCCGCGATCATCGTTGGAATTGGTGCCGGCGCAATCGGTAATGGCCTTGATGCGAAATCAGTTTTGGCTGAATTGATTCAGCGATTTGGCGGCAAGGGTGGCGGAAAACCGGAGATGACGCAAGGTTCGCTAGGAGCTGGCGCTACGGCAACTAGAGTCTTAGCTGACTTACCAAACGTAATTGCTGCGCTGAAGTAATATCCATGAGCGCGATTGCAATTGATTACGGCGCAGTTCGAATTGGAGTAGCACGCGAAATAACCGGGACTGGGATAGTTGCACCATTGGCTACCGTTCCGCCAGCCGAGTTTGAGTCTAGATTAACTGAGTGGATTTCCGAATTTGGAATAACTGAAGTTTATGTGGGATTGCCCAACTCTTTGTCTGGTGCAGCAGGAAAGCAGGCTAATGCAGTCGCGCACTGGGCCAAGGCGATGGCAAAAAAGTATTCATCGTTGAATTGGTATTGGGTTGACGAGCGATTGACCTCGGTTATTGCCGGTCGAGAGTTATCTGAAATGGGAAAATCTACAAAAGACCAGCGAAATATAGTTGACGTATATGCCGCTATGCTGATTTTGGAACAAGGAATCTTGATCAGGGATAGTGAGGGGTTGACGAATGCTGAAATTATCGAATAAACGTAATTTGATTGTTTTGACAGCAGCTATTGCTGGCGTGATTTTTATTGGATTTCAAGTTTATCCAACAGGCCCAACTGAATCCTGGTCTGGCACAGGATCTGGTGAAGTTGCAATTGAAATTCCAGCCGGCGTTAATCTCACTGAGGTAGGACGAATCCTGGCTGAAGCCGGTGTAGTTGAAACTGCCTCCTTCTTTGCCATTGCAACTTACGATCGCGAAGAGGCAAAGTTAATTCAACCTGGTAGATATCAAATGGCTCTCAGAATGGGAAGTGATGAAGCTATTGATAGATTGCTTGATCCAAATAGTCGATTGCAACTAACCGTATTGCTGCGAGAGGGCTTGCGACTTTCACGTGCAATAACTGCTATTGCCAACCAGTTGAATAAAGCTGAAAGCCAGGTACAAGATGGCGTTGATCGGCTAGAAGATGGAAAATTAGAAGTCTTGTTACCTAATTACGCCAATAACTCTGCCGAGGGGTTTCTCTACCCTGCAACCTATCAATTCTCTGATAATGTCAGGATTTCCGAGGTTCTTGAAGCCATGGTAAGGCGTTATTATCAAATGGAAAAAAAGGTTAATCTCCCGCAGGCTGCCGCTAGCCAGGGATTCACGCCACGTCAAGTATTGACCATGGCATCATTGGTTGAAGCAGAAGCGTTTCCAATGGATTTTGGCAAAGTAGCACGCACTATTCGAAATCGACTGGATGCAAAAATGCCACTGCAATTTGATGCAACTGTGAATTACGCATTAGGAACTAACAAATTATTGTTCACAAAAGAAGAATTTGCATTTGATTCGCCCTATAACACTTATCGATATCCAGGGTTACCACCTGGCCCAATTGGTGCGCCGGGTGAAGCAGCAGTTGCTGCCGTGTTATCGCCGCCAGCAGGCAATTGGTTATATTTCGTGAGTACAAATCCAGATCAAGGAATTACGAAATTCACTGGTAGTTACAGCGAGTTCCTAAAGTTCCGCGAGGAATTCCAACAATGGTATCGAGAAAATAGATGACCAAGCACCGATACGCTGCTTCATCAACCGACCTAGTTAACGCAAAATACGCGTATATAGTTGGCAATCCAGCAAAACATTCGCTATCGCCCAAACTTCATAATGCGGCATATCGCTACCTGAATTTACCCTTTCAATACTCAATCCTCGAGATAGCAGAGCCTGAATGCATCGAGGTGATTGGAAAATTGCGCGGCGGTGAAGTGTTTGGCTTATCTTTTACGATGCCATACAAAGAGTTGGCATATTCGATAGCTAACGAAGTTACAACTGCCGCTGAGTTAACTGGTGCGGTAAATACGTTGGTCTATCGAAACAGCCAAGTTGTTGGTGAGAACACCGACATCATTGGCTTAAAAAATGCAATTGGCGCTCATTTTGATGCTACACAACCTTGGACGGTAATTGGGACTGGTGCAACTAGTCGATCTGCCCTCGTTGCACTTAACGAACTTGGCGCATCAGAGATTTGGGTTATTGGCCGAAATCAAACAAAACTTGCTGAGTCAAAAGATAGATTTAACGTTTCATTTGCGTTATATGATCAAGATTATCCAATGACTAATGTCATCAGCACTATTCCAGCCAACGGGCAGGAGCTTATTATCGATAAAGTTAGAAATGCTAAATTTGTATTAGATGTAAATTACTGGCCATGGCCAACAGAGATCGCTTCAGCGCTTAACCAAGATGCTGTGGTGATTAGCGGAATTGAGATGTTGGTTTACCAAGCAGCAGCACAAATCGAAATTATGGTTGGGGAGCAAGTACCAGTTGAAATTTTATTTGCCGCATTAACCTGATTGGGTTAATGCATTTTTTTCGCAGTTGAATAAGTGGATGTTTTGGATGTATTTTTTCATTTTATCGGTTGTTTCCTGGTACGATATTCGCACTAAACGAATTCCCAATTCAATTAATTCACTTATCGCAGTAATAGGCACGATGCATTCCATAGCAATAGCAGGTTCAGATTGGGAGATATATCTCAGATCAGTTAGTTGCACCTTGCTCGTTTTCTTATTGCTATTAGCGATTGCGGCAATCTCCAACGGAGGGTTGGGCGGCGGTGATATCAAGCTGGCATCGGCATTAACCATTCCAACCGCTGCATTGGGAGTTGAAAAACTGGTTTTGGCATGGTTCTGGGTCTGTTTGGCCACAATTCCGGTTGGGATTGCAGTGTTATCCAAGAAAATCACCTGGAAATCCACAATTCCATTTGGTCCATGCCTTGCGGTGGGATATCTAATTGCCCTGGTGTGAGAAACTTCGCCAATGTTGCGTTGGCTCACTGCAGGTGAATCTCATGGCCCGGCTCTTTCAGCAATTCTGGAAGGGTTGCCCGCTGGCGTTTCAATTACCACCGCTGAGATCGGTGTAGAGCTATCTCGTCGCCGATTAGGTTACGGCCGGGGCGCCAGAATGAAATTTGAGCAAGATGAGATTTCGATCTTAGGTGGAGTTCGTCATGGCAAATCTATGGGCGGTCCAATATCGCTTTTAATAAACAACACCGAATGGCCAAAATGGCAAGAGGTGATGTCTGCTGATCCAGTAGATGCTGGGGTGTTGGCAACTCAGGCCAGAAACGCGGCACTGACTCGACCTCGACCTGGACATGCTGATTTAGTTGGAATGCAGAAATACGGTTTCGATGAGGCAAGACCGGTTTTAGAGCGAGCATCTGCTCGTGAAACGGCAGCCCGAGTAGCGCTGGGTGCGGTAGCGAAGAAATTCCTTGGAGAAGTTGGAAACATTGTCGTGCTTTCGCATGTTGTTGAGATCGGCAGCGTGGCGCTACCAGATGGCATAGTTCCCGCAGCAAATAAACTACCGCAGATTGATGAAGATCCTGTTCGATGCGTTGATCCAACCACTTCTGCTCAAATGCAAGAATTAATTGCAACTGCTCACAAGGCTGGCGACACTTTGGGTGGTGTCGTTGAAGTAGTGGTTTATGGCTTGCCACCTGGTCTTGGGAGCTATGTGCATTGGGATCGGCGCATTGATGCCAAATTAGCTGCTGCTTTAATGGGAATTCAAGCTATTAAAGGCGTAGCGGTAGGGGATGGCTTTGAAACTGCAAAACGATTCGGTTCGCAAGCTCATGATGAAATTGAGTTGTCTAATGGAGCGGTATCGCGTAATACTAATCGGGCGGGTGGAACAGAAGGTGGAATGACCACAGGCGATCTGCTCCGAGTGCGTGCTGCTATGAAGCCAATCAGTACTGTTCCAAAAGCGTTGAAAACAATCGACACGCAAACGATGGAACCAGCAACAGCTCACCATCAACGATCTGACGTTTGCGCAGTGCCGGCTGCTGGAGTTGTAGCTGAAGCAATGGTGGCGTTAGTTATTGCTGATGCGGTTATCGAGAAATTCGGTGGCGATAGTGTCACTGAGACAGCACGAAACTTACAGTCGTATTTGGCGAATCTTCAAATCTCATGACTACCTGCGTACTAGTTGGAATTCCTGGTTCTGGAAAGTCCACCATCGGGAGAGAGTTAGCAAAACGGCTATCAGTTACTTTTATTGATACTGATCGAGAGATCGAAAAGGCTACCGGGAAATCTGTTTCGGAAATCTTTATTGATGACGGTGAAGACAAGTTCCGAAAATTAGAAAAAGACGCGGTATTACAGTCGCTAACTGCGCCCAGCGCAGTGGTCTCGCTTGGGGGCGGATCTGTTTTGAATCATGAGGTTAGAGTTGAGTTAACTAAACACCCCACAATTTGGTTGCAAACTTCAATTCCTGTTGCGCTCAAGCGCACTAGCATGAATCAAAACCGACCACTTTTGCTGGAAGCTCCCAGAGCGACATTGATGAAGCTGTTGGAGCAACGGTCAGGTTTTTATCAGGAAGTTTCACAGTACTCGATCAGTACGGATGGCAAAACGATTAAGGATGTTGTTGATGAGTTGACGGCGTTGCTGGCTGAGGTAAAGTACTGATGCGGACCATTGATTTTCCAGGAGAGAAAAGTTATCCAGTTGTAGTGGGTGACGGCCTTATTGAAGATGTCGTATCTAAGATTTCAAAATATGAAAATATTGCAATCTTTGCTGCTACTTCAATGTCACCAATCGCGGCCAGGATTTCAGAACAACTTGATTCCTCGGTGAAAACTTCAGTTCACTTACTGCCTGATGGCGAACAATGTAAAACAATCATTGAAGCAGCAAAAGCATGGGACTTTCTTGCGCAGCATCGAATTTCTCGCACCGATTTAGTGGTAGGTATTGGTGGCGGTGCCGTTACAGATTTGGTTAATTTCGTTGCAGCAACTTGGTTACGTGGTGTGGATGTGGTTTTGATGCCTACCACAGTATTAGCCATGGTTGATGCAGCTATTGGGGGAAAATGCGGCATCAATACCGATAGGGGAAAAAATCTTGTTGGCGTATTTAATGACCCACTTGCGGTTTATTGTGATGTTGAATTACTTTCCACGCTGGATAAGTTTGACCTAAGGGCTGGATTTGCTGAAATTGCCAAGTGTGGGTTTATTGCAGACCCGATCATTACCGAAAATATACTGACTAGTGAAGTAGATCTGTTTGATCTCGATAGTGAAGTTTTCCTTGACTGCATTTATCGTGCCATAGCTGTGAAAGCGAAAGTTGTTGCAGCTGACCCTTATGAGAGATCTGAATTTGGCGTGGGGAGAGCTGCACTGAATTATGGACACACACTGGGGCATGCTATTGAAAAATTCAGTGGGTTTAGATGGCGGCATGGTGATGCAGTTTCGGTCGGAATGGTGTTTGCTGCTGAGCTTGCCAATCAGCTTGGGATGCTTAGCGTTGCGGAAGTAGATGTTCATCGATCAGTCTTATCTAAACTCAAATTACCCGTGACATACGCTGGAGCATCACTAGCGGATCTAACCCCAATAATGAATCTGGACAAAAAAGCGCAAGGAACGAATCTGCGGTTTGTGTTATTGCGGAGATTGACCGAGCCAGAGTTCGTAGTTAACCCAAGTTCCGATAGTCTTGCTACTGCATTTACCAAACTGTTAGAGGATTAATGATGGATAAGGTGCTGGTCCTAAATGGTCCTAATCTTGCGAGATTAGGAGTTCGTGAGCCGGAAGTTTACGGCAAAGCAACCTATTCCGATTTGGTTACACTCTGCGAATCTGAGGGTGCCAACTTAGGCATGACGGTCGAAGTGCACCAAACTGATGACGAAGCGGAACTGGTTGAAATGATTCATAATGCAATTGATCAAAGATTGCCCATAATCATTAATGCTGCTGCGTTTACTCACTATTCCTATTCATTACGTGACGCGTTGGCGCAATGCACCGAACCAGTTATTGAGGTACACATCTCAAATCCGTCGGCCCGGGAGGAATTTCGTCATACTAGTGTTATTGCTGGGGTAGTCACCGGCGCTATCGCTGGCTTTGGCATTGATTCCTATCGCTTAGCACTTTTGGCATTGGCTAGTATTCGCAGCCGAAATTTATAACTTAGGGGTTTTATGGCAACAACGAATGATCTAAAAAATGGAATGGTGCTCAATCTGGAGGGCCAACTTTGGTCGGTGATCGAGTTCCAGCACGTAAAACCTGGTAAAGGTGGCGCATTTGTACGCACCAAACTTCGGCAAGTGCTAACTGGAAAGGTTGTTGATAAGACCTTCAATGCCGGTGTCAAGATTGAAACTGCAACAGTTGATAAGCGAGAGATGCAATACCTGTATCGAGATGGTGACTCGTGGGTATTTATGGACCAAACAAGTTACGATCAAATCCCAATTGCTAACGCAGTTGTTGGTGATGCTGCTGATTATATGCTGGAAAATCAAGAAGTAATCGTTGCACTTCATGAAGGTGAGCCATTATTCATTGAAATGCCAGCCAATGTTGAGTTAGTAATTGAATACACCGAGCCGGGATTACAAGGTGATCGTTCATCCGGTGGCACCAAGCCTGCTAAATTGGAAACTGGTGCTGAAATTCAGGTTCCATTGTTCATCGAAATTGGTGAAAAAATAAGAGTGGATACCAGAGATGGTTCTTACTTGGGCCGTGCTTAAATGTCCGCCAGACATAAAGCACGAAAACGCGCATTAGATTTGCTTTACGAAGCAGAGATAAAGTCTTTGCCATTAACTGAGGTGTGGCAGCAACGAATTGAATCTGACGATCCACCAGCCAATGCCTACACTGAGCAATTAGTGCTTGGCATTTCTCTTAATTTAGGCGCCATTGATGCCAAAATAAATGAAGTTAGCACTGGCTGGCGAATCGATCGGATGAGTCCAGTTGATCGCTCAATCCTAAGAATCGCAACCTATGAGATTTTTTATCGCCCAGAAGTGGATATTGCAGTTGCTATTAATGAGTCTGTACTGCTGGCAAAAGAGATAAGCAGCGAGGAAGCGCCGGCCTTTATAAATGGGGTATTGGGCGCCATTGCACGCCTCCCTGAAGCTTCCTCACGTTCGGCCGTTTAGTATTTGGGTCCTGCCCCTGTGGTGGAATTGGCAGACACAGTGGATTCAAAATCCACCGCCCGCGAGGGCATAGCGGTTCAAGTCCGCTCAGGGGTACCAATTCGAGGACGTACAAATTGAAGATTCTAATCGCTGAAGATGAATCAATAATTCGATTAGATCTGCGCGAATCGCTAGTAACTGCTGGCTTCGATGTTATTGCAGATGTATCTAATGGTGCCGATGCAATCAGCAAAGCGGAAATGTTAAATCCTGATGTTGTTTTATTAGATGTCAAAATGCCAGTTATGGATGGCATAACAGCAGCCAGCGAATTGATCAAGCAAGGCTTCTGCTGCATCCTGGTTACGGCATTTAGCTCAGCGGAAATAGTAAACAGAGCGACTGAAATTGGAATAGATGGATATATCATAAAACCTTGGCGACCGGAGAGCCTCAGGCCAGCTATTGAGATCGGTTTCGCTCAGCATCAGCGTCGCAAGAACCTTATGGGTGCGGTACAGAATCAAATTGCAGAACTGGAAGAGCATAAGTTAATTGACCGTGCTCGAGCCATCTTGATCAGTAAGTATGGCTTATCGGAGCATGAAGCTTTTAAGGCGATGCAGCGAGCCGCAATGGATGGTCGAACCGCCATGGTTGAAATTGCACGAACAATTATTGAATCTAACTAACGTTTCAAGAAGCAGATGACTTGACCACTTGAAGTTAACTTGCCCGTCTCATCAATAATTTCAACTAAGTAAGTAGCAATGCTCCGACCACTGTGGATTAGCGTCGCAGTACCTGTTACAAATCCTGATTTTGCTGCCGCATGGTGAGTCATTTGCACCTGCAAGCCCACCGCAATTTGGTTTTCAGATACTAAAAAAAGCGAAGCTATAGAAGCGAGCGATTCGGCTAACACTGCATTTGCACCACCATGGAGAATTCCAAAGGGTTGATTATTTCCAGCAACAGGCATACTTCCTATGCATCTATCCGCTGCAATATGGGTAAACGAAATTCCCATTTTGGCATCTAGTCCAGGAATTTCGGCCTTGTTCATCATTGTGGCTCGTTGTGCAGGATCAGTTTCTGCGTGTAATCGGGTAAGGTCCATGACCACAGCCTAGAATCATTTACTCAATAGTCAAAACTAAGTGAGGAATTTTGCCTGATCGGCCAAGGTTATTAATTGTGGATGGCCACTCATTGGCTTATCGAGCCTTTCATGCCTTGCCGGTAGAGAAGTTTCATTCGCCACAAGGAATTCCAGTAAATGCGGTTTATGGGTTATGTAGCATGATTGTTAACCTCCTGGTTGAGTATCAACCAACTCATCTCGCCGTTTGTTTTGATGAAGGCAGAGACACATTTAGGAAACAGATCTATCCGCAATACAAGGCCAATCGGCCCGCATCGCCCGATGAATTTCGAGTGCAGATTTCTCTAATTAGAGGGTTAATTGATTCGCTCGGAATTGTTTCTTACAGTGATGCTCAATTCGAAGCAGATGATTTAATTGCAACTATTGCCACCGAAGCATCCGCTTCGGGGATGGAAGTTTTGGTAGTTACTTCAGATCGCGATTCATTTCAATTAATCTCAGATGCGGTAAACATCCTTTATCCCAAGAAGGGTTTGTCTGAAGTTATAAGAATGGATGCAAATGCACTAATTGAGAAATACGGACTCTCACCTGAGCAGTATTCAGATTTTGCAGCGTTACGTGGAGATCCCAGTGACAATCTGCCAGGCATTCCTGGTGTTGGCGAAAAGACAGCTACGGCTTGGATTCAAAAGTATGGGTCGCTTGATTCACTGCTTGAGAACAGCGCAGAGATTGCCGGAAAAGTGGGAGACTCATTACGCAATAATTTAGATGTCGTTGAAACTAATGCACATTTAACTAAGCTGGTAAAAAACGTGGCCATTGACGCGTCCCCACAAGCTTTGCTGTGGAGTCCTGAAAAGGGTCAGGGGGTGGTTGCATTTGCAACTGAATTAGGTTTCAAGTCCTTGATTCCCCGGTTAAAAAAACTGGTCGGCGAAGTTGCCCATTCTGAATCAGTGGCTTTGCCAAAGGAAACTATTGGATCACTTTTGGTTGATCATTCTGCCGTAACAGTTTTTCGAGATGGCAAGTTAAGCGTTATGAATTTCAAAGATGGTATAGCGCTTAATTCAAATGTAGATACTGCAATAGCAGAGGGTCCAATAGCTGTTTCAGACCTCAAACAAATCGCAAAAGTTTTTCTGGAATTTGGTACAAGATTAAGCGAGAAGCAAGTTGACAAACTAATTGATGTGGTTGTAGTCGAGTATTTGATAAATCCAGGGTCTAGACCACAAGTTGAAGATTTACTGGTTGATGCAGATTTGGATCAATTATTTAGCAATCAGGTGGATCAGGAACAACTGTGTCGCAACATATCCGACTCTTATAGTCAATTAAGTGGACATGATTCATTTTTGCCAGCTTTGGAGTTATATCGGAATTTGGAAGCAAAGGTTAGTCTGGTGCTTGCCGAAATGGAACACAATGGAATTGCAATTGATCTAGCAGGACTAGAATATATGATAACTGCAAAGGCCAATGAGCAACTAAAACTGGAATCGCAAGGCTACACAATACATGGCCGTGAATTTAATTTCGGCTCACCCAAACAATTACAGGAAGTTTTATTTACCGAACGAAGATTGACCAAAACTAAAAAGACTAAAACAGGATTTACTACAGACTCAGATGCATTAGATTTTTTGATGTTTAAGCACCCAGATGATGAATTACTTCATGTAATAAAGAATTGGCGTGAAACATCGAAGATAAAACAAATGCTAGTTTCGCTCAACGAGGCAATTGTAGATGGACGAATTCACACAACTTTTATGCAAACCATTGCTGCCACTGGTAGATTGAGCAGCACTAAACCAAATTTGCAAAATGTGCCGGTGCGGACCGAGGCTGGTAGAGCAATCCGGGGATTATTTATTTCTGAAGCACCATATGGGCATTTGATAACTGCAGATTATTCCCAGATTGAACTGAGAGTGATGGCTCATCTTGCAGAAGATGAAGCGCTAATTGAAGCATTTAAATCAGGTGAAGATTTGCACGTTTCAGTGGCTGCACAAATATATGGAATAAAACCCACAGATGTGACATCTGAGATTCGCAATCAAATCAAAGCAGTTTCATACGGATTAGCATACGGATTATCAGCATATGGACTGTCGCAAGGATTGAGAATTGATGTTTCAGAAGCCGAGATGCTGATGAAAAAGTTTTTTGAACGCTTTTCTGGGGTGCGAGACTATTTACGTGAATCCGTCGAGATTGCCCGTCGGAATGGATACACCGAAACTATTTTAGGTAGACGTCGCAATTTTCCGGAATTGAACCACGAAAATCGATTCCGACGCGAGGTCGCTGAGCGAGGCGCACTAAATGCTCCAATTCAAGGTTCAGCTGCTGACATTATCAAATTAGCAATGATTCAACTAAATAGAAACTTGATTGAATCTGGATATCAAGCTCGACTTCTTTTGCAGGTTCACGATGAATTGGTTTTAGAATGCGCTCAGAAGGATTTAGACAAGGTTATTGAGTTATCGAAATCGACAATGGAGCAAGTAATTAAATTGGCAGTGCCATTAGATGTATCAATTGGTGTTGGAAAGAATTGGCTAGCCGCGGCGCACTGAAGAGGTATAGAACTCTAAGACTGATCTCATCCATCGGAGTCTGCGCTGGGCGCGTTTTTTAAAACTTCGGTTAACTTTGGGTAAAGACATCCTGGTTGGTCGATATCCATTCCGAAGCATCCAGTCAATAAAATGATTTTCAATTTCAGCCACTTCATTAGGTAATAATGTATCTCGCCAAGAGCCGGGGCGTCCATCAGTTATGTGGTTGACCGTAAGTCGTGTTTGTTGGCGAATTGAGAAGTCTTGCTGGACTGATTGGCTTCGTTCTCGCTGTTTCTCAATATCTAATTCGGCTGCTAGGTTTTCAACCCACTGGTCAGTTACGTCGATCATGAGAAATTTTGCGATGCTTCTGATCAGGCGTGGAACATCATCAACGAAGTCTTCATAAAAACCAACCCAGGAATTTGGCATTTTTGGATAAAGCAATGAACCAATGCGCTCCTTTTTGGCGAAGTCTTTTGCGAATCCAATGCGCTCTGGATCATCAACAGATAACCGCCCCTTACGGATCAAGCTTGCAACTGCGTCTCTGGGGTCTCGTGCGGTGTAGATGTAGTAGGCGCCTTGTTTTGGCAGTTGATCGCGAACCGATTTTGAAACGGTGTGCATTTTGGTCAACACGATCTCGGGTGAGGCGGCAACTGAAGGAATCTCGGAGGGTTGAACACCTATTCCGGTCTGTGGTTCAGTGACAGTAATTTCATGGTTTAGTTCCAGCAACGCTCTGGTTACCTGAAATGTGAGGGTAGAGCCGGATCGGCGCATTCCACAGATAATGACAAACACGACCTCATCGTACGCGGTGGGTTGGCTACAGGTAGGCTTTGCCGCGCTTAGTTTGGCTTGAGTTGGACCTAGGACTCAAGTTGGTGGCAACACCCAAACTGGCAGCCCTACGACTTTATTGTCCCTACGAGAGTTGCATATGACTGTTTCCGCTTCAACCCCAAACATTGCTGTTAACGACATTGGCTCTGCTGAAGATTTTCTGGCAGCCATTGATTCCACAATCAAATATTTCAACGATGGTGATTTAGTCACCGGAACTGTTGTCAAAGTAGATCGAGACGAAGTTCTTTTAGATGTTGGTTATAAAACTGAGGGAGTAATTCCTGCCCGTGAATTATCAATTCGTCAGGATGTGGATCCAACAGAATTAGTAAAAATTGGCGATTCAATTGAAGCTCTCGTGGTTACCAAAGAAGACAAAGATGGTCGATTGATTCTTTCCAAGAAGCGGGCACAATACGAGAAGGCGTGGGGAACGATTGAGGCAATTAAGGCTCAAGATGGAATTGTTCGCGGTATAGTGATTGAGGTCGTAAAAGGTGGTTTAATCGTCGATATCGGTTTACGTGGATTCTTACCAGCTTCGCTTGTGGAAATGCGCCGCGTTCGCGATCTTGCGCCTTATATTGGTAAAGATATTGAAGCAAAAATTATTGAATTAGACAAAAATCGAAACAATGTCGTGCTATCTCGTCGTGCATTCTTGGAAGCAACGCAATCTGAAGTGCGCAGTACCTTCTTGAATAATCTTGAAAAGGGCCAAATTAGAACTGGTGTCGTCTCAAGTATTGTGAATTTTGGTGCCTTCGTAGATCTTGGTGGCGTCGATGGCTTAGTACACGTATCCGAATTGTCTTGGCATCATATTGATCATCCAAATGAAGTTGTAGAGGTAGGCACCGAGGTGACCGTCGAAGTTCTAGAAGTAGATATGGAACGCGAGCGTGTTTCATTGTCCCTAAAGAGCACACAAGAAGATCCATGGCAAGCATTTGCCAGAATGCATGGAATTGGGCAAGTTGTTCCAGGAACAGTCACTAAGTTGGTGCCATTCGGAGCATTCATTCAGGTTGCTGATGGCATTGAAGGTTTAGTTCATATCAGTGAATTGGCGGAACAACATGTTGAAATTCCGGAACAGATTGTGCAGGTAGGTCAACAAGTTACTGTGAAAGTCATTGACATTGATCTAGAACGTCGACGGGTGAGTTTGAGCATGAAACAATCATCTGATTCTGGTTCAGGTGAGGTTCAGGATGCATTTGATCCATATGCTTATGGCATGCCACCATCATTCGACGAGGCTGGTCGATATATCGGACCGGATGGATTCGATCCAGAAACTGGCGAATGGAAGAGTGGATTCGATGATCAGCGAATTGAATGGGAGCGCCAGTACAACGAGGCGCTCGCCCGCTGGCAAGCTCATCGTGCTGAATCACAGAAGACTGAATAAACAACTCATCGAGTAAGCGGGTTCGCTGATGGCAAAGATAGCAATCAGTGGGGGTATAGGTGCTGGCAAAAGCACCTTAGCAAAACGCCTTATCGCACGGGGTTATCGTGTTCTTGATGCAGATAAACTTGCTAAAGATTGTTTAAGCAAACCACTAGTGATCGCAGAAGTGACAAAACGATTCCCTGAATTAGATAAATTGGGCGAGCCAGATTTTCGAAAGGCATTGGCAGGAATTGTGTTTCAATCGCCTAACGAACTAACTTGGCTAGAATCCTTAATTCACCCCTGCGTTAAGAGTTCTGTAAATGAACAATATCAATCATCCAAAAATGAATTGTTTTTTGTTGAAGTACCCGTACTTGCTGCGACGAAAGATTATGATCATGTTTTGGTTGTGAATACACCAGAGCGCATTCGAATAGAACGATTAAGAAGCAAAGGCTTCGATGAGGTTGATATTCGAAATCGCTTGCTCGCACAGCCGGATAATCAAGAATTTATTGCAGCGGCAGACTTTGTTTTTGATGGCGAGTTATCTGATACTGAAGCTGAAATGGCGCTCACGGAGCTGTTATCTGATTTAACGAAGAAGATTTATGAGTAACGTTCCGCAAGAAGTTAAAGAGATTCGAGATTTGTTAGATTCAGTTAGGCGAGAACACCAGTTTGAGGTAGTGAGCGAATATTCGCCAGGTGGTGATCAGCCAACTGCAATTGCAGAAATAACGAAGCGGATAGACGCTGGCGAAAAAAACGTAGTGCTTCTCGGCGCTACCGGAACGGGCAAGAGTGCTACCACTGCCTGGCTTATTGAGAAACTTCAACGACCCGCACTAATTATTGAGCCTAATCGTACTTTGGCCGCTCAGATGGCTCAGGAATTAAGAGAAATGTTTCCAAAGAATAAAGTTGAATACTTTGTATCATATTACGATTACTATCAACCTGAAGCCTACATTCCACAAACTGACACATTCATTGAAAAAGACGCGACTATTAATCAAGAAGTTGAACGCTTACGACATTCTGCGACCAATTCACTACTAACTAGAAGAGATGTAATTGTTGTTGCATCTGTTTCTTGCATTTACGGCCTGGGCCATCCGGCAGAGTATCTACGACGTATGTTATTTCTAGAAACTGGTCAGCAAATCTCAAGAGATTCTCTGTTGCGTAAATTTGTACAGATGCAATACACCAGAAACGATATTGGATTTGTACGTGGATCTTTTCGGGTTCGTGGCGATACTGTTGAGATCATTCCCATGTATGAAGAACTAGCCATTAGAATTGAAATGTTTGGTGATGAAATTGACCGAATTTTGATTATGCACCCAGTAACTGGGGAAGTGATAAATCAGGAAAAATTTGTAACGGTATTTCCAGCTACTCATTATGTGGCAGATCCTGAGCAACAGATTAAGGCCGTTTCGCAAATAAAAGCTGAATTAGAAATCCGACTTGCTGAATTGAATGCCGGCGGAAAGCTCCTGGAAGCCCAGCGATTACAAATGCGAACTAACTTTGACCTAGAAATGATTCAAGAAATGGGCAGTTGCTCGGGAATCGAGAATTATTCACGTCATATGGATGGCCGTGAACCAGGTTCAGCCCCACATTGTCTTCTAGATTATTTTCCTGATGACTTCCTTTTAGTTATTGATGAATCTCATGTCACCATTCCGCAAATAGGAGCGATGTTCGAAGGCGATGCTTCTAGAAAACGAACTTTGGTTGAACATGGATTTCGACTGCCTTCAGCCTTAGACAATAGGCCCCTGAAATTCAATGAATTTCTAGATCGGATTGGGCAAACGGTGTATCTGTCTGCTACGCCTGGGCCGTATGAATTGAACTTGGTGCAAGGCGATGTGGTTGAACAGGTAATTAGACCGACCGGACTTGTTGATCCTAAGGTTTCAGTGCGGCCAACCAAGGGTCAGATTGATGATCTTTTAGGTGAGATCAGAAATAGGGTGGATGAAAACGAACGTGTTTTGGTAACGACATTAACCAAGCGCATGTCAGAAGAGCTCACTGATTATCTAGGTGACCAAGGAATAAGAGTTAGATATCTTCATTCAGATGTAAAGACATTAGAGCGAGTCGGGTTACTTCGTGGTTTACGTAGAGGCGAATTTGATGTGTTGGTCGGTATAAATTTGCTACGAGAGGGTCTTGATTTGCCTGAGGTGAGTTTGGTAGCAATTCTTGACGCGGATAAGGAAGGATTTCTACGAAGTGAAAGATCATTGATTCAAACAATTGGTCGAGCGGCAAGAAATGTTAGCGGTGAAGTAATTATGTATGCTGACCGAGTCACAGACTCCATGCAGCACGCAATTGCCGAAACCAGTCGTCGTCGTGATCTTCAAACTGCTTACAATTTGGAACATAATATTGATCCCACACCGCTTCGTAAGAAGATCTCCGACATAACTGAAATGTTGGCTGACGAAGAAGGGGAGCTTGAATCCTTAGCAGCCAAGATTCCAAGAGAAAGAAAACAGGTTGAAATTACTAGGTTTGAGGATCTAGTTGAATTGGCGACGCGCCTGACTGAACAAATGCGAGCAGCGGCTGAAGAACTACAATTTGAGATTGCGGCAAGTTTGCGAGATGAACTAAACGAGCTGAAGCGAGAAATCCGACTTTTGGAAGCGGCTGGATTGTCGTCAAATAACGTGGCAAAAAAGGATGGAAAGTGATTCCTGGTTGGCTATGGGTGACTACTATTGCAGTGGTCATTTTAGTATATGCACTTGAATCAGTTCATGCTGTACGCAATCCGCATGTTGTGCCATTTAAAGAAGCAATAACCTGGGTTTGCATTTACGCCACAGCGGCCGCGCTCTTTGGGGTTGGATTATGGCTGTTCTTCGGATCAGAGACCGGTTTAGAGTTTATTGCTGGCTACATCACTGAACTCAGTTTGAGCGTGGACAATCTTTTTGTATTTATCTTGATCATGGCTTCTTTTGCGGTACCAAGTATGTATGTTCAAATGCTGTTGCAGCTAGGAATTGTGGGTGCTCTTGTTCTTCGCTTCACGTTCATATTGGTAGGCGCCGCTGCAATTGAACGGTTTTCCTGGATCTTCTTCGTTTTTGGTGGCTTTTTGATCTTTACCGCGATAAAGCTCATAGCAAAGAAAGGTGAGCAGGATCAGGCGGAGGATTCAGGTTTTATAAATTTCCTGGAAAGAAAATTACCACTAACTAGTGAGTATCATGATCGCAAATTTGCCTTGAAGATTGATGGAAAATGGTATTTCACGCCCATGGTTGTAGTTGTCATATCCCTGTTCATGACAGATATTGTTTTTGCGCTGGATTCAATTCCAGCTATTTTTGGTCTTACAACAGAGCCATACATTGTGTTTACTGCCAACGCATTTGCTCTCATGGGTCTTAGGCAAATGTATTTTCTTTTGGATGGCTTGCTCGAGCGTTTAGTTTTTCTATCTTATGGATTGGCAGTAATTTTAGCTTTCATAGGTATCAAGTTAACTTTGCATGCCATTCATGAACAGGGAATTAATGTGCCTGAGATTTCTACACCAGCATCGTTAGTGGTTATTGTTTTGACATTAATAGTTACTGTTATCGCGTCGTTACTTGCAACAAAGAAGTCAAGGGTGTTGCCAGTTGCAATAGGTGAAGAAATCGAAGAAATAAAACGCCTGCAAGATGAGAAATAATGTCAGACAAACTTATCATTCGAGGTGCCAGGGAGCACAATCTCAAGAATATCGACCTCGAACTGCCAAGGGACCGTCTCATCGTATTTACTGGATTAAGTGGCTCAGGCAAATCTTCGCTTGCGTTTGACACGATATTTGCAGAAGGCCAACGGCGATATGTTGAGTCATTGAGTGCCTACGCACGTCAATTCTTGGGACAAATGGATAAACCCGATGTTGATTTTATTGAAGGCCTATCTCCGGCGGTTTCAATTGATCAGAAATCAACCAATCGAAATCCGCGATCTACCGTTGGAACTATTACTGAAGTACATGATTATTTGAGATTGCTGTTTGCGAGAATCGGCTTGCCTCATTGTCCGGACTGCGGAAAACCAATCATGCGACAATCGGCCCAGCAGATCGTCGATCAAATTCTCGAATGGGAAACGGGCACTCGATTTATGGTGATGGCACCAGTAGTCAAGGCCAGAAAGGGTGAATTTGTCGATCTTTTGCGTACGCTTCAAATGCAGGGTTTTGCCAGAGTTAAGGTTGATGGTGAGATTTATGAAATAAGTGATGTGCCAAAACTGAAGAAACAAGACAAGCACACAATAGATCTTGTAGTTGACCGATTAACTGTTCAAACTTCAGCCAGAGTACGAATCAATGACTCAATTGAAACTGCGTTGAAATTAGGACATGGCACAGTGCTCATTGAATTTCCTGATTCAGGAAAGTCCAGCGTGCTATTCAGCGAACACTTAGCTTGTGCTTCTTGCGGGATTAGCTATGACCAATTGGAACCGCGGTCCTTCTCATTTAACTCACCATTTGGTGCCTGTGCGGAGTGCTCTGGTTTAGGTGTTCAGATGATCGTTGATGAAGATTTAGTTATCAATGATCATGAGCTCTCTCTCGCCGATGGTGTTATTGCACCATGGACTTCCGGAATGATGGCGGATTTTTATCAAAAAGTGGTTTACGCACTGTGCGAAGAGAATGATATTGATTTTTATGCACCATGGAAGAACCTGCCATCAAAATTCAAGAAATTGATCATGCAAGGAACTGGAGAAGAGATAACAGTCAGATATAAGAATCGTCACGGTAGGGCGAGAAGTTTCAATACGGTATTTGAAGGCGTAATCCCATATCTACAGCGCCGTCATTTAGAAGCTGAGTCTGATTCCTCACGAGAACGATTCGCAGGATACATGCGCGAGCGTCCGTGCCAGGCATGTAATGGTGCCCGATTGAAACCGCTTATTCTGGCTGTAACCATACATAGTAAATCAATTGCTAATCTATCTTCTCTTTCAATCGGTGAACTCAAGGCCTGGATGGATGGTTTAAAACTAACCAAAAAAGAGGCAGTTATTGGCTTGCGCGTCCTAAAAGAGGTGCAAGAACGGTTGCAATTTTTATTAGATGTTGGATTAGATTATTTGAGTTTGGATCGTGCAGCTGGAACCTTAAGTGGCGGCGAGGCGCAACGCATTCGACTAGCAACTCAAATAGGTGCCGGATTGGTTGGCGTTCTATATGTTTTGGATGAGCCAAGTATTGGCTTACATCAACGTGATAATGAAAGACTAATAGCAACGTTAGAACGACTTCGCAATCTGGGCAATACTCTAATCGTAGTTGAGCACGATGAAGACACCATTAGATCAGCTGATTGGATCGTTGATATCGGTCCTGGAGCAGGGGAGTATGGCGGTGAGGTTGTTCATTCTGGTGATTTTGCTTCGTTAATGCAGAATAAGAATTCGGAGACTGGAAAATATTTATCAAGATCAAAGAAAATTATAACTCCTAAACAGCGAAGAGAAATTGACTCAGATAAAAAGATTTCAGTGATTCAAGCACAAGAAAACAACCTTAAGAAAATTGATGTCGATTTTCCGTTAGGAGTCCTTACTTGCGTTACTGGGGTCAGCGGCAGCGGAAAAAGCACTTTAGTTAATGATATTTTGCATGCCTCTCTTGCCAAAAAGATAAACGCAGCCTCCATTGTGCCGGGAAAACACAAAAAAATTATTGGTATTGACCTGATAGATAAGATTGTGCACGTCGATCAAAGCCCAATAGGTCGTACCCCACGATCTAATCCGGCAACATACACTGGCGTTTTTGACTCTATTAGAAAATTGTTTGCTGAAACCGAAGAGGCAAAAGTAAGAGGATATCAACCGGGTAGGTTTTCTTTCAATGTAAAGGGCGGACGTTGTGAATCCTGTTCTGGTGATGGCACCATTCGAATTGAAATGAATTTCCTTCCAGATGTATACGTACCCTGTGAGGTTTGCCAAGGTAAGAGATACAACCGAGAGACTTTGGAAGTTCTGTATCGGGGTAAATCCATTTCTGACGTCCTAGAAATGTCTATCAATCAAGCGTATGAATTTTTTGAAAACATCCCCACAATTAGCAGATTTCTTAAAACCTTACTGGATGTTGGCCTGGGATATGTACGACTGGGTCAGAGTGCTCCAACTCTTTCAGGTGGCGAAGCACAGCGTGTCAAGTTGGCAACAGAATTACAACGGCGCTCATCTGGCAAAACCTTCTATGTTTTGGATGAGCCAACGACCGGACTGCACTTTGAGGACGTTCGTAAA
>JBIJDU010000010.1:0-55370 GCA_044343935.1 Candidatus Nanopelagicales bacterium | reverse complement strand
CTTTGGTGATGAAATCATCACTGAGAAATTGACCACGCCACAGGATTGGGCGGATATGGGAATGGAACGTGGTGCGCCATTCGCAAGCGCGCATACGTTCTTACAAACAGGTCCATTCCGGCCAAAGAATATTCACGGCGAAAATATTGTCTTTACTGGCTCTGGTACCACTCCTGGCGTTGGTGTGCCAATGGTTTTGGTCTCGGGTCGGTTGGCGGCAGAGCGAGTTCTCGGCAAAGACGCAAACTACAAATCTCGAGCATGGAGCTAATTTGAGTTTGCGCGAACTTGTCGCAGCCGGGATTACTGATCCTAACCTACAAAAGTCGTATCAGTTATGTCGAAAACTTAATGCACAACATGGCAAAACTTATTTTCTAGCAACTCGACTCCTTCCGCCGGGAAAGCGACCATTTGTGCATGCGTTATACGGATTTGCAAGATATGCAGATGAAATAGTTGATGATCTGGCAAGCACATTGACCATCGAGCAAAAAACTGAAGCTTTGACTTCGTGGGGCGATCAAGTACTCAACGAATTGCGACAAGGCAGTTCAGCTGATCCGGTTGCCGCAGCCTTGGTAGACACCGTAAATCGGTGGCAAATCCCAATTGCTCACTTTGAAGCGTTTCTAAAATCAATGAAAATGGATCTAAACGTAACTCAATATTCAACCTATGACGATCTATACGAATACGTCTATGGATCTGCTGCTGTGATTGGGCTGCAAATGGTGCCAATTTTGGAACCAATAAGTGATGATGCTTATGAACCAGCAAAAGACTTAGGAATTGCGTTTCAGTTAGCCAACTTCATTAGGGATGTTGGCGAAGATCTAGAGCGTGGCAGAATTTACTTGCCAATCGAGGATCTAACGAAATTTGACATTACTGTTGAAGAATTTAAAGAGCGAAAAGTTACAAGAAAGGTAAAAGAACTTCTTAAATACGAGATTGCTAGGGTTAGAGACTTGGAAAGAAGCGCAATTCCAGGAATTAAACTTCTCTCCCCCGCTAGCCAGCCTTGTATTGATGCGGCAAGAATTCTTTATTGTGGCATTGTTGATGCGGTGGAAGAAATTGACTATCAGGTATTTGATAAGCGAGCCAAGGTTGGACTTGACAGGCGATTAAAAGTGGCTGGTCAAGCCTGGCTGAAGGCTAGAAAATACTTTTAACGTAAGAATTTGAACCTAGTTCGCATCGTTTCACTGGTGTTGCTAATTGGATCTCGCTGTATACCTTTGCCTCCTAAGTAGATCCAGATCGCAACCGAACTCAAGCAAAGCGAGAAACCAAACATCAGATCTTCTGCGGGGGCAAAGAAAATTCGGCCGTCGCCAAACATGGGTGGCGTGCTGGAATGAAGATTATCGCCGATTGTAAATTCTGGATCATATTGCACGATTGCGAATCCAGTGAGTACGCCATTAGTTAAAAATTGAAATGACACAACAATGGCATAAGCAATCCACCAAACAGCCTTGGTTAGAATTTTCGTCCTAAGCACTACCAAGTCAAGGAAAATTGCAATTGATACGGCAAGAATTCCAATTTCGGTATAGGTCACGCTTCATCACCTACTCGCCATTGTTTGACAGCTCGCACTGCCTCAAAGCTGTAAATCATTGCGATCGGAACAATAATGAAGAAAAGCAATTCCTCAATGGGCACAATCCCAATTTCCCAGCCAGTAACAAATTTTTCGTTAAACCACCAATGACCAGATTGAATCGCATAGACGTCCCAAATGACCAAGCCGATAAATACTGGTAGAACCGAGAAAAATAATCTGATTGGCTTTCGAAGGACACGCGCGCCAATGACAAACTCCAACCAAACTGTGCCCAGAAAAATAAAGAGCAGCACCCCAAGATAGGCGAAATTGGTTAGCTCCATGTACGTAATTTACTTGATTTTGGCGAAATACTGACCTTGAGATAATTCCAACTGGCTATCGCCACTCAGAATTATCTCCGCCGCAGCCTTAGTGCCATCCAATTGATGCCAAGATGCTTCTTCCTGCTGCCAATCAGCCATTTGTGCTGCAATTTGATTGCCGTCTCGCTGTAACACACGCTGCATACCTAAGCCTGGCTCAACTTCAATCCAAATGGTCATGCTGGAATAGTTGTGAATCCCTTTAGCGGCTGCCCCAACACCCTCAATGATTAAAGTGGCTGGTTTAAGTTCAACCCAGTTGGAAAATTGATATTTAATCCAATCAAATTTTTGATATCTAGCAGTAGTCCCTGAAATCAGAGGTTCTAAAATTTGACTATCAATGCGAGCAATAGTTGCAGCGGTTAACGCATCTTCCCAGCCATGATAAATCTCATCCATATGGATTACCGCAGCATCTAATTCCTGAGCAAGTAACTTTGCTAGCGTTGACTTACCACTGCCAGCAGGCCCATCAATTGCTATCAGCTTAGTTGCTCCTAACAGCGCTGGTCTGGTTGTGACCAGCGCTGCTAAGTGAACTACATCGATGATTTGGACTTCATCATACGAAGCCATCGCACCCAACCTTGTGCTGCCATTAATACCAAAACCGCATAGAACAAGGCCGTAAAGTAAAGCTCTTGTCGACCATAGTGAATTGTTGCAATAATGTTTACCATAATCCAAATGATCCAGGCATCAGCTCGTTGCATCACCATCAATATTTGGGCAATCAAAGATCCGACAAATATCAGAGAATCTAATTGAGTGGCAACAGCGCCTAGTTCCTTAAGTAATGGATTAAGACCCGCCCAGGCAACAATAGCGAAGCCGAGCCAGTAGCTACGATGTCGATTCGATAGCAATTTTGGTTGTGCGCCTTGCGCCCCCCAACCAAACCAACCCCAGATAGCCGCTGCAATAAAAACTAACTGCAGCGCAGCGGACGCTAGTAAATCGAACTCTAAAAATAACCAGCCGTAAAGCACTGAGCCCAATATCCATAGTGGCCATGCCCATCTAGTTCCAATTATTCCAAGCCAGATCGCTGCAATAGATGCGATCACAGATAACATTTCTAACAAAGTTACTTCATAACCCCAGGCAGAAAATAGAACAGTCATAACACTCCTCCCGATTCGGCATTACCCGACTGGTCCTACGGTCGGCGAACTTTTCGCCCTCTCAGCCCGCAATAAAGCGGACTCCCGTGTGGTTGGGCTTAGGCTACCGCGGTGGCCACCAAAATGCATCCGATACTTGCCACAATTGCGCTACTAATTGCTACTGCGCTCTGGGGTAGCTCATTTGCCATCACCCAAGTTGTGGTGACCCAGATGGATTTGGTTTCAGGGATGCTATTTCGTTCGCTTATCGCCGTCATGATTCTGCTTTTACTTAAACCCAAAGCTATCTTTGAGTTAAACCCTATTGATCGAAAACACTCAATTTTTATCGGTTTTTTCCTTGGTAGTGGCTATTTGCTGCAGAGTTGGGGCCTGCAGTACACCACTGCTACGGCATCAGGATTTATCGCCGGCATGTTTGTCGTCTTTACCCCATTGGTTGGCGCCTTACTGTTTCGAGAGCGAATTAGAGGATTAACTTGGGCCGCAATTTTGGTTGCGGTGTTTGGCCTTGCCGTAATGACGTTACGCGGAGTTGGATTGGGATTTGGCGAAAGCATTACGCTGGTAACTGCACTCATGTGGAGTTTGCAGATCACATTTTTAAGCAGATGGGGGCGACCCGAGATCGCCTGGGCAATGACCATAATGCAGATGGCAGTTGTAGCTGCAATGTCATTTGTACTTTCATTAATACTAGGTACGTTGCAATTTCCACCCTCGCAACTTTGGGATGAACTTGTTTATCTTGGAGCTGGCGCTGGGGCATTGGCATTACTGTTGCAAACGTGGGGACAAGCGCAAGTTTCAGCTGTAAGAGCTGCAATTATGTTCACGCTAGAACCAGTATGGGGAGCTGTTTTTTCAGTAATTATCGTGGCTGATGTCATAACACCTCCAATTGCAATTGGAGGTGGATTAATTATTTTCGCAATGCTGATTTCCGAATACGGTGCTTACCGAGCTCGTGCTCAAGTAACTGTTCCTTGAGTTTTATCCCATATGCGTATTTGCCAACTCCCCCGGTTGTTGGAATTACTCGATGGCAGGGAATGAAAATTGGAATCCTATTTTTGCCACAAGCAGTACCAACGGCACGAACCGCAGCGGGACTTGCCGAGCGGCTAGCTAACTCGCCATAGGAAATAGTCTCACCAACTGGAATTGCTGATATCTCTCGCCAAACTCGACTAGCAAATTCCGATCCTGGTTGCACTAATTCAAAATTAGTTATCGGTTCAAAATTTTGATTCTGATAAGCTAAAACAGCATTTTGAATTACGGAGTTAGGTCGAACTAAAACATCGGCAGCCATATCTGCAATTAAAATATTTAATCTGCCAAATCCACTTCGAATTATGGTCAAATTTGAGTTAGCCCCAGCGGTAATCACCCAAAAAGTACGTTTGAATAGCTTAGTTTCAATCGCCGCGAGCATTATCTAGCTTTAAGCATCTCAGAGACCCGAAATGCTAATTCAAGCGATTGAACGCGATTAAGTCTTGGGTCGCAAGCGGTCTCATAACGACTTGGTAAATCTTGATCAAGTAAACCTTCCATGCCGCCAGTACATTCAGTTACGTCATCACCGGTTAGCTCGATATGAATTCCGCCTGGATGGACTCCAAGGACTCGACAAACATCAAAGAATCCCACTACTTCGCCAAGCACATCTGAAAATTCACGTGTTTTGTGGCCAGTGGTTGCTGTTCTGGTATTTCCATGCATTGGGTCACAAACCCAAAGTGGTTGATGTCCGGACTTAAATGAGGCGGTCATTAACGGTGGGAGTGATTCTTTAATCTTGCCAGCACCCATTCTTGAAATAAAGGTAACCCGACCAGAAGTACGATCCGGATCTAACATTTCTAGAATTTTCGTAATTTCTGCTGGCGTTGTAGATGGTCCAATCTTTACACCGATTGGATTTGAAATGCGTGATGCAAAATCTAAATGAGCGCCATCTAATTGACGAGTGCGATCGCCGACCCATAGAAAGTGGGCACTAACGTCATATAGCTTGCCAGTACGAGAATCAACCCGGGTCAATGGTTTTTCATAATCTAATACCAAAGCTTCGTGACTTGAGTAAAAATCTACAGTTCTGAACTCGCTTGGGTCTACTCCGCAAGCTTCCATAAACGCTAACGCACGATCAATGTCACTGGCAATCATTTCGTATTTTTCGCCGGTTTTTGACTGTTGCACAAAATCTTGGTTCCAAGAATGTACTTCACGTAAATCAGCATAACCGCCCTGAGTGAAGGCTCGAACTAAATTCAAAGTTGCACTAGACGCGTGATAAGCCCGAACCATGCGCCATGGATCTGGCATCCGAGATGCTTCGGTAAATTCGACATCATTTACGGCGTCGCCACGATAAACCGGAAGGGTTACACCGTTTTGAGTTTCGCTATCGCCAGATCGTGGTTTGAAATACTGACCCGCGATTCGACCGATTTTAACTACGGGCAAAGTGGATCCATAAGTCAACACCACCGCCATCTGTAGCACGGTTCGCAACCGACCTCGAATTGAATCAGCGGTATTGTGTTTAAATGTTTCAGCGCAATCCCCTGCGGTTAAGACAAACGCATTACCGTGTGCTGCTTTAGCCAGCGAATTTCTCAGCTGATCCGCCTCACCTGCAAAAATGAGCGGTGGCAGTGTGGCTAATTCGGCACGAGCCTTTTGCAGTTCTGCTTGGTCAGGCCAAGGTGGCTGCTGGGCTGCTGGAAGATCGGGCCACTGGATTTGGGACATACGCTAAGCGTATTGCTGCCTAGTTTTGACTCGCTATAAGGGCGATGCTTCGTCGTCGCTAAGCGTGTCAGACCACTCTTCGGTGCGACCGCGGCGTCTATCAATCAAACGTGCAATTCCAATTGCTCCAAAAACCAAAATCAACATTGGCCCGGCAAGAATCATCATGTTTAGCGGATCTCCAGTTGGAGTTGCAACTGCGCCAAATACGACCACCCCAACGACAATCTGTCGCCACCATCGAATCATGGTGTATCCGGAAACCACATTCGCCAAACTGAGCATCACAATGACGACAGGTAACAGAAAGCCGATACCAAAGACAATTAGTGTTCTCAAAAAGAAGTTCAAATACCGATCAACGGGGAGCAAGTTTGAAACGCCCTGCGGGGTAAAGCCCAACAGTAACTCCATTGCGATTGGTAGCACGGTATAGGCCAAATAGACGCCACCAAAAAACAGCGGTATAGCAGAGAACATGAATAGCAGTCCGTAACGTCGTTCATTGCGCTGTAGGCCAGGGGTAATGAATCGCCATAAGTGCCAAAGCCAAACTGGTGCGGTGACAATTAGCGCAAAAGTGGCAGAAATCTTTACCTGCAGCGTGAAAGCATCTGCAACGCCGGCCAGAACTAAACCGATTTCTCTGCCATCGGCTGCCGCTTCAGCAATAGCAAAATCTATTGGACGTTTTAGTAGCGCAAAGGTAAAGTCATATAAAAACCAACCGACAACTGTTGCCGTAACTAAAAACATGACTACTTGAAATAAACGGTTTCGCAATTCTCGAAGATGTTCAATTAACGTCATCTCCGCGTTTGGATCACGTTTTCGCAAACCAAATTTACGCATAAGTTTTCGATGCGCAGCGACTAAGACTTGGTGTCGGTGTTCTTGTCGTCTTCCAATTCAGCGTTATCTTGAGCTTTAACCTCAGCTTTGAAGATTCGCAGCGATCGGCCAATTCCTCGAGCTGCATCAGGCAGCTTTTTTGCTCCAAATAACAAAACTAAGACGACCAAGAGAATGATCAGCTCGGTTGGCTTCAAATTTGGCATCTCTGCCTCCTGTCCAGTTGTGCTAAGCGTAAAGGGTACTAGCCTTTTGTGGAACCTTGGGTGAGTCCAGAAGCAAACTGCTTTCGCAGCACTAATGGCACGATCAAAGTCGGTATTGCCGCAGTAATCGCACCCGCTGCCAACAGGTTGTAATCAGTCACAAATTCGCCGATTAACCCACCCAGGCCTGAGACTATCTAGCTATTAGCGGTAGTGAAAATCAGCTCCTGAAGATCATTCGCTAGATTTGTTTTTTGTGCGTTTTTCAATCGCAATCAATCGACGTGCTTCTTCGGCATACATATCTACGTATTGCTGATCACTTAATTCGCGGATGTTCTTCATAATTTCATCAGTAACTGCACGCAAGGTATCTCGCTCACCCCGCTGATCGTATAGATGTGAGAAATCAAGCGGTTTTCCGATTTTGATTCCGACTCGACCCAATTTAGGAATATTTCGCTCTGGCGGTTGAATTTCGCGAGTGCCATGCAAACCGATTGGAATTACTGGAACTTTATTTTCAAGAGCCAATCGAGCAACGCCAGTTCGGCCTTTGTATAACTTTCCTGATGGCGATCTAGTTCCCTCTGGATAAAGCGCAATTAAGCCACCGTTTTGCAGCACTTTCGCAGCTGCTGTAAGTGCATTTGATGCTCGTGCTGTTCCCCGCTCTACTGGAATCTGCCCAGCGCTTCGAAAGAAATTCCGAGTCAAAAAGCCCTTTAGTCCCTTTCCTTCAAAATATTCCGCTTTTGCTAAGAAAGTTACGCGGCGCGAAGTTGCCAGCGGAACCACGATGGAATCTATGAAAGACAGGTGATTTGGCGCCAAAATTGCCGCACCGGTTTTTGGAATATTTTCGGCACCCTCAATCCACGGGGTATATAGCAAATTGACCAATGGCCCCAAGCTGCCATAACGGAGCAGCCAATAAATGGGGGTTTCGAGTCGCTCGTCATCTATTGCCACATGCAAAAACTAGAGCCTCAGGGAGGTGACAACGCACCGCCCCCCGCTCTACCATCAATCCACTAGAGAAAAATGGGGCTTTGATGACCAACCCGTTACAGCCAATTAGCAGTAGGGGCAGCCACCCAGTTGGCGTATTGCTGCTGCATGGTTTCACTGGTTCGCCCGCTTCGATGCGGCCTTGGGCTGAGCACTTAGCCGCAGCAAACTTCTCAGTTGAGCTTCCGGTCTTACCTGGCCATGCCACCAGTTGGCAAGAATTGAATCGAACCACCTGGCATCAGTGGTATGCCGCAGCACAACTTGCATATTTAAAACTACTCAAAGAATGTGACGAAGTATTTGTTGCTGGTTTATCTATGGGTGGCGCTCTGGCGCTTCGATTAGCTCAGCATCAACGTGAGATTAGCGGGTTGATGTTGGTTAATCCAGCGCTGCAGGCAAAGAATAGGTTATTGAAACTAGCACCTGTGCTTGGCAAGGTAATTCCGAGCGTTCCTGCGGTAGGAAATGACATTGCAAAGCCAAATGTCTCGGAACATTCATATGATCGAACTCCAATTGCGGCAGCTGCTTCAATGTTGGATTTATGGGGTGATGTCAAAAAAGGTTTGCATCTAGTGACCACTCCAGTTCAGGTTTTCACTAGTTTAAATGATCATATTGTTCCAGTAAGCAGTTCAGAGTTGATAATCAATAATGTTTCAACTCCGCCAGTTCATCGAGAACACTTTTTGCTTGAGCAGTCTTATCATGTGGCAACATTAGATCATGAAAGTGATCTAATCTTCGAAAAATCTGTTCAGTTTGTTAAATCAAAATCAAAGGTTAGTTAACGTAATAATTGTTGTCGAGCTAGTACAACAGCATCAACAGTTGCAGCGGTCACAATATCTGGCCCAGTTAATATTGGCGTGCCGTTACCAACACGTCCAGCTGTGGTTAGAAACGTTCCCAGCATGTCAACTGCATATCTAACCTGCATGGCTTCTTGGTTGTCCGTCATAAACAAAATGTTTCCGTTTCGCAGTTCATTTTCTAAACTTTCAGAATATCCTAAAACGCCAACAGTTAGGTTACGGACCACATTTTCGCGCGCCTTATTGAATACTCCAACCAATTTTGGATTTGCCAATAGGATTGAATCTACTTGCTTATCCCCAGCGATTGCTTTTCTGATATTTTCAGGAGCGGCCTTTGCTGAAACCTTCACTGAAATTACTGATGAACTGCTTAAAACTTCTCCAGCTGCGCGACAAAGCACAACTTCGCGACTTTTTGAAGCACTAGTAGATGTAATGCACAGCAATTTCTTTTTATTTGCTGCCTTGAAACGAGAACCAACTGCATTACCAGTTCCACTATCTGTTACGCCAACAAATCCCAACGCACCAAACGGTAGCGCTGCAGCAGCATTATCACCAATTCCAACTGAAGGGATTCCGGCAGCGGAAACTCGAGATAGCGCCTTTCCCATTTTTGCACCATCAGATGCCACAATCACCCCACCGATATCTGACCCACCAGCTAGCTCTCGTAACTTCTTCAAGGCATCAGTTGCTGAATTAGGGGTGGTGATAACAATTTTGTAATCAAATCTTTCGGCTGCCTCTTCGGCAGCACGCTGCATCGCTAGGACGGTCCGCTCATCTTGATTGGGGATTGTCAGAATATGAATTTCTTTACCCAATGCAACAGTCTCAGTTTCAGTTGTTTCGGTTTGGATATTGAGGACTTCAGCATCGTTCGCGCAGCCCACCATCAAAAAAAGGGCGAAAAACAACGTTAATTTCTTCATGACCGTGCCAAGTCTGCCACACCGATCATGCCGGCATCATTTCCTAGCTTGGCAGCGATGATTTGTGCGATAGGTCGGTGATCTCGAGCGGTTAGACGCTGTTCAAAGGCGTCTCGCGCTGGCTGCAAAATTAGATCTCCGGCATCACCGCCGCCGCCGCCAACTACAAATATCTCTGGGTCCAAAATCGCAGCAATCGCTGCCATACCAAACCCCAACCATTTTCCAGCTTCCGCCAAAATTGAGATAGATGCCGGATCACCTTCCGCAGCGGCAGCTGTAACCATAGGTCCAGTAAGCGCTGTTGGATCGCCATTGCATGCTTTGAGCAAAGTAGCAGCCCCGGGGCTTCCGCTAGCAACAAAGGATCGAGCATTCCTCGTTAACGCTTGTCCGCTGGCATATTGCTCCAAACAGCCGCGTTGACCACAGCCACAAAGTTGACCATCTGGCTTAATCACCATATGGCCCGACTCAGCAGCCATACCAAATCCACCAATTAATAACCTGTCATCAATAACCACACCGCTGCCCAATCCAGTACCGACAGTGAGCATCACCATATTGCTGTATCCCACACCAGCACCAAATTTAAATTCTCCCCAAGCGGCACAATTAGCATCATTCTCGAGCAAGACTGGCAGTTGTATTCTGGCAGATACTTCCTCCCCAATTTTTGAACCAGTCATGTCTAAATTTGGTGAAAACAAGATTTGATTTCGTACTTTATTAATTAACCCAGCTGAAGAAATTCCTACCGCTGAAACGTCATGGTCTTGCATTAGTTTGTGGCATAAATCCACCACTGCTTGCACAATTTGATTACGATTATCACTAGGTGACTCAATTCGCACTCGTTGCACTACCTGGCCAGATGAATCAATTAAGCCGCCAGCAATCTTGGTGCCGCCAATATCTATGCCGATAGTTAAAGTCATGCGTTAGCCGCCTGGCCTGCTAACCGATCAAGTAGCTTCTGTGTCATCTGACCCTCAAGCGCCTTCTTCATGAGATTCATCATCGCATTCTTAAACCTAATATCCAGTTCATAGGTTACCTTACAGCGATTATCATCCAGTTCGCTGATATCAAATTTTCCATCCAATTTAGAAAGTAAGGCGGATTCCCGCAAAGACCACACAATAACGTTCGGGGCTGGTTGACTGATTTGGATTGTCAATTTGTCAGACACTCCATTAGTCGCTAATCCAAATTGCACTTCAAAATCATTTCGATCTGCATTGGTGTGCAATATGTTTGCCGATTCAAACCCCGCCCAAGTTGGATATTTATCAAAGTCCAATAACACTCGAATGACATTGGTTGCGCTGGCAGATATCTCAGCGCTGGCGGATGATGAAGTTGTCATTTAGATCGTCGCTCCAATGCCCTTTGCAATGTTTCTCCCCGAGCAATAATTGAAAAATTCTGAATAATCCAATTGCGGCCCGCTCGACCATAATCTTCGCGTATCTGTTTGCTGCTGAGCAATTTATGAATTTCAGCAAACAAATTATTCTTATCAACTAATTCACCAGTAACACCTGGAATTACTGCTTCAACCGCACCCCCGCTATTCCCTGCCAATACCGGTAATTGCGTTGCTGCTGCTTCAAGATAAACAATGCCAAAACCTTCAATATCTAGCCCAGCAATTCTACTTCGACATGGCATCACAAACACGTCAGCTAAATTATAAATATCTGGCAACTCTTGGTATGGGATAGATCCCAAAAATTTTACGTGATCATTCAGATTCAATTTGTGTACTAACTTAGTTAGACGCGCTTGATCAGGACCGCCGCCTGCAATTACAAGAGTAAGGTTTGGAAATTCTTTCAGCAGTGAGGGCAAAACAGAAATAACTGAATCAAAACCTTTTCGTGGCATAAGCCTTGATAGGCCCAGTAAAACCAATTTATCAGCGAGATCGTACTTATTCCTTAATTGTTCTTTCTCAGCATCCTCTAATGGCATGAATTGGTTCGGATCAACAGCAGGTGTTAGCTGAATTAATTTTGATTCTTTATTCAATAAAGGCGATATCTGATCTTTAGTGTATTGAGTTAAATATGTGATCACATCAACATTTTTGGCACTTAATTTAAGAAGTAGTCGCAGTAATGGAATTTTGGCCCAACCTGCCTCATGACCATGAGTGATCGCAACGATGTTTGATATCCCGTTTCGTTTTAAAGACTTGCTTAACAGACCCAGTGGCGCTAGTGCGCCAAATAAAACTTGATCGCATTCATACTTTCGGATTACTCGTTTAATTTCACGCAACCGGCGCGGAGTTGGCAGCAGGATTGATGACTTAATTCGAATCACCGGGTAGGGCAGGTTTTGGTCATATTCAGCTGCCCCAGACCAATTTGAGGTATAAACCACTACCGACTGCGGATACAGTTGCGTTAGCAATTGTGAAACAAATGTCTGAATTCCACCTTTGCGAGGCGGAAAATCATTTGTGATGACCAGGGTTCGAGACACCGGACTAATTTAGTCCCTTTGCAGCGCATCATTTCTAATGAACTGCTTTTATTATGTCCCAGTGAGGAAATTTGCGATTGCTCTTGTGGCAGCGATGTGCTGGCTGCCATCCAGCGCTGCCGCCATTCCCATGACAGGTGCCGAGTATGGTAATCGAATAATTTTTGATCTCTCACTTCAGCGCGTTTGGTTAATAAATGAGTCTGAAGGCTGGATTAAATCCTATTTAGTATCTGGTTCAAGGTTTGACTATCATCATCGACCTGGCATTTACAAGGTCTTCTCAAAATCTAGAACCACTACTTCATATTTGGGTAATGCAACCATGAATTACATGGTGAGATTTGACCGTGGAAAAACTGCAAATATTGGTTTTCACGACATCCCCAAACTCAAAGATGGCACCTTTGCCCAAACTGAAGACCAATTGGGCACACCACTCTCCGATGGCTGTGTTCGACAACGGCTCTCCAATGCCAAAGCATTGTATGAATTTGCTCAGGTGGGAACTGCCGTTATTGTGATTCCGTAGTTTGTTCTGGCAGGACTAATCGCAACGGTGATACCAAACCCGATTTACTCAAAACTGCAATTGATTCAAGATCGTCACTAGATAATTCAGTAGGAGCCCCAATTAAGGCAGCAACAACACAATCATTACATTCGATAAATCGAACTTGGCAACTGTCGCAATCAATGCGCAGTACAGCTGGCGGGTTGACGTTAGGGTTCAATTCCATAACAGCAGGCTAACTGACCCCACTGACAACTAAATGGAACCCAGCAATCCCTCCAATTTTTCGGATCGGTGTTCGCCTAAAACGCGTCTAACTGTGCCACTTCGCGCCCGTAACGCAATTGACTCAGTAGTGGCACCAGCAGCCTGGTATCTAACTCCGGTTAACAATTCGCCATCAGTGATTCCAGTTGCTGCAAAAAATGCGTTCTCGCACTTCACTAAATCATCAATTAACAAAACTTGCGATATATCTAGCTCCTGATTTTTAGCCGCAGCAACTTCTTCTGGAAGCTGCGGGGCTAGGCGACCTTGCATGCTGCCGCCTAGAGTTTTTAGCGCGCAAGCTGCAATCACTCCTTCGGGCGTACCACCAATTCCCATTAGTAAATCAACTCCGGTCTCCGGCCGTGCCGCCATCACTGAAGCTGCCACATCGCCATCTTGAATTAATCTAATTCGTGAGCCAGCAGCCCTGATGTCCTGAATAATTTTTTGATTTCGTGGTCGATTGAGCACCATCACGGTGATATCGGAAAGCCGCTTAGATTTAGCTTTAGCGACTCTAGTTAAATTATGTAGAACAGGTGCATCAATTTCTATGGCATCTGTTGCATCAGGCCCAACAACTATTTTGTCCATGTAAAAAATTGACTTTGGCGAAAACATACTCCCTCGATCTGCAATGGCAATTACTGAAATTGCATTTAGTTGTCCATTTGCAGTTAGCGAAGTTCCATCGATTGGATCTACCGCAACATCAACTAATGGCCCAGAGCCATTTCCAACCTGTTCGCCATTGTAGAGCCACGGCGCATTATCTTTTTCACCTTCACCAATTACAACGGTGCCATTAATATCAATGGAAGACAAAATAAAACGCATTGCTTTAACCGCTGCATCATCCGCATTGTTTTTGTCGCCCCGCCCCACCCACGGTGCCGCTGCTAACGCTGCGGCTTCAGTAACTCGAACCAACTCCAGCGCTAAATTCCGTTCTGGCTTGATTGTATTCAATTTCTTCCCCGCTCTACCCAATTCTGCGATCGTTGCACAGCTCGTTGCCATCGAACATATTCCCACTCATCACGAGCTGCGGGACTAAATTCGCGATCAATTGAAATGCTGATTCTAAGTTCGTCCTTATCGGCCCACACCCCAGTTCCCAAACCAGCTAAGTAGGCGGCACCAATTCCAGTTGTTTCTAAGCTCGTCCCCCGGACAACAGGAACCTTCAAAATATCCGCTTGCATCTGCATCAATAAATTATTAATTGCGGCCCCACCATCAACTCGCAATTGTGCCAGTGGTTGATTAGTTTCTTTAACCATCGCTTCAACCACATCGCGTACCTGAAATGCAATTGCTTCTAAGGTGGCGCGAGCAATGTGAGCCGCGGTAGTGCCCCGAGTAATACCGTGAATTGAACCGCGGGCATAGGGATCCCAATATGGCGCTCCTAAACCAGAAAGCGCTGGCACAAAAACCACACCATCTGTTGTCTCAACACTGCTGGCCAATGCCTCGATCTCAGCCGCACTCTTGATGATGCCAAGACCATCTCGCAACCATTGCACGGCTGCACCAGTGACAAATACCGCGCCTTCTAAGGCGTAAGTTATATTTCCATTTGGTTCCTGCCACGCAATTGTGGTTAACAAACCGCGGTCAGAAATTCGCAGCTCTGATCCAGTGTTGTACAAAATAAACGACCCAGTGCCATATGTGCACTTACTATCACCAATATCAAATGCTACCTGGCCAAATAGTGCTGCCTGCTGATCGCCCGCAATTCCAGCAATTGGCAAACTCAAGCCAAGAAATTCAACCGGATCAGTAGTGCCAACCACACCATACGAAGCGACAACATCAGGCAATACATCTCTGGGTACTTCAAAGATTGCCAATAGCTCATCATCCCAATTCCCTGACTTTAAATTGAGTAGTTGAGTGCGGGACGCATTAGAAGCGTCAGTAACGTGAACTTTGCCTTTAGTCATACGTGCAATCAAGAACGTATCAACCGTTCCAACCGCATACTTTCCTGAAACCACTCCTTGCCAAATGTCCTTTTCATTTCGAGCTAGCCACAAGAATTTTGTTGATGAAAAGTAAGGATCTAATCCCAAGCCAGTCTTTTCCCGCACCATGGCTTCAATTCCAGTGTGTCGCAATTCCACAACTAAATCCGAGCTGCGCCGATCTTGCCAAACGATGCCACGTCGTGGGCCGCTGAAATTTTGTCGATCCCAAATCATTACAGTTTCGCGCTGATTTGTTATGCCAACCGCAGATATGTCACCTGCGCCGACGGTGGCAATAACCGCTCCAACTGCTGAGAGCGTCGCTTGCCATATCTCATCTGGATCGTGCTCAACCCATCCTGGTTGCGGAAAGTGTTGGGTAAATTCGGCGTAGCCGCGTGCTAAAACCTCGCCGTGCTCGCCGATAACCAAGGCCGTAACGCCAGTAGTGCCTGCATCAATAGCCAAAATACCCAAGACCACTCACCCCATCGGACTCGTTATCGGTTTGTTACCAAGCTCGTTATTTACGCGTTACCAATCCCTCACCTAGCCGTAACATTAACCTAAATCAAATTGTGAAATCGATCTCTAGGCTATGCCCGTGCTCAATCGTGACCAAACCATAGCGGCATTATCCGAAGAAATCGACGCCATCGTAATTGGTGGTGGAATTAACGGTGCTGTTTCAACAGCTGCACTTGCCGCGCATGGTGTATCGGTTGCACTAATTGAAGCAAATGATTTTGCGAGCATGACAAGTCAGGAATCCTCAAACATGATTTGGGGTGGCATCAAGTATTTACAAGATTATGAGTTCTCCTTAGTTTGGGCACTATGTCGCTCGCGCAATCAACTACTTGAGAGATATCCAAATAGGGTGAAAGAAATTCCGTTTTTTGCGGTAATCGGTCCGACTTCACCGTTTAGTCGAATTTTGGGATATTTAGGTTCACTTGCCTATTGGTTCATGGGACGATTTAAGACACAGTCTCCTCAAATCTTTAGTACTACCCAAATACGTAAATTGAATCCATTGCTGAATCTAGATTCGGTGAACGGCGCAATTCAATACAATGATGCTATCTTGCTTGATAACGATGCAAGATTTGTTTATGAGTTTGTGAAAACTGGGGCCAAGTTGGGCGCCAAGGTCCTCAATTACGCTGAAGTTACTGATGCCAAACCCACTGATACAGGTTGGCAAGTGACAATTGAAGACAAAGTAACGAAGCGAAAATTTGAAGTAACTGCCAAGAGTTTAATTAATGCCACCGGACCTTACACCCGGGTGATTAATGATGAATTTAGAATTCCAACTGAGAATCAAATTGTGATTTCAAAAGGTGTGCATTTGATTGTCCCGCACATTGAAACAAATGGCAAAGTTTTTGCTTTCTTTGACGATAAAAGTCGATTGTTCTATGTACTTCCGATGCATGATCGAACCGTAATTGGCACAACCGATACGCCAGCTGCAACCGCTGATGTGAAAGTTACTGATGAAGATCGAGATTTTCTTCTGGCCCAAGCAAACCGATGCCTCAATTTAGCTACCCCTCTGACCAAAGCCGACATAATTTCTGAGCGTTGTGGCGTAAGGCCTTTAGTGGTAACCAACGCTGCAACTCTTGACGATGTTGATTGGATTTCGCTATCTCGCAAGCATGTCGTTGAACTCAAACCTGACCTAAAATCTATCTCAATCTTTGGTGGAAAACTAACAGATTGCATAAACGTTGGGTACGAAGTAGTTGAGTTAATCGAAAAACTTGGAATTAGAACTAAACCGGAAGTTTCTTGGATTGGCGAACCCTCGATAGATATTCCAAGAGAATTAATTGAATCGGTAAAGCAATTTCAGCCAGCTTCTGCTCATCAGGTTTCCCAAGGACTTTGGCGTAGACATGGTGCTGCGGCTCTTACGATTGCTTTGCGGTGGCAAGAACACCCAACAGAAGCAGAGTTAGTTTTTGCTGGGTTAGATTTTACTGTTGGCGAATTACGGCACATTGCAAACAGCGAACATGTTACAAAGCCAGATGACTTGCTACGCCGAAGGACACCTATTTCATTATTACGTAGCGCAGCTGAAATTAATAGTAATTATAAATTACAAGAAATTTTGAATACAATTTAGTTTTACTAATAGTGTTCTATTTCATGTTTATTGGTATCAAATATTTCTAGGATGCTCTCTGCGTGGCTCGATCCTGCGAGTATTTTGGCAACCTGTTCAATAATTGGCACTGATAAATTGTGACCTTTTGCTAAAGTCAGAATTGGTTGAGTTGATTGCATCGCCTCAACGGTTTGGCCAATTTCATTTTTTGCACTTAGGACTGAATGCCCTTGTCCTAACAACACACCAAAACTTCTATTTCTTGAGTGTGGCGATTGGCTAGTTGCAATCAAATCACCAATTCCCGCTAAGCCCAAAAAAGTGTCACGTTTACCGCCAGCAGCAATACCTATTGCTGCCATCTCGGCTAAACCTCGGGTCATGATTGCTGCTTGGGCATTCTCGCCTAAACCCAGGCCAATCACAATTCCGGTCGCTAACGCAATAATATTTTTTGTGGTACCTGCTATTTCTACTCCAATCACATCTTGACTGCGAAATAGTCTAAACGAGTTTGATGAACAGATCTCTTGCACAGAAATCGCAATTGACTCATCAATTGCTGCAACTGTTGCAGCTGCAATTTGATTATCAGCAATTTCAGCGGCCAAATTTGGACCGCTCAGAACGCTAAATGGATTAGGTAAATACTCGGCAACTAAATCACTAACTCGCTTTCCAGAATTGTGCTCAATCCCCTTGATCAAACTCAAAATAATGGCATCTGACGGAACATGTTTCGCCCAAATTTCTAGATTAGAGCGTAACCGTTGCATTGGCACAGCTATCGCAACAAGCTGGACTTCTCTAAGTGCAATCTCTGGGTCAGATGTGGCGGAAACTCTTTGGGAAAAATGAATGTTTGAGAAATATTTGGAATTAGTACCTGATGACTGAATGTCATTAATTACCTGGATGCTATTTCCCCAGAAATTAACTCGTTGTTGATTCTCATCCAACACCTTTGCAAATGCTGTTCCCCATGACCCAGTACCCATTACGGCAACGGAATTACTCACAATCAGTTTTCATCAATTCTAGGCACCAAATCAACTGCTGCACCTGTTCCGCACCATCGGCATTTAACTTCAATTATCTCATCTGACGTGACATCACGTTCTTCAATTTGTGGTTCGCCAGAGAGATCAAAATGCCAAAACTCATTTGCCCGCTGCATGCGCAGCACGTCAAACCTAGTTAAATTTCCACATCGACTACAGCGCCATCTGGACTTCGCATCTGGCAAATTAGGAATACTCACCCCCGGAGCGTACTTAATTCGATGTCAGATTCTGGTATTACATTCGCCCAGTGCAACAACAAATTTCGTTTGATGACCTTGCCATCCCCCTGGCCGAGGTCACTTTTGCCGTATTAGATATCGAAACCACTGGTGGCAGTCCGGAAACCGATGCCATAACGGAGATTGGAATAATTAAAGTTCGAGGCGGCGAAGTTATTGGCGAGTTTCAAACCTTGATCAATCCGGGCGTTGCGATCCCTATCCAAATCGAGGTGTTAACTGGAATTACTACCAGCATGATTATTGATGCCCCCAAAATAGCTGAAGTACTACCAAGTTTCTTTGAGTTTATGTCCGGCACAATTCCAGTTGCTCATAATGCGAGATTCGACATTGGTTTCTTGAAAACCGCCGCAATTCGAAATGGCTATATCTGGCCACTGCCAAAAGCCTTAGATACTGTCAATTTAGCCAAAGTTGCGTTGGGCAAAGATGAAGTTCGAAACCGAAAGCTTGCCACCTTGGCGCAACGATTTGGTACGTCAGTTACGCCAAATCACCGAGCACTAGCAGATGCACAAGCCACGGTAGAAGTGTTTCATGCCTTGCTAGAGCGGCTTGGTCGATTAGGGATAACAGAATTAACTGATCTTCAAGAAGCTACCCCAAAACTGCCTGAACAGATTCGAGCAAAAGCAAAACTTGCTGAAAATATCCCAAGCCAACCTGGCTGCTATCTGTTCAAGGATCCGCAGGGAACAGTGCTTTATGTTGGCGTGAGTCGAGATCTAAAAAAACGGGTGAAAAGTTACTTCACTAGGAGTGAAACCCGAAAGCAAGTTCGAGATGCCATCGCAATTACGGCATCGGTGAGCACAGTTACTTGCACAACCGCACTTGAGGCTCGAGTCAGAGAACTGCGATTAATCGCGCAATATCGCCCACCAGCTAATCGGGTAGCTCGAAATCCAGAGAAGATCTGGTGGTTATATTTTACTTTTGAGCAACTTCCAAGATTAATTGTGAGTAAAACTCCGCCACAATTAGATCAGCCGGCAGTTGGTCCTTTCACTAAGAAATTTATGGCAGATGAACTGCGTGACTTCATTAATGATCAATTTAAGTTACGTGATTGCCTAAGCAAGTTGGTCGAACGACCAAATCATCCCGGTTGCATTCGCGGCGAAATGCAGCACTGCTCAGCTCCTTGCCAAAGCGAATCAACTGCTGAATACCTATCTGCCATCAAACGAGTGCAAAACATCATGATAAATGAAACTAACGAAATAGATGAGATTGTGATGAATCGAATTAAACAACATGCTGCCGCTGAAAGATTTGAAGAAGCGCAGCGACTAAAGGACTTGCTACTAGGGTTTAATCGAGCAGTCCTGCGAATTAATCAATTGCGCAAAATCGTTTCATTGCCAGAAGTGGTTTCAACTACAACTTCTGAGCAAGGCCATGAAGTACATGTAATTAGATATGGCAGGTTGGTGGCAGCCGGCACAACTCCTCACGCCGCCCAAATATCCGAATTAGTTGCGGCGCTCTTACTTTCTGCTGAGCAGGTTGAGCTGCGCGGCATTTTGCCCGCTAAATCACTGGCAAATTACGATGATGCACCTGCGGCAATTGGCGAGGCGGAGCTACTGCTTAATCTAGAAGATATCCGACATTTAATTGAGACTAGCGCAGAACTGCTGCCAGTTAGTTAATTTTTGCATTGCCGCACCAGTTGCAATTGCAGTAGATGCGGCATCGATGGCTCGCATCCAGTCTTCCCCCGAAACCGCTTTTTCAACTTCACCTAATTTAAGCCAATAGGAAACTAGACCAGCAGCGGCATTCAACACCGCAGCTGATCGGATGGCATCAATTTTCGGAGTATCAACATCGGGATTCAAGGTTTGGCGCAGATATTCGGCATTCTCAGTTGCATCGCCACCTAATAATTCCGCTATTTTCACCAAATTCACGCCATAGCTGGTGGGATCAAATTTAGTTTTCGTCAGCTGCTTATTTTCAAATTGCCAAAGCGTTGTACTAGTTGTGAGCGTAATCTCGTCTAGCCCATCATCACCGCGCGCAATAAATCCAGCTACACCGCGGTCTCCCAGCGCAGTTGCGATTAGTTCTGCTCTACTCGAATCCGCAATTCCAACTAACATCGCTGTTGGTTGGGCTGGATTTGCTAGCGGTCCCAAAATATTAAATATTGTTGGAACACCAATCTCTTTTCTGATTGGTGCAACATTTTTCATAGCAGGGTGGAATTGTGGTGCAAAACAAAAACCAATCCCAATTTCAGATACACAGTGCTTAACCTGTGCTGCAGTTAAATCTAATTTGATGCCAAGTGCCTCAAGGACATCAGCAGATCCTGATTTGCTACTTGCAGCTCTATTGCCATGCTTAACTACAACAGCACCAGCTGCAGCTGCAATTATTGCTGCAGTCGATGAGATATTTACCGACCCTAGCTGATCGCCGCCAGTTCCCACTATGTCTAGTGAAACTTGATTTAACTCAATTGGCGAAGTTCGCTCCATCATGGCAGCTACAAATCCATTAACTTCGCTTGCTGATTCACCTTTTGCTTTTAAGCCAAGAATTACTTGTTTAACCAATTGTGGATTAAGGTTTCCATCCATAATCTGGCTCATCAGCCAGCGTGCTGTTTCTTGGTCTAAATCGTGATGAGATTCAACTTGCTCAATTAAGTCAGAGATCTGCATCCGAATTAATTAGCGATAGCAATTTTTTTTCGCAACAAAGTTGCTACAGTTTCAGCGAGCACAAACGGATCAAGTGGTTTTGGCACGACAGCTTCTGCTTTCGACCAGGTTGCCAACCAAGCATCTTGCGATCGCGCAATCACAGCCAAAAACGGTGGTGAATTAAACAATTCATCTTTTGCCTGACGGGCAATCCCCAATCCGCCAGCTGGTGTTGCGTCAGCATCAACAATCACTAAATCGAACAGCTGCTTTTCTAGCAGTTGCCAAATCATCGGCGCAGTAGCAACTTCAGTAAGTTCAACCAATGGCAGATCGGTAGCCGGCCGGCGGCCAAGTGCGGCTGCCACGTCGCGACGAAACGCACCATCGTGGCTGTATACCAAAATCGCCAGAGAAGTTGTGGATTCCTGCATGCATTGGCCTTTCCTGCGCTAATTATCTGCTGTTTTTGCTATTTATCGACCTGCTGAGCCTAGCGGTCAGTGTTAAATTTCTAACAATCCGCGCCTCAAAGACCGAACCATCCCCCTCATACTCCGAGTTTGGTGGCAAGATACCCCAATGACCACCGCCACCGCCCCTACCACGCATCCGGCCCGCCCCTCAAAAGTAGCTGTTGGCACTGTTGTTTGGCTGGCCAGCGAGTTGATGTTCTTCGCCGGGTTGTTTGCCATGTTTTTCACCGCTCGCTCGGTTAGCCCGGAACTATGGGCGGAACGTGTTGAGTTATTAAATGTTCCATTTGCTGCCGCCAACACAACTATCTTGGTGCTTTCTTCAGTTACCGCTCAACTTGGTGTGTTTGCAGCTGAACGTGGCGATGTGCAGTTGTTCCGGCGCTGGACCGTTATCACTTTCATGATGGGTTCAGTCTTTATCGCTGGTCAAGTTTTTGAATACGCTGAATTAGTGCATAAGGGCTTGTTGATTTCATCAGATCCTTATGGCTCAATGTTTTATGTAACAACTGGCTTTCACGCGCTTCACGTAACAGGAGGCTTAATTGCATTCTTGTATGTCTTGTTGCGTAGTTATCAAACCAGAAGATTTACGCATGGCCAAGTTACCTTCGCAGTAGTTGCTTCGTATTACTGGCACTTTGTCGATGTAGTTTGGATTGCGCTTTTTGCTGCTATTTATTTACTTAAGTAATTGAGAGGAACTTGTGGCTAACCGATCAAAAACGTTAGGAATCAGCAGATTCCGAAAACATCCAGCAGCCATTTTTGTAGTAATGCTGTTGGGGCTGATCATCACTAGTGGTATCTACACTGTTGGTGCAACAGCAACAAATCAGTTAGCAAGAAGTTCGGTAGACGCAGCTGCGATCATGAATGACCCAGCCAGTATTGATGCTGGTAAGAGACTCTTTGCCACCGGTTGTGCTACTTGCCACGGTTTAAATGCACAAGGTAATTCTGACGGTCCAACGTTAATCGGTGTTGGTGCCGCATCAGTTCATTTCCAAGTTTCCAGTGGGCGGATGCCGATGGCAGCTCCAGGCGCACAAGTAATGCGCAAAGCCCCGCAATACACCGAAGAACAAACACTGCAGTTGGCAGCATACGTTGCCTCGTTAAGTCCTGGGCCAGAAATTCCAACTGCAGCACAACTTAATTGGGCTGGCGCTGATTTAGCTAAGGGTGGCGAACTTTTCCGAGCAAACTGTGCTCAATGCCACTCTTTCTCTGGTCGCGGCGGCGCCTTAACTGAAGGTAAATATGCGCCAACCTTGATGCTGGCAACACCACAACAAATTTATGAAGCAATGATAACTGGACCACAAGCAATGCCTATCTTTAATGATCAAACATTGACGGTAGAAGAGAAGCAAGCAGTGATTGCTTACATCGAATTTCTCAAAGACTCACCTAACCCAGGTGGATTTGAATTAGGTCGATATGGTCCGGTTGCGGAAGGTTTATTCCTATGGACCGTTGGAATTGGTGCGTTACTACTTGTTGCAATCTGGATTGGAGTTAAAGCTAAATGAGCCACGGCGAAAATAATGAAACCACCAACGAAGTAGTTCCAGTCGCGCAATCAAGCACTGAAGTTAATCTGCCTAATACTCAGCTTCCACTGCATGTGCTTCGTCGGGCTGATGTTGACCCGATTGCAGCAGCTCGAGCCGAACGCCAAGTTTCCATCATGTTTTTACTTTCTGCAGTTTTCACGGTACTTGCGATGGTTTCGTTTTTTGCAATCCCGGTTGATTTGTACATTCGAGTTCCAGGACCAGGAGTTACTTCAGCTTCAAACTTAGCGCTTGGAATCACGCTCGGCCTCGCTGTATTCTTAATTGGAACTGGCGCAATTCACTGGGCTCGCAAATTAATGCCAGATGATGAAGTAGTGCAAGAGCGACATCCATACGCATCAAGTAAGCAGATTCGCGAATCAGTCATGCAAGAAATTCGTGAAGGTGGTGTTGAGTCAGGTTTTGCCACACGAAAGATTGTGCGTCGGTCACTTCTTACCGCACTTGCGGTGCTACCACTTCCGGCTGTGGTGCTGGCGCTGGATTTTGGACCAATGCCGCAAAATGAACTGCGCGAAACTATTTGGGCTAAAGGCATTAGATTAGTAACTGACCCAACTGGAAGATATCTTCGACCAGAAGACTTTTCAGTTGGCTCGTTAGTTTCTGCTCACCCGGAAAATTTGAAAGAGTGGGAAGAAGAAAACCACAATCTCAATGCCCGCGCGAAAACTTCAATCTTGGTCGTGCGCATGACGCCTGAACAACTTCGTACCTCACAGGGTGAAGGTTGGGACTACCAAGGAATCGTGGCTTATTCCAAGATCTGCACTCACGTGGGTTGTCCGATTGCGCTTTATGAACATCGCACCCATCATTTGCTATGTCCTTGCCATCAATCCACCTTTGATTTAGCTGATTCGGGCAATGTGGTGTTCGGCCCTGCCGCACGTCGCTTGCCACAGTTACCGCTTGGTGTTGATGAAGAGGGATATTTAGTGGCGTTATCGGATTTCCAAGAACCTGTTGGACCTAGTTTCTGGGAGCGTGGATGAGCAACAACGTAACTCGCGGACCGGTTGATAAATCAATCGATGGCAGTGTTAAGTTTTTAGATGAACGCCTAGGTACATCTGGCTTTATCAAGCGGAACATGAAAAAAGTGTTTCCAGATCACTGGTCATTCATGCTTGGTGAAATCGCGCTTTACTCATTCATCATTTTGTTGTTATCCGGCGTTTATCTAACTTTCTTTTACAAACCGTCCATGGCTGAAATTCTCTATGACGGCTCTTATGTCCCGTTAAAGGGTGTTAAGATGACTGAAGCGTATGCATCTACCTTAGAAATTTCATTTGATGTTCGCGGTGGTCTATTAATGCGCCAGGTGCATCACTGGGGTGCGCTGCTTTTCGTAGCTGCAATCTCAGTTCACCTACTTCGCGTTTTCTTCACTGGCGCATTTAGAAAGCCACGCGAACTAAATTGGGTAATTGGTGTTGGCTTGCTAGTGCTAGCAATTTTTGAGGGATTTGCTGGTTATTCATTGCCTGACGATCTACTAAGTGGAACTGGTTTGCGAATTGCATCTGGCATTGCACTAGCAATACCTGTTATTGGCACTTACGTGTCATTCTTGGTCTTTGGTGGCGAATTCCCCGGTGTCGATTTCATTCCACGTCTTTACACCTTGCACGTTTTGATCATTCCAGGAATCATGTTGGCGCTAATTACCGCGCACTTAATGATGGTTTGGTATCAGAAACACACCCAATACCCAGGTCCTGGCCGCACCAACAACAATGTTGTTGGATATCCATTACTTCCGGTTTACATGGCCAAAGCAGGTGGCTTCTTCTTTATCGTCTTTGGTTTCTTAGTATTAATTTCTGGCTTGGTGACTATTAACCCAATTTGGAAATATGGTCCTTACATGCCAGATCAAGTCACTGCTGGCTCACAGCCGGACTGGTATATCGGTTGGCTTGATGGCGGCACTCGAATCATGCCAAACTGGGAAATTACCGTTCCCGGACTCTTTACCCTCTCCCCTAATATCTTGATTCCAGCCGTAGTAGTACCTGGCATCATGTTTACGCTACTTGCATTTTATCCATGGATTGAGCAATGGATCACTGGCGATAAGCGGCATCACCACATCTTAGAGCGACCACGCAACAATCCAAACCGAACTGCTCTTGGCGTAATGTCGTTGACCTTCTACGGATTCCTATGGATCTCCGGCGGAAATGACATCATTGCGCAGATGCTCAGTTTGTCGATCAACGACATGACTCGAGCTGTTCGAGTGCTAATTATCGTGGTGCCACCAATCGCATTTGTGATAACAAAACGCATCTGCCTGTCCTTGCAGCACAAAGATCGAGAGCGATTGCTACACGGCGATCCAACTGGCCGATTGCTGCGATTGCCAAGCGGTGAATTTATTGAAGTACATGAACCGCTATCTGATGAGGTAAAGGCAGTGCTGCTGGCTCGAACTGAGTTGCCAATGCTGCCACCACCGGCTGAGCAGGATGAAAACGGCGTAAAAACTCCTCACCTTTGGGCAAAGAAATTGCAACATAGACTCAACCGTTGGTGGTACGTGGATCAGGTGCCAATGCCAACTGCGGCTGAGTTAACTGCAGCCAAAGCTCATACGGTGCATGAGTTGGAAGAAGCGGCGGACTATGGCATTGAGATTGCAAAAGACCTGCCAAGTCCAACAAAAAGTCACTAATTCTGGCGATTGGGGCGAAAAGTTTGGGGTTTTTCGCCAAACTTAGGTCATGAGATCGACTCGGACCCAGCGCTCTTGGTATTTTTATGACTTTGCTAACTCAGCGTTTTCTACCACGGTTGTTACGGTATTTCTTGGTCCTTATCTGACTGAATTGGCTCAAGCCAAATCTGATGCTGACGGATTTATAACCGTATTAGGTATACCAATGGCTGCGGAAAGTCTATTCCCTTACACCATCTCACTTTCGGTTTTATTGCAAGTAGTCACGCTACCCATTGTTGGCGCACTGGCGGATCACGTTAAAAGGCGAACGAATCTACTCGGGTTTTTTGCGCTTTTAGGTTCACTATCAACGATGTTGATGTATTTCATCTCAGCAGACACTTATCAATTAGGTGCTGCGCTATTAGTGATAGCAAATGTTGCATTTGGCTCATCAATTGTGGTTTATAACTCTTATCTACCAGATATTGCTTCACCAGATGAGCGCGATGCAGTTTCATCCAAAGGTTGGGGGCTTGGCTATCTTGGCGGCGGAAGTTTACTCCTGGCAAACGTGGCATTATTTTTATCTGCCGAATCAATTGGGTTACCCGAATCAGCCGCGGTTCGAATTTCATTAGTTAGCGCTGGCGCCTGGTGGCTATTGTTTACTTTGGTTTCGCTGAAAGGGTTGATTGGCCTTAACCGCGATCAAGGCAAAATTGGCGCAGCGGCAATTAGAGTCACACTAAGTGAGTTAGTGCAAACAGCTAAATCGGCGCGAAAGTATCCACAAACTTTAAAATTCTTAATTGCCTATCTGTTGTATAACGATGGTATTCAAACCGTAATTGCGCTCGCTGGCACTTATGCTGCAATTGAGTTACTGCTGCCCCAGTCTGACTTGATTGTTGCAATATTGATTGTTCAGTTTGTCGCACTAATTGGCGCATTGTTGCTAGGAAAACTTGCGGCAATCTTTGGCAGCCGAAATGTATTGTTGACATCACTTATCATCTGGACCTTTGCGGTAATTGCTGCTTACTTTGTCCCCGCCCAAGCTGCAGTTAGTTATTACTTGCTTGCGGCCCTAATCGGACTTGTGCTAGGTGGATCGCAGGCGCTCTCTAGATCAATTTTTAGTCAAATGATTCCAAGGTCACAGGAAGCACAATATTTTGCGGTGTATGAAATTGCTGAGCGTGGCACATCATGGCTCGGCACTTTCTTATTTGGCTTGAGCCTGACCTTAACTGGTAGTTATCGCACTTCAATTCTGGCGCTCATCGTGTTCTTTGTTGTTGGTGGGTTACTATTCACTCGAGTTAATATTCGGCAAGCGATTGCTGAATCAGGTAATACCCAACCAGAGCGGATCTGATGAAAAAACTTCTGTCATCGTTAGTATTTGCAATATTGTTACTAACCACTGCACCAGCAGATGCAAATGCAAATTACCGACTAACTATCACTTTTCAAAAATCTGCTTCAGCAAAGCCAGTAACTTGGCAGCTGACCTGCCGCCCCGCTGGTGGCACTCATCCAGCAGCAAAACTGGCATGTCAAGAGATAAGGGTGGCAACTGAACCATTTGTGAAACCACCCAAATTAGAGGCGTGCACCCAAATTTATGGTGGTGCGGAAGTTGCCAAAGTAACTGGTCGCTGGGCTGGCCAACGAGTTAATCGCACCTTTACCAGAACTAATGGCTGCGAAATTGCCCGTTGGGACCAATTGCAGTTAACGCTATCTAGCAAATCGAATTGAAGAAATAAAAAACTCTGCTCAATCGCTAGCAATTGTCTGACTTAGCGCGTACTTTAGGCTTACCAAAAATTAAGTGAGCCGCTATGACTGCAACAAATTCTTACCCACCTACTTTGGTCGCTGTTGAGATGGCTGAAGCAGGAAACCCCAGCGCCCGCCTCTCGCCAACTCAGATCTCGGCTTTTCGCAAATGTGGCTTGCGATATTGGTTCTCATATTTACTCGGTTGGCGTGAGCCACCTACCCCAGCGCTGGCGGCTGGCACCATTGTGCACGACACCTTAGAAGGCCTGTACCGATTACCTGCGCCGGATCGAAGTTTTGAAAATGCTTGGGCGATTATGGGAAATGTCGGAAAGGAACTGCTACTCAAACCCGAATATGAACATCTGGGTCGAGGCGCAAATCGTGACGATGTGCGTAAGCGTGCAGATCTCGCCCTCACTGGCTACTTTGAATTGGAAAAACCAACGCAAATCGATGTTGCCATAGCTGATATCGAAACTGATATAGATGCCGAATTAAGTGGCGTGTTGTTTCATGGCCGATTGGATCGAAGAACGCGTCAGCCAATTGATCGGGTAACTGATTACAAAACTGGTAAGAAACCCTCTGGCGCTCCGCTTGATGACTATGTCCAGCAAGTACTGTTTTATGCGGCCGCAATTAATAGTGGATCCGACCCAGGTGTCGAAGAGGTTGAACTACTGTTCCTGCCCGACAAGCAAGCAGTACGGCGCCCGGTTTATCCAGCAGCCATTGCTCGAGTAACTGAAGTGTTGATCCAAACCAGAGCCGAGATTGACACAGCAATGCAATCTGGCCAGTGGCTTGCTCAGCCATCGCGTCTTTGTAATTACTGTCCATTTAAACCGGTATGCCCTACTCAACAGAAATCTGCGCCGATACCAGGTTCGGCAGCATCACAAAATCTGCTAAGCCAAACTGGGTTACAGCGAAAAGTGTCTGCGGCCACGATCGAGGCAGCAGATCCTGATTTTCTGCCGTTAGAACTGAGCGAATAATGATCAATCTAACTGAATTGCCAATCTGGGAATCCCCATGGCGAAGCACTGGTTCTGACGCTTTGCTCCGCATAAGTTCTGCCGCACTAAAGACAGAACCTGGCAGCTGCCAAATGGAAAAGGTTGCAAAAGCTCATGTTGGCAAATATCCGGAAGCAAGGGACTGGGCAACTCGAAAAGATCCCAGGGCAGTTTTTCTATTAGGCGCAGTAAGAGCAGTGCTTGCGATGACCCGCACCCCTGTTGATCTGGATCAAGTCCTTTCCACTGAATTAGGTGAAAACGCCACTGAGCCAAGTTTGACTGCAGCGAAAATGATGGTACGAAATGCGTTAAATGCAGTTGAGGATTTTGCCGCAGAGGATTTAGCTGAAGATTTAGTAATGACACCTACTACTGATTTTATTTGCATCAGCAGTGATCAAAATCGCCGATTGGAATTAACTAGCTGGGGGGTCTATTACCAAAATGCCGATAAGTCAGTTAGAGAGCTTCGGATGTTCTGTTATCGGGATGCCGACCTAGCACGAGATCGCAATCAACTAATCGCAGCAGTAAATATCTTGCTTAACGGTGCAAGCACGGATGGACCGTTAGCTCGCTGGACAGAGCCACATCAAACGCTACCAACCAGCCCACCGCAGCGAGTACGAATCCGTCAGATTGGCTGCTTAGATGGCTCAGCTGCCACCTTATTTAGTGGTGATGCTGCATCTGCGGCAGCTTTTGTTGGTGGCATGCCAGCAATAGTTCAGGATTTTTTAACGAATCCAGAATTTACGCCGGGCAACAACTGTGTCGAGTGCAAATTTCGAATCAGTTGTCCAGAAATATCAAAAGTCCCTGGTTTTCTAGGTCTGCCAACTGCTGGAAAAATCTCCAAGTCGCTCTCCCGCGCTATGTTAAGTTCGTATCAGCGATGCAATTATCAATACTTTTTGACCTATGTTCTTAAGTTACCCAAGAAGGCATTCGAATCAAATGCTGCAATTGCACGTGGCAATGCAGTTCATGAATGGATCATGGCCGCCCATGAACGGCAAATTGCCTGCAGCAGCGCCGATTTGCCCGATGCTGGGCTAGGTGAAATTGCCACCAAGTTGGGTTGGACGCAAGACTATTTAGCGCAAGCACGCAATTGGATCAACAGCCATATTCAGGTTTGCCCATTTCAGCATGCTGAAACACATCTGGTGAGTGAACAAACTCGAACTGTTTGGGATTGTGATGCAGATGTCGTGATCACTACCAGGGCTGATGAGTTAGGCAATCGTGCCGGAAAACCATTATGGCGGGAGATAAAAACCACCTCAGTTATGCCAGCGATTACCCAAAAAGAGTATTTATTACTTTATCCGCAAGTGGCTTTTGCGATTGGAATTCAGGCAAGCACAGGTAGTGGCTCAGTAGAACTAGAAATCCTTACGCCAGAAACTGGTCAGGTCATTGAGTTTGATGCGGCAGATCCAGCGATTCAACTGGCCGCTACCACTGCGTTAGCGATCAATTTTGATCAACTCCATCATGATGAGGAATTTGCAGCTTCTCCTGGTGTGGCCTGCATTAGTTGTCCAGTTAGCGCTTGGTGCGACCAACGGGTCAGCGCGCCGGCAACTAAAGAGATATTGGTAGATGGACTTGAGGTGGATTTGGTCACTGGCGAAATCATCAGTAGTGCACCGGTAGCGGTAGATGCGCTAGCCAAAGCACTTGCCCTGGTGGAGCCGGTTGATCAAACTGATGATCTACCATTCTGATGTGATTGATAAAGACGCGGCAATTAAACAGTTGGGTAACTTGTTTCTCCGAGGCGGCAATGCTTCCTTAGCTGAGCAATATGCCCGCTCGTGGGCAGCTGCTGCCCAGTTAAGAGCGCAATTGCCAGGAGCTGGTATTGATCAACTCTGCCAGCGCGCCAGCGTCAAATACCTGGCTCAAGTAACAGCAACTGGCGCACTAACGGGCGCGATTGCTGCTGCCCCATATTTTGGCACTATCAGCACTGTTGGTAGCACTGCTAGTGATCTTTATATCTTTGGTCGAACCAGCGTCAATCACGTACTGCTGCTGGCTGCCCTACATGACTTAGAGTTAACTGATTCTGAACTAAGGCGACTGACCGTACTGAGCTCGTTGCTAAATGAACAAGTTCCAAGCAAAAGTTTAATTGAACCAAAATCTTTTATCGAAAACATGAATCAGAGATTAGCCGAGCGAGTGGCGATAAAAGTTGGGGCTAAATTGCTGCCTATGCGCGCAGGTGCTGCTCTTCCGCTGTTTGTTGGCGCCGCAACTGCCGCTACCTTGAATGCCAAATTAGCAAAGCAAATTTCTAGTAATGCACTAACAGTCATTAAGCTTCAGGCAGTCTAGGGCCGCGGTAATACTCCAGCGTCCAACCACCCAAACTAATCAGTAGTGCCACAACACCCAACAGCAGCAGCCAAACTGCATAAATTAGGCCAAGCGCAATAGCCGCAGCGCTAAATGCAACCGGCAGTGGCCACCATGAACCTGGTGAATAAAAACCATAATCGGCATCGGCATCAGCAATTTCAGCTGTTTCAATATCCTCAGGACCATTGCCAACTCGTCGATAAGCGAAGAGAATATAGAAACTGGTTAATGCCGCCAAAAATCCGGTCAGTAGCAGCGCAGTTGTGCCAACTACTTCACCGGTCCAGAGCCAATATATTGCCGTGACAATAAAGTAGAACAGCGCACCAACTAAATAGATTAAACCAGTTGATTTCATTAATGACTCTTTCCAGCAAGATTTGGATTGGTGTTCGGATCGTCGCCATACTCTGGGTGGTGCAGATCAAATGCTGGTCGCTCACTTCGGATTCGTGGGATTTGAACAAAGTTATAACGCGGTGGCGGACAACTTGTTGCCCACTCCAGCGACATTCCCCAACCCCATGGATCATCAGAAGTCACTTTTGGTGCAAATCGCCAAGTCTTATAAACGTTATAAAGCCATGGCAGTGTCGAGAGACCAAGAATTGCCGCACCAACGGAGGAAATCACATTCAACGTAGTGAAGCCATCACTTGCCAAATAATCGCTGTATCGTCGCGGCATACCTTCAGCACCTAACCAGTGCTGGACCAAGAACGTGGTGTGGAAACCAATAAAAAGTAGCCAAAAATGAAGTTTGCCAAGTTTTTCATCCAACATGCGACCGGTCATCTTTGGCCACCAGAAATAAAAACCTGCAAACATCATGAATACCACGGTGCCAAACACGGTGTAATGGAAATGAGCCACCACGAAATAAGAATCTGAAACATGGAAGTCAATGGCAGGTGCTGCCAACATAACTCCAGTTAAGCCACCCAACAAGAAGGTAGTTAAAAAGCCAAGAGTCCAAAGCATTGGAGTTTCAAATGAAATTGAACCCCGCCACATTGTGCCTATCCAGTTAAAGAATTTAACTCCCGTTGGCACTGCAATTAACATGGTGGTCAACGCAAAGAAGGACAGCGAGACCGCTCCAGTTACATACATGTGGTGTGCCCATACTGCAACTGAAAGCGCCGCAATTGCCATTGTGGCATAAACCAAACCTTTATAGCCAAAAATTGGCTTGCGAGAAAATACTGGCAAAATCTCAGAAGCGATACCAAAGAATGGTAGCGCAATAATGTAAACCTCAGGATGACCAAAGAACCAGAACAAGTGCTGCCATAGGATCGCACCACCATGAGCTGGATCAAAAATCAAACTGCCGAAATTACGATCCAAGAACAAACCCAACAAAGCTGCAGCAAGGATTGGGAATGCAATAAGTACCAGGACAGAGGTGATAAACACAGTCCAGGTAAAGATTGAGGTGCGAAACATGGTCATGCCAGGTGCACGCATAGTCAAAAGCGTGGTGATGAAGTTAACCGCGCCCAAAATTGTCGAAAGCCCACTCAGCGTTAATCCCATCAACCACAAATCACCGCCAACCCCGGGACTAAAGGTTGCAGTTGATAGCGGCGTATAAGCAAACCAACCAAATGCCGCCGCACCACCTGGAGTGAAAAAGCCCAAAACTACGATGATTCCACCGAATAGAAAAAGCCAAAAACCCAACATGTTCAATCTTGGGAAAGCCACATCTGGCGCACCAATTTGTAGCGGCATGATTACGTTTCCAAAACCAACGAATAATGGAGTAGCGAACAAGAACAACATAATTGTGCCATGCATCGTGAATAGCTGGTTGTACTGCTCGTTTGAAACAAACTGCAAACCAGGTTGAGCCAACTCGGCACGAATGCCAAGAGCCATGAGTCCAGCTAAACCAAAGAAAACAAATGAAGTTGTTAGATATAGGTATCCAATAGTTTTGTGATCGGTGCTGGTCACCCAATTAACAAATGCTTGACCTTTGCTGTAGCGGCGAGGCTTTCTCTTAACCGGCTCGGTTACTGGACGATCATCTAATGTGGTCATTAGTTCGCTCCTGCATTTGTAATGGTTTCATCTCTCGGCAAGATTCCTGGTGGAATCATGCCGGTTTGACCTTTGGCCCGTAACGATGCGATGTATTGGTCATATTCTGTTCGCTCAACAACTTTTACATTAAACAGCATTCGAGCATGATCTTGCCCGCACAGCTCAGCACACTTGCCAACGTAAGTGCCTACTTTGTCTGGTGTTAATTCAAATCTATTAATTGCACCAGGAACGATATCCATTTTGAACAAGAAAGATGGAATCCAGAAGGAGTGCAACACATCTGGCGAAGTTAACTCGAATCTGACTTTCTCATCAACCGGTAAATAAAGTGTTGGCACAACTCCTGGCGTACCAGTTTCATAAACATCACTATCGATGTAATTGAATGACCAAGACCATCGGAAACCAACAACATTAACGACATGGGTGTATTCATCAGTTAATGCAGTTAGTTTGTTTTGCTCTTTTGCAGTGAATCCAAACAATGCCATAACAACAATAAGCGGAACTACGGTATACAAAATTTCAAGTGGAATGTTGTAGCGCACTTGTGGTGGGACTTCATCTTCGGATTTGCGGCGGAACTTGATTGAGGCAAACACCAAAAGTCCAATTACCAATAAGCCAACCGCAATTGCAACAATCCAGAATCCCTGCCATAACTCAATAATGCCTGGGCCTTCTTGCGTAGCGGGTTCTGGAAAACCAACACGAGTGAATTCATTGTCGGCAACCATGCCGCATGAGGCGAGAATTGGTAACAACACAACAAGCATTGCAATGCGCCTCAAAGTTAAACGCTGGCCGGCCACAGAGACATTCCTCCTAGTAGGGTTGGGATCGGGCTAAGGCTAGCGCAGTCTCCTCATAAGACGGCGGAAATCTCCTCGGCGGCCGATTCACCATAAGTAGCCAAAATTCTTGAAATAAAGTCATTTTCCTCAAAGCGGTACTCCTGTGGGCCCACATTCTCAATCACTAATGTGGCCAAAGTCGCACCAATCTGGGCAGCCCGCTCATGCGAAAGGCCCTTTGCTACTCCCGCCAGAAAGCCCGCTCGAAAGCCATCCCCGACGCCAGTTGGGTCAGCAATCTGACGCTCTTTTGGGCAACCGACCTCAATTCGCTCACCGCTGGCAGATTCCACTCGAGCACCTTTTGCTCCCAACGTGGTGATTCGAAATTGCACCCGCTGCAAGATCTCTGAACTGCTCCAACCTGTTTTCTGCTCGATCAAGGCTGCTTCATATTCATTAGTAAACAAATACATGGCTCCATCGATCAGCAATCGAATTTGATCGCCCGCCATTCGAGCTAACTGCTGACTTGGATCCGCAGCAAAGTTATAGCCAAGTTGCCGACATTCGTCAGTGTGCCTAATCATCGCTTCAGGGTCATCGGGTCCAATTAAAATCAGTGGCGCATCTTTTATCCGATTAACAACTGGACTTAATTCAATGTTGCGAGACTCACTCATCGCGCCAGCGTAAAAAGATGCGATCTGATTTTGCGCGTCATCCGTCGTGCAAACAAATCTTGCTGTTTGGGCAATCTCACTTACATAAATACTTTCACAATCCACGCCGTGACGTTCTAACCAGGATCGATAATCCACGAAGTCAACACCAACCGCACCAACCAAAATCGGTTTGAGCCCTAGACATCCCAGGCCAAAAGAAATGTTGGCCCCGGCACCACCACGATGCACAACTAAATCGTCCACCAAAAAAGATAGCGATACATGTTTGAGTTGGTCAGCAACAAGTGAATCAGTAAATCTCCCCGGAAATCGCATTAAATGATCAGTCGCGATCGACCCAGAAACAATTATTCGCATTAGGTAAATGTATCTAAGGCAAGCAGGTTAGTGGAAAGAATCGCCGCAGGCGCACGATCCGCCAGCGTTTGGATTATCGATCGTAAATCCCTGCTTTTCGATGGTGTCAACAAAATCAACAACTGCACCGGTTAAGTAAGGCACACTCATTTTGTCTACTACTACCTTGACGCTGCCAAATTCTTGCGTCTGATCACCATCCATATTTCGGTCATCAAAATAAAGTTGATAACGCAAGCCGCTGCAACCACCTGGCTGAACGGCCACCCGAAGACTCAGGTCATCGCGTCCCTCTTGGTCAAGCAGCGACTTAACCTTGATCGCTGCGGCGTCAGTAAGTTGCACTGATGTGGCGTTTGCTTCTACGGTCATGGCTACTCCTTGAGTCGAGGTGCTAATTCTGCCACGAAGTTGGTGAAAATGTTCTGGATACCCGAACCGCCAGCTGCGACAAGGTTGTTGCTGGATTTGTTGGAATCTCCCCATCGTCGCTGCAGCCATATGTCCCAACAATGCCAACGGCTGACCACTCTCGTCGACCGACGTCAACTTGTCCAGCGAGCACCAGCAACGGCTTGCCGGTTGACAGACACAGTTTCGCAAGCTGGGAAATCGCTTTTCCTTGCAGGCTTTGCCAATCAAACTTTCCTTCACCAGTAACAACTAAATCCGCTTTTTCAATGGCTGCGGGCAGATCAAGCGCTGCTGCCACATAATCAAAACCGGCGACTTTGGATCCGCCCAATGCCAGTATCGCGTAGCCGATTCCACCAGCGGCCCCGGCACCCATCATCAAAGCGGCATTTTTTCCGTCAGGTCTAATTGGGATTAAGTTGCTGAAATTTGTTAGTGCAACTTCTAACTCTGCTTGTAGTTCTGCACTTGCACCCTTTTGCGCGCCAAACCCGAATGCTGCACCCCTGCTACCAAGTAGCGGAACATCAACATCGGCTGCAACTATCAACTCAACATTCGCGATGGCAGGAGTTAGCGCATCGAGCTTCAAGTTGTTCAGTCCAGCCAGCGCGCCGCCGCCGCGAGAAAGCAATTCAGCTGGCTGTGCCCCAAGTGCTGCGAGTAAACCAGCACCGCCATCAATGGACGCAGTGCCGCCCAGTCCAATCACAATTCGCGCTGCCCCAGCGGAAAGCGCAAACTTAATTGCTTCACCTATGCCGTAACTGGTGTAATCCGCTGGACGTCGTTGCGATTCTGCTGCAACTAAATGGCTACCAACTATTTGAGCTGACTCAATAAAAAATGTGAGCTTATCTAACTGCGCTGAAGCTAACGTAATTTTCACTTCTCGGTTAAGCAGATCAGAAACTGTAATCTCATGAGATCGATACTTGGCTGAAGTTAACAGCGCCGAAATAAATCCTGGGCCACCATCTGAAATAGCAAGTGCCATGACTTCATCGTTAGGCGCTCCTTGTTGCCAACCAGTCTGAATCGCGATTGCAGCCTCTGGCGCGCTAAGCGTGCCGGTGAAGGAATCCGGGATGACTAAGACGCGCATAGCCAACTCCGCATAGACTGCCGCCGTGACCGAATCATCAGGCAAAGGTAGACCAACCCCAAAGCGCAAGGAATCCCAAGCCGCGCGTAAAGAGCGACTTAAGGCTTCAGTGGACCGAAAAGCTGCTCGAAAGTTGATGCGCGTGCAACAGCGCGAAGCGGCAGTGAAGATGCGGCAGGGCCTCAAAAACAATGACGAGCGGTATTTCCCACCACGCGATCAAGGGCCAGTTCGCTCGTTTGTCCGCGACACAGTTGATAGCCGCTGGAGCGCAGGCGAAATATTCTTACCATTTGCAATTTTAGTTTTAGCAGCCTCACTGGTGCCAGTGTTAGCGGTTCAGCAACTGGTTTATTTGATTTGGTTATTTATGATGGTGTTTTTAGCGACCGATTTGATTGCAATGATTATTCGAGTGCGCCGTCGAGTAGCGGCTAAGTTTGGTAAAACTCCAGAGACTAGAAAAGTTAGTTGGTATGCCGTAAGCCGATCACTACAGATGAGACGAATGCGACTACCAGCACCGAAAGTAAGAATCGGCGGCAAGCCTATCGAGAAAAAAGGTGGTAACTAAATGCATTATCGAAAATTAGGAAATACCGGATTCAAGGTTTCAGCAATTTCGTACGGCAATTGGTTAACCCATGGCAGCCAAGTAGAAGCCGATCCGGCGATTAAGACAGTTCATGCCGCATACGAAAATGGCATCACCACATTTGATACCGCTGATGTTTACGCTGGCACCAAAGCTGAAGTTGTGCTGGCTGAAGCGATCAAAGGTTTTCGACGAGAAGGTATTGAGTTATTCACTAAAGTTTATTGGCCAATTGGTGAGGGCGTTAATGATCGTGGGCTTTCCCGCAAGCACGTTATGGAAGCTATTAATGGTTCGCTAAAGCGACTCAACGTTGATTACGTCGATCTTTATCAGGCCCATCGCTTCGATTATGAAACCCCACTTGAAGAGACTATGCGCGCTTTTGAAGACATTGTTCGATCTGGCAAAGCACTTTATATTGGTGTTTCCGAGTGGACGGCCGCGCAGATTCAAGCTGCTGTTGATATCGCTAAGCAGATGAACTTCGACAAAATTGTGTCCAACCAACCCCAGTACTCAATGCTATGGCGTGTTATTGAAGGTGAAGTAATTCCAACTTCAGAAAAAAATGGCATCTCGCAAATTGTTTGGTCACCAATGGCGCAAGGCGTACTAACTGGAAAGTATTTGCCTGGCCAAGATGCGCCTGCTGGTTCACGCGCAACTGATCCAAGTGGCGCCCGAATGATTGAGCGCTGGATGCGCGATGATGTCTTAACTGCGGTGCAAAATCTAAAGCCAATCGCAGCGGACCTGGGAATCACGATGGGTCAGTTAGCAATCGCATGGGTGTTGCAAAATCCAAATGTAGCTTCCGCCATTGTTGGTGCGAGCCGGCCAGAGCAAATTATTGACAACATCAAAGCTGCTGACATCGTGCTAGAAGCAGATGTTATGAAGAAAATCGATGATGTGGTAAGTGCAGTAGTACAACGAGATGTCAAACAAACCATCTCCCCTAATCCTCGCGCTTAATAAATTGATTTTGCTGCTTCGATTCGTTCGGTAGTTAGAATTCGGCGAGCGAATCCAAACAGGACTAGGCTTAACACGCCACCAATTAAGAATGGTGAGCGCAGTGCCCACTCTCTGCTGATAAACAATTCAGCAATTGCAATTACTGCACCACCAATTAATGAGCCGATCGGCATCATGCCCCAACCAAAAAATCGATAGGCACTGTTCACCCGTCCCAGCAAATGATCAGGGATTATCTGCTGTCTAAGCGAAACTGTAATCACATTCCACAGTACCGCCAGCAAAGTAGTAACAAAACTAAAAATCCAAACTAAGACCCATGCTGAAACCAAACCAGTCGCCGCCATCAAAATTCCGCCAGCCAGCATGGTTAAGCCTAACGAGGGACCGGTGCCAAGTTTGGCTGAAATTTTATGCGCAACCATGCCACCCAAAATTCCACCAAATGCACCGCCAGTACCTAAGATGGCGAATTCCAAAACTGATGTTTTTAGAATCTCTTGCGCAAACAAAATGTAGGCAGCAGCTGACATTGCTGATAAGCCGTTGATGAGCCCCAGAATGATTGCCAGCGGACGAAGCAGCTGATGACGCCACAGCCAACTGAGACCTTCTTTAAGATCAATCCGCCAATTAGTTCGTTGATGAGTTGATACTGGATCTGCTTTCGCCGCAAAACTGCCAGATAACGTTGCAATCAGCCCAGCCGCTACGAAAAATGTTCCAGCATTGACAAAAAAAGGTAAGAAGATGGCAATACCGATAATGAAACTTCCAAGCGGTGGGCCGATAAAGGTGTTTACTACTGACTCGGCCGACCAGAGTCGACCATTTGCTTTCTCTAACTGCGACTTCTCAACGATTGATGGCAACAAGGTTTGTGCCGAGTTGTCACGAAGTACCTCCGCACACCCGGTTGCAAATGTTGCAATTAGTAACACACCGTAGAGAACGTAGTTTGTCTCGATAGTAGTCGTAGCCAATTCATTAAGACCAGGAAGTTGATCTTGTTGTGCTAGAACTAAAACTCCAACCCCAAGGGTGAAAATGCCTCGAAGCACATCCATACTGACGATGAGCTTTTTTCGGTCCAATCGATCAGTGATTACTCCGGCTGGAAGTGAAAACAACAGCCATGGCAACCGTGATACAACTGCGATTAAAGCAATCAAAATTGGAGATCTAGTAACAGCTGAGGCTAACCATGGATAAGCAACCATGGTGATGCCATCACCAAGATTAGAAACGATCGCGGAACTAAACAATCGGTAATAGCGACTTCCTAGACTCGCTGCTCGTTGTTTCATCGTTACTTGACCTACTTTAGTCAGAGGCAAAACGCCGCCGTGGAGTGGAAATCTAGCGCCCGATAGAGATACAGTTGGCCGCATAACTGAATAAGCACTTGAGTGTCTAGGGGAAGCCGGTCGGAATCCGGCACTGTCCCGCAACCGTAGGTCGTCTACCAGTGGTAGCCATGCGACAAGTCGGAGTGCCTAGCAAGTGCGTGACAACCAACACCCGTCGTGGACAGCGGGCGGAGTCCAATTTCTGGTCTTTGCCCTCGCATTTTTTGTGAGGGCTTTTTTATTCCAGTAAGACCCCGTTACTGCTTGCGACCGTATAGAAACGGAGCATCAGTGTTAAAGAAATACCTACAAGTGGCATTTGCCGTTGCATTATTGTTAACAATTGCATCACCAGCTTCAGCGACTTCCTACCGTTATTGGGGATTTTTCACCAGTGATAACGGTAGTTGGAGTATGTCAATGGTTGGTGCTGCCGAAAATATCCCAACTGATGGCACAGTTGATGGCTGGCGATTTGGGATTGGCACCGATACAGAAACACCAGAACCAAGAACGGTTCCTAACTTTGCGGAACTTTGTCCTGACAGCGAAGCTGTTGAGGGAATCACTCGAGTTGCAGTAGTAATTGATTTTGGCGATGCGGCTCAGGCGCCAACTGGTGAGACGCCACCTGCTAATCGAGTGGAGTGCATCAGTATGCCAACAGGTGGATCCAGCGCAGATGCACTGGCAATGGTGGCAGAGGTGCGCGGTGATGGCGGTTTTGTTTGTGGACTAGATGGTTTTCCCGCAACTGAATGTGGCGCCGAAGTAACTGAAACCACCGACACTGAAACACTACCGATTGAAGACACTGCTGCAGCCGTTGTTACAGCTGCAGAAGGCGTCGAAGCGGGTGGAAACACTCTAGTTTATGCCGCGGTTGTCTTAGCCGTAGTTCTTGGCGTGGTTCTCGTGATCAGTAAAGCAAAGAAATAACGATGATTCAAACCTTGCGTTCACCAAGTCAATATGCCCCTCGCTGGGTGCATCCATTGGCTTGGTGGGCGTGGGGATTAACAGCGGCAACTGCAGCGATAGTAATTACGGGCTTTTGGTTTCATGCTGGATTGCTAGCAACCGTTTTCGCAGTTTTAGCTCTTAAACGATCGAATGGGTCATGGACAAATTCAATCGGTCTTTTTTTTAGATTGGCAATCTTTATTATTTTATTTCGACTCACAATTGAAATCATTTTTGGCGTTCACTTTGGTGGGCCAGTGCTATTAACTTTGCCCGAATTTTCACTGCCAAACTGGCTTGGCGGAATTGAACTGGGTGGCGTAATTGGGGCCAACGGATTGGTCGCAGCATTCGTTAATGGCTTTAAACTAGCAACCATCGTGGTTGCAGCAGCTGCCCCAGCTGCGTTAGTTCCACCCAATCTATTGTTGAAATCATTACCTAGCGCTCTTTATGAGGCAGGGTTAGTAACAGTCATCGCATTGGGATTTTTGCCTGCGCTAAGTGCAGATGCCAAACGGATTAAAACTGCAGCAGCATTGCGTGGCAATCCAGCTCGAGGTCTGGTATCAAATTTCAAATTACTACTGCCGCTAATTGATAGCTCATTAGCTCGGGCAGTGACGCTTGCAAATGCGATGGAATCAAAAGGATTTGGAAAGACCAAAACAAAATCATCCAATTCAGCTTTGATTGCAATTGGTTTAGGTGGCGGCATGCTTCTTTTGATAATTTCATTACTTGGTTTGTTACGTAATCCAACTCAGCTATCAAATTCATTATTGCTTATTGTTGCGCTGGGATTCATCACTGTTGCTGTTATCTTGAGTGGTCAGGCAAAATTAAGAACTAGTTATCGAAAACTTAAAATTGGATTGCCGGAATTAGCAATCTTTCTCACGTCATCGGTAATTGTTGTTGTTGCTGTGCTGTCTTCAAGTAGCAGTTTAGCTCAGATAGCTATTATCATGATGGTTGCGCTTCCAATTTGGCTTACTCCTGCGGTTCCAGCGGGGTTCAAAAATGATTAAATTTAGCAATGTCTCATTTGCATACCAAAGCCAGTCTTCAGTAATCATAAGAGACTTTTCAGCAGCAATTCCCAATAGTGAATTCTCATTAGTTGTTGGTAAAACAGGATCTGGCAAATCAACATTGTTAAATCTAATAAACGGCAATTCTCCCTATTTAACTGGTGGCCTATTAGCAGGTGATGTTGAAGTTTTTGGCATAAACACCAAACAACATTCCCCCCGAGATTTTGCAGAAATTATTGGAGTTGTCGTGCAAGATCCAAGGAATTCATTTGTTACCAGCATGGTGGAAGATGAATTAGCGTATTCAATGGAGTGTCTTGGTGTTGCGCCGCAAATTATGCGGCAACGAATTGACGAGACGGCTGAATTATTGGGACTTACCCATCTACTTTCGCAGCCAATTGAAACGCTCTCCGCTGGGCAGCTTCAGCGGGTAGCAATTGCAGCAGTGTTAGTTAATCGTCCCAAAGTATTAGTGCTGGATGAACCAACCAGCGCACTGGATCCCGCGGCAGCTGAAGAGGTGTTGGCATCGCTGCAGCGACTTGTACATGACCTTGGCGTTTGTATCGTTGCAGCCGAGCATCGATTAGAACGGGTGCTGCAATTTGCAGATCGCGTGATTTACGTGCCTGGTGGCGCGAAACCAATTCAAGTTGGGCCAGCGGCTGAAATAATGGAGATTTCAGAGATAGCTCCCCCGATAGTGCAATTAGGTAAACAATTAAACTGGAATCCACTGCCACTTTCGGTGCGTGAAGCGAGGAAATTTGCTGATCCATTAATCTCGCAATTACTTCCCGTAACGCCAGCAACTCAATTAAATTCTGGATCTTTAGTTGCCAAAGTTAACCAAATATCAGTGAACTTTGGCTCAATCAAAGCACTAAACGATGTGAGTTTGGAGATTGAATCTGCAACTAGTCTTGCAATTCTGGGCAAGAATGGTGCGGGTAAATCTACGTTGCTGGCAACAATTGCCGGATTAATAAGACCAAGCGCGGGGTCAGTTACCGTCGCAAACAACAACCCAGCTGAATTATCGGGCAAGAATTTCTTATCTCAAATTGGATTTGTGCCACAAGAGCCAGCGGATTTACTCCTACAAACATCCATTGCCGCCGAATGTGAATTAACAGATAAGATAACTAACCTCAAACCTGGCACAACTGCCGATTTAGTTCAGCACTTTTTACCAAGAGTTGATCTAGCTCAACATCCGCTGGATCTTTCTGAAGGTCAACGACTGCTCTTAGTCTTAGCATTAATAATGGTTAATTCACCAAAGCTGCTACTACTTGATGAGCCAACTCGAGGATTGGACTATGCAGCTAAAGCCAAATTAGTTTCCGTAATTTCTGAATTCACCTCAATGGGCACAGCGGTATTGGTGGCAACTCATGATGTTGAGTTAGTTGCTGAACTCAATGCGAAGGTAATGATTTTGTCTGGTGGCGAGATTATTGCAAACGGCTCGGCGCGAGATGTGCTGCCAGATTCGGTGTCATTCGCACCGCAGATAACTCGGGCATTTGCACCATTGAATTTGCTTACGCTTAAAGAAGCTGTAGATGCGATCAAACTTGCTGGCTAGCGCTAATCGACATATCACCCCACTTCTACTTCTTCTCACATCAGTGATTGGCCTAATTGCTTTTGGCTGGCCATTTATCATGCAATCTGGGTCTGGTATCTCGGCACAATTAGCGCCTGCACTAACCGCGCTGATTATTTCGGTGGCATTGATTGTGATTTTTACTGCGATCTCATCGGGCACGTTAACCTCTAAAGTGATTGCACTTCTGGGACTGCTTTCAGCTTTAATTGCAGTAGCCCGATTGCTAGGTGCGCATGCGTTTGGGATTGAGCCTATGTGGGCAGTTATCGCAATTGCTGGCAGAGCACTAGGCCCGACGGTTGGATTTAGTGCAGGAAGTTTAGGAATGGCCAGCAGTGCAATCATTACTGGCGGGATTGGACCGTGGCTACCGTTCCAAATGTTGACCGCTGGGTGGGTGGGTTTAATCGCTGGGCTGCTTCCATTACCAAAAAATAAACTTGAAGTACCGCTACTTGCTGGTGTTGGAGCAGTTTTGTCACTTTGTGTTGGCTTGCTGCTCAATCTTTGGTTTTGGCCAACCGCAACAATTGGCAATGCTGCGTTGGAATTTATCCCTGGAGCGGCCGTGTGGGACAACTTAGAGAGATTAGTCGTTTACTCAATAGCAACGAGCCTGACCTTTGATATTCCAAGAGCAATCATGACCTTTACCTTGGTGATTCTCATTGGCGGCTCTATGCTTCGAACGCTTCGACGCATCACCAGACCAGTTGAGTTTGTCCTACAGGAGAAATTAGATTGAGCCAGTTATCGACACTTAATCATTTGGTTGAAAAAATTTCATTAGCTGACTCTGCTGCCCGCCGTGAAACTGTGACTCGATTTGCTGATGTCCCAGGATCGCTGGCGAACTTTGCCGCAGAGTTAGCGGCAACAAAATGTGCTGCGCGGGAAACTGTGCTAGTAATGGCAAATCCAACACCTTTTGCGACAGCTGCCGCTACTTCCAATTCCATTGAAATTTTTGATCGACCACCAACTGCAAGTGATTTGATTGCGCTGGCAGCTGGAGATGAGTTATCCAAACCAGAGTATTTGTTTGCGAGAAAAATTACCGGTAAAGACTTTATTCAATTGCTTGGATTTGCTGCCGCAGATGATAAAAGCTGGGAATTAAAGATTACGGAACTGCAAAACATGGATCTACAGGTATCAGCAAAAGATCTCACTGAACTAATTGGGCAGTTTCAAGATGAGCCCATCGTTGATTTGGCAATTCAGATTGCTACTGCCATCTCTAATCAAACCCCAGTGATCATTGATGGCAGTAGAGCGCTGCTGGCAGCTTCCATTGTTTATGAATACTCCGTGGCAGCCCGATCTTGGCTTTTCGTTGCCGATTTACCAAAATCTGCTGCCGGACAGCAGTTGTTCAAGCATCGAAATTGGATTTCGCTGGCAGCAAATCAAGTTGCCGCTGGGGACGGGCTAGCTGGAATTGCTGCGCTGAGCCTGGCCCGCACGGCTGCATTGTTGTTGCGGCACTAAATCTGCAATCTGACCGAATTTTTCATAGGGTTAGGTCATGACAAATTTAACCTTGCGTTTTGCATCCACCGCCCCCACCGCTGCTGCACTTGATGTGCTGGTAGTGGGTGTTGCTGAAGTGAATAAGAAATTGACCGTACTGCCAAAATCAATTACTGCTGCACAAGCTAAAAAAATAACGTCTGCATTAAGTGCAGTGGGTGCGGTTGGAAAAGCCGGTGAACAAACCCGTATTCCTGCTAGCGGAATTGCCAGTGCGGCATCAATTTTGGCAGTAGGTATCGGAGCCGATATTTCAACCGAACAATTAAGGCAACTAACTGGTGACGTAACTCGTGCACTGGCAGGCAATAAGCGAGTGGGTTATGCACTGCGCGATCATGATCATGGTGATGCCAAAGCAGTTGCCGAAGGTGCGATGTTGGCCGCATATTCATTTACCGAGTTTAGAAATTCATCCTTAGTTGATCAAAAAACACCAGTGTCAGCCATTACCATCTTTTCCAAACACGGCAGCAAGAACCTAGCGACTGAAATTAGTAAGTTGGTAGGAGCAATTCACTTTGCGCGCGACCTTGGCAATACTCCGCCAAGCCATCTACCGCCTGCTGAATTTGTCGCAAAGGCTAAAAAAGAAATTGTTGGCCGAGCTATTACAGCAACTATCTGGGATGAAAAGAAGTTAGTTGCCGAGGGTTTTGGCGGCATCATCGGTGTTGGCCAAGGATCGTCAAGGCCACCTCGATTATTGAAATTGGAATACAAACCAAAAGGAGCAAAACAGCACATTGCTCTTGTTGGTAAAGGAATCACTTTTGACACTGGCGGTATTTCACTTAAACCAGGGTTAAACATGCACGACATGAAATTTGATATGAGCGGTGCTGGTGCAGTAGTTGCTTCAATTATCGCAATTGCAGATCTTGGACTTAAAGTTCATGTCACCGCATGGGCAGCACTGGCTGAAAACATGCCAAGTGGCACTGCAAGCAGGCCCGGTGACGTGCTGAAAATTTATGGTGGCAAAACTGTAGAAGTGCTAAATACCGACGCTGAGGGTCGGTTAGTACTCGCCGATGCACTAGTTAAAGCAAATGAATCTAAACCAAACTACATCGTTGATATTGCAACCCTGACTGGCGCACAAGTGCTTGGCATGGGTCTGCGAACTGCAGCAATCATGGCAAACAACGATGAGTTCAGATCTGAAGTACATGCCGCTGCACAAGCAACCGGCGAAGACATGTGGCCAATGCCGCTGCCGGAGTTTCTCCGTAACGAGATAAATTCATCGGTCGCGGATCTTGCCAATATTGGTTCGGGCAAAGGTGGCGGTATGCAGTTAGCCGGCATCTTCTTACGAGAATTTGTGCCAAAGGATCTGCCATGGGTTCACCTTGATGTTGCCGGACCGGCATATAACCAGGGCAGCCCTTATGCCTACAACACAATTGGCTCAACTGGCTTTGCGATACGAACCATGGTTGAGATTGCTCGCCGCATTGCCGCTAGGTGATTAAGGCAACAGCCGAAAACCTCATCTGACCGCTGGGTAGGTTGGGTGATCTGAGAGAATTGGGCTCTAATTTTTAAATGGAGGATCCGTGTCTGACCTGTTTGATGTAGTAATTCTCGGTGGTGGCTCAGGTGGATATGCCTGTGCGTTAAGAGCCAGCCAGCTTGGCTTAAAAGTTGCGTTAATCGAGAAGGACAAACTGGGCGGCACCTGCCTTCATCGTGGTTGTATCCCAACCAAAGCACTGCTGCACGCTGGCGAAGTTGCACACACGGTTAAGCATTCAGCTGAGTTTGGCATCAACTCAACTTTGACCGGGGTGGACATGACTGCGGTTAACACCTATAAAGATGGTGTAGTTGGTCGACTATATAAGGGACTGCAAGGTTTAGTTAAGCATCGTGGCGTGACATATATCGAGGGGGCAGGCAAATTAGTTGCCGCAGACACGATTGAAGTTAATGGTCAGCAAATTAAAGGTAAGCACATAGTTTTGGCAACTGGTTCATATTCAAGAACTCTCCCCGGCCTTGAAGTTGATGGCGAAAAAATTATTACCTCAGAGCATGCGCTTAACTTAACCTCAGTACCAGCTAAATCAATTATTTTAGGTGGCGGCGTAATTGGTGTTGAATTTGCTGGGGCTTGGAATTCACTTGGCTCTGATGTCACGATCATTGAAGGATTACCTCGATTGATTCCAGCCGATGACGAAGATATGAGTAAAGGACTAGAAAAAGCATTTCGCCGACTGGGCATTAAATTTAATGTCGGTGTTAGATTTAAGTCAGTTGAAAAAACTGCAACTGGCGTTAAAGTAACGTTAGAAGATGGCAAAGAATTCGAAGCAGATATTTTGCTAGTTGCAGTTGGACGCGGTCCAAGCTCTCGAGGAATGGGTTACGAAGAAGTCGGCGTGGCATATGCTGGCGAGCACATTGCAGTTGATGAATTTTGCCAGACCAACTTACCAAACGTGTTTGCAGTTGGCGATTTAATTCCAGGCCCACAGCTAGCTCACGTTGGCTTCCAAGAAGGAATTTTGGTTGCCGAAAAAATCGCTGGCTTAAAGCCACGTCCGATTAATTACGCTGGTGTACCACGCGTTACTTACTGCGATCCTGAAGTTGCATCCATGGGACTTACTGAAGTGCAAGCTGCAGAAAAGTATGGAAAAGAAAACATTGCCACTTTCAAATATGACCTAGCCGGAAACGGAAAAACTCAGATCCTCAAATCAGCAGGCTTAATAAAGTTGATTAGAGAAAAGGATGGTCCAGTAGTTGGCATTCATATGGTCGGTGCCCGCGCTGGCGAAATGATTGCTGAGGCACAGTTGATCTATAACTGGGAAGCGATGCCAGAGGATGTAGCACCACTGCTACACGCTCACCCAACAGTTTCGGAAGCGATGGGCGAAGCACATCTTGCTTTGGCCGGTAAGCCGCTTCACGTTCACGATTAAAAGTAGAGTTACCCAACTGGGTTAAAGGAGAAATGATGTCGCAACGCGTAGTAATGCCAGCACTTGGTGAATCAGTAACTGAAGGCACCGTAACTAGGTGGCTGAAGAATGTTGGCGATTCGGTCGCTATGGATGAGCCATTGCTGGAAGTTTCAACTGACAAAGTTGATACTGAGATCCCAGCACCAGTTGCCGGCGTACTACTTGAAATCTTGGCGCCAACAGATGCGGTTGTTCCAGTTGGCGCAGAGCTTGCCGTAATTGGTGCCGCAGACAGCGCCCCAGCTGCAACTCCGGCACCAGCACCAGCAGCACCAGCTGCAACTCCGGCACCGGTTGCACCAACTCCAGCTACACCACCGGCACCCAAACCAGCACCTGCTCCAGCACCTGTTGCCGCACCAACTCCAGCACCAACTCCAGCACCAACTCCAGCACCTGTTGCCGCACCAACTCCAGCACCAACCACAGCACCTGCACCAGTTGCAAGTACGACTGATGAGGAAGTTAGCGCTGGTGCATATGTGACTCCGCTAGTTCGCAAAATGGCAGAGGAATTGGGCGTTGATCTAGCAAAAGTAGTTGGCACTGGCGTCGGTGGTCGAATTAGAAAATCAGATGTGCAAGCAGCAGCTGCGCCAGCGGCGGTAACCGCGCCAGCTAATGCATCAGCCCCAGCTGCTAGCAGCACTCCAGCTGCGGTAACTGAATCACCATTGCGTGGCCGCACTGAAAATCTAACGAGATTACGCAAAATTATTGCCGAGCGTATGGTGGAATCACTTCAAGTGAGCGCACAACTAACCACTGTGGTGGAAGTTGATATCACTCGAATTGCCCGACTGCGCGATAAAGTCAAAAAAGATTTTGAAGCACGAGAAGGTGCAAAGTTGACTTTCATGCCATTCTTCGTAAAAGCTGCTGTTGAGGGACTTAAAGCACATCCAGTTATTAATGCATCAATGGATATGAGTGCTGGCACCATTACTTATCACGACGCGGAACACATTGGCATAGCCGTTGACACTGAGCGCGGCTTACTAGTTCCAGTAATGCGCAACGTTGGCGATTTATCTATCGCTGGCATTAGTCGTCGTATTGCTGATCTTGCTGAGCGAACCAGACAATCAAAAGTAGGACCAGAAGAGCTATCTGGCAGTACTTTCACCATTACCAACACTGGTAGTCGAGGTGCGCTGTTTGATACGCCAATTATTAATCAACCAAATGCTGCAATATTAGGTCTTGGCGCAGTAGTTAAACGCCCTGCGGTGGTATCGGATGAAACCGGTGCGGAATCAATTGCTATTCGATCTATGTGCTATCTGTCGCTTTCTTACGATCACCGCTTTGTTGATGGTGCTGATGCCGCCCGCTATTTAACCTTCCTAAAGAATCGGTTAGAAGCTGGTCAATTTGAAGGTGACCTAGGACTGTAATGCGAATTGCAATTACTGGTGCATCTGGCTTAATTGGAACGGCACTGACCAATTCGCTATCTGCGGATGGTCACGAGGTAATTAAATTAGTTAGAAAGCCAACAACAGCGTCCGATGAGTTGCGCTGGGATTTGGTTCAAGGCGTGGAGAATGCGTCAGCACTGAATGGAATTGACGCCTTAGTTCATTTAGCAGGTGCTGGTGTTGGTGATAAACGCTGGAGCGAAGAATATAAACGGGAAATTCGAGACTCTCGAGTCATTGGCACCCAAACTATTTCCCGAACTATTGCTGCATTACCAATGCCGCCAAAAGTATTAATCAGCGCATCAGCCATCGGTTGGTATGGCGACACAGGCAGTACTGCAGTTGATGAAACGGCACCTGCCGCAACAGGATTTTTGCCCGATGTAGTTCGGCTTTGGGAGCAAGCCGCAGATCCAGCACGAGATGCTGGCATTCGTGTCGTACACCCTCGCACTGGATTAGTAATGAGCAGCGCCGGTGGTGCATTAGCAAAATTAGTGCCGTTGTTTAAGTTTGGCTTAGGCAGTCCACTGGGGAATGGCAAGCAATATTGGTCATTCATCTCGTTAAGTGATGAAATAAAGGCAATCAAGTACCTAATTGGAAAAACTGAGATTTCCGGTCCAGTTAATTTAACCGCTCCTACCCCAGTTACTAATCTGGAAGTAAGTAAAACACTAGCTAAACTACTAAATCGCCCAATGCTGCCCATTGGCGTGCCAAGTCCGATTCTGAAAACTGCACTTGGTGAATTCAGTCAAGAAGTGTTGGGTAGCGCACGAGTAATTCCAGCGGTATTGCAGCGCAATGGCTTCGGCTTTGAACATCCAACTATTGCTTCAGCGCTTAAATCCGCACTTACGAAATGAGCAAACCAGTTGATGTAGTGGTGGTTGGTGCTGGCCTTGCCGGCCTAACTGCGACTAGAGGTCTAGCAAAAGCGGGATTAAATGTAAAACTAATCGACTGCGCCGATCGAGTCGGTGGTCGAATTAAAACTGATTTAGTTTCTGGATTTCGACTCGATCATGGTTTTCAATTATTCAATCCCGCCTATCCAGCTGCTCGAAAAGTCCTAAATATAAGTGAACTCGAACTTAGGAAATTCCGCAAAGGAATTCGAATAGTCTTGGACGAAGAGATCGTTGAGTTTGGCCGGAATCCATCAGATTCTTGGCATTTCTTGCAACAGTTTGATAAAACTGCATTACTTAACTTTGCGAAATATCTTGTTACGACAGTTGCGCTTACCGCTGAAGCGCGAAAATCCCGGGCAAATGTTTCCGCAAAAAAAGCGCTGCTTGGAGCGTGTGAAGATGATGATTTAGTGGAAGATTTACTTACCCCGTTTTTGGCCGGCGTATTCCTTGAAGCAGATCTTGATGTCTCACGTCATTGGCTAGATGAGGTGCTGCGATATTTCGTACTCGGCTCACCTGGCGTCCCAAGATATGGCATGCAAGAGATCCCAACTCAACTCACTCGCGGTGTTTCTGATTTTATTCAACTAAACACCATGGCTACAAAAGTTAACAGCAATAGTGTTGAAACCAGTCATGGTGTTATCTCAGCTAAAAATGTCGTTATCGCAACCGATCCCAGCACCACGGCTATGTTGCTTGATCTGCCAGCTCCAAAAATGCGTGAAGTTACAACCTGGTATTTCTCGATCAAGCATCGGAACCGCGGCCCTAGAACAAAATTGCTTGCTGTAGATGGCTCATCCAACCCTGGCCCGTTAGTGAACTCGGTTGTCTTAACTGATGTCGCTCGCAGTTATGCCCCGGCTGGCTATGACTTAATTGCCTCATCAGCACTGGGATTACAAGATGAACTTGACTTATCAGCCATCAAAACACACACGGCTTTGCTAAATACGTTAAATCCAGCAGATCTGGAACTAATTGCAACTTACCAGATCCCAGCTGCGCTACCCCAAACTAATTACGATGTGAAAGCAATCAAGAATTTGGCAACAACAGGTATTTTTGTGGCATCTGATTTGATAACTTCACCATCAATAAACGGCGCAATTGAATCTGGCCAACAGGTGGCAGATCAAATTTTGCTCAAAAAATTAGCGGAAGGTAATTAATGAAGCGTTACATAATGGCTACCAGTGGAGGATTTTTACCAACTGATCGTTGGACCTCAGTTGTGCCGGGTCAAACTGTGCTACGCATGCTGGCGCTTACTGGAAAAACTCGACCAAGAATTTGCTTTATTCATACTGCCAGTGGTGATGATCAAGCCTATTTAACGCGCTCTTATGCCGCAATGACTGATTTAGGTTGCGATGTAACTCACCTACAACTCTTTACCCAACCTAATGCGCCGATCAAAGATCACATTTTGAAATCAGATGTGATCTGGGTTGGTGGTGGCTCGGTAGCTAACTTGTTGGCCGTATGGCGATTACATGGTGTTGATATCGCACTAAAAGAAGCGTATGACCGTGGCACAATTCTTGGTGGCGTGAGCGCCGGATCTATTTGCTGGCATTTGGGCGGACCAACAGACTCATTTGGACCTAAATTGGAACCAGTGACAAATGCGCTTGGATTTCTTCCTTATGGCAATGGCGTTCATTACGATTCGGAAGCCCAGCGTCGACCAATGGTTCATGATTTAGTCAATCGTGATGTTTTTAACCAAATTTACGCCACTGACGATCGAGTTGGCATGCTTTATGAAAACGAAGTTCCAGTTGAAGTAATAACTGATAGAACCGATCTGGATCCCGCAACTTCACCAGCAGCTTATTTAGTAACCAAGACTGCTGGTGAAGTTGTTGAAACTCGATTAGCTCCTGGGCTAATTAGTTAAGCCGCTACTTTTTCGTTACGCCATAACTTGCTTGGCCACCACACCTTGCCACCTAATTGATGTGCAATAGCTGGAACTAGCAGACTTCGAACAATTAGCGCATCAAGTAACACGCCAAATGCCACGATGAAACCTAACTGGGCTAGGAATACCAACGGCAATACGCCAAGTACGGCGAATGTTGAGGCCAACACCACGCCAGCTGAAGTAATCACACCGCCAGTTACGGTGAGTCCTTTGGTTATGCCAGGACGCGTTCCGATCTTAATTGCTTCCTCTCGCACCCGGGTCATCAAGAAGATGTTGTAGTCAATTCCCAGCGCTACTAAGAACACAAACGCAAACAGCGGGAATGCTGCATCTGTAGCCGGGAAATCAAATAGGTATGTAAACACCAAATGCGATGCACCAAGTGCAGCTGAGAACGAGAGCACAACTGTGGCAAGTAATAGCGCAGCGCCAAGCAAGCTACGCAGCAACATGGCCAGAATGATTCCGATTACGAATAACACAATTGGAATAATCACCCGAACATCGCGAGATGATGCTTGATCAGTGTCATATCCGATCGCAGTTGTACCACCTACCAATATGGTTGGATCAATTGCTTTCACCTCTGCTCGGATGTCAGGAATTAAATCTCGAGACTGCACCGAATCGGCCGCAAACGAAAGCGTTGCTTCCAATTGAATTAAGCCATCAACAATCTTTGGTTCTGGTAATGGTTGACCTGGAATTACCGGACCGGACAGAGTTGGCACCACACTTTCAATGCCTTCAAATTCAATCAACTTCTGGGTTACTTCAGCAGCTTTCGCCGCAGGCACTAACACCACAGTTGGCTGACCTTGACCACCCGGGAAGGACTCTTGGAGTTTTTCCTGTCCGATTACTGAATCTGGTCGCTCGGTAAATGACTCGGAGAATGGAATGCCATCAGTATTTAACTGAGTAGCAAAACCAGCCAGAATCGAGAGCATTAGGCCAGTGCTAATCCAAACTCGCTTGGGATGGTTGCCAACTAAATTGGCCACCTTTGACCAAAAACCTGATAACCGCTCATCCTCAGCATCAAACATGGGAATCTTTGGCCAAAACAATCTTCTACCAAAAAGGACCAGCAGCGCAGGGAGCAGTGTCAATTGTGTTGCCATAGCAACGATGATTCCGATTGACCCCACTGGTCCTAAACCTCGATTGCTAGACAATTCACTGACGAGCAACACCATTAGGCCAGCTACCACGGTTGAGCCCGAAGCCAAAATCGGCTCAAATACGCCGCGCCATGCAACTTTCATTGCTTCATAGGTACTTTGATGACGATGTAGTTCTTCACGGTAGCGAGCAATCAAAAGCAGGGCATAGTCTGTCGCAGCACCAATTACCAACACAAACAGAATTCCTTGTGACTGACCATTAAGATCCAAAATATCGCTCTTGGCTAACAGGTAAACAATTCCGCCAGCAGTTGTTAGGGCAAAAAGCGCAGAAGCTAATGGCAAGATCCAAAGAAATGGCGATCGATAAACCACAATCAAAATAATTGCAACCACTAATAGAGTGCTCTGCAACAACGTAGTGTCAATTTCACCAAAGGCGCCAAAGAAATCTGCCAAAATCCCGCCAATGCCAGTTACATGGAACTCTAAGCCAGCAAGTCCCTCGGCATCTTCTCTAATGAATTCCACAATCGCTGGTAAAGCTTCTTCACCATTGCTTAATAAACTTTCCAGCGCTTGATTATCAAGTGGCAAACTTGCGAGCACCGCATTGCCGTCTGGACTTGGAATTGGGGTTAATGGAATGCCTGGAACTAAGAAATCAGAAACCTGTTCTGAGGTGCCAGGAATTGTTTTTGTTGGCAGCTCCGCCAAATAAGCACCAATTTCCTGAAGTGCGCTAGGAGTGATCTCGCCCGAAAAAAGCAACAGCGCTGGTAGTTGATCTGAATCTTCACTGATAAATCTGTTTGAGATGTCAGATGCAAGAGTTGATTCTGCACTCTCGGGTAAAAAGGCCGCATTATCATTCTCTTGAACAGTTGATAACTGGCCAAATAGTGGACCAGTTCCCGCACTTACTAGTAGCCAAGCGACAATTGTTACGACAACTAGCCACAGCGGACGTCTACCTTTTACTTTGGATTTCGACACAAATTTCCTATCTCAGGGTTACTAATGATTTAGCCAGTGGCTAAATCTAGGGGGTCAACCAGATTTAGCATGTGCAAACTGCACCAATTTGCATCAGCGCTGCCCTATTCCGCCATCTTGACTAATCTTGGCCCATGAACTCGGGTTTGGTAGTGGCTAATTGGGGTGCTGGTGCTACCCCGATGGATTATGAGCAAGCCTGGCATCGGCAGCAAGAATTACACGAAAAAGTAGCAGCTGGCAGCGCCCCACCAACCTTAGTTTTAGTTGAGCACGAACCAATTTTTACCGCAGGCTCCCAAACTCAGTTAATGGATCGACCAATTGATGGCTCTAAAGTAATTGATGTTGACCGCGGCGGTCGGATCACCTGGCATGGTCCGGGCCAATTAGTTGGCTATCCAATTGTGCCGCTTCGTGAACGTTATAACGTTGTTGGATTCGTACGTGCCCTTGAAGCCGGGTTAATTGCAACTTGTGCTGAATTTGGGCTTTCTACGGAGCGCATTAAAGGTAAGTCTGGTGTTTGGGTAATGGCGCAACCGCCGCGGAAGGTTGCAGCAATAGGAATTCGAGTTGCTAAGGGAGTCTCAATGCATGGTTTTGCATTGAACTGTAATCCTGATCTAAGTTGGTTTAATCGAATCATCCCCTGCGGCATTCCTGATGCTGAAGTCACTTCATTAAGTAAAGAGCTGGGTAATGAAATTTCGGTAACCGATGTCATGCCAGTTATTGAAGCAAATTTAGTGCCAGTAATTAACCAAGCAATTAAAATCGATATTGAAGTAGGATGACCCAGTGACTGACTCACTAATCAACACCAGCCCTGACGGCAAAAAGATGCTTCGAATTGAAGCCCGAAATGCGGCGGTGCCAATAGAGAAAAAACCCGAGTGGATCAAGCGGCGAATTCGAACCGGTCCAGAATTCAATCGGATTCACGCATTAGTGCAGAGCCAAAATCTTCATACCGTTTGCCAAGAAGCTGGTTGTCCAAATATTTATGAATGCTGGGAAGATCGAGAAGCAACATTTCTAATTGGTGGCGACGCTTGCACACGCCGTTGCGACTTTTGCCAGATCGACACCGGCAAACCCTTACCGTTGGATCGAGATGAACCGCGCCGTGTTGCCGAAAGCGTAAAAGCGATGGATCTGGCATATGCCACCGTAACTGGAGTTGCCAGAGATGATTTACCTGATGGTGGCGCTTGGCTTTATGCTGAAACAGTAAGACAGATCCACAGTGTTAATCCTGGTACTAAAGTGGAAGTTTTGATTCCAGACTTTAACTCACTTGATGAACAGTTAGCTGAAGTTTTTAGTTCAAATCCTGAAGTATTGGCGCATAACGTAGAGACAGTGCCGAGAATTTTCAAGCGGATTAGACCTGCTTTCCGGTACGAAAGATCACTTGAAGTAATTACCAAAGCGAGAACTGCTGGCTTGATTACAAAAAGTAATTTGATCTTGGGCATGGGCGAGGAAATCCCCGAAGTGGAAACTGCTTTGCGAGATTTACACAATGCCGGATGTGAATTGATCACCATTACACAATATTTGCGTCCTTCGCCTAA
>JBIJDU010000009.1:0-55468 GCA_044343935.1 Candidatus Nanopelagicales bacterium | reverse complement strand
CGCGGTAGCGGATCTGCGCGAAGTGGTAACTACCTTGGGGGTCGAGCAAGTGCTTGCCGCAGCTGAGGCGCCCCAATACAACATTGCGCCAACTCAACCAATTTCGGTGGTGCGCCAGTTTGAATCTATCCGGCAACTAGATTTATTTAGTTGGGGACTTAAACTGAATTGGACCAATTCCAGCCTGACCCCAAGTACTTTGATAAATGCTCGGGTGGAATCTGTAACTCAAAAACCGTCGTTTCGAGAAGCTGCAAAATTTAGACGCTGTCTGATTCCAGCATCAGGTTGGTATGAATGGCAAAGCACGGTGCTTACTGCCGGTAAAAAGCAGCCGTACTATTTTTACAGCAATGAATCACCACTCTTGGCCTTTGCTGGGATTTATGAAATAACTGACAGTGGCGAGTTTTCGGCAGCAATTATTACCCAAGATGCAAATGAGATTGTTGGGTCAATTCATGATCGAATGCCGTTAATTCTGCACAGCCAGTATTTCGCTGATTGGCTTGACCCTTCCTTAACTGATAGTTCGGAAATAGTTGCAACGGTGCGAACAGCCACGCCGCCCTCGTTGCAGTGCCATGCGGTTACCACCGAAGTTAATTCGGCACGGGCTCAGGGTCCTCACCTGATATCGCCAGCTGACCCAGAGCCCACTCAGCCAGCCCTATTTGATTAGGCGATTCGCAAAAGTTTTGCAAAAATCATAACTGCACCACCGGACTCAGAGAATTAAAGTATTCTTTGCAAATGACTTCTCATCGATCCATTCTGGCGGCACTGCTAGAGCGTCAGTTGATTTATTCTTGTTGTGCACAACTTGCAGTTTACTAATTTTTTGATTTAAAAAACTTACAACAAGACTTAAGGAAAATTATGAAGGTTTATAGCAATATCACTGAAGTAGTAGGTAACACACCGCTAGTTAAGCTGAACCACATTATGGATGGAGCGGCAGCAAATGTATTTGCCAAGTTAGAGTTCTATAACCCCTCGGCAACCGTGAAAGACCGAATTGGTATTGCGATGGTAGATGCCGCAGAAAAGTCTGGTGTGCTAAAACCAGGTGGTGCAATTGTGGAAGCGACAAGTGGTAACACTGGAATTGCTTTAGCAATGGTTGGTGCCGCACGAGGTTATCGCGTCATTTTGACGATGCCGGACTCAATGAGTAAAGAGCGACGCATGCTGCTGCGTGCCTATGGCGCAGAGTTGGTGCTAACGCCGGCGGCAGAGGGCATGAAAGGTTGCATTGCTAAAGCTGAAGAGATCGGTGCAAAAGAGGGTGCCGTTTTAGTGAGGCAATTTGAAAATGCGGCCAATCCGGAAATTCATCGCAATACAACAGGTCCAGAAATATGGCGAGATACCGATGGCACAGTTGCGGCATTAGTAGCTGGTATCGGCACGGGCGGCACCATTACCGGCGTGGGGCAAGTACTTAAGCAACATAATCCTGCGGTAAAAGTTTTCGCAGTAGAACCTGCCGCATCGCCAATTTTAAATGGCGGTACACCAGCGGGACATCCAATTCAAGGAATCGGTCCAAATTTTGTGCCACCAATTTTGGATCGTGATGTCTACGACGAAGTGTTAGATGCGCCAAGTGAAGAAGCTATGCGCTACGCCCGACGAGCTGCCGCCGAAGAGGGAATTTTGGCTGGTATTTCCTCCGGTGCTGCATTATGGGGTGCTGCTCAAGTTGCTCGCCGTGATGAATTTGCTGGAAAAAACATTGTAGTGATTATTCCGTCGTTCGGTGAGCGATATTTATCCACTGCGCTCTATGCTGATTTAGCTGAATAACAACATGTTCAAACGAATCAGTGAAGACATTGCAACCGCAATGTCACGCGATCCTGCCGCACGCAATAAGTTGGAAGTTTTTCTAACTTATCCTGGCGTGCATGCGATTTGGCGGCATCGAATATCTCATTGGATGTGGCAGCGCAACCTCAGACTATTAGCGCGAATGTATTCCAACCGAAACCGACGTCGCACAGGTATTGAAATTCATCCTGGTGCCCAAATTGGCCGGCGTTGTTTTATTGATCACGGCATGGGTGTGGTGATTGGAGAAACAACCGTCATTGGTGATGGTGTGATGATGTATCACGGCGTGACTCTAGGTGGAAAAACGCTTGCCAAGATAAAACGCCACCCAACAATCTCAGATGGTGTGGTGATCGGTACTGGTGCAACCGTGCTAGGCGACGTCACAGTTGGGGCAAATGCATTTATCGGTGCCAATGCCATAGTCACCAAAGATGTTGCCGCAGGGGCGGTGGTGATGGGTGCCGCCGAGCGGCACCTGACCAAGCAAGACCTAACTGATCCAGAGCTCTGGTTTATCTAGGAAGCGCTTACTTAGGCTCGAGGCCGCTTGCCGTGATTGGCCTTGTTCTTCTTGCGATCGCGCTTCTTACGGGCTCGCTTGCTCATTTCAACTCCTATTTCGGACGGCGCATCCTCTCATAACTTAACTACATTAAGTAATCTGCCCCCGTGGCCACCATGGAGCAGCTAGTCCAACAGCACACCGAGCTGGATGCTGCTGCAACCGAGCAGTTATCACAGCTGGTCTCGGAATGGACTTTGCTGGCAGATCTTTCCTTCTCCGACCTGCTGCTTTGGGTGCCAAAATGGCACGAGGGTGGTTATGTGTGTGTAGCACAGATCCGACCAGTCACCGCTCCAACTGAAATCGATTCAGATCTAGTTGGCAGTTTTCAATCAGAGCGACGATTACTTGCAGTTGATCGCGCTGCTACCCAAAAAGAAATTATTGAGTTAGCAGATCTGATTGCAATTCCAATAATTAAAGATGGCGACTGCATTGCAATTGTGGAGCGACATCGTGGGCAGCGTCAGGACGGCGAGCTCACCGCGGCATATCTTGCCGCAGCGAAAAAACTTTTTGGGATGGTGCGGTTAGGCCAATTTCCACCGGTGAGTTCAGCTGCCACCACCACATCACTGCCTCGAGTAGGCGACGGTGTGCTGTTGCTTGATCCCGCCGGCAATGTGCAATACGCCTCCCCAAATGCCACGAGTGCATTTCGTCGGCTTGGCCTTGCTACTAATTTAGTTGGATTGGAATTAGCTAGCAGTGCCGTGTCACTTATCAAACGAGTTGGTGTAATTGATGAATCTATTTCTTTAATTGCTAACGGGACTATCGCTGGTGCTGCTGAAATCGAGAACAAATCGGCCACAATCACGCTTCGGTCTTACCCCTTTGTGGTGAATCAAAAACCAGATGGCGCGCTGATCTTGGTAAGAGATGTAACTGAACTTAGGCGACGGGAACGCGCATTGCTAACTAAGGAAGCCGCGCTCCGCGAAGCGCACCATCGCGTAAAAAACAATTTGCAAACTGTTGCTGCACTCCTCCGAATGCAAGCACGCCGCTCAAGCGAAGAAGCAAAACGCGCACTAATTGAAGCAGAGCGACGAATTGAAGTGATTGCATTGGTGCACGAAACTTTGACTTTAGCACCATCGGAAAACGTTGACTTTAATGAAATTGCTGATCGGCTACTTGTGCTGAGCTCAGAATTAGCTCCTACTAAATTGGAAATTACTCGCATTGGCGAATTTGGCAAGTATGCTGCTGAAGTGGCAGTACCGCTCGCGGCAGCGCTTTCTGAATTGCTGCAAAATGCAATAGAGCATGGTGATATCAGCAAACCAATATCTGTGCAGGTGCTACGAACCAATCAATTGGATTTCTTGGTAACAAACAGCATGAAGACCCGTGGCGCTCATGCTGAAGGATTAGGTCTTTCCATTGTACGAAGTTTGGTTGAGGGTGAGCTAGCAGGCAAAGTTGAGATAACTACTAACAACGGCAGTTTTCAAGTTCGCATAATGCTCGATAAATAACAATGGCCCGCAGTTAGCGGGCCATTGTGGGGAAACCTTTGATTACATCAAAGTTGATGTGGCGCGAGTGCGAGCAGCACGGCGCTTAGCCGCACGACGCTCATCTTCGCTCATACCGCCCCAGACGCCAGTCTCTTGGCTGGTCTCAAGTGCCCATTCCAAGCACTCATCGACGACAACGCAACGACGGCAAACAGCTTTTGCAGCATCGATCTGAAACAATGCAGGACCAGTGTTCCCGATGGGGAAGAACAATTCAGGATCCTCATTGCGGCATGCAGCCTGGTGTCTCCAGTCCATACCGGTCCTCCTTTGAATCATGTGTCGAGCGCTTGTGACGCTATTCACAAGGTCTGTGCCGAAAACGACCCGAAATCCGATCAAGATTTGGACCGCAACAGGCGCGGAGGAGTAGATTCTCACAGAATCGCGGGGTCAGCAAGAGTATCTGGCTGAGAATCACCCTAAAAGGGGTTCTGCCCTAGGCTTTGGGGTGAGATGAAGCGATCACCTTTTTCCCTGATAGCGCCAGTGGTTGCTGCGCTTCAGATTCTGGTGCTGGTGGTAATTGTGCTAATTACCCTAATTGGCTCGCTAGTAACAGGCGAGGTCGATTCTTGGGTAAATCTTTGGGTGGAGCTGTTGCTCTACCTCACATTCATCGCCGGCTACCTCGTGGTGCTTAGGGGGCTGTGGCAGCAGCGCACTTGGGCGAGAGCTCCGATGATTGCGATTCAGTTAATTGTGATTGGGATTAGTTATGAGGATTTCTGGCAGTCAGATCCGGTGCTTTGGAAGATAGTTGCGGTGGCATTGACGCTTGTTTCATTAACTGCGATAGCTGCTACCTTGAAGTTAGTAAATGAGCCGAAATAAAACTGGCCGACACCAAGTGCCGGCCAGTTAAGGAAATACTAGTTATTTTTTAGTCGCCCAGAAGATCTCGGCAATTTCGTCAATCTTTGCAATCAAGTTATCAGCAACCGCAACATCGTTGGTGCCTTTAGTACCAGCAGCACCAGCTAATTTAGTGGCATCGTTGAACAATTGATGCAGATTTGGATAAGCCTCAAAATGATTTGGCTTAAAGTAGTCTGTCCAAAGCACCCATAGATGTTCTTTCACTAAATGCGAGCGCTCTTCTTTAATTGATACTGCTCGCGCTTTGAAATCTGGATCAGAAGATGCGGCATATTTTTCCATACACGCTTTCACTGACTGGGCCTCAATTTTGGCCTGTGCTGGGTCGTAAACGCCGCATGGTAGATCACAATGAGCGGCGGCAATCGTGGTTGGCTTAAAGCCCATAGTTGCTCCTTAGTAAACCGATAGTGCGAGAGACTACCGCCATGGGCTCAAACGCGAAACCGCAACCACGCTGGCTGCGAGTTGCTGTCACTGGCTCGTCCATGCTTCCCACCTTGCAGGCGGGAGATTTTTTACTATTGCGCCGAACCAAGCGCTTCAAGCCGGGGCAAGTGGTGCTGCTGGAAGATGACAAGTTTCGATTAGTGATTAAACGCTTGAGTTCGCAAACCGCAAGTGGCTGGTTGGTGTTGGGTGATAACCCAGCAGAAAGTATTGATTCTAGAAATTACGGTGAGGTGAACTCAGCGCAACTAAAAGCTGTTGCAATTCTTCGATATTGGCCAAAACCAAAAGTAATTAAAGCGCAGCTTTGATGGCAGCGACAAATGCCATTACATCTTGTTCGGTAGTGTCCCAAGCGCACATCCATCTAACTTCATTAGTGTGCTCATTCCAAACATAGAATGGGAATTGTGCTGGCACTTGGTTAATTACTGACTTTGGCACGGTGGCAAAAACGGAATTTACTTGAACTTTTTGGGTAAGAGTGATGCCAGGCAACTGACTTACTTCAGCTGCTAGTAGCGCAGCCATTGCATTTGCATGTGCAGCGCTACGTTGCCACAGGTCATCGGAAAGTAAGGTCAACAACTGAACTGCGGTATATCGCATCTTGCTGTTTAACTGCATTAAGGATTTACGCAAATGCTTTACTTGATCACCTAGTGCTGGATTTAAGAACAATACTGCTTCACCATTTAGCAAACCATTTTTAGTGCCACCAAATGAAACTACATCCACTCCCACATCAGTGGTAAATTCTTTGAATGTTTGGCCGAGTGCAACGGCAGCATTGCTCAATCTAGCACCATCTAAATGCAGGTACGCATTATTTTCATGGGCAACTTGAGCAATCGCTTTAATTTCGGCAGCGGTATAAAGCGTGCCGTATTCGGTTGATTGCGTAATTGACACCACGCGAGGTTGGGCGTAATGCTCATCGCCAACTCGAATGAATGCGGCAGCAATTTGATCTGGGGTTAATTTGGCATCATCAGATGGCAGATCAATGAGTTTTGCGCCAATTATTCGCTCTGGCGCACCACCTTCATCAACATTGATATGTGACCACTTACTGCAAATCACTGCTTCCCATGGTTTCAAGATGGAATACAGGGCAAGCACATTTGCGCCAGTGCCATTCCACACCAGGAATGATTTTGTTGCAGCACCAAACAACTCGGCAAAGCGATGTTCTAACTGAGCGGTTATTTCATCAGCGCCATAAGCGCGTTGATGGCCCTGGTTTATTGCAGTTAGGGCAGCTAATACTTCAGGGTGCGCCGGGGCATAGTTATCGCTGGCAAAAGATCGCATGGCGAAATGCTAGGCCGTGCTGCCGTGCATTATTGCGCCGGATAGGGCAAGGTGTGCCCATGGTTGATGCAGACTTTCTTTCACTGCCGCTTGCCGCTACCGCGGATGCGGCAATTACTACCGCTAAACAGGCTGGTGCGAGTTACGTAGATGTGCGCATTGAGCGCACCAGAACTGGATTGCTGCAATTGCGCGATGCCAGACCTGAGACGCAAGCAGATGATTCCGTCTTCGGCATAGGTGTGCGGGTTATTGTTGATGGCACCTACGGTTTTGCCTCATCGCCTGAGGTATCCATGGCAAGCGCAACACAATTAGCCCACACCGCAGTTGCAATGGCGAAAACGAGCAAGCCGTTGGCAACTGAATTTGTTGAGTTAGCAACAGAGCCGACTTATTCCAATCAAGTCTGGCGCTCTAGTTATGAAATTGATCCATTTGAAGTTTCTGATGCAGAGAAAATTGCTCGGCTTGCTGATCTAAGTAATCTGCTATTAAAAGCGCCAGGTGTTGACCATGCGCAAGCGCATACGATGTACGTCAAAGAACAAAAGTATTTTGCCAACTCCAGTGGCACTTCAACTACGCAGCAGCGAGTTCGAGTCCAAACTCAAATTGAAGCAATTTCAGTTGGCGCACACGGATTTGAATCAATGCGAACCCTGGCGCAACCAGCGGGCTATGGCTGGGAGTGGATGGGAAATCAAATTTGGAATTGGGATCAAGAAATTGCTCAGTTGCCAGAATTGTTGGCTGGAAAAGTTGCTGCCCCGAGCGTGACGCCAGGTAAATATGATTTATTGATTCATCCCAGCAATCTTTGGTTGACCATTCATGAATCAATTGGACATGCAACTGAGCTAGATCGTGCCCTTGGTTATGAAGCTAACTACGCCGGAACATCGTTTGCTACGGTGGATAAATTAGGAAAATTGCAATACGGCACCAAACTTATGAATGTGACAGGTGATCGATTAACTGAACACGGATTAAGCACAGTGGGATTTGATGATGAAGGTGTTGCAGCGCAACAATGGGACATCATCAAGGATGGCGTATTAGTTGGTTATCAGTTAGATCGTCGAATTGCTGCTAAGGCGGGACAAGATCGAAGTAATGGCTGTGCGTTTGCTGATTCGCCAGCGCATGTGCCAATTCAACGCATGCCAAATGTCTCGCTGCAGCCAAATCCCACCGGCCCAGATCTAGATGGCTTGATTGGCGGCATTGAAAATGGCATCTTGATTAAGGGTGATAAGTCTTGGTCGATTGATATGCAGCGCTATAACTTCCAATTCACCGGTCAGCAATTCCATCAAATTAAGAATGGCAAGATTGTTGGTCAGCTAAAGGATGTGGCCTATCAAGCCACCACCACTGATTTCTGGGGATCGATGACTGCAGTTGGTGGCCCTAGCACTTATGTGCTTGGTGGCGCGTTCAACTGCGGCAAGGGTCAACCTGGCCAAGTTGCGGCAGTAAGTCACGGCTGCCCAGCTGCTGTCTTCCAAAATATCAATGTGTTAAATACCGTTGCCGAAGCAGGTGCATGATGAAGCCGCAAGAAATAATTGATCAGATAATTAAAGCTGCCGATTACGATGATTGCATTGTGGTGGTATCCGAAGACACCTCAGCGAATCTGCGTTGGGCAAATAACACCTTAACAACTAACGGGGTGCTCGCGAATCGCTCAGTTACGGTAATTGGATTTGTTGCCACCCCATCTGGGATGGCAGCTGGCAGCATCACCAAAACCGATGTGTCTGAAGCAGAAGTAGCTGAAGTTGCCGCCGCTGCAAAGACCGCAGCAATTGCAGCTGGTGACGCCGAGGATGCCGCTGAGTTGTTAAAAAATGTTGTTGCCGGTGATTGGGATGCGCCGCATCAGCCAACTGGACCTGCAGTGTTTAGCAAAGTAGCTCCTGATTTAGGGCGAATGTTTAATGCGGCAGCTGCTGATGGTATTGAATTGTTTGGTTATGCCGAACATGTTCATGCTACAACTTGGATTGGCTCAAAAGGTGGTATTCGAGTTAGACAGGATCAACCTTCCGGCCGAGTTGAGATGACTGGTAAATCACACAATCGATCTCGCAGCACCTGGGAAGGCCGGGCCACTCGCGATTTCAGCGATCTAGACATGATGGAAATTGATGCCGCGATCAGGCAGCGATTAACCTGGCAAGAAAAACGCATCGATCTGCCAGCTGGTAGATACGATGCCGTGTTGCCAGCGGGCGCGGTGGGTGACTTAGTGACTTACATGGTGTGGAGTGCCGCTGGCAAAGATGCATATCAGGGTCAGTCGGTTTTCTCGGACAAAAAAGGTGGAACTCGAGTTGGCGAGAAATTTGCAAACGTTCCATTAGATTTGTATTCCGACCCAACATATCCGGGACTGGAGAGTGCAGCACATGTAGAAGCAACTGCTAGCTCACCGTTTGTTAGCGTATTTGATAACGGTCAACCAATTGGTCGATTTGATTTTATGAAAAATGGCGTGTTAACAAATCTGATTAATACTCGAGCTAGTGCAGCGGAGATGAAAGCTCCTTATGTGCCAATTTCAGACAACATCATTATGTCAGTGAATGGTGCCAGTTCGAGCGAAGCTGACTTAATCAAGTCAGTTAAGCGCGGATTGCTAATTACTTGTCTTTGGTATATCCGAATGGTTGATCCAGTCACGTTGTTATTAACTGGCTTAACGCGCGATGGGGTCTATCTAATTGAGAATGGTGAAGTGGTTGGTGCCGTTAACAACTTCCGCTGGAATGAATCACCAGTTGATTTGTTAAATCGCATTGGAGCAGCAACGCCAACTCAAATTACCCAAGTTCGCGAATGGGCCGACTACATTGATCGAACTGCTATGCCAGCCGTGCTGTTTAAGGATTTCAATATGTCAACTGTAAGTCAGGCGTCTTAACTTAGTGCCTGATTTACCAGCGCTGCTTGCTCTTCATCATGCAGTTTGTGTGAACCAACTGCTGGTGAAGATGCTGCTGTTCGTGAAACCACGCTAATGCTGCGTCCCATTTGTGCTGGGAATTCCAACCCAACAAATGGCCAAGCACCTTGGTTTGCCGGCTCTTCTTGTGTCCAAACTACTTCAACGTTGTCTGGATAGTGACTTAGCAGTGCCGCAATCTCAGGTGCTGGTAGCGGATAAAGTCGCTCAACCCGAACTAGCGCAACATCAGTGATGCCTCTCGTTTCCCGCTCAGTGAGTAGGTTGTAATAAACCTTGCCAGAGCACAGTACAACTCGTCGAACTGTTGCTTTGTTGACGCCCTTATCATCAATCACTGGTTCAAATTCACCGGTTGTGAAATCTACCGCGGCACTTGCTGCCAGCTTGCTACGCAGTAGTGACTTTGGCGTAAACACAATCAATGGTTTTGCATGTGGTTGCATTACCTGCCAGCGCAGTAGGTGGAAATAAGAGGCTGGGGTCGAAGGATAAGCAACGGTCATATTGTCTTGCGCACACAAACTTAGGAATCGTTCAATACGAGCTGACGAATGATCTGGTCCTTGCCCTTCATAACCATGTGGCAGTAGCAGCACTACGCGCGAGGTTTGACCCCACTTCTGCTCACCTGAAGAGATGAACTCATCGATTATGGTCTGCGCACCATTTGCGAAATCGCCAAACTGTGCTTCCCACATAACTAACGCATCCTTGTTGGCAACGGAATAACCATATTCAAATCCCATTACGGCATATTCGCTCAGGAGTGAGTCATAAATGTAAAGCTGTCCTTTGCCTTCACGCTTACTCATTTCTCGCAGCGGAAAGTAACTTTCACCAGTTGCTTTATCGACAATTACAGAGTGACGCTGACCGAAAGTGCCGCGGCGAGAGTCTTGACCTGATAGTCGAACTAATCGATCTTCGAGCAGTAACGAACCAAACGCAAACATTTCACCAGTTGCCCAATCCACTGCATTTTCGGACAACATTGCGGCACGCTTTTGTAACTGTGGTAGCAATCGTGGATGAGGTGTAAGTGTCGCTGGCAAATCAATCTGGGTGCGGGCAATCTTTTCCAGCGTCTCTAATGCAACTGCAGTAGCAACTGGTTGCGGGAATGGCAGATCAGTTGATGCTGGAACTTCAGAATTACCGGCTGCCAACTCCTCTTTAGTTTCGGCAAAAACCCGCTCGAGCTGATCTTGATAATCTTTCAGCGCTGCTTCAGCCTCTTCAAGTGTGATATCGCCTCGGCCAATTAGCGCCTCGGTGTACAACTTGCGCACACTTCGCTTGTTGTCAATGATGTCGTACATCAATGGCTGAGTCAATGATGGATCATCAGCTTCATTATGGCCACGTCGACGGTAAACAATTAAATCAATCACAACATCTTTATTAAATTCTTGTCGATATTCAAATGCCAGTCGAGATACGCGCACCACTGCCTCTGGATCATCGCCATTAACGTGAAATATTGGTGCTTGTACCATTCGAGCAACAGACGTTGCGTAAGTAGATGAGCGTGATTCAGTTGGTGAAGTTGTGAAACCAACTTGATTGTTTACTACTAGATGAATGGTGCCACCAACGCGATAGCCGCGAAGTTGTGACATGTGCAAAGTTTCAGCGACTACACCTTGACCTGCGAATGCGGCATCACCATGCAGCAAAATTGGCAGTACTGGAAAACCGTTATCGCGATCAAGCTGATCAGTTTTTGCTCGAGCAATCCCTTCTAGTACTGGATTTACTGCTTCCAAGTGTGATGGATTTGCTGCCAAATAGACCCGAACTTTTTCACCATTGGGCGCCTCGTACTCACCCTCAGTTCCTAAGTGATACTTAACATCGCCTGAACCCTGTACTGACATTTTGTTCTTTGGCGCATCTTCAAACTCCCGGAATATCTGAGCGTAAGACTTGCCAGCAATATTTGCTAAGACATTTAAGCGACCACGGTGCGGCATCGCAATAGTCACTTCTTGAACTGGTGAATTAGCTGCTTCAGACAAAATCGCATCAAGTGAAGCGATAGCAGATTCGCCACCTTCTAAGCTAAAACGCTTCTGACCAACATATTTAGTTTGTAGAAAGTTCTCAAATGCTTCAGCCGCATTTAGTTTGCGCAAAATTCGAAGTTGTTCTTCGCGAGGAGGCTTAACATCTGCGCGCTCAACTCGCTCCTGCATCCATTGTCGCTGCACTGGATCGGCAATGTGCATGTATTCAACGGCAATCGAGCGACAATATGCCTCACGAAGCGTGAGCAAAATGTCGCGTAATTTCATAAATGGTTTTGCACCAAAGCCACCAGTTGGGAAAGTGCGCTCTAAATCCCAAACTGATAGACCGTGAGTTGACATTCGCAAGTCTGGATGGGTGCGCTGCTTATATTCCAGTGGGTTGGTATCGGCAATTAGGTGACCGCGAGTTCGATAGGAGTGAATTAATGCCTGAACTCGAGCAACTTTATTGATGGCATCTTCATGATCAGCATCAACATCACTCACCCATAAATATGGCTTAAAGGTAATTCGTAGTGACTGAAATACCTCTTCATAAAAATCATGTTTACCAAGTAGCAACTCACCAACTAATTTCAAAAATTCACCACTGGCCGCACCTTGAATAATGCGGTGATCGTATGTTGAGGTAAGGGTTAGTACTTTGCCAATGCCGTTGCGAGCTAGCACTTCTGGTGCTGCACCCTGCCATTCAGCTGGGTAATCCAACGCACCAACACCAATGATTGCGCCTTGGCCTTTCATCAATCTTGGCACTGAATGCACCGTGCCAATCGTGCCTGGATTAGTAAGGCTCACCGTGGTGCCAACAAAATCATCAACTGCTAATTTATTTTCGCGAGCACGACGAACAATGTCATCATAAGTCGCCCAAAACGTTGCAAACTCCATTTGTTCAGCAGCTCTAATGTTTGGCACGAGCAGTTGTCTGGTGCCATCTGGTTTGGTTAAATCAATCGCCAACCCAATATTTACATTTGGGTGCTTTAAAATTGCCGGCTTACCATCATGCTCTAAATATGATGCATTCATGCTTGGCATCTTTGCCATTGCTTTAACAACTGCCCAAGCAATTAAATGCGTAAATGAAACTTTGCCACCTCGAGTGCGATTTAAATGTTCATTAATGAAAGTTCGGTTCTCAATTAACAATGTGGCTGGCACGGTGCGCACGCTGGTTGCGGTTGGCACACTCAAACTTTCTTCCATGTTTGCTACTACTCGGCCAGCAGGCCCGCGCAGCACTTCTGGTTCAACTGTTGGTTGTGGTGCGGCCGGCGCAGGTGGCGTAATAACAGCTGGTGCTGGCGTTGGCACATTGCCTGCAACTTGATCGGTGATGGGCTGTATTTGTGGTGCTGGAATTGCCACACCATCGGTTTTTAATTTCACCTCAGTGCGCTCGCCGGGCACATAATCAGCAAAGAACTCATGCCAAGCTGGATCAACGCTTTCGGGATTCTTTAAATACTGTTCATAGATTTCATCTACTAGCCATTCATTAGCGCCAAAGGCGGCTAGTCGGGGATCGGTTGCTTTTGCGCCGGTGTCAGAAGACACGTTTTCTCCTGCGGTTGTGACTGAGGAGATAAGCCTACTGCCCTCAGGTGGCGAGGAAGCGGCAATCACTAGAAGGTACTCCCATGACTCAATTACCAGATTTATCCAGCCAAGTTGCCGTCATTACCGGTGGCTCACGCGGCCTGGGCCGCTACTGCGCTGAGCAGCTAGCACTGGCTGGCGCCACCGTAGTGATCATCGGGAAAGATCCAGCTTCAGTAAGTAAGACGACCGATGAATTTTTAGCCCGCGGCTTGGATGTGGTTGGTCTTGCTGCCGATGTAGCAAACTATGACGAGCTGGCAGCAGTTAAATCAAAATTAGGTCCGCTGGCCAATGCGCAGATTTTGATCTGCTCGGCCGGCGTGATGGCGGAGAAAGTAACTCGCACGCTGCGCACTAGCAAAGCTGAATGGGATCGCGTAATAAACACCAATTTGGATGGCGTGTTTAATGCGGTGTCGTTGTTTGTGCCAGCGATGCAGGACGCCGGCTATGGTCGAGTGATCACGATTTCAGCTTGTTTAGGTCGATTCACCGGTCCTGGCTTGATGGGCGGTTTAGCGCCGTATCGAATCAGCAAAACTGCAGTAACTGCGTTAACTAAGAACTTAGCTGCGGAACTTAATTTTGGGGCAAAAAATGTATTAGTTGATGCCGTATGTCCAGGACACATCAAAACCGACATGGGTGGCGAAGCCGCACCGCGCACGATTGCTGAAGGGGCTGATACCGTGCTTTGGTTAGCAACTCGCGGACAAAGTGATCAAACTGGGTTGCTTTGGGAGGATAGGGTCGTAGTTGACTTTTAAGGAGCAAAGTTGACCAAGGCTCGATTGTTTGTAATTGCGCAGTTTGGCCTACTTGGCGCTTTAGTGGTCTTGCCAACTGATCCTGCGGTAACTGCACCAACTTGGTTTGGTCCACTTTCACTGATGCTCATGGTGCTGTCAGTTCTCATGTTGCTGTTTGCAGCAATTGCGCTGCGACCTGCGCTCACCGCATCACCAATTCCGCGGCCAGCTGCGCCATTGATTAAGTCCGGTATTTATAAATACATTCGTCATCCGATGTACAGCGCGGTAATTACTATTGGTGCGGCAATCATGTTTGGCAATCCCACGTTGCTTACCATGATTTGCTGGGTGGCACTAATTATTGTGTTGCTGAACAAAGCACACTTCGAAGATCAGTTGTTGTTAGCAAAGCATCCAGCAGCAGCTGCTTATCAAAAAACTGTTGGTGCTTTTGTGCCTAAGCTTTCAAGAAAATCTAATTAGAAACGAGAACCTAACTTGGCCGCAATTTTGGCGTTGATCTCCAGCATGGCTTGGGGAGTAGCGGATTACATGGGTGGTATCGCATCACGCCGTGCTGGTGCGATGCAGGTTTTAGTAGTGGCGTATCCAGCTGGTGCGGTAATCATTTCGCTGGCAGCGGTGTTTGTAGTGCCAGGTGAAATTTCGCAAGCTGCCATAATTTGGGGAATAGTTGCTGGCTTAATTGGCGCAATTGCAGTTGCGCTGCTTTACATCGCGCTTAGTCGCGGTCCGATGGGAATTGTCTCACCGATAACAGCGGTGATGTCTGGTTCGGTGCCATTAGTTGTTGGGGTAATTCGCGGTGAGAGATTATCAACGCTAGCAATTGTTGGCGTAGTGCTCGCGGTGCTCGCGGTGACGTTAGTTACTCGGGAGAAAAGTGAGCACCGAAAAGTTCAGTTCAGCACGGTGCTAATTGCAATTGCTAGTGGCTCTGCCATAGGGCTTTATTTATCAGCACTGGGTTCCGCACCAGTTGATTCTGGAATTTGGGCAGCAACGGTAGGTCGCTGGACTTCATCCATTTTTGTGGCAATTGCAGTTTTTGTGGTGCTGCGCAATTTCACTAAATCAAATTTCCCCTGGCAGTTAGCCATTATTTCTGGCTTCTTGGACGCTGGTGCAAATGCGATCTTCCAGCTCGCAAGTCAACGCGGCTTGCTGGCAATCGTGGCAGTGCTTGGCTCGCTCTATCCAGCCACCACAGTGCTGCTGGCCCGGTTTTTGCTGCATGAGCGGTTGATTCGAATTCAGCTTTTCGGCGTTTATTTGGCTTTCGCTGCCGCCGCCGCGTTGGCGCTGGCTTAAAGCGCGTTTGTCTGATCTTGCTGAGAGAATAGCCAAATGGATCTAATGCTCATTGGCTTGCTTGCGGCTTTACTGGTTATTTTGGTGTTGGTAATTGCGTTACTTCGCACCAAGCAAAGCAGCGGCGCTTCGGAAGCTGAAGTTATGAATATTGCGCAAACCGTGCTAGATCGGCATGCTGCAAAACTTACTGAAGCCGCAGCGAGCGAGCGGGATCGACAACGCAGCGAAGATGAAGCTAGACGCACCGAATTGAATTTGCTGCTAAAGCCGCTAAGTGAGAATTTAGAAAAAGTCGAATCAAAGCTGCAGTTGTTAGATAATCAGCGCGCTGAGTTAAAGCAGCAATTAGATAATTATCGCGATCTCGGCAAAGAGCTTAACGAAAAAACTTCACAGTTGAGCAGTGCGCTACGTCGACCTGAAGTTCGTGGTCGCTGGGGTGAAATGCAATTACGCCGACTAGTTGAATTAGCTGGCATGGTTGATTACGTTGATTTTGATGAACAACTAACCGTGATTTCAGATGATGAGCGGCTGCGGCCAGATATGGTAATTAAGTTAACCCAAGGCGGCCAAATTGCGGTAGATAGCAAAGTTCCGCTAGATGCCTACTTAGATTCAGTTTCGCTCCAAGGACCAGAGCGCGATACTGCAATGGAGAAAGTTGCTAAGCAGATTCGCACTCACATTAAGCAGCTCTCCGATAAAGAATATTGGCGCGAGTTAGACAATTCAGCGAATTTCACCGTGATGTTTATTCCAATTGAAGGAGCATTTCAAGAGGCAGTTGGGGTTGATCCCAACTTAGTTGAGTATGCGGCAAATCATAAAGTTGCAATTGCCACTCCGTTTACCTTGCTTGGCATGCTTCACACGATTGCGAGATTAGAAACTCAATTTCAAATTGCACAGAAGATCGATTCTTACTTACAAGAAGCAAGAAAACTACATAAACGAGCAAGTGTCTTTGCAGATCATTTAGGAAAAGCACAAAAGTCGGTTACGAGTGCAACTAAACACATAGATAGTGCAGCGCGGTCATTTGATCGAATGTTTATGAAGTCAATTGAAGATATGAACTCGCGCGCAATTGCCAGCGGCATCGATGAACCAGATAATGATCCGTTGCTAGAAATTCCCGCGCCCGATTATGACGAAGATTAGTTAACGCAGAATCTGCCGTGCGGTTCGGTCGTAAGTTAAGTAATTCCAGGCCCAGTCAATCACTACCTGCAATTTGTTACGGCCACCAAGTAAATAAGCCAGATGCAAACCAAGCCAAGCCAACCAGGCGATGAAGCCAGATAACTTCAAGCCGTTGGCGTAAACCACCGCATCAGATCTACCAATTGTTGCCATCGAACCTTTATCTCGATATTTAAAGCCGGCCACATCTGGATTAGTTACAAATTTAGCAACCTGCCGACCCATCTGCATTGCAACTGGTGCAACCATTGGCAGTGGCTTTTCATCTTCAGCTAAATAAGCTGCCATATCGCCAATTACAAAAACGTTAGGAAATTTCTCGGCAGCAGGCCGCAATTGCTCATCTACTAATACTCGCTCATCTCTTCGAGATGGTAAATCCATTCGCTTGGTAATTAGATTGCTCAGCGGACTTCCCTTAACGCCAGCGGTCCAAATAGTTAATTCAGAATCAAGCAATCGGCCACCTTTTAAGGCTACGTCTTGCTTGGTGACTTCGGCTACTTGAGCATTGGTTAACACTGTAACACCGCGGCGCTTTAGATCGCGCCTAGCAACTTCGGAGAGAGATTTTGGAAACATGCTAAGTAAATGGTCGGCAGCCTCAACTAAAGTAACGCGCAGCGGCGCTGGGCCTAACTCTGGAAAATCTTTATGCAGTACTCGAGACAACTCTGCCAATGCGCCAGCTAGCTCAACCCCAGTTGGTCCACCACCCACAATCACAATTGGCACTGGTTGCTGCCCTTCTCGTGCCGCGTTTTCTAATGCTCGCATTACCTTTGAGCGAATAACTAACGCTTCATCAATGCTCTTCATACCTAGCGTAAATTCACTAACACCCTTTACACCAAAATCAGCGGTGACTGAACCTGCTGCAATTAGTAATTGGTCATAATCCAATCTTTGACCAGAAGTGAGCACGACTCGATTTTGTTCAAACTCAAAATCAATTACGGTGTCCAATAAGAACTTGGCATTTTTCCCACGGATCGCTGCTCGCGCCGGATGGGCGATGGATTCTGCCGTTAAACCTGCTGACGCTACTTGGTACAGCAACGGTAGAAAGGTATGAAAGTTATGGGAATCGATCAAAGTAATTTCAGCCGAACTATCTTTCATCGCCTTTATAAATGAGAGCCCACCAAAGCCAGCCCCAATTACCAATATTTTTTTTGGGGGTTGAGCCACGTTGAATCCTTAAGTTGAGCGTGCTGCTTCGGAAACTAATTGTATTGGCTCTAAGGTCAGGGGCTGTGACCGAGCGCAATAGTTACCTAAGTGGCGTCCTGGCATTGACTGCCACCGTACTTTGTTTCGGTGGGGCATACCCAGGGATCATTGCAGCTGAACAAAGTTTTTCACCTGGTCCATTAGTGCTGCTGCGCTCATTGATGGTAACTGCGCTGTTAGCGCTGATTGCAGTTCTGATGAAAATCAGCATGCACATTTCGCTTCGAGATTTAATCCTAACTGCGGCAATTGGCCAACTGGGCATTTCAATGTATCAATGGTTTTTGTATGAAGGCCAACAAGTTTCCAGTGCCGGCACAGCAGCAACTGTAATTAACATGGCACCGGTAGTAACGCTGTTAGCATCCACGATTTATTTGAAGGAAAAAATCCCGCTGCGACGTTGGGTAGGTGTTTGGCTCGCCGTTGCTGGGGTAGTTGTGCTTGGTTTTTCTGGAAGCACTACTGATAGCACTGGGTTGCCATTCCTCATAGTTGCGGCTGTTGGGCTTGGTTTGTATTCGGTTTTCTTGAAACCATTAGTTGTGAAATATCATCCATTAAGCATTACCTTGCATGCGACTTGGCCAGGTGCATTTTTGTTTAGTTGGACGGCACCAGCACTTTTAGATCAAATGCAAACAGCGACGCAAACTGCTTGGCTTGGTGCGCTGGGATTGGCAGTTGTGGTTTCAGCTGGCGGATATGTGGCTTGGGCAAAAGCGGTACAACTTCTTGAAGTATCCCGAGCAACCATTGTCTATTATCTAGTTCCACCGGTTGCCATCTTTTACACCTTCTTGTTTTTTGGTCAAAAGCCATTAGCCCTGGAATATTTGGGAATCCTAATTGTGATTGCTGGTGTTGCGGTCGCGCTTTCAGGGCGTAAAGCAAATGTCTAATTTCGAGCGGAATTGCCTGTTACTGGTAAATCCAATCTCTGGCGGCGGCAAAGCACTATCGCAATATCAAGGAATTGCAGATCAATTATCAAGCAACGGCTATCGAGTTCGAACCCACATTTCAGTTGATGAGACTGACTTAATGAAACAGGTTCAAATGGCAACTGAATCAATCATATTCTTGCTAGCAGGTGATGGTTCACTCCGAGTAACAGCAGAAATGATCGTCAAAAATAAACTTGAGGTGTTATTAGCACCGCTGCCTGCTGGACGTGGAAATGATTTTTGCGCGGTTCTTGGTATTCCAAAAGATCCAATTGCTGCAGTTAATAAAGTAATTCGAAATCCCATCGAGTTAAGTGTTGATGTTATTTCCGTAAATAACGAGAAAATTGGGTTGGGTGCAATAAGTATTGGAATTGACGCGAAAGCTGCGGGTATTGCGTTTGAAATACAACAGCAAGGCAACACCTGGCTGCGGGGTGCGCCACTATATGTTGTTTCGGCACTTAAAGCATTGCGTAGTTGGCGCAGCATTCCGATATCTGTTTCAATCGATCAGCAGCCAATTAGGGAGCAAAACATCTGGCTTTTTGTGGTTAGTAACTCTGGCCAGTTTGGCGGCGGTATGAAAATCTCACCAACCTCGAACCTCGATGATGGAAAATTGGAGATTATTTCAGTTGGCGAAGTAACAAAATTTGATTTTATCCGAACGTTACCCAAAGTCTTTTTTGGCAAGCACCTAAATCATCCTAAACTTGAGTCGTCGAGCGCGACCGAAGTAGTAGTCAACTCGACTCAACCTATTTTGGCTTATGCAGATGGTGAACCAATCGGATATTCGCCGCTAGTAATTACGGTTATGCCAGCAGCGTTAAAGATCCTGAAATAACAATTGGGTGACAGTTTCCTGTCACCCAATTGCACGAGTTGAGACTTCCGCGATTCGCCCGCGGTCTCCTGCCCCCGATATGGCAAATCAAACTAGATGCCAAATTGGGTTGGCTACCCGGGGTGCCAATTAAATGTGACCAAATCTCAAGTAATGGTTGAGAGATATCAAAATTTTACATTGAAAAGTATTGACATTTAATTTCTGAAGGAGTTTTCTATCCCTACGCATCAACTGGATGGCTATCACCCACGCAAGTGGAGGCTAATCTCGCGAATAACTAAATCATTCAACCTACGTTCCTTGGTGACAAGTTGAGTGTAAACCGAGTGAAGTTATTCGAGATGGGAGCGAAAGCTCTCACACAGTTGTTACCGATTGAAAGATCAGGAAGACAACGAGGCAGATGCGGCAAAACCCCCTCGGGCGAATCGAGGGGGTTTTGTACTTCTCCGAACTTTACTTTTTTACCCCAATGAATTCGTGGATTGAACGGCCAGCTTCCAGCGCGCGTCGTTCAAATTTGGTGATTGGTCGCCAGGTTGGTCGCTGTGTTAACTCAGATACCGTCAAGCCATCAGTGCTAAATAGCACTTTTCGCATTTGCACGCCATAGTCATCCCAATCGGTGATGGTATGCAAAATGCCACCAGGCTTGAGCTTGGTGAGTAGGAATTCCACAATCTCTGGTTGGATGATGCGGCGGCGGTGATGTCTAGTTTTTCGCCAAGGATCTGGAAACCAAATTCGAAATTCCGCAATAGATTCATCTGGTACTAATTCATTAATCACATCGAGGGCATCTCTAATTACCACTTTAATATTAGTTAGTTTTGCCTCTGCTGCCTTGAAAATCAAACTGCCAACTCCGGGCGTGTGTACTTCCAAGCAAATCAGAAAATCATCAGGGTTAGCACCTGCCAAAACCAACGCAGCCTCGCCCATCCCGCTACCAATCTCAATTACGATGCGTTTACCAGGTGCTAGCTGATTGAAATCCCATGGCGCAGCTGGCATTTCATATTGTTCCAGCAAATTCGCCAGCGCATATTTGGCACCAGTTGATGGTCGTGAACGTCGGGGATGAAAAGTGCGAAGATCATTGAGCATCTAATACAAACTCTTTCTAATGACCGACACTGGGTGGTTTGCAACCATTGCTGTTCGCAGAAATTCCCAATCCATGTTCTGATACCACTGCAACTTAGTTTCGGTGTAGGCGAAGACCTCGTGATAGCCCAACGCAACAGCTTGATCTAATAACTCATGCACGATCATTCTGCCAGCACCTAATCTTCGATATTTAGGCGCGACAAATACTGCTGCTAACCAAGGCCCGGGTTCAGTTGAGCCAGGCAGCTCGTCATCTGTAACCAATGAACCAATCCCAATTAATTTTGTGCCCAGCAGAGCCGAAACGGTGACTGGTAATCCTGATCGGAGATCACCTGTTTTGTATAAATTTAGATACCACTGTGCGGTGTCGTTCGGAAATGAGTCACGCCAAGCCTTAATGCTCCATGCCGCCGCTAACGATCTGATCGCTCGATCTGGCGGCAATATCGACACTGCAATTGGGTTCATGAGCCGATCTTGCCAAAGATAGGCCAAGATTTGGGTATGGCAGGCAGCGACTACGTGTATCCGCCCCCAGCTGACGGTAAACCGTTTCGGTTGATGATGGGGCTGCGAACCATGCCAGCAGAAAGTTGGATTGAGACTGGACCTGAGTTACCCGCTCAGTTGTTGGAACGAAAGCAATTGATCTCAACTAAGCGCTCACAGGTGTTTGGCGAACTACCAGGTTATGAAGAACCTGCTACCAGATTCGCAGAAATGATTCTGGATAATCTAAAAGAATTTCATGCTGATGAATATCTGGTATCAAGTGAAAACGTGGTTACCCATCTGCCATCGCAATGCACAGTTGATGTGTTTCAAGATCACCCATTTTTGCAGTTGGCTCACGTAATCGGTGAGGATTTATGTTTGATTTCGAAAGTGGATAATCAATGGCTGCTTACGGCAGCTGCAGTTATTTATCCATCTAGATGGCAGTTAGCTGAAAAAATGGGAAAGCATCTGGATCAAATTCACGATCCAGTCCCTGGCTATCAAGAAGTGCTGCAACCGGCAATGAGTCTTACCTTTGATAAATTAAGTTCAGATCGGCAAGTGTGGCGGCTTAATTGGGCGCTGCATCAAGAACCGATCCTTCATCAACCAACTGCTGCGCCACAAACCGCAGATCCAGCAGATTATTGGTGGCGAACCGAGCGACAAACTTTGACCAAGTTAGTCGATGGCGATCATGTGTTATTCACAATTAGAAATCGAGTTGAACCGCTAGCACAGTTATTGGCGCAGCCCGCCAATGCTCAAGCATTTGGGCAAACGATAAATTCCATGACGCCAGACACCATTGCCTATAAGGGGCTAACGCAAGATCACCAAGCATTAGTTGATTATTTAATGAGACGGCAATTCGATTAATAGTGCTGCTGCTAGCGCAATTTCCTGCTCTTGCAGCGAATTGAGTTGCTGGCTTGGGTAGTTGTCGACCGAATCAGCAAATGGATCATCGAGCATCTTGATACCTGATAGTTGCTGTAGCACTGCTTGACCACAAATAGGAGAGTAGACAGCGTTGTAACCACCCTCATGGGTCATCAGAATTCGACCTTGCGCAACTTCAGCTGCAACATCCATTAATTGCTTGGTCAATTCAGTGTAACCAGATGCCGTTAACAACATCCGACCCAGCGGATCAAATACGCATGAATCAAATCCAGAAGCAACGAAAATTAGCTCTGGTTTGAATTTTCGAAGCGCAGGAATGACTATCTCAGAGAAAACCTTTTTGTAGCCCGCATTTCCAACACCTGCTGATAGCGGAATATTTAGGTTGGTACCAAAACCATTATTTGATCCTTGCTCCTCCCGCAATCCAGTGTGATGAGGGTAGAGTCGATCTTGATGGATTGAGATAGTTAATACGCTTGGATCATCGTAGAACACATCTTGGGTGCCATTGCCATGGTGAACATCCCAGTCAACTACTGCAATGCGACCAACGTTATGTTTTTGTTGGGCATACTTAACTGCAATTGATCCATTTGCAAATAGGCAATATCCCATTCCTTGATCTGGCACGGCATGGTGTCCTGGTGGTCGAACTAGGGCATAGCCATTAGTTATCTCATTTCGGTAAAGGGCATCTACCATTTCTAAAATTCCACCAACGCCTAAGCTGGTAATTTCATAGGCACCTTTCCCAAAAGGAGTTGTTAAGTCGCCAGCATCACCGCCAAGCCGAGTTTCCGATTGTGTTTTGATGTAATCAATATGTCGTTGGGTGTGAACTAGTCGCAACTCTGCTTCAGTGGCTAATCTGGGTTCAATTCGTTTTAGATGTTTAACTAATCCTGAAACCACAATCAATTCATGAATTCTGCGTTTCGTATCAGCATGCTCGTAGTTGTGGTACGGCTGAAGTCCACGAGCCGGATCTGCTGGCATATCGCCGACAAAAGTTCCGGTGTCATGCCATCCAAATACTTCATGGTAAAGATATCCCGTGGTTGTCATTTAGTAATTATCCTCGGATAAGAATCAGTAACCATGGCAAAGGCATAGCCCGCAATTCGATTTAGATATGAAATGTATCCAATAATGAACTTACTGCCCGTTCCCGAGTATTTTCCAGTTATCAAAATAACTATCCAGTTATAGAGCACAATTGCGTAAACACCTGGAGTTGCTATTGCAATCACAACATAATGCGGAATTGCTAACAACCACTTTATTAGTGGCAGCCATCGGTTTAGCGCTTTCCCTTCAGCAATATCTGGCAGCATTATCTTTATGTCAGTTGACTGGTTGAAATTTGGATAACTATCGGTTAGCAAAAAGACGTAAGCATTAGTTTTGGTAGCAAACTCAAGCATGGCATGCGAAAAAACAATTAGCCATGCTGGATATGAGTAAAACAGCACCATTACTAATGCGATAAGCAATGGCAGCGCACCTGCGCCCTCAAGAGTTGGTGCAACTAGGCTGACAATAAAAATGGCTGGAATTGCCAAGATAGGTCGAAAGAACACCGTCAATCTTCGGCGCAGCCCTATCGTTGGTGTGATCGTAGTTTCTACTTCAGTGCGCAACGCCCACCCCCTTAATTCAATTGGACACAGCCTAATCGAAGTGGCAACTTGTTCGAATTCCTAACTGGGAATATGGTGGGCTCATGGCTGATTTCTCTTTTGACATCGTAAGCAAGGCTGACCGGATGGAAGTTGACAATGCAGTCAACCAAGCGGTTCGCGAGATTGCAACTAGATTTGATTTTAAGAATACGGGTGCTGAGATTGAGTATGCCGGCGACAAGATCAAAGTCACGGCAGATACTGAAGAGCGATGCAAAGCAGCGCTTGATGTGGTTAAGGACAAGTGGGTTAAGCGCCAGTTGTCACTTAAGCAACTTGATACCGGTGAGCCGCAATTGTCCGGAAAAACCTATTCAATTGTGGCAACTATAAAAGAAGGCATTTCGAGCGAAAATGCGAAGAAAGTTAGCAAAGTTATTCGAGATGAAGGGCCTAAATCTGTTAAGTCACAGATTCAAGGAGATGAGCTGCGGGTTTCTAGTAAAAGTAAAGATGATCTGCAGGTAACAATGGCGCTGATCAAAGCGAAGGATTTTGACTTTGCTGTCCAGTTTACGAACTTCAGATAATTAGAACCAAATCTGAAATTCAAGCGTTACTGACTCGCCAGGTTCTAAAATCTGATGTTTCCCTAGCTCGATCGCATTTGGTGGAGCTGATTGTGGTTCGATGCAAAGGGCATCGTTTGGGGCTGAGTAAATCACCCAGTAAGGAAAGTTGCTAAACAGTTTTAATTCAAGCAAATCTCCCCAGCGTAATTTAATGTTGGGTTCAACTCCGATGAAGCAATCATCCCAAGGCAGCGGTTTTGGTGGCGCAATTGTTTTTGTTGCAACTTTTTCGTTATCTCTAACGTACATCTGGCTAAAGTCTGCCGTCAATTGAATTTTTTCCGAGTTGATTTCTTTTCGAAACCAAGGATGAAATCCAACCCAGCCTGGCATTCGATCTATTGCGGTTAACGAAATAGTCATAGTTATTTTGTCACTATCTAATTGAAAACTTTGATTTAAGCTGCCGCAAAATGGCCAGCCTGCCGCAATATCTGTTGAGATTTGACAGGCGGTATCAGACTGCTGATCAATGTTCCAAGATTGATAAATTGCCGTGCCATGCAACGCATGCGGTGGATCAGCTAAATTTTCTAACTGATAAGAAATGCCATCGAATTCAAACTTGCCGTGCCTAATTCGGCCGGCATAGGGCGCCATCGGAAAACTGCCATAACCAAATATGGATTGTTCGGTATTAAATTTTTCATCGCGAAGTAATTCATAGCCATCAATAACCATTGAAGCGATTCGACCACCATCTGTCGGATCAATGACCAAAATGGCTCGATCTGATGAGAGCGTGATCATCATTAGTTAAGCGGTGGTACCAGTTTGAAATGACTTGAATGCAGCAAATGCTCGCGGCCCATAAACAGTTCCAGGGCCCCCCATCATTTGAATGCAGACGCCGATTAACTCTGCTACTTCTTGTTCGGTAGCACCTTTCACCGCGAGCCCACGGGCATGGGAAGCAATGCACCCATCACAGTGACTCGCGATAGCAATAGCCATTGCGATAAATTCTTTAGTTTTTGCATCAAGTTCGCCGGGCTGATTAGCTGCAGCAGATAACTTGGCAAATGCTTCATAAACATCGGGAATTAGCGCTCGTAATTCGCGCCCAAGTGGAACTAATTCGGCTAGAACATTCTTGCCGTGGTCGTGGTGGTGATCAGTTGCTTCAGTCATAACGCGATTCTAGGACTGATCTGGGTTTAACCACTATCTTTTCCCTATGGGTGTGGTCACTATTTCCTCAGTTGTTAAAGCAGTGGAACGATGGTATCCAATTGAATTAGCTGATGAGTGGGATCAGATCGGGTTGAGCGTTGGTGATCCGGCCGCATCGGTCACGTCAATATTACTTACAGTTGATATCACTGAATCAACTCTCGCCCAGGCAGCCGATCTTGGTGCAAACTTATTAATTGCACATCATCCGCTTTACCTAGCTGAGGTTCCAGGTATCGTCACTCAAGCACACATTGCTCGGATGATTAAGTTCGCCGCCGAGCAAAAAATTGCAATTTACGCTGCCCATACCAACGCAGATAATGCGGTAGATGGTGTTTCGGATGCAATTATGACTGCTATCGGCGCAATCACCGAACACTCAATTTCTAATCCGACTGAAATGGTCGGCACAGGCAGAGTTGGTTATTTTGCTAATTCGATCAAGTTAGCAGATTTGGCTCGGCAAGTAGCAAGCGTGCTTCCAGACAATTTCGCTGGAGTAAAATTCGCAGGCGATCCGAATCAAGCAATTAGCCGTATTGCGGTTTGCGGCGGATCAGGTGCTGGCTTGCTGCCTGCGGTAGCGCAATTAGATGTTGATGCTTACCTGACAGCAGATATTAAGCATCATGCTGCGTTGGATCACCAGGCAAATAGTCCGATTGCCCTGATTAATGTTTCCCATTGGGCCAGTGAGTGGCTATGGTTAGCCACGCTTGCGAAAAAACTAAATCAGGAGTTTCCATTGATTGCCACTGCGGTATCAGATATTTGCACTGATCCTTGGCATGGCCAGGTCATAACGAGCAGGTCCCAATGAAAGCATCAGTTGAGCAGCAGGCAAGATTATTAGATTTGCAGCAAGTAGAAACTGCGATCGATCAACTTAATCACAAAGCCAAATCCCTACCGCTTGCTAAAGAATTAGATGCAGCGCGCACTGCGGTGCCAATTGCCGAAAACGAATTAGTTGCTCGAAAAACTGCGGTCGCAGATTTGCAAATATTGGTGAAACGAGCTGATGCTGATGTGGAGCAGGTTCGATTGCGCATTGAGCGTGATACCTCGCTAGTTGATGGCGGCACTTTGTCAGCAAAAGATTTAGTGAATATGCAGCATGAACTTGACACCCTTAAGCGACGACAAGCCACTCTTGAAGATGAAGAGCTAGAAATAATGTCCCAAGTGGAAGCCGCACAAAAGTTAGTTGATGAGCAGGAAGAAGTTTTGACTGAACTAAAGGAAAAATTTAATGAACTAAATGCTCAAGTAAGCGCAATTCTGGCTGAGATAAATGCTGAGAAGCAAGTAAAGGTGGCGCTCTCATCTGAAATGCGATTGGGAATTGATGCGGAGCTTCTGAAGCTTTATGACAAGATAAGAGCAGACCATGGCGGCATTGGGGCTGCTGCGTTATCTGGAAAAACCTGTGGTGGATGTCGAATTGAAGTAAGCGCAACAGATCTAGCTGCAATTAATGCTGCTTCGGCTGATGAAGTAGTCCGGTGTGATGAGTGTCGCAGAATCTTAGTTCGATGACGCCTAAATTTATTGCAGAAGCCGATGGCGGCTCTCGTGGCAATCCGGGTCCTTCAGCTTATGGTGCACTAGTAAGAGACGCTGCTACATTTGAGGTGCTCGCCGAAGCAAAAGAATTTCTTGGAACTCAGACAAATAACTATGCGGAATATTCGGGATTAATAGCGGCACTGGAACTCGTTAAGCAATTAGATGCAACTGCTACTGTTGAGGTGCGGATGGATTCTAAATTAGTGGTAGAACAGATGAGTGGAAATTGGAAAATCAAACATCCAGGATTAAGAGAGTTAGCGCTTAAAGCTAGAGAAATACTGCCACATGACCAAGTGACGTATAAATGGGTTCGACGCGACGATAATTTTGATGCGGATCTATTAGTAAATCAAGCGCTAGACAGTTATAGCAATTAGGAGAATGGCCATGACGAAAAAATTTACAACTGGCAGAGGTATGGCCATCATGTTGATATTGACTGGTGTTGGCCACTTTGCTTTCCCAGCGCAGCTTGATGCAATTGTGCCACCGTTTTTGCCTGGCGAGGCAAGATTTTGGACATACTTAAGTGGGGTAGCGGAGTTAGTTGTGGCAGCAATGTTGCTAGCGCCAATCACTGATAAGTTTTTAAATCAAAATATTCGATTACTTGGGGCCTGGTCGGCACTGGCATTGTTTATTGCGGTTTATCCAGCAAATATCTATATGGCTATTGACTATTCTGATCGAGAGCTAACCGAGCAATTATTTGCCTATGCCAGATTGCCACTCCAGTTTGGCTTGTTTTATTGGGCTTGGGCAATTGCAAAAGACATCAAAAAACATCTGCAATCTCAGCCGGCATAACTCCCAAAACCAAACCCAGTTTCGCCTGGTTTACCATTAGGTGAGAGTTGCCCGGGTAATCGCGGTCGCAAGATCGAGGAAAGTCCGGACTCCACAGAGCAGGGTGATGGCTAACGGCCACCCGGGGTGACCCGCGGGAAAGTGCCACAGAAAATAAACCGCCTAGCAATAGGTAAGGGTGAAACGGTGAGGTAAGAGCTCACCAGTGGATTAGGTGACTAATCCAGCTAGGTAAACCCCACCCGGAGCAAGACCAAAATCAACGCAAGTTGGTTCGTGAACGATGAAGCTGCTCGCTGAGTTCATGGGTAGGTTGCACCGAGGTAGTTAGCAATAACTATCCCAGATGGATGATTATCTTTAACAGAATCCGGCTTATAGGGCGACTCTTCTTATCTCTTCTCAAAACGAGTCTTAGACAGTTGGTATGACTCTTGAATTAATTCCTGCATAGATTCCCAGGTTTTTGTCGATGGATTTAGAATTTGTATCCAATTCATCCACGCATAAATTGGATGTGGCATTAGCTGATTGGTTTGCGTGAAATCGTGACCGGTTTGCACTACTTCACCTTTTGCAGGTCTAGGTGGTTTTGGTCCAAATAGATTTTCATAAGTAGTTCGAGATATCCCAAAAGAAACCCGGAATATGCCATCTCTATCTAGGCCCGAAGCCTTGTCGTTTTCCCCGTCACTCTCCTTTAAGGTGAGAAAATATGCGCCATTAGGTGATTTTTTGTCAGGGTTGAAAAATAGGGAAGTTTCACCCCAGGTCTTTTTGAGATGAAGATGATCGAATCGCATCAATAGGCTTTTTACAATATCTTCAGGTAGCACGCCTTACCTTAATGACGAACTCCAATATGCTGTCAAGTCGGGCTTATAAGACGACTCTTCATTTAATCAAGTTCTATTATGTATGTATGGACGAAGATTTAGAAAATTTAACTAGGGAAGAACTTATCTCAGAGATTAGGGCCCTAAGGGAAGCTATTCGAGAGCATAGAGATGCATCTTTACATGACCTCTGTTGGTATCAACCAAAATTATGGGGACTCTTGCCAGAAAAATCTGCTATTCAGATTGAAGTTCCATCTCGTGACCAATTCATGAAAGGCTGCGAAATATTCCGGAACTCGCTGGACGCTCAATTACCAGATGCTCAGAGGGTGGATATTGACTTTGAAGGATGATTTCGGCTTATAGGGCGACTCTTCTTTAAATGAGACGAGGCGGGTAAAATTCCGCCTCGTTTAATTGCTCTTCGTGATTTGACTTTTATCAGAAATGGGCTCATGTTTGCTTTTCGAAACGGCCCATGCCAGATGAAGGGAAGGATTTAATTCACCTCACTGGGCAAACTTCCAAGATCTAATCGTTCAGCCCCGAAACCAATCAATTGATTATGTTCTAATGTTGCATTAATGCTATATAGCATATATGCTACATAGCATGAACATCGAAGATTGGGGACTGCTAGGGGTTTTCATCGCAGGAGCAATACCTTGGATGGAAGCGATTGCGGTAGTTCCTAGCGGCATTGCTCTGGGTCTAAACCCTGTTGCAACTGTATCGGCAGCTGCGATTGGGAACGCGATTACCATTTTTTTATTTGCCTACTTGAGTGACAAGATCAGACAAAAAATCATTAAAAGAAGGATTTCGAAAGGAAAAAGAGGAGACTCAGTTAAGTTTGAAAAAGCCTTGAAGGCCTTTGATAAGTATGGAATCTATGGAATGGCTTTCCTGGGACCCATAATCATCGGCACTCAATTTGCGGCTGCAGCATCGGTGGCTGCGGGCGTAAAACCGTTTAGAGCATCAGCATTGATTTCACTAAGTATGGTTGCCTGGGCTTGCTTGATTGCATTAGTCATGATGGCGCTCGACATAAATTTCGAAGTTTTTCAGGAGAATTGATGGAACGCGAAATCACCCCTGATGCTTTAAGAGGTTTTGCACTCCTTGGCATCCTTGTGGTCAACATTCAGTTTATGGCGCTTAGCAGCGATCAGGGCGCTAGAGGTGAGTGGACCTATGGACTTCTAAATGGGGGAGCTACTTGGATTATTGCTGCAATATTTGCCGGAAAGTTTTATATTCTCTTCTCTTTTCTTTTCGGCTACAGCTCTAGTTACATTATCAAGAACGATAAAGCAAACAAGGGACGCTGGATAAGACGTTGTTTTGCGCTGATGGCCTTTGGCGCTATTCACTTCACCTTCTTTTGGCATGGTGACATCATCTTCCTTTACGGCCTTTTCGGACTTCTTCTTTTGGCCTTCATGTTTAGAGCTGACAGTGTCATTAAAACCTGGACACGTGTGATCTATGCGTTATTTGGGTTATTGATTTCTCTCGCTGCCGTAAGTTTGTTAATTGGGGAGCGCTATTTTCCCGAGCTGATGAGTGTCGAGTATATAGAACCTAGACTTGACGAAGTTTTACGTAGCGGAACCTTCATCGAAGCAATTGGACCCCGCGTTGAACTTTGGTTGTTTGGACTCATATCGGGAATTTTTCTTCAGGGTGGAATAGCATTTGCGGCATTTTTACTTGGCATGAGATTGGCTAGAAGCAAATTTCTTTCTAATGATTACGATAAAGTTCAAAATTCAAGAATGATCAAGTTCGGGCTATTTATCGGACTTCCTATTCAAGCATTTGCTGCTTTTTTGTTGGTGCAAAATGAGCAATCCGCAGAACCTTCAGAAGCACTTTATCTATCAACCTTACTTATCGCATTTTTAACTGCGCCATTACTTTCCATGGCTTATATTGGAATTATTCGCAAACTCTCATCGATTAGACCTAAAACAATCTCTTGGATGGCTCCTGCTGGCCAAATGTCGCTGACTAATTACATTTCTCAGTCCGTGATAACTTCAGTTGTTTTTGGAGCTTGGGGACTGGGGCTTTATCAACAACTCCAAACATGGGCGGTTTTACTTCTTGCCATAGGAATCTGGCTTACTCTCACCCTTTTATCAACATTGTGGTTGAAGCGATTTAATCAAGGTCCTCTAGAAAAATTGATGAACAAAGCTTTGGACTTGAGTTACGTTTTTATAAAACCTTCAAAGAAGAAGCATCAGGATGTTCTTCATTGACCTCGAATTAGAAAGGCAGGAAGTCATGTCCAAGAAGAAATTCGTATTCTTTTGGTTCTCGCCAAGGAATCGAAGATTTGTTCGCCCCTAGAGTAAGGATTTACCTAGGTTTACTCTCGCTATGTCGTAAAGTGAGAAAGAAATAAATCTCATTCTATACTTTACTACTAGATATGCTCTGAGCCAGCAGGAAAAGGGTTTGACAGATGAGGCTTTGGTCAAAATCAGCGTCCGTACCGGTCTTGCTAGGGCTGTTAATTACCCCAACTTCTGCTAGCGCAACTAACTTTCATGAGTATATTTCAAATACTCAAAATGAAGTCCTGATAATTTCTCAAGTTCAAAAAAGCGATTCCGCCACCAGAATTGTCAAAGTCTTATCAGATCACCCAGGTGCAGCCACGGCTCTGACACCTAAACAAAAATCTGAAATTAGAAAAATCTTGGCCAAGGGCAATGGAAATCAAAACTTCCGTTGTACCGGTCTAAGTCTGGCCGGGCAACGAGAGTCCATGTATCGCGTTGTGCTGCTTCGTGCCCAACTGGTTTGTGAATATGCCAAATCAGTTGATCCAGCTATAAAAACCATTGTTAAAGAGCGAGTGATAAAGGCAAGAAACTTAAATGGTCGGGTTGAAGTCGTAAGCAATTAATTAACAAACTGTTTTGAAATCATAGTCTCAAAACTTGGCATCAACGATTAATATCACAAACATCGATTGATCAAAGTATCTCTTTAGTTGATCAATCAAAGCAAACTTGGAATCTTCTGCTCTTCGGCCAAATTTGCTCTTCGGAACCAAATTGTTACTGCGGTGGATACCAAAACAATAAATAATGAATACAACGCAGGCACAATCAAAACTAATCCAATGGTTGGATCATCTCTGAAGTTAAGTAGCACTATTGCAATAGCTAAAGGTCCATTTTGAATTCCAGTTTCTAGCGCAATGGTGCGAGCATTCATGGGATGCATTTTGAATCCACGGGTTAGTAAGTACGCAATTGTAATTCCAAAAAAACCAATTCCGATTGCAACCACATAAGTTTGCCATGGCGTTGCGGAAAGCAGGCCCCAGTTTCGTGGCACCCAAGTTGATAGCAGGAACAAAATAAAGAAGACACCAAATAAACCACCAAGCAATTCAAGAACAGCACCAATGTTGGCGCTGAACTTTCGAATTAGCATGCCCAATATAACTGGAATCAACAGAAGCACTAATGTCACAATAATGTTTCGTGGTGGAATTTGTTGAGTGCCTGCGTCATCGGGTAGAAGCAATCCCAGAAAGATGAATAACGAAAGTGGTGTCATAACTATTGCCCACAAGGTTGAATTCGTAGTCATCATGACACTCAGGGCCAGATTACCCTTCGAGAAATAAGTAAAAATATTAGAAGTAGTTCCAGCGGGCACACTGCCCATGATCATGGCACCAATCGCGACCGGTATTGCATATTCACGGGGAAGTTGAAATAGAAAAGTGATTATCAATAAATAAGTCAAAATTGGCATGATGCCAAATTGAGTCACCCAACCGATGATTAATCCCCATGGTCGACGCAGAGCTTGGCGGAAATCTCGCGGTGTTAAACCTGCCCCTAGACCAAACATGATCACGAAAACCATCACCACCAGCAGCACTTCTTCAAACGGTGTTACGACATCTTGCTCGGAGACCTGTGCCTGAGCCTGTAGCAGCATGCTTGAAATATGCATCACGAGTCCTTCTGATTCTGATTGGCTAAGTCACTCATTGCAATTCTTCGCAATTCACGTCGAAGAATTTTCCCAACTGGACTCTTTGGCAACTCATCAACAAAAACAATCGACTTTGGCAATTTGTATCTAGCTAAGTCTCTTTGGCAGTGATCAACAATCTGTTGTTCACTTATAGGCCCAGACGTGGTGACAATGTAAGCACAAACTCGTTCACCAGTTTTCTCATCTGGTAAGCCAATTACGCCAACTTCTTTAACACCATTAACTTTCGCAATTTGTTCTTCAATTTCGTTTGGGTATACGTTAAATCCGCTAACAATAATTACATCTTTCTTACGATCAACAATTTTGAAGTAGCCATCCTGATCCATCTGGGCAATATCTCCAGTATGAAGCCAACCATCCTTCAAAACAGCTGCTGATTCGGTTGGATTGTTCCAATATCCAAGCATGATTTGCGGCCCATAAGCGATTAACTCACCTGATTCGCCAATAGCTACTGGTTGACCACTATCGTCAATTAATCGAATGTCAGTGGATGGAACTGGGACCCCAATTGAGCCTGGTTTGGCACTGCCATCAAGTGGATTAAACGTTAAAACTGGAGCAGACTCCGTTAAGCCAAAGCCTTCAACTAGAGGAGCGTTAGTAATTTTCTCCCAATCTTCAGCTACAGCTTGGTGCAGCGCCATTCCACCTGCAACAGATGCTCTGATGTGAGTTGGCGGACCATCTTGGAACCAGCGCTCCTTTAATAGTGCGTTATACAAAGTGTTAACGCCAGTAACCCAAGTTATCTTGTAGTTTTCAAAAGCTCGCTTTAAGTTGCTTGGGGGTCGAGGGTTAGGAATTATGATGTTTCGGCCACCAACATGATAAAAACCCAACAGATTTACCGTAAAGGCAAAGATATGGTAGAGCGGCAGTGCAGTAATGACCGTTTCTTTGCCAAATCTGATAAAGGTTCCAAGCATCTGCATCATTTGAATGGTATTGGCAACTAAGTTTTGATGGGAGAGCATCGCTCCTTTGGATACGCCGGTAGTACCGCCGGTGTATTGCAGCGCAGCAACAGTGTCTTGATCAATTTGGTCCGCGTATCCGACAACTTGGTTTCGCTTTTCGTTACTTCGGCCTTGACTTAGGGCATTACCAAATTTTGTATGGTCAACTGTGATTTTTGGCAAGGATCTGTTCCAGAACTTTTGCACCATTCTTATCACACCTCTAACTACTGGTGGAAAGAATTCAGAAATCTTTACTGTTATGACAGACTCAACTTGAGTTTTTGCTAGCACCTCGGCGAAGCGATCTGCAAACATGTCGATGGTAACTAAGACCTTTGCCTGGGAATCTTTGAATTGGTGAACCATCTCGGTTACCGTGTATAGCGGATTAGTATTCACCAAAATGCAGCCGGCTTTGAGCACGCCAAATGCAACAATGGGATAACTCAAGCAATTTGGCATCTGGACCGCGACTCGATCGCCAAAACTTAGACCAAGTACTTCACGAAGATAAACGGCAAAGTCATCCGAAAGATCATCAACTTGCTTGTAGGTTAAGGATCCATTCATACCATTGGGCATGCATTGCGTAAATGCAATTTCATTAGCATAAGTTGAGCTTGCGGCACGAATGAGTGCGGGTAGATGAGCAACTTCAATTTTTGCCAGTTGGGGATTTACCTTGCTGGGATAATTAGATAACCATGGCTGTTGCGGCATTGGCTCTCTTTCGTCAAAAAAGTTCGTTGGAGTTTAGCCAGAACACGTTCAGAATACTAGGTTACTTACAAGTTACCGTAAATTAATAATGCTACCGGCGAGTATTAATCCTTAAACTAGCAGAGGCAACTACCGGTGTATAAATTGTTCATTCGTGTCAGGCCAGTAAGAGTTTATTGCAGTCAATTTCCACCTAAATTTCTCGTTGATTTCTAAACTGATACACCACGGTACCGAAATATTGACGAATCCCTTTTTTAGATAATTCAGATTCTTAACCCGCAAGGAACCGAACAAGCCAAGGTAGATTTCACCTGGTTGAGCCCCCAATGCTAATTAAATCCTGAAGATGAGGTATCTTTAACTCCTGCTAGAAACAAACTCCTAGCTAACGGTGATTCGTAAGTAACGAATCCATATGTAAGTCTTAATTTCGTCACCACGAAGAGCTACACCAAGACATACATGTCAAGGTGAATGGTGAAGAATAATGACGGTTAATACTGCTGCAAAACAGCAAACATTTCGAAAGCTAGGACTGGATCCTAAACTGGTAAATGCATTAGATTCGCAAGGAATCGTTACGCCATTTCCAATCCAAGTAGCCACAATTCCAGATGCTCTTGCTGGCCATGACATTTTGGGCAAGGGCCAGACTGGATCGGGCAAAACACTTGCATTCGGTTTATCACTTCTTAACAATCTTAACGGGCTGCGGGCAAAACCAAGCAGACCATTGGCGGTAGTGCTTGCACCTACGCGCGAGTTAGCACAGCAGATCAACGAAGTTATTTTCAAACTTGGTAAGTCCGTAGGTCAGGAGAGCGTACTGATTGCCGGTGGTCTGTCTTATGGAAAGCAAGTGGCTGCTATGAAACGATCAGTTGGAGTAGTGGTAGCAACACCGGGTCGCTTACTGGATCTAATTGAGAAAAAGCACGTTCGAATGGATGATGTTGAGATCATGGTGCTAGATGAAGCTGATCAGATGGCTGATATGGGATTTTTGCCCGATGTGCGAAGAATTCTTAACACAGTAAAGCCCGGTGGGCAGCGGTTTTTATTCTCTGCCACTTTAGATAGAGACGTAGATGTGTTAGTGAAACAATATTTGGTAAATCCAAAAATTCATGAAGTAGCAGATATGGCAGGAACCAAGTCAAGATCAGTCCACTATGTATTTTTGGTAAGTCATGGCGACAAAGCAAATATAACTAGCCAGATTGCGGCGCGAGATGGAAAAGCAATCATCTTTACCAGAACTAAGCGGGGGGCTGACAAGTTGTCAGCTAATTTGGCAAACGTTGGGGTTAAAGTAGGGACTTTGCATGGCGGAAAATCTCAGGCAATCCGAACTCGTACGCTCTCAGATTTTAAGAAGCAGAACTCGGGTGTATTAGTTGCAACCGATGTTGCTGCTAGGGGAATTCATGTAGATGATGTAGATCTTGTGTTGCATTTTGATGCTCCTGCAGATCACAAAGATTATCTGCACCGTTCGGGCCGAACTGCCCGTGCTGGCAAGGCCGGCCGTGTGGTCACGCTCGTGACCAAACAAGAACAGAAGATTGTTAGCGGTATGACTTCTCGCGCTGGTATTGAAACCAAAGTAATCACCGTTATGCCCATGGATCAAGAATTGGTGCGAATTACTGGCGCAAAGAAGCCAAGCGGTGTTCCAATTTCACTACCAGTGGTCGAAGAACCAATTAAAAGAACTCAGAAAAACCGTAGCCGTAGTGATCGCAATAACAGGCGTTCAAAATCGCGCACTAGATCAGACAATAAGAAAAGCATTGATCGAGAACGGAATGCTTCGGGCAGGAAGCCACGCAATAGCAGATAGCGCTACCTAGTCGAAACTAACTGCTGCTTTGAGTCGAAGCTGTTGGGATTCTCTAATAGCTTTGTGATACACCTCAAGTAATGCAGTTGAAGTTTGGTCCCAACCAAACTGTGAAGCATGCAGTATCGCCCCTTTGGAAAGAGTCAAAAGTCGCTCCGGTTGAGCTAACAGTCGCAATAGCACAGCGGACCAGGCCTTTGGATCGTGGCCGTCAATTAAAACGCCGGAGAATCCATCTGACACCGCGGTGCGTAACCCGCCAACTGCGGTTGCCAATACAGGCTTACCGCAGGCTTGAGCCTCTAATGCGACCAAGCCAAAAGATTCACTATAACTAGGAACACAGACCACGTCGGCTGCTCGATACCAATTTGGTAACTCATCTCGTGGTGCGGGGGGTAAAAACCTAACTACGTCACCAACACCTAACCAAGTTGCTAAATTCTTTAATCTATCTAGCTGGTCAATTCGATCTGATTTCTCCTCGCCAGAAATACCACCAATAATTAAGGCAGTCACTTTGCTTCGTAAGTTTGGATTGTGAGCAATCAACTCAGCCACGGCACGAATCAAGACATCGGGGCCTTTATGTGGCTGCACCCGTCCGACAAACATCAAAATAAATTTATTTGGATCGAGTCCAAGAATCTCACGTGCAACTAGGCGGCCCGGTCCAGGTTGGAATTGAGTTAGATTAACGCCTGGAGTTGCAACGAAAACTCTATCTGGGCAGGCTCCGTATAAAGATACTAAACCGGCAGCTTCGGAGTCAGTATTAGCGATAATTGCTGCAGCTTCGTTCACCACCTTCTCCTCGCCAATTGATCTAGACAGGGGTTCCGGTCGCTCGCCATCTGCCAATGATGAATTCTTTACTTTAGCTGTGGTGTGGAAAGTATGAACAAATGGAATAGAAGTTTCTCTGGATATCTGTTTTGCAAACGTACCTGAAGTCCAATAATGCGAGTGAATTAAATCGTAATTGCCACTTTGTTTGGTATGACGATAAAACTCGGAAATGAACTGGTCTTGTAATGCTGGTATGTCGTTTTTGCTTACTCCGTTATATGGCTTGGCATGAAGGTGATTTACCCGTACACCAGGTGCAATCTCTACAACATCTGGTAACTCAGCAGATGCTGCTCGAGTGAAAATGTCAACCTCATTGCCTGCAGCAGAAAGCTTCTTTGCGCTCTCAATTACGTAAGTGTTCATGCCACCAGCATCACCGATACCGGCTTGATCAAGCGGTGATGTGTGCAGCATCACTTTGGCTATTCGAAGTGACGATTGGGATTTCGGCTCAAAAGTTGTCATTGAGATAAGTTTAACGTTGAAGCCTGACTAGGTCTCCAACATGTATCAAATAGTAGTGATTTTGAGTAGATGTTTCGATCTAGTTGCAAACTACTCGCAACTAGATTCCTTCCACTTGGCAAGAATCACTGTAATTGCTGGCCCGCTCAATTCGATCCCTAATGGCAACCGCAAGTCCATCGCCAGTTGGAGGCACAATCCAGATTGACTCGAGCTGCTGCTCATCGCCAGCTCTTAGTGCGGCGTAAAGTTCTCTGGCATATTGATCGTCCGTTTTTGGGGATGCAAGACGTATTGCCCCAGCTGGTGTGGCAATAGCTTCTAATGCGATAAAGCCATCTCCAGCAGCTGCATCTACACCAATTCTTACAAATGCATTCGGTGAATAATGCTGAGTCAGCGAACCAGAAACTCGCGGTGCTTCAGATTCCGGCGTTGTTAACACGATTCCAGTGCTTTGCTCGATCATGGCTGCAGTAACTGCACCTGGACGGAGCACGATCGGATTTGCTTTAGTGCAATCAATTATGGTCGATTCAACCCCAATTATTGATTGTCCGCCATCAAGGATCTGATCATCTGGCGCAAGATACTCTTCTAGTTCTGCTTTTACTGCGGCCGCACTAGTTGGCGAAACTGCACCAAATCTATTCGCACTAGGTGCCGCTATCCCTTTTCCACCAACCTTTTTGAACGAGTTAAGTAGGTTGAGCGCAATAACGTGATCTGGAATTCTTATTCCAACCACGCTTTGGCGGCCAGTTATAAAGTCACCAACATTTTCGGATCGCTCCAAAAGCAAAGTCATTGGACCTGGCCAGAAATCTCGCATCAGATTAACCGCATAATCCGGAACATTCTGGGTCCAATAATTAACATCATCTTTTGACGCAATGTGAACTATCACCGGATGGTCAGCTGGGCGACCCTTAACTTGATACATGCGGTGAACTGCGGCCTCGTTTGTTGCGTCGACACCAAGGCCGTATACCGTTTCCGTAGGAAAAGCAACGATTCCACCTCGCTTCAAGTTAGCAGCTGCCTTAGTAAGGGTATCCAGCGTGCACATTGAAATAATCGCATCCATAGAAAGAATCTTAATTACAATTTCAATAGGACTTGAACCGGCCAACTAAACCTAGCTTTTAATTCAAATCGACTGAAGTAGTCAAGAATTCAGGAGGTGGGAATTTGTCTCATAATCATTTTGGAGCATCATAAATAACCAATCAACAAATGGCCCAACGGGGATGAGAGCAGCATTGGAAACACCCTTTATCCAACCTGATTAGCCAAAGTGGTCCGCGCCGCTATTATTCCGCCAGAACAAGGGGAGTACCTTTCAATCGCGCCTTCGTCAATACGGAGACATCCCGGAGCGCGAACCAGAAAACTGGTTTGGGAGACCTTGATTAAAAGAACTGCCTTCAATTGATCAAGGAGATGTTGTGGAAGTTTCTGGCTTGGTTTGGGTTGTAACTATTGGACTGATTCTGGGATTAATAATTTTAGATTTGGTTACCGTAAGTAGTAAACCACATGATGTCTTATTTAAAGAAGCCACCATTTGGTCTATTTTTTATATTGCTGTTGCGATCGCATTTGGCGTTTGGGTCTTTAGTAATTATGGCACCCAGTATGGCACCGAGTATTTTACCGCGTATTTAGTTGAAAAATCACTTTCAGTAGATAACATATTTGTGTTCGCAATTATTTTGGCTCAGTTCGCCGTTCCATCTATTTATCACCAACGGGTGTTGCTAATTGGTGTCCTACTTGCATTAATAATGCGAGCAATCTTTATTGCCATCGGTGCTGCTGCGTTGGAACTTTTCAGCTTTACTTTTGTCATCTTTGGAGCGTTGTTGATTTGGACCGGAATATCACTATTTAGACACTGGGATGAAGACCCAGATCTAAATGAAAACTTCATTGTGCGTAACGTGACTAAGCGAATTCGTTCAGTTAAGGAGTATCACGGCACCAAGTTATTTATCAAGCAAGATGGAATTAGATACGCCACTCCAATGCTTATTGTGATGATTGCAATAGGCGCAACGGACCTTCTATTTGCTATTGATTCTATTCCAGCCACCTTTGGTGTGACTCGAGAACCTTTTTTGGTGTTTGCAGTCAATGCATTTGCGCTGCTTGGACTTCGAGCACTTTACTTCTTGCTTAAAGGATTGCTAGATCGATTGATTTATTTATCGCTAGGGCTTTCAATAATTCTAATCTTTATTGGAGTTAAATTGGTTCTTACATATTTCCATGAAATATATGAATCCGTTCCTAAAGTCCCAAGTTCTACAAGTTTTCTAGTGATTCTTGGCATATTACTGATTGCCACCATTGCTAGCATCATTAAATCTAAGCAGGATCCAACAGCTAAAAAACATGCTGGCCGTATTTTATCTCGAAAAGAGGCAAAATCCGAAGAACTGCCGCCAAAGAAGGAAAAATAGTCTGAAAGACCAGCCTGACCTGATAAAAGTTGCTTTTATCAGGTCAGGCTCTACAATTAGTTGAATATTAAACTAGTTTAGGTATGGTGGCGGCATGACGGACTTAAATCGGATTCGCTTTGGTCTGGACACATTTGGCGATATGGCCCGTGATGATGCTGGACAAATGTTGCCAGCTGGCCAAGTCATTAGAGATGTAGTGGCACAGGCCAAACTGGCTGACGAGTTAGGACTTGATAACTTCAACGTTGGTGAACATCATCGAGATGATTTTGCAGTTTCTGCCCCAGATACCGTACTAGCTGGAATTGCTACGGTGACAAATCAGATCACATTGGGAACCGGAGTTACGGTGCTTTCCAGTGAAGATCCAATTCGGGTGTATCAACGCTTTGCCACCATTGATGCGTTAGCTAATGGCCGAGTTGAGATAACTGCTGGCCGGGGTTCTTTTACTGAATCGTTTCCATTGTTTGGCTATAACTTAAGTGATTACCATGTTCTATTTGAAGAGAAATTGGAGTTATTAGTTCAGCTGTTACAGGAGCAACCCATCACTTGGTCCGGCACAACTAGGCCACCATTAATAAATCAAGAGGTGTATCCAAAAACCCAGCGTGGCCAGATCCCGCTGCGAGTTGGCGTTGGTGGATCCCCTGAATCAGTGGTTCGAGCAGCTCGATTAGGTATTCCAATGGCACTGGCGATTATTGGTGGCGATCCGGAGCGATTTGCACCATTTGCACAGTTATATCGACGTGCGCTTGCCGAACTTGGAAAGCCACAGCTGCCTATTTCGATCCATTCGCCAGGTCATATCAGTGATAGTGATGAACAAGCGATTGAAGAATTATGGCCAAATTATCTGGCCATGTTTGGTCGAATTGGCCGAGAGCGTGGTTGGGGCCCCACAACAAAGCAACAGTATTTAAATGAAGTTAAATACGGCTCACTATATGTTGGCACACCAGAGACGGTTGCCCGCAAGATTGCGCATGCGTTGAAGTCAGTTGGTGCCCAGCGATTTGATTTCAAATACTCAAATGGACCAGTTCCACACAGCAAATTAATGAAGTCAATTGAACTTTATGCCACCAAGGTAGTGCCGATGGTAAATGAAATGATGACTGAACAATTAGTTTGATTTAGTAAGTGTTCGAGCACGACTTAATTGATTAGGCCACGCTATAACATCGCCAAGTGCTTCAGCAGCATTAAGTGCCCAGCGAGGATTGCGAAGCATTGCCCGAGCTAACATCACGCCATCGGCTTTACCAGAGGAAATGATTTCATTTGCATGGACTGGTTCTGTAATTAAGCCAACCGCATTAGTTGCAATTCCTGCTTCTTTTTTGATTCGGGCAGCGAACTCCACCTGATAACCAGGGTTTAAGGGAATTTTGGCATCTGGCGATGCGCCACCTGATGAAACATCAATCAAGTCGACGCCGACCCGCTTTAGTTCAATTGCTAACTGAACTGAATCCTCAATATTCCAACCGGCTGGCATCCAATCAGTTGCTGAAATTCGAACAAACAAAATCTTGTTATCAATTACTGCCCTTACCGCCTTGGTTATTTCAAGCAAAAAACGAATTCGATTTTGGAAATTGCCCCCGTATTCATCAGTTCGATGATTTGATAACGGCGAATAGAACTGATGGATTAAGTAGCCATGAGCTGCATGAATCTCAATCACATCAAAGCCAGCTGAAACAGCTCGCTGCGCTGCGGCAGCGAACTGAGACACCAAATCATGTATTTCAGGAATGGTTAATTCTCTTGGTGCCGGCATGTTGCCGAATGCTTCAGCAGAGGCTGAAACCGTCTGCCAGCCGCCCTCAGCTGCTGAAGCAATTAGATGATCATCCCAAGGCCGCATGGTTGAACCTTTTCGGCCAGCATGGGCTAGTTGAATTCCCATCAGTACAGAATTGTCGTGCGCAAACTCAACTATCGGCCGAAATGCTGCAACTTGCTCGTCATTCCACAGGCCAGGGCAGGCAATCGAAATTCGGCCGGCTGGCACAACGCCGCTGGCTTCCATCATGATTAGGCCAACCCCACCGGTGGCCAAGGCGCCAATGTGGGCCTGATGCCACCTTCCGACAACTCCATCAATGGCGGAGTACTGGCACATTGGCGATACCCAGACTCGGTTAGGAAAAACGCTGTTTCGGATCTTTAGTTCGGTGAACAAGGCAGATGTCATGCCAGGAGTATAAAGCGAGGGTAAATGAGAAACTGTGACCGCTAACATGATTACAAAGTTCGATTTACTTTCTATTATTGATACTGCTCCGAGTCAACTCGATTAAACCTTAGGCAGGTATCGTGCAAACCAAATGGATTTATGCATTTGAAGAAGGCAACAAAGATCAGAAGGACTTGCTCGGTGGAAAAGGAGCCAACTTAGCTGAAATGACTCGATTGGGGTTACCTGTACCGCCTGGATTTATTATTACAACACAGGCATGTAAAGAATACTTAGAACTTGGTAGAGCTCCATTGGAGCTGCAAGTTCAAGTAACTACTGCATTAAGACATTTGGAAGACCAAGCTGGGAAAATTTTAGGTGACCCAACTGATCCATTACTAGTTAGTGTGCGGTCTGGCGCCAAGTTCTCCATGCCGGGCATGATGGAAACTATTTTGAATGTTGGATTAAATGATCAATCAGTAATTGGACTTGCCAATAAGTTTAAGAATGAAAGATTTGCCTGGGACGCATACCGCCGACTAATTCAGATGTTTGGCAAGACGGTGCTTGGGATCGAGGGAGAACTTTTTTCGGAGAAACTTGACCAGGCCAAGGTTGCAGCAGGAGTTTCCGCTGATTTTGAGTTGTCGGCCGAACAGCTTAAAGATCTAGTTGTGCGATATAAAGAGATTATTAAAACTGAGTCACATATTGAGTTTCCACAAGATCCACGCACACAATTAGAAATGGCGATCAATTCTGTATTTGATTCTTGGAATACGGAACGGGCGAAGCTGTATCGTCGACGCGAGCGCATACCTAACGATCTAGGCACGGCAGTGAATGTGGGAATGATGGTGTTCGGAAATTTGGGTGCTAGATCTGGCACAGGTGTTTGTTTTACTAGAGATCCAGCCACTGGGTCACCTGGCGTGTATGGCGACTATTTAGAGAATGCGCAAGGTGAAGATGTGGTATCTGGTATTCGAAACACATTGTCTCTTTCTGATATGGCAACAGTTGAGCCGGAACTTTATGAAGAGTTAGTTGCGGTAATGCGAAAGTTAGAGACACATTATCGTGATTTATGTGACATTGAATTTACGGTGGAAAATGGAAAACTTTGGATACTTCAAACCAGAATCGGAAAGCGCACCGCAGCGGCCGCATTCCGCATAGCAGTGCAATTGGTTGATGAGCATCTAATTACGCTAGATGAGGCGTTGCTGCGGGTATCAGGCAATCAGCTAATGCAGTTAATGTTCCCGCAATTTGATAAAGGGAATAATGGAAAACCAATTGCGGTAGGTATTGCTGCTTCACCTGGCGCAGCGGTAGGGAAAGCAGTATTTAGTTCCAAAGTTGCTGCCGAATGGGCTGAGCGTGGCGAATCAGTAATTCTGATTAGAAAAGAAACCAATCCCGATGATCTTGGTGGCATGATTGCATCAGCTGGCATCTTGACTAGTAGAGGTGGCAAGACCTCTCATGCTGCAGTTGTAGCGCGTGGCATGGGAAAAACCGCCGTGTGCGGCGCAGAAGCAATTGAAGTTGATTATCAGCGAAAAATCGCAGTGTGTGGCGATACGACAATAACTGAAGGGGATTTAGTCTCTATTGATGGTTCATCTGGTGAAGTGTTTTTAGGCAGTTTAGCCGTTGAGTCATCGGTTGTGGTTAAGTATCTAGAACAGGGAATTGATGCTGCTAGGTCGGCTGCTTCAATTGATGATTTTGATTTGATTGATGCAGTTGATCGAATTTTGCGCCATGCCGATCAACGTCGGAAGTTGCGAGTTCGCGCTAACGCAGACACATTCGATGATGCAACAACTGCTCGAAAATTTGGAGCTGAAGGAATTGGGCTGTGCCGCACCGAGCATATGTTCTTAGGTGATCGCCGCAAAGTAATTGAGCGGGTCGTCTTGGCTGATTCAGATAAAGAACGCAACGATGCCTTAAGCGCGCTAGAGCCACTGCAGCGGGAAGACTTTAAGCAAATCTTTACTGCTATGGATGGGTACAACGTTACCGTTAGATTGTTAGACCCACCTCTGCATGAATTTTTACCTGACTTGGCAGATTTGAAAGTAAAAGTCGCGCTCGCAACAGAGCGGGGTCAATCAAATCAGGCAGATCTCAATTTATTGGCGGCCGTTGAGCGAATACATGAATCAAATCCTATGCTTGGCCTTCGGGGAGTGCGACTTGGATTGATGATCCCAGGGCTTTATGCACTACAAGTTAGAGCAATTGCATCGGCGATGGCAGATCAATTAGAAGCGGGTAAACAACCCAAAGTTGAGATCATGATTCCGTTGGTTGGCTCACACATGGAGTTGCAATTAACTCGTAATGAAGCTGAAGTAATTATTGCTGAAGTTGAGCAAGAGCGAGGAATTTCGCTGCCGATTGCGATTGGTACCATGATTGAGTTGCCAAGAGCTGCACTAACTGCCGCTCGTATCGCTTCGGTTGCTGACTTCTTTTCATTTGGCACAAACGATTTGACTCAAACCACTTGGGGATTTTCACGCGATGATGTTGAAGCGGAGTTTTTTGCACTTTACTTAGATAAAGGTATTTTCACAATTTCACCATTTGAAACAATCGATGCTGATGGCGTAGGTGAACTAGTTAAAACTGCAGTAGAGCGCGGTAAGGCTGCAAATCCAAATTTACATCTTGGCGTTTGCGGCGAACATGGCGGAGATCCAGAGTCAATCCATTTTTTCCATCGAGCCGGCCTTCATTATGTTTCATGCTCGCCGTTCCGAGTCCCAGTTGCTCGATTGGAGGCAGGTAAGGCTGCCTTAGCAGCAGCATTGGCAAATTAATTTTGGCTGGGTATTTGTTTGCGCTGTTTAAATGAAACATCTATGCTTGCCTTAAGCGACAGGATGGTAAATATGTTCTCCTTACTAGCAAATCAATTGGATTCGCTACATAATAAAACTAGTTCAAAGTGGCGACGCTATGACCCAGATGTGCTTCCTATGCATGTCGCTGAAATGGACTTTGATGTTGCGCCAGAGATTAAGCAGGACATTATTGATCGCGTTAATCGAGGTGATCTAGGTTACTTAGGCCCAATTCCAGAACTTGGCGAAGCGATGGCGAATTTCGCCCTTCGCCGCTGGGGATGGCAGTTAAATCCAAAATTGGTATCACCAGCCCTTGATGTTGGTGTTGCAGCTGTTGAGATATTTAGAGTGCTGGCTCAACCTGGCGAGAAAGTTCTAATTAACTCTCCAGTTTATACCAATTTCTATACCTGGATTTCAGAGACAAAACTTGAGTTAGTTGATGTGCCCTTGATTCATCATGATAAAGATTGGATATTGGATCTAACTGGAATAGAAGATGCCTTTAAATCTGGCGTAAAGATTTTTTTAATGTGCAATCCGCAAAATCCAGTTGGCCGAGTTCATCGAAAGACGGAATTAGAAGTCATCGCACAGCTTGCAGAGAAGTATGGCGTAGCAGTAATTAGCGATGAGATCCATGCTCCGCTGACTTTCCAAGATGTTGAATTCACCCCGTATCTATCAGTAATTGGATCAGAAAATGGATATGCACTTTCTTCGGCGAGTAAGGCATGGAATGTTGCTGGCCTCAAGGCGGCCTTGATAGTTTCCGGATCAGATGGAGCTGCAAAACGAATTTCCGGCATGCCCCCAGCTGTCCATTGGCGCACCTCAATCATCGGCGCCTTTGCCACTGTAGCTGCATTTAACAATGCAACCGCTTGGTTGGATAACACAATTTCACAGTTGGATCATAATCGAAAATTAGTTTTAGAATTACTGACCGATAATTTACCTAATGTGGGTTATCAAATTCCAGAATCAAGTTATCTTGCTTGGTTAGATTTGAGTGCTTATGGCCAAAACATATCTTGGCATGACCAAATTCTTTCCCGAGGAAGATTGGCTATTGTGCCAGGACAAGATTTTGGCAAGCCGTATCCAAACTTCATTAGGTTTAATTTTGCAACTTATCCTGATGTAGTGGCGGAGGGCGTTAACCGCCTGGCGAAGTCGCTCCTTTAAAGTTTTCCGAGCGACTGCTCTAAATCTTTAATCAAATCAGTTGGATGCTCTAGTCCAACTGAAAGTCGCACCAAACTGTCAGAAATTCCCATTTGGGCACGTATCTCTTCCCCGACGCGGCGATGGGTGCTTGATGCCGGATGAGTTATTAACGACTTGCTGTCACCTAAGTTATTTGAGATGTCAATGACCTGCAATGCGTTAAGAAATTCAAATACCTTTGCAGGTGGTTGATTTAGCTCAATTCCAATAGTGGTGCCGCCACCGCTCATCTGTGCCGCGGCAATTTCATAACCAGGATGACTTTTCAAGAATGGATACCGCACTTGCTTGATCAAGTTATGCTCAGTTAAAAATTCAGCAATAGCAAGTGCGCTATCGCTCATTCGAGTTACCCTCATGGTGAGCGTCTCCAGTGATTTCAACACGGTCCATGCGGTAAATGGACTCATTGCCGGTCCGGTATGTCGAATAAATTGCTCTAAGTGTTCTGCCATGTATTCGGCACTACCTAATATCGCTCCACCTAAGGTGCGACCTTGGCCATCAATGTGTTTGGTGGTGGAATAAACCACGACATCGGCGCCCAATTCCAGTGGCCGCTGTAGCACAGGCGATGCCATGATGTTGTCGACGACAACAATAGCCCCAGCATTATGTGCTAACTCGCTAACCATTTTCAAATCAATAATTTCTAGCATGGGATTGCTGGGTGTTTCGACAAAGACGACTTTCGTTGGCTTCGTCAGCGCTTTTGCCCAATCAGATTTGTTGTTACCGTGAACAAATTCAACTTCAACGCCCCATTTAGGTAGTATTTCAGAGAGCACGACGTAGCAAGAAGAAAACATGGCGAATGAAGCAACTATTCGATCTCCTTTGGCAACAACTGATGCAACTGACGCAAACATCGCTGCCATTCCACTGGCGGTTGCCATAGCGGCCTCAGCACCTTCTAAAGCAGCAAGTCGAGTTTCAAACATGGCGACCGTTGGATTATTAAATCTGCTGTAAACAAAATGATCTGTATCACCGCTGAACGAATCAGCAGCCTCTTGGGCAGAGTCGTAAGTGAATCCGCTAGTTAAATAGAGCGCTTCGCCGGTTTCACCAAAACCACTGCGCGCCAGCCCCGCTCGAACTGCCAGTGTCTCTGGTTGGAGCTCCCAATCAACTTCAGGTTCGTCAGTTGGACTGTGATATCCCCAGGGGCGATGCCGGTTGGTCATGCTGCGAATCTTAGCCATTATTAAAAAGGTGATTTAGCAGGTAATAAATGACTCGACCTGTCAATCATGCTAGGAATATGCCATGGCTAACCAATTCAGATCACCAATATTCGAACTTAGCGATGATTATGTTTCGCAATCTGCCGCATTAAGCCCAATCTCGGCGACTAGTTTGGGCATTTCTGGATATAACCATCAACTAGATGATTTTTCCCTAGCCGGCACCCAACGTGCTGCCGATCTCACTAAAAGAACTCTTGGCGCGCTGAGCATGCTGGACCCAATTGATGAAGTTGATCAGATTGCAAAAGCAGTTTTGGAAGAGCGAATGCGATCAAGTTTGGCATTACATGATTCTCGGGAACGTCACATCCTCTGGAATGTGATCGCTTCACCGGTTTCGCGAATTCGCCAAGTGTTTGAGCTAATGCCAAAAGAGTCTGCCGCTGATATTGATGCGATCACGGCAAGAATGCATGCAATTGCTGATGCTCACAAGTCTTGGATGGGAACAATTGAAGAATTAGCGCACGGTGGAAAGCGAACTGCACAGCGGCAAGTAACCGCAATTGCTACTCAATTGGAAACGTTCAGTAAGGGCGCATATTCAAACATTGCAGCCAAGATCGATCCAGCGGGTAAGAATCCTGAATTACATGCTGCTGCTAAAGCAGCTGAAGCTTCTTGTGCTCAAACTGGGGCATGGTTGCGCGAAACTTATTTGCCGTTGGCAAATCCAGCAGATGCGGTAGGAGAAGAACGTTATGCGTTATGGTCAAGATTTTTTACCGGCGCTAATTTGAATTTAAAGGCCACTTACGAGTGGGGATTAGAGGATTTGGCCCGAATTCATGACCGTATGTGGAAAGTGGCAGCTAAAATTAAGCCAGGTGCAACCAGTTTGCGTGAGGTTGCTGATCACTTAGAGCAAGATGAACGCTACCTAATTCATGGTGAAGAGAACTTGCTCAAGCGGTTATCTAGTTTCATTGAGGAATCAGTACGCAGCCTCGATGGTGTGTACTTTGATATTGACGATCGAATCAAAAATTGTGAAGCGCGCTTAGCGCCGCAAGGCGCGGCAGCAGCGCCTTACTACATGGGGCCAAGCGAAGACTTATCCAGACCTGGCACAACTTGGTATCCAACACTTGGTAAGACCACATTTGGTTGGTGGCACATTGCCTCCACTTGGTACCACGAGGCCGTTCCAGGCCACCATCTGCAGGTTGCCACTGTCGCAGTTGAGAAGGAGCGGTTGAGTCGATTCCAACGCAGCAGCACCTTCATCAGCGGCCACGGTGAAGGTTGGGCGCTGTATGCCGAACGTTTCATGGACGAGTTAGGCGCATTTGATGACCCAGGACTTGAGATGGGTTACCTATCCGCTCAAGCCATGCGCGCTACTCGAGTAGTGATTGATATTGGCATGCATCTTGGCTACACCAATCCAGAAGGAAAGCTATGGGATGCTGAAACTGGATTTAGAGCATTAGTCGATCAAGCGTTGGTGAACGAAGATTTTGCTCGAAGCGAGATTGATCGATACTTGGGCTGGCCCGGTCAAGCTATTGCCTACAAAGTAGGGGAGCGAGTTTGGCTGCGTGCTCGCGCGGATGCGAAAAATCGACTAGGAGCGAAGTTCAATATCAAGAACTTCCATAATTACGCTTTGAAACTTGGTCCAATGGGATTGGATCCATTAGAAGCGACCCTAGCTAACTGGCAAGGTAACTAATTTCTAGATTGGTTTTTTTGGTTGAGTTCCACTTGGTATTGAGATTCATTGACTCGGGGCTACCAATCTGCCGGGTAATTTGCCGAGCCGCGTAAGCAATTGTGACAAAGATTTTTGGGTAAGTAACGATTCGAGTTCGTTAATTAGATACTGCGGAAGTCCTAAACCGTGGTCTCGGATCTGATGACGCACCTGTAGTGGTACTCACTAAACCAGGGTGAATTTTTTCAGATTACAACTGCTAGACGGGGCTTTATTGCGGTAGCAATAGAGTTATGCGCACCCAACTTACAGATTTTTTGCTGCTGGAGTAGATTTCTTCCCTAAACATAAGGTGATTAATGACTTTGGCCATATCTGCTATTGACCTGGTGAAAACTTACCCAAAGGGTAAAGTCCGGGCGCTGGACAACCTCTCATTAGAGGTGCAAGAAGGAACCGTCCTTGGCGTGCTCGGGCCAAACGGGGCCGGCAAAACCACGTGTGTTCGAGTGTTGAGCACTCTGTTGAAGCCCGACTCTGGGTCTGCGACCGTGGCTGGCATAGATGTCATAAATCACCCAGATCAGGTGCGGAAGTTAATCGGACTCTCGGGACAATACGCCGCAGTTGATGAATCATTAACCGGCTGGGATAACTTAGTTATGTTCGGCCGGCTTTATCACTTATCAAATTCTCAAGCAAAAACCAGAGCCACCGAACTGCTGGAGCAGTTTAAGTTAACCGATGCGGCTAAAAGAGCAATCACCACCTATTCCGGCGGCATGCGCCGTCGCCTTGATTTGGCTGCTGCATTGATTGTGCGACCTAAAGTTTTATTCTTGGACGAACCTACAACTGGACTTGATCCACGCGGCCGACTTGATATGTGGGATGTAATTAAAGATCTTGTTGCTGGTGGTACTACATTGTTATTAACAACTCAGTACTTAGAAGAAGCAGATCAATTGGCTGATCGAATTGCCGTTATCGATCATGGCAAAGTTATTGCAACTGGTACGGCAGATGAACTAAAGACCCAAGTTGGTGGCGAAAAACTAGAGGTAACGGTTGCGCCAAATAGTTTAACTGCAGCTAAGGCTGCACTGGAATTAATTTCAGGTAATAACGCTGTTGTTGATGAGCAATTCAATCGAGTTTCTGTTGCAGTAAGCGGTGGCAGCAGTGCGCTCACCGATGTAGTACGAGCGCTGGATGGCAGGTCAATTTCAATTTTGGATTTAGCGCTCAAGCGGCCATCGTTAGATGATGTGTTTTTGGCATTGACTGGACATGTGGCTGAAACTGAACCAGAGGTAGAAGTTAAGGGGCGCCGACGATGAGTGCGATTAAAGATGGATTGATCATTACCAAAAGGCAGTTGCTGCAACTAAGTCGCGTTCCAGAAGTTTTGATTTTTTCCACTATCCAACCGGTGATGTTCGTGTTGTTGTTTCGCTATGTTTTTGGTGGCGCGATTGATACGCCAGGTACTGATTATGTTCAATTTTTAATGCCAGGTATTTTCGTCCAAACAGTAGCGTTTACTTTGGCCACTACTTCAGTTGGTCTAGCAATGGATATGACCAAAGGTTTGATTGATCGATTCCGTTCGCTGCCGATAGCTCGCTCGGCCGTTATTTTGGGACGCACTTTGGGAGATGCCACCTTGAATATTGTGGTCCTAGTAGTAATGGCGTTAACTGGATTAGTTGTGGGTTGGCGACCAAGCGGTGGCATCGTCTCGATTTTGGCTGGCTTCCTGCTGTTAATGCTATTTGGCTATGCGATGTCCTGGATTGGAATCTTGATCGGATTGTCAGTTCGAGATGCCAGAACCGCAAACAATTTAGTGTTTTTGATTGTGTTCCCAATGACATTTTTATCAAATGCATTTGCACCAACGACAGCAATGCCTAGGGTGTTGCAATATTTTGCTGAGTGGAATCCGGTATCAACCATGGTTGCGGCTTGCCGAGAGCTATTTGGTTTAAGCAATCAGTTTGGTGTTACGGCTGGTTCATTCCCAAGTGAGAATCCAGTATTGATGTCGCTGATTTATATTGCAATCATTATGTTGGTGTTAATCCCCGCGAGCACAGCAAAATATAAGCGAACCTCAGCGCGCTAATTTTTTTTGTTTGCGTAATAATTACCAAGAAAATCGGTTTTGAATTCTTGAAAATTACCTTCAATAATGGTTTCACGCATTTTTGAAACTAATGACACAATGAAGTATTCATTGTGGATAGTTGCCAAAGTTGAAGCCAACATTTCTTTGGCGCGGAATAAATGATTTAAGTAGGCTTTGGTGTAGTTGGAACAGGTATAGCATGGACAACCCTCTTCTACGGCAGAAAAGTCTTTCCGATACGCAGCGATCGTCATATTGACTCGGCCATTCTTACTGAAGATAGTGCCGGTTCGGGCAATCCGAGCAGGTGCGACACAATCAAAAGTGTCGGCCCCATTTTCTACCCCAACAAACAAATCGTCAGGTTCACCAATTCCTAACAGATGTCGTGGTTTATCTGCTGGCAACTCTTCATTGACCCAGCGCACAATGGTGCCAAGTTCATTTTTATCAAGTGCACCACCAATGCCAAACCCATCAAAATTTAATTGACTTAAATCGCGAGCTGCTTTGCGGCGAAGATCTTCATATTGGGCACCTTGAATCACCCCAAAAAGCATTTGATAAGGGCGATGACTTCGCTCGCGAGTTAATTTTTCGTGTTCGGCAACGCAGCGAATCGCCCATTCATAAGTACGATCTAATGATCGCTCTTGATACTCTCTAGTGTTAAGCAAGGTAGTGCACTCATCAAATGCAAAAATGATGTCTGCACCGATTTGATGCTGCACTTGCATTGAAACTTCTGGGGTAAATCGATGCATACTGCCATCTAAATGCGATTTAAAAGTGACACCATCGTCATCTACTAGCGCCAAGCGATCTTTGTTTTCTGCCATCACATCATCGGCTTGCACGGTGTCGGCATCCATGGCAAGTACTTTTTTGAATCCAACTCCTAGCGATAGGACTTGAAATCCGCCGCTATCAGTAAAGGTGGGTCCAGCCCAATTCATGAATTCACCAACGCCGCCAGCTGCGTCTATTACATCAGGACCTGGCTGCAGGTATAAGTGATAGGCATTTGCCAATATCGCTTGCGCGCCTATATCTGTAACTGATTCGGGTAATACTGCCTTTACGGTTGCCTTAGTCCCAACTGGAATAAATGCTGGAGTCGGGATTGCGCCATGAGGCGTATTGATCACTCCAGTTCGACCGAGTCGATCATTTAATTGATGCTCTAGTAGAAAACTCATGATAAGGCGTGAGATTACTAGTTCGGAGTGATTCAATTGTGACCGCCAGGCACTAACCTCAGATAGCGCGCTTCTCTGCCAAAGCCCTTAAGGTTTCGCTAGTTTTTAATTGGGAGTTGAGGGTCTAATGATTCGCAGATTCTGGGCAGTGCTTGTTGTGATTTTACTGTCGTTCGCCTGGGTAACAACAAGCAATGCGGTTGTGCAGCGCACATCCAAGCCAGTTAGCGGTGCTAAGTATCCGTGGGTAGTAACCATTCATAGCACTTTTGAAGGTGATCGCGATCAACATATTTGTACTGGGGCGCTAATTGATGATTTTACGGTTATCACTGCAGCTCATTGTTTAATTGCGGTTGCAAATGATGACTGGGTACTCGTTCAAGGCCGAGTGAACTCAGCTGATCGAGGTAGAGTGCTAACCGCGTTTGATACCAAGATACATCCTGACTATGACCCAATCACCTCTAATAATGATATTGCAGTTATTTATCTCTATTATCCAGCTTATTCGAGCAGCCATTTGAAGCTTGCTGGCTCAAATAACAAATTACTTCAAGGAAAATTGTGGCTATATGGTTGGGGTACAAACGAATTCGGTGAAGTAACTGATCAATTGCGGCAAGCACCACAACAGGCAGCGCCAAAATCTGCCATAACTGACTACTTCAAATCATTTGATTCACAAACACAAGTTGCGATGCAATGGTTTGACAAAGCGAAATCAGCATATGCCGGGGCCTGTCAAGGAGATTCGGGTGGACCGCTCGTTAAAAAAATTGGGAAAACCAATTATTTAACCGGAATTGTTTCTTATGGTGGCAATCAGTGCAGCACTGCAGCACCAACGGTATATACCAAAGTTTCTCAGTTTCGAAGTTGGATTAATGAAACTCGCCTAGCAAGCAAAACTAAACATGTATCCGAAATCAAAATCTCTGCCGATCCATTCTATGTAACTGGTGGCAAATCCCTACCAGTTACCGATTTGTTAGACCCAGTGCGTGGTGCAAGTTTGCAGTCAACTGTCAGATTAGTAACTGGAGATTTGCCAAATGTTGAGATTGATATATCTTCCCTTACCTTTGATTCATATTTAACCCCTCAGCAGTATGGCTCTGTTTCTCTAACGGCAAAAAATGTTGGCGCATGGGATGCCTGTTCGATGGGAACTAGTGGGTTTATCGAAGTACGCATTGATGTTGATGGGAAATTGGGGAGCGACCGAATTTGGCAGTACGGTGATTTAACCTCTGGATGCATCACTGATGGTACGCAAATGATAGTGGTAAAAACAAATTCGATTATCTCTGATAATTGTGCTGCCCGAATTCAAACCACCAGTTCTGGTCCACAAGTGTGGTTTAGCGCCGACTGTTTTGCTGGGGTCAAAACAGCGCTATTCCGAATGTTGCTAGCTGATGGTAAAGCGGCGGATGTGGAACCAGGCTCAGATAACTGGATGGGACCAGTTGTAATTTCAAAGTAGATTATTGCATCAAAAGAGCTGGCTGACTTAAGAATGATTTAAATGACTTAATCAATTTACCAGCGTGAGCACCATCAATTAATCTATGATCTGCTACTGCGGTAATAACAACTATTTTTCGAACTTCAACTTTGCCATCAATTGCAACGGGAGCATCATGGATTTCGCCAATTGCAAGATAAAGTGGCGTGCGAGCAAATGGAAGTGGTGCTAAATACGCTTCTTGCATTTCAAATCGACCAACATTGCTGATAAATGCTGATCCAAGCGGATGTCCTGGTTGACCAAAACCGCGCCTGCCAAGTCCACCGTTCCAAAATGAAAGAAACTTCATTACCGGCCGCATTAGTGGAGTTGGAATTGATTTAGCCCAACTTACCGAGCGTTGATAGTTTTCATCACCTCGAGCACGTAACTTTTCCGCACCAGCGATCAATTCTTGACTTATCTCAAGCAGATTTTTTTTGTCAGCGTCTTTAATGCGGCATTGCGCTAAATCGGAACCACCTTCAATGTCCACCGCAAAACTTAAATCTACCCGAGGCATTGGCTTTACCATGCCGAAAATCACTCGAACATTCACCTCGGGATTGGCAGCGATAGCGCGAGCTAATGCGGCACCAACAATATGAGTGAGGGTGATTGCCTGATGCTTTGTTTGCTCGATGTAATCCAGAATGGCAGATAACTCAACTTGGATTTTGGTCTGAATCCGGGATTCCCGGGGGGCAAGCCAGGTTGCAATCGCAATCTTGCGGCGGTGAGCGAGTGGCGCATTCATTAGGGGGAAATAGTGGCATGAATTTCTGCTACCCACAGGTTCAGTGAGCCCCCCAAGTGGAAATCTGACCGGGATGTTCGGCAGACTCTGCCCATGCCCATAGTTTCAGTGCTCAGCCATAAAGGCGGCGTCGGAAAAACCTCGGTTGTGCTAGGCCTTGCTGGCGCTGCCATGCAGCAAGGATTAGCGACATTAGTGGTGGATTTAGATCCACAAGGAAATGCATCCAGCATTCTAGGTCCAGATTCACCAACTGCATCTGCGCTAGATCTATTCAGTCGGCCAGGCGCCAAAGCGCTGCAGGATGCAGTAACTGCCTGCGCTTGGGAATCAGGCCCAGGTGAAGTTGATGTTGTAGTTAGCGATCCGATGCTAATTAAGTTTGATGCGTGGAAAGAGATTAAGTCAGTAACGCCACGACTGGCGAAAAGTCTTGAGCATTCAGCTGGCTATGACTTGGTACTAATTGATTGCCCACCTTCGCTTGGCACGTTGGCAGTTGAAGCGCTGGCGGCATCTGACGCTGCAGTGATTGTTACTGAACCTACCTATTTTGGCGTGCAAGGAGCACTACGTGCTGCTGATACTTTTGAAGAAGTGAAGCGCAATTTGAATCGGAAACTAAAAGATGTGTCAGTAA
>JBIJDU010000008.1:0-57049 GCA_044343935.1 Candidatus Nanopelagicales bacterium | reverse complement strand
CCTATCAGCATTTCAGTGCAGTGCCAGATCTAATTGTGTTCGCCAAAGGAGTTAACTCTGGCTATGTCCCGCTTGGTGGTGTCATCATTTCAGATGAGATTGCCCAGACATTTGATCAGCGGGTATTTCCAGGTGGGCTCACCTACAGCGGCCATCCACTGGCTTGCGCTTCAGCAGTTGCGGCAATTGAGGTAATGGAAGACGAAAAAATTGTTGAGCATGCCCGAAATATTGGCGAGAGTGTGATTAAGCCGGCGCTTAATGAATTAGCTGATAAACATAAAATAATTGGTGATATTCGAGGTCTTGGCGTGTTCTGGGGCATGGACTTAGTAACCGATCGAGCAACTCGGGCTCCGCTTGCACCATATGGCGGCTCTAGTGCTGCGATGACAGAGTTAACTGCGCATTGTCGACAAGCAGGGCTGTTGCCGTTTGTTCATTTTAATCGCATGCATATTGTGCCGCCGTGCAATATCTCAGCTGCTGAACTTGCGGAAGGCTTTGCGATTATCGATGCTGGCCTAACCAAAATTACCCACTACTACACCGGTAGTTAACTTCTATTTGGTAGCACTTTATCGAGCATGAGATAAAACAATGCAACAATTAATCCAACTGCGATTAATACCGCTACCGTAATTAGCACGGGCAAATAGCCAAGCGTGATCACATCTAAAAAGTCATATGGGTAGCGATTAATCACAATGCCGCGAAGTAAGGTGTAGCCAAGCCAGCCAATTGGAATTAGTAGTGCGGCAAAGACAATTTTTAGGTTGATCCATTTCCTTGGGCCAACTAGCAACCAAATTAGCACGGTCAAAATTGGCGTAATAGTGTGTAAGAAAATATCGGAATAGCGGTTCCAGCTTATTGGTGGATAGTAAGGAGCAATTAATACGTGGTAAACCACACCGGTTACCGTGATCATCAGCACACTATCTAACCGCAGCGTTCGAAACTTAAAACTGTCTCGATTTGGCCTTTGATAAAGTGCAGTCATCACACCAAGCACCATCAGATTGCTCCAAATGGTGAAATAACTAAACGAATCAGTTAATCGACCAACAGCACCAGCTATTCCAGCAGCATGGCCGCCTAGCAGCGTGGGAAATTCATCTTCAACTGGGACTAAATCAAATAAGTTAATGACAAATTGAATAGCAAAGCCAATCGCAGCCGAAATAGCATTGACTAAATAAAGTAAGCGAAGTTGCGCTGTGGTTAATCTCATTTGCGAACGCTAACCCAAAGCGTAGTTACTATCGAGTTAATTGGGCAATTTGCCAATAGGCACAATCAAGCCAGTCACGGCAAAGCCCCAATCAAATAGTTCCGTGGCCAGCGCATCTCGGCCGTATTCCGCACCCAAAAAGGTAATCAGAATAACTTGGCCATCTCGCCGGGCTGCCCCAAAGTAGGTATTGCGAGCCTGTGTTGTGAAGCCAGTTTTACCGGCAATGATTCCTGGATAACTAGTGAGGATTCGATTGGTGTTAGCAATTTTCTTGACTACGGATGACCTACCAACTTTTGGAAACTCATAAGTTGTTGCTCGGGCATATTTTCGATAAGTGTCATTATTAATTGCAGCGCGACCAATTAACGCCAAATCAAAAGCGGTAGTAACTTGACCTGCAGTATCTAAGCCATGTGGTGATTTCGCTACCGTATTTACTGCACCCAATGATTTTGCAGTTTGATTCATCTGCGAGAGCGTTTTTGCCAAACCACCATTGGCATTTGCTAGCGCCATCGCAGCATCGTTTGCCGAGGGCAACAACAGCGCGTACCAAAGTTGTTCAATGGTGTAGGTGCGACCTTGCACAATACCTACTTGCGAGCCATACATTTGGGCATCAGCTCGGCGAACTCGATACTCTCTTGTTGGATCTAATTTATCTAATAATGTTATGGCAGTTAATCCCTTAAGCGTGCTGGCTGGCGGCAATTTCTTTTGTGGATTTTTAGCAGCCAAGATCTCCCCAGTAGTTAAATTTGCCACTAAATATGCTCTTACTTTTACCTTTGGTGGGGCCGGTATCTCGGCCGTTGAATTCACAATAATTCCGGTGTTATCTAGCAGGGAATTATCTGGCTCTTGTGCAGTAGCAACTGAAACTAGCGCAAGTGCCGGTATTAAAAGCAGCGCGATTAAGAATTTGCTAAATTTCACTAGGGAACCTTACCCAGCAAAGCCAAAAAATCAGCAAACCACTACTACTGCTGGTGATTCTAAGGAATTTAACAATCTCGATTGGTAGCTATTGGCTATGCGTGCGAATATTAGGTCTATGAGGGCGCCCATTAGGTCAATTCTGATCGCAGCGAGCATGTTATTTGGGTTGCTCGCGGTGCCCCCAGCATCCGCGATCCAAGGTGGCGAGTTGGCAACCGGTGATGGGGTAGTAGTGGCGCTGGTTCATGGTCGAACCGCAACTCGTGCCTTCTGCTCCGGTGCGTTGCTACAGCCACGCGTGGTGGTAACGGCAGCTCACTGTGTAATTCAAAATGGCACCACGATCAACTATCCCAACGGATTGTTTATTGCTACTCCTGGTGCTAATTTAAATCTGGACAATATTGCAACCAGAGCAAGAGCAACTGAAGTAAATTGGGTGCGCGGCTATCAGAATCGCACCGATACTATTGAAGCTAATGATTTTGCCGTGTTAACTTTAGATAAACCGCTGGGAACGCCAGTTTTAACTCGAGTTGCAACGGCCGCAGAAATTCGAGATCTGCAATCAACTCGTGGCACAGTTACCCATTTAGGTTATGGCAAGTTGGCGTTAGAGCAGGACAATGACGGCATTGCGCGAAAAATTGATTTACGGGTTCGACCAAGTGCGTTAAGTTTTCAATTTCCCACCGGCAGCATCATTCAAACTACTGGCACTTCAACTCAATCAATCTGCCCCGGTGACTCTGGTGGCCCGATTGTGGCAAGAATAAATAACGAAATAGTTCTTGTGGGTGTCAACGCCGGTGGTGACACATCTTGCATTCCGTCATATCGAGGCACCAATGTGGCAACTGGCATGGTCGCAAGTTTTTACCAAAATATTATTGATCAAGGAATTGGATCAGTTGCAAATTCAGCACCATCAGAGCCAGAGCAAGTTCAATATCAAATTAGTGGGTCTGATGTAATTGTGACTTGGCGCGCCCCAACTTCGCCATCAACTGCAATTACTGGTTATCGAGTAGATGAAGTAATTGAAACTAAGCGTGCGTATCTGGGTGTTTATGTGGCGGATGCTGACGGCGGTGGCGTCAATATCACCAGCGTCATTCCTGATACGCCAGCGGATTACGCCAAACTGGAGGCTTTTGATGTGATTTTGGCAGTTGGCGGCGTTAATGTTGCTAATACTGATGCGATGTTGATTGAAATGCGCAAGAAATCGCAAGGCGAATTAGTCACGTTCCGAATCCGTAAAGCATCAGGTGAGACTAAGAACGTGGAAGTTAGATTAAGTGAGATCGGGGATGCCACCGGTTTTAAAAATGTTTGCGAAACTACCACAGAATTTCGCTGCCAATTCCGCACCAATCTAGGAAAAACTAAGTATCGCCTCTATGCGCTTTCAGCAAAAGGTGATGGCACTGCTTATGAGTTTAATGTGGAAATTGGCCCAGGTGGACCTCCATCAAATATTGAAGTAGCTCCGGGTGCCCGCGCAATTGAACTTACCTGGGGTGATCCACTTCGAATTAGCAGCGTGCCAAAAGCTGACATCAAAGTAAAAGTGATCAATTCGGCAACCGAGCAAGTGCTTTGTGAGGTGGCGCTTACTAAGTATGGCTGCACCATAAACGCAACTGCTGGCAGTTATCAGCTGGCAATTTTTGCCGATACTCCGCTTGGTCGCTCCGAGCGAATTGAATTAGCTGAAGTGTCAGTTATTGCGAGCGAGCCAGCTAAAGTAACTAAAGCCCAGATTGCTCGGGTTGCCGGTAAGCCTAACTTCTTAGTTAGTTGGAAAGCGCCAGCTGATAATGGCGGATCAGTAATTACTGGCTATCGAGTTACGACAAAAAATGGCACTTCATTGTGCCGAGTAACTGGTAGCACAACTAAATGCACAATTAGAAGCACTGCGGTAAAACCTGGGACGAGACTGCAAATCATTGCAACTAATGAGATAGGCGAAAGCCAGCCTACGTCGCTCACCGTGCCTCGTTAATTTCGAACAAGTTAACCATTAGGCTCTAGCCATTATGGCTGAAACCGAATTTGTTAAGCGTCCAATTGTTGGGCACATTGCGTTGCTTAGTTCGGTGTTGTTGTTCGCTGCTAATGGCTCGGTTTCAAAATCTCTACTAGTTTCCGGAATTGATGCCGCTCAGTTAAGTCAGATTCGAGTAACCGGTGCATTCGCAATTTTATTAGTGTTCGCGTTGATCTTTGTTAGGCCGCATTTAAAACTAAAACTTGCTGAAGTCCCTAAATTTTTTGCTTACGGCATTATCGGCGTCGCGCTAGTCCAATATTTGTATTTTGTGGCAATTAATAGATTAGATATTGGTGTTGCTCTAGTTATTGAATACACCGCACCAGTGCTGGTTGCGCTTTGGGCCAGATTTGGCGAGAAGGAACCAGTAAAACAGCGAGTTTGGTTTGCGCTGGCTATCACTATTGCCGGACTTTCCATGGTCACCAATATTTGGGGCGGCTTTACGTTAGATTCAATTGGAGTAATTGCTGCTTCGCTTGCAGCAATCTCGCTGGCGGTTTATTTCATCACCGGCGAAAAATTAGTAGCAAGGCGACCACCACTTGCCGTGGTAACACTGGCATTTGGCGCAAGTGTAATTTTCTGGGCGATTTTAGAGCCTTGGTGGCAATTTGATCCCAACTTGCTTGCTGGCGAAACTAATTTAGTTGCCCAATCCAGTAATACGTTTCCAACTTGGTTGCTCGCCACTTGGATGATTGTGATGGGAACTATTGCACCGTTTTTCTTATCGTTTATTTCACTGCGGCACTTAAAAGCAAGAACCGTTGCCATTGTTGGCACTTTAGAGCCAGTTACGGCATCTGCAATTGCGTTTGTGTTACTCAATGAATCGTTGCTGGCAATTCAATTGCTAGGTGGCGCTGCAGTTTTGCTTGGTGTGGTTTTGGCGGAAACCGCAAAAGAGAAATAGCAGTTGCTGCAACTGCTATTTCTGGCTTCGATAGGGTAAGCCAAGGTAGTTTAAGGACAGGTAATTGAAGGCAATTTTTGTAGCGGCGTTATTCGCTCTTTTGCTGGGATGTAGTAACCCAATGAGCTCACAACAAGATGAACCAAATCAGCCAAGCCCAGATGTGCCGGTGACTTTAACTGTTGCTGAAATTGAAAATCAGGTTGCTGAACTCTATCAAGAAATCGATGCTGCATTTGATAAAAGCTTTGCCTCTGGGATTGATTTCGTGATCGCCAATAACTATCCAGGCGCGTTTGATCCAATTGCACTGCAAGAGTGCGCTTTTGCAAAAGAGCCTTTTTTGGGAGATAACGTAACGGGTGGCTTACCTCGCACTGAAACCTTGAATTTGATTTCTGATTGGGTAGGGCGGGATTCTGGCGCTGCTGATTGGTTGCTTGCGGGCAAAACTATCTCTGGCGATGTTTATGAATTTGATCTAGAAGTAGATTTGGAAATCATTACTGGTCAAATCGTGGTTGAAGATGGCCAAGTATTTTTGCTATATGGCTGGTGTGATGACCAACGCAACTAAATACTCCACTTGGCTGCCAAGTTATTTAGCAGCAGCACTGATTTGGGGATTATCTTTTTATTTTATTGAGATATTGCTAACTGCTTTTCATCCAACGGTAGTTGCGCTGCTGCGATTAACGATTGGCGCTGCGGTGCTGTTATTGGTTAGCCGGGTGATGAAACTTAAGTTACCAGTTGTAATATGGCGTCAACTATTCTTTTTAGCAATTATCATGAATTCCCTGCCCGGATTTCTGTTTGCCTTTGCACAGGATTATGTCTCTAGTATTTTGGCAGGCATTATTAATGCCGCAACACCATTAATGACACTGGTATTTCTATTACTTGTTTTTCGCGAACAAAAAGTAAGTTCATATCAGATTGCGGGCTTAATAGTTGGCTTTCTTGGTGTATTAATTGTGCTGGGAATTTGGACGGGTATTGCCGCTGGGCAATTAGTAGGTATAGCAGCGTTGCTTGTTGCTGTTGCAGGCTATGGCTTTTCGCTACCCTACTATAAAAAACACATCATTCCACTTAACTATGCACCAACTTCATTGCTGGCGTTGCAAATCTCCATTGGCGCAATTCAGATGGCACCATTTGCATTATTTAACCTTGAGCTGCGCGCTGAAATAACGGGAAATGTTGTTTTTGCGGCGCTGATGCTAGGTGGTTTAGGTTCTGGGTTAGCTTATGTGCTGCATTACCAAGTAACAAAAATCGCGGGCGCAGCAATTGCTAGCTCAGTTACCTACTTGACGCCAGTAGTAGCAGCATTCGCTGGGGTAGTTTTACTTCAAGAAAAACTACATTGGTATGAATTCGCTGGTGCAGTTGTGGTTATTGCTGGCATATTATTGAGCCAGCGAGCAAAGCAGGTGGATCATGTTTGAGGCAGTTGAGTTCGATCTGATTTTATTTTTAGACCATCTATCCACTTTTGCCTTTGCCCTAGTTGGTGCTCGAATTGCTGCGATGCGCAATATGGATTACGGCGGGTTATTAGTGGTTGCGGCAGTAGCAGCGTTATCTGGTGGCACATTTAGAAATTTGATTTTGGATATCAAGCCAGCCTGGTTAGATCAACCTTCTTTATTGCTTGCCGTGGTACTAGCGGTGCTGCTCACTATTGCCTTTAATTGGGTGAAACCAGTTGGCACTTTTGTCCAGCTACTTGATTCGCTTGGTCTTGCGGTAGCGAGCATTGCAGGCGTGGCGTTAGCGTTGCAGTTTGAAACTGCGATCATCCCAGCAATTGTGCTTGGTGTGATCAGTGGTGTACTGGGAGGTTTGATTCGAGATTTATTAGCTCAAGTGGAACCAACGCTACTGCATCGAGAGACTAACGGCACCTCAGCATTTCTTGGGGTGGTGGGTTATGTGGTTAGCACTGAAATTGGGCTGAACGCTGAGATTGCAAGCGTGCTAGCTGGTGTCATGGTCTTTGGCTTTAGGTCGCTATCCATAAAATTTAACTGGCACCTACCTAAACTCACCCGAAATTAAATACCTTGGCAAATGCTTTTTTACCCAGTTCCCATTACTCTGTGCGCCTGATGGGTGTGAGTTTGGCTGTTGCCAAATTTAGGAGCGAATCTAAGTGCTAACGCAAATTAGTTTGCGCTTGAGGTAACTGAAGTTAAGCGGCATCCATTTGAAGTCAGCGCTTCATTTCCCCGAATTCGGTTGCGCTGGTTAAGGAGTAGGTTTGTCCGATAAAGATAGGGATGACAGTGGCAGCGTTAGGTAATTTAGATCTTGCCCCACGGGCGCAACGGCCATGGTGGCGCGATGCCGTGGTGTATCAAATTTATGCTCGCTCATTTGCCGATGGCAACAGCGATGGTATTGGTGACTTCGCTGGTATTAGCAGCAAAGTTGATTACTTAGCGCAATTAGGTATTGATGCAGTTTGGATTACCCCTTGCTATGCCACGCCGTGGAATGATGGCGGTTATGACGTGGCTAACTACTATGAGATTTCACCTGAAGTTGGCGATAAATCAGAAGTAAGTAAGTTGGCTCAGTTGCTGCATCAACGCGACATGAAATTAATTTTAGATTTAGTGCCAAATCACACCTCAGATCAGCACGAATGGTTTCAAGCAGCCCTTAAGGCTGGACCAAATTCACCGCAGTGGGCGAGGTATCACATCATCAAGGGGAAAGATGATGGGAAAAATCCACCAAACGATTGGCGCAGTGTCTTTGGTGGCGCAGCTTGGTCGCCATTTCCAAATCATCCTGGCTATTGGTATTTACATCTGTTTGATTCCACTCAACCTGATCTAAATTGGGAGAACCAGGAAGTAAAAGCGGAGTTTGAGCAGATTCTGCGATATTGGTTTGACCTGGGCGTTGATGGTTTTCGAATTGATGTGGCGCACGGCATGGTAAAAGATGCGGGCTATCCCGACAATGACGTTTACACCCAAATGGTTGGCGGAGTGCAATCTGATACGCCAGCGGAATATCCGCAGTGGGATCGACCAGCAGTGCATGAGATTTATCGGGCCTGGCGCAAAATTGCTGATGAGTATTCACCAGCAAAAGTGTTTTGTGCTGAAGCATGGGTTAATGACCCAAATCGAATGGCGCAATACATCAGAAAAGATGAGCTGCATACTGCGTTTAACTTCACCTATTTTGGTGCTGGTTGGGATGCGGTAAAACAGCGCAATGCCATTATGGAATCTATTTCCACAGCAGCCATTTATGGTGCGCCAACCACTTGGGTGCTGAGCAATCATGATGTGGTGCGTCATCGCACTCGATTAGCACCTGATTTGGGTAGCAGGATTAATTCTGGTAAGCGCGATCGAGCAATTGATGAAGTTGCTGGTCAAAAAATTGCGCGCGCGGCAACGCTGTTTATGTTAGGTCTGCCCGGTAGTAGTTATTTGTATCAAGGCGAAGAGTTGGGATTACCTGAAGTTACTAATATTCCGGCTGGTCGCCGCGAAGATCCAGCATTTTTTAGAACCAACGGCGAAGATGGCTATCGTGATGGTTGTCGAGTGCCAATTCCATGGACAACTGATCTGTCAACAAATTACGGCTTTAGCCAAAGCGCTGGCAACCGCGCTTGGTTGCCGCAGCCAGATAGTTGGGGGCAGTTATCGGTAGCGGCGCAAGAAGTGGCGGCTGACTCGTCTCTTAATTTTTATCGCAGCGCACTTAAGTTACGTAAATCATTACCGCAATTAGGTGATGGTGCGCTGGTTTGGGCAGATCAAGATTCAACGCAGTACTTAGCATTTACTCGAAGTGAGATTTTTATTGCGGTTAATCCAAGCGGGAATGATTTAACAATTGCGCTGCCAGGTGCTGCCGAGCTACTTATTGCCAGCGATGCAGGGGTAAGCGTGGGTGGGAATGAACTAAAGCTGCCGGCAGATACGGCAGTTTGGCTCAGGCTCGTTGCCTAGGTCAGGACAAAGTTATTCAGTCCGGGTGGGAATGAATAATAATTTGTAAATGTAACAAAATGTAAAGTCATGAAAACCGCTGTAAATTTAGAGTTTTCCGCACTTTTAGGGAATTGCCCAAGACTTTAATGGTTCCACTATTGCACACGCATACATCCTTGCTCCAAACTACGCCTATCGCATTTAGCGATACCTCTGTCAGCGAAGGAGCGAGCATATGCTCGGAAACAAATTTGTTAAGGGGTTGGCGGTAACAGCAGGTTTGGCATTAACAGCCGGCTTGATTGTTGCACCAGCTTCTGCAGCATCTAAAGAGATTGTGATTTGGGCGGATGAAACCCGTGGTCCAAAACTAACCACACTTTTCAAAGCCAATCCACGTGCTGTAGCCGGATACAAGGTAAAAGTTGTTACCTATTCCAGCTTTTCGGCGCTAAAAGATGCTTTTGATAAATCCACCATTGGTTCTGGCCCAGACATCGTTTATGGTGCTAGTGACTGGACCGCCTCGAATGTGAAGAATGGTAAATTCGCACCAATCTCAGTTCCTGGTTCATTCAAGGCACGTTATTCAAAATCAGATCTAGATCTACTTTCACGCGATGGCAAGCTTTATGGTGTACCACTAGATATCAACGCACCAGCACTTGCTTATAACCCAGCACTAGTAAAGAGCAAGCCTGCCACGTTTGGTGACATGGTTGATTTCTACACTGCTAATAAGTCTAAATATGACTTTGGTATGTGTATTACTGACGGTGGTATCGCTTGGGCTGGACATGGTTTGTTCTCTGCCCTTGGTGGTGGTGCTTATCAATTCAAGAATGGACAAATTGACAAGTCCAATCCGTTTGATAAAGCCACCCTTACCGCTAACATTAAGCGCTTCTTGTTAGATTCGTCAGGCAAATCAAATGGCTTCCTAAAGAACATCAATGGTGGCGTTTGCAAGACTCAGTTCGCCGCTGGCAAAGTGCCATTTGCCATTGTTGGTCAATGGGAGATCCCAACTTATGAAACTGCCAGAATTCGCCCAGCACTAATGGCAGTGCCAGGACCTACCGCCGGAACATCAGGTAAGTTCCTAGGTGGCGTATCTGCTGCTTTCCTAACCTCATCTGCGAAAGCTCATGGCGTTGAAGTTGGTGCGAAGTCACTAATTACTCGCTTTATTGGATCAACCCAAGGTCAGTTGAAGTATCAGCAGCTAGAAAAGCGTGCCTCAGCTGAAAAGGGCGCGGCAAAGGCTCAGATTGGTCTTTGGACTAAGGCATTTGCCCAAGCACTATCTGGCAACACCGTGCCAGAAGTTGGTTCAGTACTTGGTAGCAATGCCGGTGGCTCAAGCTACTGGGATGCTGCTGGCAACTTCTGGGATGCCATCTTGGCTGGTAAGGACGTCGCAACTGAAGTTGACAAGTTCCATACCTTGCTAAAGAAGAACCTAGATGCTGGAGCAAAGGATCTGTAATCCGTTATAACGGGTTCTAATATGGGAAGCACCTAGAATCTAGGTGCTTCCCATATTTCTTATTAACTAAAGGAATTAGATGTTCTACCAGTACTTACTACGGTTTCGCGGGCCAGTTGCATTTGCCGCGAAAGTAGTAACGCTGCTATTAACTAACGCCATTTTGGTGCTACTAGCCACCCAAGCATTTGCGGCAGAACAAAACGCGATGATGGTGTTCTTGGTGTTGGTGTTGGTGCTCGCTAATTACATTTATTTCTCGGCTCGATTCCAGCAGTTTAAGTTTTTGTTCCCCGGCATGGTGATGTTAATTGCTTTTGTGGTCACGCCAATTCTCTATACGTTGACGATGTCTACTTATGAATATCGAACTGGTAACTACATCAGTAAAGAGCAGGCAATTGAGCGGCTAAAACTCGCCGGCGTTGAGCAAACTGAAGCGGGCATTTCTTATGACATGGTGCTGGGGCGAACTGATAGCGGCGAACTTGCCGCACTGTTAACCGATTTTGAACAAGGTAAGTACTTTCTCGCTACTACAACTGAGCTAATTGAGTTAACCCCAGACCAGGTGACGCTAACTGATTTTGAGGTAGCAAATTCGGCCCCTGGCTTTAAAAAGATTGCTGCTTCCCGGCTATCAAATATTGATAGTGAGTTAGCTGAAACTAGATTTTATTTTGATGGCGATGCCTTCATTGTGGCGGAGGGCTTTGATGTTGGTGTGCTGGCGCAGCAAGTTTTAATCTATGACCAAGCGGCAGATCAATTCCGTAACCAATATACCGGAGAAATCTATGTTGATAATGGCAATGGTAATTACGCGTTAGATTCAGATTCTGAAGCGATATTAGAGCCAGGTTGGCGTCATCCGATTTTCTTTGAACATTATGCGAAATTAATTACGGATGATCGAGTTCGCGGCCCATTTATTGCGGTATTTATTTGGACCGTTATTTTTGCTGCGCTTACGGTTGTTACTACGTTTGCAGTAGGGCTGCTGTTAGCGCTGGTGCTTGATAAACCCATTTTTGGTAAGCGAATTTATCGCTCGATTTTGATATTGCCCTATGCCATTCCAAGTTTGATCAGCATTTTGATCTGGGGTGGTATTTTCAATAAAGATTATGGCGCGATCAATCAGCTCTTTGGGTTAGAGATTGCTTGGTTTGAAGATGCCAATTTCGCTCGCTTTGCGGTTATTTTGGTTAACTTATGGCTGGGTTTCCCGTATTTTTATTTAGTATCGAGCGGTGCGCTGCAGGCAATTCCAACTGAATTAAGTGAGGCAGCCGCAATTGATGGCGCGAATGGTCGGCAGATATTTAGCAAAATCACGTTGCCGCTGCTGCTCCAGATCCTAACCCCACTCTTAATTGCCTCATTTGCGTTCAACTTTAATAACTTTAACTTGATTTACCTATTAACTGGCGGTGGGCCAAGAGATGAAACGGCGGGCGAAATTGCCGGCGCAACTGACATCCTGATCTCTTACACCTACTCAATTGCATTTGGTTCTTATATTCAAGACTTAGGTCTAGCTAGCGCCATCTCGGTAATTATCTTTGCGCTGGTGGCCTCGATCTCGCTATATGGTATTAGAAGATCTAAGGTGTTGGAAGGATTTGGCAAATGAAAAACTTCCTGATTCATTCCTGGCGCCACGCCTATGCTATTACATTGGTATTATTTTCACTTTTTCCAATTTATTTAGTAATTCTTAGTTCTTTTAACCCAACTGGGTCACTGCGGGTGGAGTCATTCTTACCAACTAATTTGAGTCTAGCTAACTACAAAGCGCTATTTACTGATCCATCTATTCCATTTTTGACCTGGATGCAAAATACGTTATTAGTATCGGCTGCCACTTCAATCATTTCAGTCACCATTGGCTCAGCCTCGGCATTTGCCTTTTCCCGACTTAAGTTTCGTGGCAAGAAATTGGGCCTGCAGGCGTTGTTGTTAGTGCAGATGTTCCCTGCGATATTGGCGCTATCTGCTATCTATGTGATTATGGAGCGAATCGATACCTTCGCCCCAGCGCTCGGACTTGGAAGCAAAGGCGGTTTGCTATTGATTTACTTAGGTGGCGCGATGGGAGTAAACATCTGGCTGCTAAAGGGCTTTGTGGATTCTATTCCAGTTGAATTAGATGAAGCGGCCAAAGTTGACGGCGCAAGCCCAATGCAAACCTTCTGGCTCATCTTCTTACCGTTAGCATCCCCAGTATTAGCGGTAGTGGCGCTGCTCACCTTTATTGGCACGTTTAATGAATTTATTGTGGCAAGGTTGTTCTTAGCTGATTTAGAGAGTCGAACTGTGGCAGTTGGATTGCAACAATTTATTGGTGGTCAATTTGGCGAGAATTGGGGACCTTTTGCGGCCGGATCGCTAATTGCCTCTATTCCAATTGTGGTGCTGTTCTTGTTCTTACAGAAATACATCATCAACGGCCTAACTGCTGGCTCCACAAAGGGTTAAGTTGAAGCGATTATTAGCAATAAGCATTACTGCTGGTCTTGCGCTGTTATTGCCAGCAGCCGCAGATACCCAAGAAATTAACCCCAGAGTTGGGTTAGCCAATGATTTAATTTATTTTGTTTTCATTGATCGCTATCTAAACGGCAATCCAAAAAATGATCTAGCTGGTGGGGTTGGTGCTGACCCAACTGGCGGATATTTACCTAGCTCAACTGCATTTTTCCATGGCGGTGATTTTGCCGGGTTAACTGGCAGTTGTGCGCCAGGGGATAACGGACTTGCCCGAATTAAATCTTTGGGCTTTACGGCAGTTTGGTTAACCCCAATTGTTGAGCAAACCAATGCCACTAGAGCTGGTGCTGGCTATCACGGCTATTGGGGAGCAAAGTTTGATAACACAGATCCACACTTAGGAACTAAAGCGGAATTTAAAGCACTGACGGATTGCGCTAAGAAATTAGGTTTAAAAGTTATCTTAGATGTGGTGACTAACCACACTGGTGATGTCATCGCATACAGCGATAAGCAGCCATATCTCCCCTTTGGGTTAGAAACTGCAAAATCACCGGCATGGTTAAATAAGTTATCCAATTACCACAATGTGGGACCAATTGGTAACTGTTTTGCTGATGTCGATTGCGACAGATTTGGAGATTTCTTCACACTTGATGATCTAGCAACGGAGAACCCAGAGGTGTATGCCGGCTGGGGTCAAGTTTATGGCGATTGGTTAGCGAATTATGGGTTAGCTGGATTTCGCGTTGATACCGCAAAGCATGTCGATGAGCAGTTCTTTGCTAATTGGAATCCATTAATTCTTAATCGCGCAACCCAAGCCGGTATTGATAACTTCACTATTTTTGGTGAAGTCTGGGATACCAATCCAGTTAATTTGATGCGCTATATCCGCGAAGAAAGTTTACCCACCGCACTTGATTTTCCATTTCAACAAGCGGCAATTCAATTTGCTGCGGGCCTAGAAGATGGCGATGTATTAGAGCGATTATTTCTCGCTGATGATTACTACAACAGCGCAACCACATCTGCCAACAATCTGGTCACCTTTTTAGGTAATCACGATATGGGTCGAGTTGGGCATCTGCTCTATACCGCAAGATATCAATCAGATAGCGAAGCGCTTAAGCGAGTGAAGCTCGCGCATGATCTGCTCTATTTAACTAGAGGAATTCCTACGGTTTATTACGGTGATGAAGTTGGGATGACTGGCACGGAATCAGGTCGAGATCAACTTGCTCGGCAAGACATGTTTAAAACTCAAGTTCCCTTTTGGAAAACTGAACCTAGAATCGGAAGTAAGAAAATTGGCAATAGCGATTCGTTTAAAATTAGCGCTAAGCATCCATTAGTCAAGCACCTAACTAAATTGAGTCAATTGCGGACTAAGTACCCAGGTCTTGGTAATCACCAACTTCAACTTCGGTTAGCAGACAAAAACGTGAGTGTATTCTCTAAGCGCGAGGCCAACGAAAATATTGAATATCTGGTAGGCTTCAATAATTCGAAAAAATCTAGGACTGTCACCATAAATACCAGCACCACTAACTCCAATTGGGTAAGTATTTATGCCAAAACAAATTCAAAAGTGGTAGGAAATCAACTTACCTTTACCATTCCGGCAATAAGCACAGTTGTATTAAAAGCAACCAGTAAATTGAATCTACCAGAAGTAAAACTGGGCTCGCTGACTTACGAAAAAGATCTGGGAACTGGATATTTCAAATTAGCAGCTTCAATTCAAACTCAAGACTTGGCCGAGTTGAAATTTTATTACCGAACCGGCACGTCAGGTCAATGGCAATTAATGGGAGTAGACCAAACTGCGCCGTTTAACCAGTATTGGTTGCCGCCTGTTGGCCTCACTCAGTTGCAATTTAAAGCGATTGCAATTAATTCTGCAGGTCAGCAGGTAGAAACTGCCATCTTGCAAGCAGGGAATTGAGCCCGCGAATAACTTGATTCGCAATAGATATTGATACCTGGGGCCGAACTCTTTAGGCTTGTCGTTATGCGACTTCGAATCTGTTTACTCATCTTTGGTTTGTTGCTCACTGGATTGCCGCAAGCAGCGACTGCTGCAGTAAGTGTGGGTGGCAAATGTACCCAACCAGGTAGTGTGAAACAGATATCCGGAAAACGCTTGGTTTGCATAAAGGCCAAAGGCAAATTGCAGTGGCAGGCCAAACCGGCAAAGCAGCCAACTAGCCAGATTGATCAATCAACCAAGTTAGTTGATGTTTTTGGGAACCCGACTTCGGAAGAGGCCAAGTTAATTGATAAGTTCACCGAAACTGCCTGGGCAAAAGGTAAACCCGCAACTAATTGGTTGGTTACCGAGGTTCATCCAAAAGTAGCTGGGAAAAGATGGGCAGAAGATGCCACGGCAATCTTGCCAGCAATAACTCAAATTTTAGATGGCATCGGCGCCCCAATTACCCGCGACTTGGAATGGTATGTCTGGTGGGATCTTGACTCACTGCGGCCAAAGCTGCCAATTAATTGCTGGGCTAAGTTTGATGATGCGTTCGTAAAAAGCGTAGTTGGGGCGGGCTACTGTATTCCATCTACTATTTTTATTTTCTATGACGCTTATCAGCAATGGTATTCCAAAGATGGTTTCTTAGAGCGCTACCCAAACGAGTGGGATAAATATGGGCTAATCGGTGTTGCGGCTGGGGAAGTAACTCATTTTGGGCAACAGATATATGGCGAAAAATACAATCACGAAGCGTTACAGTTCTATCCGGCATGGTTACGAGAAGGACCAACCATTCTCTATAGCGCAATGGCATATGCCAAATATGCCAATCTTCCCTATTCGACCGTACGCAATTTGGCATTGCGGCATTTTAATAATCCGCAATGTGGCAGCATCCCGATGACCGATCTATTAATGACTAATCAATCACCAAGTCTTTGTGAGTATTCTGGCGGCTTCTTAGCCTCCGAGTATCTAGTTGCTAAAACCGGCGACATTTTGGCTCCATTTCGTTACTTAGAGAGCAAGATGCCGGGAAATGGTGAATATTGTCCGGCTCATCGCGGGATCTGCCGCAGCAGCTATGAGCAGGTAATTGCTGAAATCTATAGTAAGGATGTTGACGCCTGGCATGCTGAAATTCATAAGTATGTGAAGGCTTGGTCCTAGTGAGTTAATTGTAAGTTGGTTGGTAGCGCCGAATTATCAAAGAGGCAAGGATGAAATGACAGAAGAATTCAAATCTCTAAGAGATGAGTCATTAGCAGCACAGAGCCAACGTTTAGAACTGGCTAAATATAAACTTGTTGCTGTTGCGGTTTTGGGTTCGGTCGCGATTGGTGCTGGTGGTGCTGCAGATTCAACCAGCGTGCCTTACCTAATTGGGTTAATTCCATTTGTTTGCTTATACCTAGATATCATCTCCGAAACTAAAAAAGTGCAATACATGGCGATAGGCAGTTTTCTTAGCCAACAAGATGATCAAAGTCTGTTAGCTAAATATGAACAATTTTGCTCGCAGCATCGAGAAGTGTTTTATCAGAACTATGCCTATAAGTATTCGACCCGGTTGATCTCAATATCGATATTGCTATTGGGACTATCCAGACTTTATTGGCAACAATCTCCAGATGTGGTGCTTTTGTTAGTTGAAATTAGTGCCGGGCTAATTGGTGTGGTGGGATCCTTAGCGCTTGACCGATCAACCAAGAAACGATTGCGACAGCTCGCTAATTTGCGATAGGGGATCAGCGGGCGGCCAATGGGGAAATTGATGAAGTTGGGCAGCAAACAAAAAGGTTAGAAAAGGTTGAACAAACTAATTTGCCGCTCCCATTAATAATCTAGATTCCGGAGTTTAAGAACTTTTCCCATCGTTCTCGGCCAACCTTAAGTAGTTCATTCTCCGATAATGCCTTCACATCAACGGTAATTACCTCAATAATTTTCTTCGCCAGATCAGCATGCTTATTGGCTAGATGATCCGCAACTGCATGCCCCGCATTTGCTTTGCCAGTGCCCGAAGAAATCAGGATTAGATGCTCAGCGCCGGTCAGATGCGATACCAAGTCATTTAAATAATCATGATCTAGTTCAGCCTTATCTCGATTACCTTCTCGCATATCGTGCTCTTTGTGATATTCAGAACTGCTTTCGAATGCCTTAACGCTTTCGGGGCTAGTTCCAGGCTCAAGGCCGTTTCGCCAAACTAGGGCTTTTTCGAGCGAAATTACGCATACTACGCATGATGACATGATGGACTCTTAACTTATTAGCCCCATTAAACAACAAATTTTGCCGGAGGTCGAGAGAACCTGGTGCTATCACTAGCCAGCACAAAAAGAAACCACAAAATCGACAATAATTGACCCTGAAAATACTGCAGAATTAGTCCTAACTAGGACTGAGGCGTGGGCAAGTTTTAAGTTAATTGACTACTCAAGCGCGCTCTGACAAGGTGTGGGGTGAAGGGGTAAGCATGTGTGTTAGTTGTAGTCAAAGCGGGCTAGCGATTGCGGAAGCGGTTGGACTTGAAAATCACACCACGAAAGCAATCTCCCTGGTAGCAGCTGCGGTAATGCTGTTTTCAACAGCAATCCCAATGGTATCTCCTACAACTACAGTAAAAGTTGGCGCAATCTGCGTTAAGGCAAATCAGAAAATAGTTATGTCTGGTAAAACTTATGTATGCAAAAAGAGCGGGAAAAGCCTTACCTGGAGAATCCAAGCTAAAAAACCTGCAACGCAAAGCGACGCCGCCCCACCAAACTCAAATCCAACAAATCCAATTGTTCAGGTTCAGTTACCAACAGAAGGAACATCCTGCGCAAAACTAGGCGAGAAGGTAACTGATAGTAACGGATTTATGAAATGTGTTTGGACTGGCGGACCAACAAATGAGTTTATGAATAATGTTCGATGGCGCTATTTCCCAATTGCTAAAACCTCAACTTCAAAATCGAATAATTATGCAACGACACCAGTAGAAAGCGCTGCCTGCACTAATTCAGGTGACACCTTTGATGTATTCGGGGGAATACTGGAATGCCGATGGATTTATGGTGGAAAGCTGCAGTGGATCAAAGTCAATACCATCAAATCCACTTTTGTAAATGCCAAGAGCCCCGTTTCAATAGATGTTTGCAAACTACAAAACAGTGCATCAGTTGCAGATCGCACCGGTAGAAATGCTGGCGGTGGTTTGGTCGGCTTCCCCTTGGTCAACACCGACAAACATCGAATGAATCTAAAAGGAACTAATGACGTGCTTATCGTTCCAATAGATTTTCCGGACTTTCCAGGTGGAAGTGAAGTTATCGCTCAGCTCGAGTATGACAAAAAATGGATGACGGATTGGTTTTCCTACTTTAGCAATGGTCAATCAAAATTTAATGTGACCACAATCAACAAGTGGCTACGAATGCCCAAGGAGCGCTCAGCTTACCCAACTGACGCAAAAACCAATGATGCATTTGCCTCAGATCATGGCCGCCGCATGGCGGATCAGGCACAGCCATTTATTGATGAAATCACCAAAGAGGTTGACCTCCGAAAGTATTCAACTGTGTATTTCTTCTACCCAGATGGCGAGATAACCTTTGTTGATTTCATTATTAGAAATCAAATGTTCAGAATTAAAGAAGGGCAAGTGCAACTAAATTTATTTAGTTGGGGAAGAAATCTAGAAGGAATGGAGACCCTCAAGTGGTCTTACTATATTCACGAAACTATGCATGACTTTAATGTTTCTATGCATGCCCCCGGAAATGGCTGGCCGCTCAGTATTGGAACTAATCAATCTGGGATCAGCTTGGCGTTAAACCCATGGGAGCAATTTCTATTCGATTGGCTACCGGCTGATCAAATCTATTGCGATGAGGCGGCTAATCTAAAGAAGGCAACTGTTTCGCTCTCACCGGTTGAGCGGGAAGATCGCCAGACCAAGATGGCGGTGATTAAGTTATCGGCAACTAGAGCAATCGTGGTTGAAGCACATGGCATTGATAAGTGGAGTAACTTTAAGTTTGGTGACCGAGCCTTTCCGCCTGGCTTTTACGCCATCATGGCCTACATCGTTGATTTAGATAAAAATGCCGCGCCACCCATTAATTCCGACGGTACCTCAAGAGGAAATGACGATTGGGCTTGGGCGGTATTCCAAAGGGTGCAAGGCGGAGCTTCAAACAAATTCAACATCACGGTAGGCGAAGGCAAGAATTTGGCAGATTTCGTGGCTGTGCTAGGGGATTCATTTCTGATCGAAGGTGTTCGAATCAAATTTGTGGCTACCGGTGATTTCGAAACGATCGAGATTTCTAAGGAGTAGCGAAAAAAGCCATATCGTGGGTTGTGAGGGACTCGAACCCCCGACCCGGTGACTGACAATCACCAGGCAGAGTGCCTAGCAAGGTGGTGTTTTTGAGTAGGCTTATCTCACAAAAGTGGGTTGTGAGGGACTAGTTATCAAACCTTCAAACCATTCCCTTTGACCCAATATTCGGATATATCCGTTCTTGACTCATCTCCAATATTTAGGGGTAGCCAAGGACAAGTCAAGGGCTCATGTAGGCCAGCAAGCCATTTTGGGAGGTAAGTGGGAAAAAACTGATCATCTCTGGATCTCAGGGAATTCAAAGACTATGATTTTTGGATGAGAAAAGATTTGCAGGATGCATGGGATTCAGCCAAGAAAACAGATGGAACGGTCTACAAAAACCCAAGCCCAGAGGAGATTGAACCTTCGCTTGATCCAAACGAGACAGTTCAAGTCGTTCTCAAATGCCTGAAGAAGTGGGGGAAACTTGGGGGTGGCGAAGTATGTACTGCAGTCTTAACTGATCAAACTATCCACATCTTTTCAAGAGGAATTATGAAGTCAGTGAATAGGACGCATGAAACTATTCCATTTCATACAATTACAGGAGTTGACCTAAAGAGGAAACTTGGATTTGGTTGGATTATTGAATTCTCACGTGCGGCAAACATTGATTCGCTATTGAAATGCGATGAAACTGGATCAAATTTATTTGTACAAAATTTAAAGAACTCAATGAGAGATTTAAATCAAAGCCAAGGGAAGTCCACTCCTTCAAGTCAAGGAATTAACCCAATAGATCAATTAAAGAAATTAGCGGAATTGTTAGATGCGGGCATCATTTCTCAGGAAGAGTTTGATGAGAAAAAGAAATCACTGATTGAGCGAATTTAGAAAATACATACTTTCGGATCAAATATTAGATATTAAGGTCTCGTATTTATCATTTCCGTTGCATATTCACTAACTAACATCATCTTCTCCTTATAAATGAAGGAGTCAAGAGATCAAATACTGGATTTAAATGTTTGGTAGAAATATCCACTATTCAAGGACTTGAACTACATCCAAGGTTTGGAAATAGAACTCGGATTTACCTACATAAGTGGGTTGTGAGGGACTCGAACCCCCGACCCGGTGATTAAGAGTCACCTGCTCTACCAACTGAGCTAACAACCCGGAGCTTTTGGGCTAACTGCCCTCATGCGGGGTGAAACTTAGCAGAGGCCTCACCTATTTCTCTCCTTGACCGCTATCCAATCGCCGCCTCATGGGCTTTAACGGCGCTGATGATCCGATAGGTAATTGGCAGCAGGATTACCTCAATGAGCGTTTTATACAGATAGCCAACAACTAGATAGTTCAGGAATTCATCAAAGCTAAGTCGACCTAATGATGCGATAAAGGTGAAAACAATGGTGTCGGCGAGTTCGCCGGCAGCGGTTGAGCCAATTAATCTCAACCAAAGCTTCCTCTCGTGTGTCTTTTCTTTGATCTTCACTAACACGTATGAGTTGATTAACTGACCGGCCAAGAAGGCCAAAACACTTGCGACAACTATTTGTGGCACAAATCCCAATATAGATTCAAACGCAGCTTGGTTCCCCCAGCTACTTGCAGGTGGAGCGATCTGAACTAGCCAATAAGTGAAAGCAGCCAGGACGCCAATTGCAAAGCCGGTATAGATAACTCTTCTGGCTGCTTTAAAGCCATAAACCTCAGTCAAGATGTCGCCAGCGATATAAACCAGCGGGAAAAGGAATAACCCACCATCAGTAATTAGCGGCCCAAACTCAATTAACTTAACTGCAGAGATGTTAGAAAGAAGCAGTAGTGCTACAAACACCGCAGAGATGATGGGAAACAAACTCTTGCTGGAATAGCGCATGAGTTGATCAGACATTAATTGTTCCTTCTAATTTACGTATTAACTATTTTGGGGGAGTAGAGTCTTTTTTCGTGGCATAAGCAAATATGGCAAGTCCCACAACTAGCGCACCAGCGCCAACACCGTAGGCAATGACATCACCAGATCGATTGGAATCAACAAATACACCAACAAAAACTACGGCGATGATGGCAACCACAACGCCAATAAGTTTTGACTTTAGGTCATCTAGATTTTCCACTCGCAACCATGCTGGCACATCAATGTCAGTATCGATAAATAACTCATACAGGCCATAGCCAATAACAAGGAGAACTGTGCCAAGCAAGATGGCATCTACTGCAGTTAATACATCGACAATGGTGTCCTTAAGGTAAGCGCCATTTCGAATAGCATCGATAGTCACTTTCACCATTTCATAGGAACCTTGCGCCATTAGCAATAGCGCACCAAGGATTGCCGAAAGGGCTGGGACAAACACCGCAAAACGGGTGAGGCCAATTAGTTTTCGCACCTGCGAATTAAACCAGCAGTTGGGCAGTTGGCAGCCATCTCTCTGCCTATCCCGTTCTAATGGGCGTATTTCAAGCCAACACCCAGCAGAAGCCAAGTAGTGGCAGGATCTGATCCGGAATAGGGGAGTCGTGCAGGAATTAGATATCTCAACAGATTTATCCACCTTGCTAGAAAAGCACTTTGTTGGGCTGCATTCTGGCGGCTCAAGAAGCCCAATTAAAGGCGGTCAAACCGCCGCTAACGAAGCACTGGCTAATTTAGATATGACTGGTTATGCCAAATACCGGTCTGAAGTTCTGCCAGTTGAAAAACGTGGCGCAACAGTGCTTTCTCCCTACATTCGCCATAACTTATTGACGCTAACCCAAGTGTGGGATGCAGTTGCTAACGCACCATTTAATGATCGAGAGAAATTTAGAGATGAATTAATGTGGCAGGAATATGCCAGACATCTTTATGCTCGAATTGGAACTAGATTGTTTCAGAATTTACGTTTTGAGCAGATCTGGGACAAACCAGGAGATGGTTGGAATAGAGAATTAGCTTGTATTGATTATGTAGTTGAAGAACTCAATCAAACTGGGTGGCTAGTTAATCAAACTCGAATGTGGTTAGCATCGCATTGGAGTGTGCGAAACCAAGCAGGTTGGCTTCATGGTCAAGAGCGAATGTATCGGGAGTTAATAGATGGATCTCGCGCTGCCAACCTGCTTGGTTGGCAATGGACAGTTGGCTCTGGCACTGGTAAGCCATATGGTTTTGCCAGATGGCAGGTAGAAAAACGAGCAGCAGGATTGTGTAATAGTTGTAACTTGAATAACAGCTGCCCAATTCAAGAGTTTCCAGTAGAAACAACTCTGCCAGATGCGGAGTTTGAATCATTACTTGTTTCAGATCCAGATCCAGATCCTGCAGCAACTGCCGGACCGTTGATATCAATCACAAATGCATCACCTGAATTAGTGATGCTTACTATTGATTCGTTAGGCGACGCGGATCCGGCGCTAGTTGCTAATCCTGATTTACCAGTTGTGTTTGTGTTTAATGAAGCAGCACTTAAAAAACTTCAGTTATCGGCAAAACGAATCTATTTTTATTTAGAAACTCTGCAAGATCTAGCAACTCGAAGAGAACTTTCAGTTTATTTGGGTGATCCGTATCAATTTGCTAGTGAAAATAAAGTGGCAATTACATTCGCCCCTGTGCCGAGCTTTAGGAAGTTTCAGAACCTGGCGCAGATCCATCCTTACCTCTGGCTCAGGCGGCCTCATGACAAATCTGTCAGGTCATATTCGGCCTGGAAGGGGAAGTTTTAGAGGATTTGTGTGCCTGAGTTGCATCTCTGGCTTATAGCGACTTAAATATCCCTCAGATATATCGATTAGATACATCCATTTAATAGATATGAGGGTTTGTGCAGTCCAGAAGAGATGCCCTGGAGTTTGCGCTGCTTGGCTTATTGGCTGAGGGGCCGCTACATGGCTATGAGCTAAGACGCCGGTTAACGGCTGTGCTTGGGCCATTTCGGGCACTTTCCTTTTCCGTGATTTATCCGCAGCTGCGCCGAATGGTGGAAGCGGGATTAATCACGGAGACCGAAGAAGCAAAAGACGCCAAATTATCTAAGCGAAAGCGAATCGTTTATCAGATAACTGATAACGGAATGGATCGCTTTACTGATCTAATCGGCAAAAGTGATGCCAAAAGCTGGGATGACGAGTTTTTTGAAGTTCACTTCGCATTTTTTGGCCCCACCCCACTTGCTACCAGGGTGAGAATTCTGGAAGGCAGATGGCGCCGATTAAAAGATAAAGCAGAACTGCTTAAGCACGATTTAGATCGCGCTTCTCAAACTCCTAATGCCTATTTATCCGAATACAAGAAACATAAGTTGGAAGTAATTGAGCGCGAAATTGAATGGATTGAAACCATGTTAACCACAGAGAGGGATAGTAAGTGAGCAGCAATAAGGGCGAGATCAGAGTCGCCATCGTCGGAGTTGGTAACTGTGCCAACTCACTAATCCAAGGCGTTACCTACTACAAAGACGCATCACCTGATACCGAGATTCCAGGTTTGATGCACACGGTATTAGGTGGCTACCACGTAAACAGCGTTAAGTTCGTTGCTGCCTTCGATGTGGATGCAAAGAAAGTTGGATTAGACCTTGCTGATGCGATGTGGGCAAGTGAGAACAACACCATCAAGTTTGCCGATGTTGCTAAAACTGGCATCATCGTGCAGCGCGGCGTCACGCTGGATGGTCTTGGCCGCTACTACAACGAAACCATTAAAGAATCTGATGCGCCAGCGGTAGATGTGGTTAAAGCCCTGAAAGATGCCAAGGTTGAAGTATTGGTCTGCTATCTGCCAGTTGGCTCCGAAGAAGCAACTAAGTTTTATGCACAGTGCGCAATTGATGCGGGTTGTGCGTTTGTTAACGCGTTGCCAGTTTTCGTGGCATCAGATCCAGTTTGGGCGGATAAATTCACTAAAGCTGGCTTACCAATCGTGGGCGATGACATTAAGAGTCAAGTTGGCGCAACTATTACGCACCGGATTTTGACTAAGTTATTCCAAGATCGCGGCGTTAAAGTTGAGCGCACGCTGCAATTAAACGTCGGCGGCAACATGGACTTTAAGAACATGTTAGAGCGCGATCGATTGGAATCAAAGAAAATCTCAAAGACCCAGTCGGTAACCAGTCAGTTGGATTACGACATGGGTGAGGGCAATGTTCATATTGGTCCATCTGATTATGTTTCTTGGTTAACTGACCGAAAGTGGGCATACGTCCGACTTGAAGGTAAAGCATTTGGTGATGTGCCGCTAAATCTGGAATACAAGCTAGAAGTATGGGATTCACCTAACTCAGCTGGCGTAATTATTGATGCGCTGCGCTGCGCCAAGATTGCACTAGATCGCGGCATTGGCGGTCCACTGCTATCGCCATCTAGCTTCTTTATGAAGTCGCCACCTGAGCAGTATTCGGATGAAGAAGCGCTTAACCGCACCGAAGATTTTATTGCTGGGAAAATTGAGCGATAGCCACAAGGCTAGATATAAGTAATCCCAACCCCTGGCTACCAAAATCCACTGTTTGAGCGCCAGGGGTTGGCGCTTTTAGGCAACGCTTATAACTTTCTTATTACATTCGAGCCCAGCAACACATATGCGATGTGGCGGATTTGACTATCCCGAGTAATCTTTCCCAGTTGCTGATTCGAAAATAGAGAGAGGCAACTTGCGCGTAAAAAAGGCATTTTTACGCTCGACCAGATAGGAGTAAAAGTGTCTGAAAAAGAAGCAAAAGCTGAAGCTAAGGCAGCAAAGGCAAAAGCAAAGGCCTTGCGCCCATGGTACAAGAAGAAGCGATTTATTGTTCTTGGCATCATCGGTCTATTAGTCGTAATAACTGTTGCACAAAGTGGGTCCAGTGACTCCGGTTTAACTTCGACATCGTCGTCATCGACTGAATCGTCATCTCCATCAAATGAGACAGAAAATAATGATGACGGCTCAAGTCTCAGTGAGACGGTTAGCCAATTCAATGCAAAACGGTCGGCCGAAAGCTATTTAAGCAACATGCCATTTTCGCGTAAAGGTCTGATTGAACAGCTGGAATTTGAGGGATTCAGCGAAGAAGATGCTATATATGCTGTTGATTCAATTGAGGTTGATTGGAAAGAGCAAGCAGCACGTGCCGCTGAAAACTATTTGGACAACATGTCCTTTTCCCGAAAAAGCTTAATCGAACAGTTGGAGTTTGAAGGTTACACACCAGAAGAAGCTGAATATGGAGTTAGCACTACCGGCCTATAGTTTTAATTAAACTAATAAATAGCGGGCTAGGAAATCTAGCCCGCTATTTAAATTTCAACGACTTGCCAAGCGCGAACACCACCAACTAGCGCTGCGCTGTTTGGCACTACCACCACATCATCACCTAGTTTTTCAATGATTTCAGCTTTAATCATGCGGGCATTACCGCCACCTAAATACAATCTATCCCAAACAAATACTGGCCTTAACCCATCAATTAATTTTCTAACTCTTCTCGACCAGAATAAATCGCCCAATCGTTTTCGTTCAGTTTCACCAACGTAAGTGTCATAAGTTTGTTGAAATCTAACTGGGGCTTGCGATAACTCTAAATGGGGAGCAAGTTTGCCGCCATCAAATAACGCATAACCCAAGCCAGTGCCAAGCGTTAATACAACTTCTAAGCCACTACCAGCAACCACGCCAGCGCCATGCACTTCAGCATCGTTCAGCACTAACGTTGGAATCCCAAAACTTTCACTTAACTGCGATCTCGCATCAAAGCCGCGCCACTGATCCACAAGTTCAGGTAACACAATTGAGCGTGGCCCAGTTTTAGTGACATAGTGCGGCGTTGAGATCACCACACCATGGCGGATCATGCCGGGAATGCCAACAGTTGCGCGAGCGGCTTTCGGTAGTTGATTTGCCAACTGGGTAAGAGTTTGCATAAACAACTCAGTAGTTAGCGGATATGGCGTAGGGACACGAATTGGCGCAGAGCGCATGGTGCCGGAAGCATCCAGCACGGCAGCTTTAATGCTGCCGCCGCCGCAATCAATAGTCAGTGTTGTGGTCACCGGCTAAGCATGCCGTAGCAATAAGGGATAGCGAAACTTAAGCGTTTCTAGCTTTGCGATCTGCTCGCCAAGTTCTAAAGCCAGCGATCAGGGAAGCGGTGATAAAAAAGCCAGCAATGAGGTAAGCAACTGATTTAACTGCCTCATTGCTAGCGGCATAATACCCAACCAAGGTGATGCCAACACCCCACGCAACTGCGCCAGTGAAATTAGAAGTTAAGAATTTGTAGTAATTCATATTGCCAATGCCAGCAATTGCGGGAATAAACACTCTTGCCCATGGCATAAAGCGCGCAATCACAACTGACCACCAGCCGTATTTTTGATAGAACTGCTCAGTTTTAACTATTGCTGCTTGAATTTTTGGGCCACCGCGATTTTCTAAATAGGGCCGGCCGTAATGTCGACCCAGAATAAAGCCAACTTGATCACCAATAAATGCGGCTAACCCAACGCCGATTACCAAGATCTGAATGTTTACGTTATCGGAGGTCGCGGCAATTATGCCGGCAGCAAAAAGTAAGGAGTCACCAGTGATGAAGGGAATAAAAGCACCAATGAATAAACCTGTGCCGGCAAAAACAAGTCCCCAGATCACTAAATAAAAGATGATCGCGCCAGTGTCATTGAGCAAATTGTTCAAATTTTCATCGAGCGCTGCGGTGTAAACCAAGATTCCTCCTGGCGGGAGTTTAGTGATTAACTAAAACCCGGTTTGAGCCAGTTGCGCCAATATTTAGTGAGTTGGCTCACCTTTAGTGCGGAATTTGGCATAACCATGGGGGAGCAGCTCAATTACGCTAAGCGTGATCATGATGCCAGCAACCACCGTTAATAACTTGGCAATCAGTAATTGATTTAGCAACTGCACTTCAACAAACACAATGCCAGTGCCCAGAATTTCAGCTCCGGCTGCCACCAACACAAATAGCAGCGCCCGGGACTTGTGATAACCCGCTGCCAGCGCAGCGGCCGCAATGGCTAAGCCCTCTGGCACATTGTGAGCGGCAATTGCAATTGAAGTTGCAATGCCAGCATTTAGATCTTGCACGGTAGTTGCAATTGCCGCCGCGCCTTCAGGCAAATTGTGTGCGGTAACTGCGGCAGCAACTAGCAGCGCGGAAGATTTTAGGGAATCTAAATCACTGAATTGATTACCAATAAACCGCAGCGCAATTACGATAGCTGCGCCAATACTTAGCCAGAGCAAAAGTGAACCAGTTGTGAAATTAGCATCGTAGGCCTGCGGAATAAGTTGCGTGAAGCTGACATAAAGCATGGCAAGGGCGGCAATAATGAGTGCAGCACCAATGGCGCGCTGCGAGATTTGTTTTTTCCCAGCAACAAATAGCCAGCCCAACACGGTAGCGCTAGCGGCAGCAGTTGCTAACCAAAATCCCAATACCGCGTTAGTGGTAGCCATCAATCCCGTTTCTTCGCAATTGGCACAATCTGCGTTGAGATCTGTTTAAAGCCATGCTTTTGATACAAATTTAGCGCAACTGCATTTGGCGCATCAACATAAATGATCGCTTCATTAAAGCCTTTTTTATAGATCTCATTTAAGCCATGTGCCAGCAGTGCTTTACCCAGGCCTTTGAGTTGATGTTTCTGAATTAATCCAATTAGGTAAATCTCCGCATCTGGCACCATGCGCTCAATATGAATTTTGAGCCAAACAAATCCCGCGACTTTATTTTCACTATCGCGCAACAGATAAAAATCTTCTGGCACAAACCACGGCTCATTAATTCGCTGAGTTAAATCGGCTTGTTCCCAAAGCCCTTGCTCGGGATGGCCAGCAAACGCATCGGCATTTGCGGCGAGAAATTCAGCATCATCTTTACCAACGGTAAAGGTGTGCCAGGTGAATTCAGCTGGCACCGATTCATTAAATGGCTGGGTTAATTCAGTTCGCATCAACCAAATCTCACGGGTATTAGGTGATGACATATTTGGCCTTAAAACTTGGGGTGAGTGACGGGACTTGAACCCGCGACATCCGCGACCACAACGCGGCGCTCTACCAGCTGAGCTACACCCACCATGAATTGAAGCAAGTGCTTCAATGCGGCGCGAAGTCTATCTGCCTTACTCATCGGGGCTGCGCCTAGTGTTGATTTGTTCTGCCACTTCCTTCACCTGATCGGTGGTGGGACCTGGATCTGGTTGAAATATCAACTCTCGATAAAACCGCAGTTCTTCAATTGATTCTTTAATGTCACTAAGCGCGCGGTGATTTCCTACTTTTGCCGGGGTGCCGAAATAAACGCGCGGATACCAGCGACGGGCAATTTCCTTAACCGATGAGACATCTAATAAGCGGTAATGCAAATGCGCATCAACTTTTGGCATATCTCGAATTAAAAAGCCCCGGTCCACATAAACACTCGAGCCAGCAAGTGGAGATTTTCTGGGTTCTGGAATATGGCTTTTAATATAAGTAATTAATTGCTCTTCTGCCTCAGCCAGACTTACCCCGGTTGGGATCTCATGAATTAAGCCAGATTCCGTGTGCATTTTCTGCACTACTTCTACCATGTTATCTAGCACGGCTAAATCTGCTGGTCGAATCACAACCTGAAAGCCTTCGTCTAGTTCAGTTAGGTCAGCTTCGGTAACAATGCAAGCCACTTCCACCAGGGCGTCTTTAGTTAGATCAAGCCCGGTCATTTCGCAATCGATCCAGACAATGCGCTCGCTGGTGCGGGAGGAGTTATTCATATGGGCACACCCTAGGGGAAGTTCCCTAGTTCACAGAATCCCCACAGGAAATTCACCGATGCTTGGCAGGGTTAAGTTAGAGATTTGCCTGGGCGGAACCCCGCCACCTCTGACAGGAGTGAAATGAAACGGAAGTTAACGGCCGCCGCTGCGTTGGTAGGAGCAGCTGCGCTGTTGCTCGGGATGGGTGCGGCAGCCAGCGCAGATCATCGCGGCAACGCGATTGGTGGCGCAAAAGCAAACGGACCAATTAATAAATTGGTAACCGCTGGCACCATCAGCCAAACTGAGGCCGATGCGTTTTATGCGGCCATGAAAACTGCCGTAGCGGCAAAAAAAGCTAATCTAAAAGCCGCACATGATGCTGCCCAAGCTAAAGTGCTAGCCGATCTAGTTGCGAACGGCACATTGACGCAAGCAGTTGCCGATCTAATCAAAACTGGTGGCAAGTCATTGATTGCTGCGGTGAAAGCCGGCAGCGTCAGTTATGCGCAATTAGGTGCAGTTAGAGATGCGATGCTAAAGGCAAAGCCAGCAAAAGATCCGATGAAGGATCTAGTTAAGCAGGTAACTGATCAATTAGTTGCCGAAAACAAACTATCCAGCGTTGGGGCAGCAGCAATTATTGCTGCGCTGCCAGCCAATCGAGCTGAACATCTTGGTAAAGGCCACCGCGGTCATGGTGGCAAACATTCCGGATTTGGAAACGGCTATGGCAAGGGCCATGGCGGTATGGGAATGCGTTCTTAAAACTTAATATCTCCACTCTCCCCAAATCAGGGTGGATCTGCTGCTGGCGATAGCACAGATCCACCCTGTTTTGATTTTTACGGGAGAATTAACCCTGAAGGGAGCAATAATGCAAGAAGATCGCTCAACTGTATTAATCGTCGATGACGAAGTAGCTGTTGCCGATCTGTTGGAAGATGCCCTGACCTTAGGTGGGTATCAGACACTTAGAGCGGCAAACGGCATGGAGGCGTTGCGACTAGTTCGCGAGCAATCACCAGATCTGCTGCTGCTAGATATCAATATGCCGCTAATGAACGGCTTTGAAGTGCTCGAGCGCATGCGTACTAAGGGAATTGAGACTCCTGTTTTGTTCCTTACCGCACGCGATGACCGCGATGATGAAAAGCATGGTCTGAGACTTGGCGCGGATGACTATGTCACTAAACCATTTGGGGTAGAAGAGTTAATTCTGCGAGTAAAAGCAGTGCTGCGGCGCAGTAAGACCGAACCTGAGGTAGTTAGTACATTAATTGTGGGACCAATTGAGATTAACTTTGATACTAGAATTGTTAAAGTAGAAGATCTAGAAGTTAATTTATCACCAACTGAATTTAAGTTGCTAGCGTATTTAATGCAGAACAAGAACCGCGTGCTAACTAAGCAGCAGCTGCTAAGCAATGTTTGGGGAATTAATTACGACAGTGAAACAACCGTGCTTGATACCTATATCTCCTACTTGCGCAAAAAGATTGATCATCAAGGTTATGGTTTAATTAAAACTGTCCGCGGTATTGGCTTTCAACTAAAGGATCCCAAGAGCGCGGCATGAAATTACGAACTCGGTTAGTGGCAACCGTGACTGCTGTAATCACAGTAGCGAGCGGATTAATTGGTGGCTTTAGTGTCTCCACCGCTTATCAAAATGCCATGACTGAAGTTGATAGCGGATTGCGCGAAGTGTTAGCTGCACCGAGAAATGATTCACTTTTTGCTGGCGGTGCACTTAATTTTTTTGCCACCGACGTAGTAGTGCCGGTGGCACTTGGTGTGGTGCTTAATGATGGCTCAGTTGCAGTAGTGCGCGCAGCTGGCTCAGTTTATGAACCGCTGCCCTTTCCAACACTAACTGAAATTCAGTTAAATCAAGCAGTGCAAACTCCAATTACGGTTGAGAGCGTGGAGCCGGCTTATCGAGTGTTAATTGCTGAAGGTGGGCCAGGGGTTAATTTAGTTGCAGCTGCACCGCTTAATTCAGTGCAAGAACAAATTGCGTTATTGCTGGGCCGAACCGTGCTGGCGGTAATTCTGATTTCAATTTTGGCAGCAGCATTAGTGTGGTGGTTTGTCTCTCGAAATTTAGCGCCAGTAACTGAGATGGTGGCAACGGCCGATGCCATTGCTGGCGGCGATTTAGATCGCCGCGTGCCACAAACCGAACCTGGTTCAGAAATTGGTGTCTTGGCATCTGCGCTGAACCGAATGATCTCGTCACTGCAGCAATCAGTTGATGAACGGGCTGCATCAGAAACTCGAATGCGAAGATTTTTAGGTGATGCCTCGCATGAACTGCGCACGCCGCTAACTGTGATTCGCGGCTACGCAGAAATTCTTAATAGCGATGCCAATACCTCAGCTGAGCAACGATCTCGCGCGGCAGAGCGCATTGATGCCGAAAGTGCGCGAATGGAGCGGCTAGTTTTAGATTTACTTAACTTAGCCAAATTAGATGAAGGCACCGTATTAACAATTGATGAGCTTGATTTAGTTGAGTTAACTAGAACGATAATTTCTGATTTTGAAGTGGCAAATCCAGATCGCAAGATTGAGCTAATTTCACCCAATCAGGTGATTATTACAGCTGATCGATTGCAGTTAACTCAGGTGCTGCTAAACGCGCTAGCAAACATTAAGCAACACACTAATACTGGTGGCAGAATCACAATTGAGCCGCAATCGGAGAAAGTGCGAATTCTAATTGATGATTTTGGTAGCGGCATTTCTGTTACCGAGCGGGAGAGAGTATTTGAACGGTTCCATCGGTTAGATGAATCTCGCACTCGCGATACTGGTGGCTTTGGTTTGGGGCTCTCTATTCTTTATGCCATTGTGAAATCTCATCGAGGCGAAGTTAAATTAGTCGATGCCCCAACTGGCGGATTGCGAATTGAGATTGTGCTGCCAACTGAGGTGGTTCATGAAAATTAAAGTTTTCGCAAGTGTGGTTTCACTATTGGTATCAGGTGCGCTGGTACCAGTTGCAGCTGAACCAGTTAAAGCAGTTGATAACTTGTATATGGTTGCTGGCGATAGATACGAGATTTATCACTGCGCTGCTTCAATGAGGCCAGCTGAGCTGCATTATCGAATTGATCGATCTTGGATTAGATTAGGCAAAAGTAAAGTAATGCGAGATAGCGTGCTTTGCAAAGATCGGTTGCTGCCGTTTAGTCATAGCTTTAGATTTACCGTGCCAATGATTTATGAATCAATTGAGCCCAACACCAAATACGCCCGAATGTTGCTGCGCACTGTTGGACCACAGCAGATTCCAAAACTTTTTACCGCAACGGTATTTAGAGACAAGGCCGAAAAAGCAGCAGCGCTAGGTGCCGATATTCAATCTTCCACCATTACAAACTGGGACAAATGTATTTATCAGGGTAGGTTTATGACCGGCCGAGTAAAAGTGGTTTCTTATGATGCTAACTATCGAGTCCAGTTAGTAAATCAAGGCGCAAACTTACTGGTTTCGGAAAGTCGCACCCGGCCAGTGCAATGCGGTCAATGGCAGTTTGTGAATGCCAATTATGACTTTACCGTGCAGTTGGTAAATGATTCACCAGATTTCACTATCACCATAGTTAAAACTAACGGCGTAAATCGGTAGTTGGCCCGCTCGAAGGGACTCGAACCCCTAACCTGCCGGGTAGAAACCGGATGCTCTATCCATTGAGCTACGAGCGGTAGCCGTATTGTGCCGTAGCCCCAAGTTGATCTTCTCCACAACCTCGAAATTAGTTGATTTTAGGCGGGCAATTCGCACTTAAATATCAACTCAAAGGGGGAGCAAATGCATGATGTTGCAGTAACAATTATTGGAAATGTGGTTTCTGACCCACAAGAGCGGATCACCGAAACTGGCGCAGTGGTAACTAATTTTCGCCTCGCGGTTAATCCCAAGAAATATGAGCGCAGTAGCAGTCGCTGGGTTGATGGTGAAGCGATGTTTTTTAATGTGTCTTGTTGGCGCAATTTAGCCAGCAATGTGGCGCAGAGCATTACCAAGGGTGATCCGGTGATAGTGCATGGCAAGTTAAAGATTCGCCGCTGGGATAGCGGCGAGCGACAGGGCACGGCGGTAGAAATAGATGCGATTCATATTGGCCATGATTTAACTCGGGGCATAGCAAGCTTTACTCGAACTAAGCGCCCTAGTGCTGAGTTAAATCAAGATCCACTTGGGATGGATTGGGAAGACGAACCTGGTTCAACCGCGGCATAACCGCTAACGGCTACGATATGGGATATGGCTGAATACATCTATACCCTGCAAAAAGCACGTAAAGCTCATGGCGACAAGGTTGTGCTTGATAACGTGACCTTGATGTTCCTTCCTGGCGCCAAAATTGGTGTGGTTGGACCAAACGGTTCTGGTAAATCAACGCTGCTGCGCATCATGGCTGGCACCGAGCAAGTTTCAAACGGTGAAGCATTTCTTTCGCCGGGTTATTCGGTTGGCATTTTGGAGCAAGAGCCAAAACTGGATGAGACTAAAACTGTGCTGGAAAACGTGGAGCAAGGCATGGGTGAAACTAAGCAGATGCTCAATCGATTTAATGAAATTTCGGCAGCACTTGCCGATCCAGAAGCAGATTACGACACCTTGCTTGCCGAAATGGGCAAATTGCAAGAAGCGCTCGATCACCGAAATGCTTGGGATTTAGATTCGCAAATTGAACAAGCAATGGATGCGCTGCGCTGTCCGCCCGGTGATGCTGATGTGAAAGTGCTCTCTGGCGGTGAAAAGCGTCGCGTTGCACTGTGTCAGTTATTGCTGCGTCAACCAGATTTATTACTTCTTGATGAGCCAACTAACCATTTAGATGCCGAGAGCGTGCTTTGGCTGGAGCAACATTTAGAAAAATATCCAGGCACGGTAATTGCAATTACGCACGATCGATATTTTCTAGATAACGTGGCGGAATGGATTTTGGAATTAGATCGTGGTCGGTGCTATCCATATGAAGGTAACTACTCCACTTATTTGGAAACTAAGCAAGAGCGCTTAAAAGTCGAAGGCGCCAAAGATGCCAAACTGCGCAAGCGACTGCAAGATGAGTTGGAATGGGTTCGCTCCTCACCAAAAGCCCGACAATCAAAGAGCAAAGCCAGACTTGCTAAGTATGAGGAGATGGCAGCGGAAGCAGATAAATTCCGCAAGCTTGATTTTGAAGAAATTCAAATTCCACCAGGCCCAAGATTGGGTTCTGTTGTAGTTGAAGTAAATGGCTTAACTAAAGGCTTTGGCGATCGAATTTTGATTGATGATTTAACTTTTTCATTACCTAGAAACGGAATTGTGGGTGTGATTGGACCAAACGGAGTTGGTAAAACCACACTGTTCAAAATGATCACTGGTAGCGAAACCCCAGATACTGGTGAGATTAAAGTTGGCGAAACTGTCTCAATTGCTTATGTTGATCAGAATCGCGCCGGTATTGATGCAAATAAATCCGTCTGGGAAGTTGTTTCAGATGGCTTGGACTTTATTAAAGTGGGCCATGTTGAGATGCCATCTCGCGCTTATATTGGTGCGTTTGGTTTTAAAGGTGCCGATCAGCAAAAACCAGCCGGTGTGCTCTCTGGTGGAGAGCGCAACCGATTAAATTTGGCACTTACCCTAAAACTTGGTGGCAACTTATTACTACTTGATGAGCCAACTAACGATTTAGATGTGGAAACGTTAGGTAGCTTGGAAAAGGCGCTGCTGGAATTTCCAGGTTGTGCGGTAGTGATTTCGCACGATCGCTGGTTCCTGGATAAAGTCGCAACTCATATCTTGGCCTATGAAGGTGATTCACAATGGTTCTGGTTTGAAGGAAACTTCGAGGGTTATGAAAAGAACAAAATTGAACGCCTTGGTGCTGAAGCAGCCCGGCCACACCGCGCTACTTATCGAAAGCTAACTCGTGGTTGATTACCCCAGCATTGCAACGCTTGATCCCAGTGATGGCGCACGATTAGTTGCGCTGCTCAAGCGAATGATGCGCTGGGATCCAAACGCTTATGCCCGGGTGATAACTAAAGATGACAGTGTTGGGTTTTATTTAGAACCACCATTTAAAGTTATTGCGTTTTTCTTGTTTCCAGCAACAGGGGTCACCCCGCTAATTGATAACAACATGCGAGTTGATGATCTGTTAGCGCAGTTGTTAACGCAGCGGGAACCAATCAAAATTCCACTGATCACTGAATTTGAACCATTTGGGTTAGGTGCTAAACCACCCGAAGGTCCATGGCAACAAGGGGATCGCGGTATTGCAGGCGATTTAGCACCAAAGGTATTAACTGCAATTGACGAATTTAAATCGCGGATGGCATCGCTTGGTACAAATCCAGCACGTGAAGTATCCGAGAGCGTGGCTAATGAAATTTGGGAACGTGCTGGTTGGGCTGGCTTGCACCTGCGCGTGCTGCATGCGGCATATTTGCTTGGCTTACTTTCAGTGCCAATGGCGCAAGTAACAACTGGCACTTGTGCTGGCTGGAAGCGACTGCAAAGCCCAGGCGGCACGCTTTATATCCGCCCAGGTGACTCTGGCCCAAGACTGCCGTTGTCGGTAGTTCGTTAATCTTCTAACGTATTAACCATGGCAAGAGCTGCTTGCTCAAAGTATTGCTTCATCATGGCATATGGCGGATCAATTGGCGCTAATTCATCTAATGCGCTCATCATGCAGTGCAACCATTTTTCCCGCATGTTGTGATTAATTGGATAAGGCTGATGTCGCATTCTTAATCTGGGATGGCCACGCTCTTGGCTATAGGTGTCTTCGCCTCCCCAGTATTGAATTAGAAATAGTGCCAATCGGCGCTCAGCTGGTTTGAGATCAGCTTCGGGATAAAGTGCTTTTAGTTCCGGATCAAGCGCAACATGCTGATAGAACTTTTCGGCTAACTCATAAAAAAATTCTGAACCTAAATATTCATGCACCGTAACTTCAGCCATGGCACAAGTTTAGTTGAGCGCTAGTTCTGCTTCTTTAACCAGATGCTTTGCCATGCCAGGAAACACAAAGCCATGCATTGGCGCGATGCTCCACCAATAAAGATGGCCAAATAATCCCTTCGGCACAAACAGTGCTCGCTGAGTTAATTTGCAGCCAGTTGCAGTGGGTTCAATGGTGAATTCCAACCAAGCAAGTCCTGGCAGCTTCATCTCCGCGCGAAGTCTTAGCAGTCTTGGTCGCTCAATTGCTTCTACCCGCCAGAAATCCAGCGCATCACCTTCGCGTAAATGTTCGCGATCGCGTCGGCCACGGCGCAGTCCTGCGCCACCAACTAATCGATCTAGCAAGCCGCGCGCTTCCCAAGCCCAAGTTGCGCTGTGATAGCCATTATCGCCGCCAATGCTTTCCACAAATTTCCAAACTTGCTCAGCTGGCACCTTGCTTTCAACTTCACGAATATCGGTATAGAGCGTGCCGCCAGCCCAATCGGGATCAGTTGGCAGCGGTTCAGCTGGCGCACCTGGAATAGAAGCATTACTCCACCTAGTTGCCACATCTGCTTCTTTAATGCGAGTTAGCGCTAACTCAACAGCATCATGGAATTTAGTTAAACCACCTGGTGGATCTGGAATTAATCGGCGAATTTCATCATCTTTACAAACAACTTCATTTCTTAAGCTCTCAACTAAGCGGCGAGCCAATGTGAGCGGGACTGGGGTTACTAAGCCAACCCAGCCAGAGGAAAGATTTGGCGTCAGCACTGGCACTGGCACAATGATGCGTTTTCTTAAGCCCGCCGCTTTGGCATATGCCTGCATCATCTCGACATAAGTGAACACATCTGGTCCGCCGATATCAAAGGCACCATTAATACTGGAATCAAGCGATGCTGAGCCAACTAAATATCTCAGCACATCTCTAACTGCAATTGGTTGAATTCGAGTGTTCACCCATTTGGGCGTGATCATCGCCGGTAAGCGCTCAGTTAAATAGCGCAGCATCTCAAATGAGGCTGAGCCAGAACCAATTACAACTCCTGCGCGCAACTCAATTGTTGGCACCCCAGAGTCGCGCAGAATCTGGCCAGTTTCTACCCGAGAGCGTAAGTGCTTTGATAACTCTTGATGTGCGGGTGCAAGTCCGCCTAAATAAACAATTCGCTTCACATCGTTTGCTTTAGCGATTTTAGCGAATAGCTGAGCTGTTTGACTTTCTTCTTGTTCAAAATTACTAGTGCTCATTAACGCATGCAGCATGTAATAAGCGACATCTATGCCAACAAGCGCTTTTTGCAGTGTTGCTTCATCTCGGGCATCGCCATCTATTACCTCAACTGAGTTAATCCATTCATGATCTTTTAATCGATCGGCGCCGCGAGCTAATACTCGAACTCGGTAGCCATGCAGTAATAGCTCGCGAATTAATCGGCCACCGATATAGCCAGTGGCACCAGTTACTAAACACAGCGCCGGCTCACCAGCAGAGTTCTTCAGAATTGGCAGGTCTGCCGCACAAGGAAGTCGCATGGCTTAAGTGTCTAACTGATTTGGCATTTTCGCGCGCTGATTAAGCAGGCGATGGGTTGGAATCAGGATTGCCGCTGTGAGAGAGCGCAATCCCGCTCTGCAGCAGCGCTTTAGTTAACTCTTCGCGCAGCGCTCGAGTCACATTCGTGGTGCCATCTGGCACAGTTCTAACCGATATTCGAACTGTCATAGTGTCAGCTGACACAGATTCCACACCAGCGTAATTCACCCGACCCAATAACCAGTTACTAATTCTGGTGTCAGTGGTGATTTTCGCACCAACTGTTTCCACCACATCTCGCACGCGAGCTAAATCAGTATCAATTGAGATCGGTAGATCAACAGTTGCCAGCATCCAACCTTGCGAGCGATTGGCAACTCGGGTGATTTCACCATTTCGGACATGCCAAATAACTCCAGCAGCGTCACGCAATCTAGTTGTGCGAAGTCCAACTTCTAACACAGTGCCAATTGCTGGCCCCACATCAACATAATCGCCAATTCCGAATTCATCTTCGAGAATAATTGAGACACCACTTAGGACATCGCGAATCGAATGCTGGGCACCAAACGAAAAGGCGGCACCGATAAAGCCAGCTGAGGCAATTAGCGGCAACAGATCAAATCCCAGGATCTGTAGCCCAAGCACAATTGCGGCAATCCAGATAATCAACGAGGTAATTGCGGTAAACAGCGAACCAATTGCTTGGGCCCGCTGTTTAGTTCGCTCACTTACCCGCAGCACCGATAGGGCAGCGGTGGTCGCGCTAACGGGTTCAATTTCTTCGCGTCTGATTTCTGCCTTTTTTACGGCTCGCTTAACGGCTCGGCGAACAAGTTGTCGAATGATCAGATCCAATAAGAAAGCACTTATTACTAGCGTGGCCAACTGCAACGGGGTGCTCGCCACAAGTTGCTCTAGAAAATCAGACATCTTCACCCCTTAGTGACTCTCACCACAATCGTAGGGTAAATCAAGGCCGTATTGGTACGCTCCAGCCCGTGAGAAAACTAAAGAATTCAGCTTTCGCCCTAATCGCAACTTTGTTTGCCACTTGGTCAGCGCTGCCAGCAGCGGCAATTACGCAGCGCGATGATGGCGATGAGCCAGGTACCTTGATGAGTGCTGGGGATGCAGCCCTAATTTTCATTGGCATTCCAGCAGCAGTCGTTGCCGTACTGGTGATTCTGATTTGGGCACCAAGCCGCGGCAAAAGCAAATCAACTGAGATTAATAAATATTAATCAGTCGCTCTAGCAGCAATAGCTCGGTTCAAATTCGCAAGTTGTTCGCTTACAAATCGTCTGGCACTTGGTTCAATATCTGATTGCGCTAGATATGCCTCAGTTGCATTAACTAATTCATTGTTGACTAATGGCATTGGATAAAGTCCAATAGTGATGTTTTGCGCGACGTGATAGCCGCGATCACCTTGCCATAGCTTGGGCAGCATTGCGAAATATCTAGTAATGAATTCGCTATGCAGTGCAGGATTTTCATAATCATTAAAGCCAGCAATAGTGTTTTCGACAATAGCGTTTGAGGCATCAGATTTATCTACGATTGATTCCCATGCTGCAGCTTTTGCACTAGCAGTTGGAATTGCGGCCTTTAGTCGAACTGATTCTTCATGACCCTTTGATGAGTTATCAATTTCTAATTCAGCGGCAATCTCATCATGCGCTGCCACACCTTGGCGCACCATGCGATTTAACAAGGTCCAGCGCAGATCCGTATCAACTTGTAATCCAGCTGGCACATTACTGCCGCGATACCAATTAACTAATTCTTCTAAACCGTAGCCAGGGGAGGCGAATGCACAAAGCCCTCGCACAAATGCCAACTGATGATCTGAACTTGCTGGCGCTGTTAAGGCGTAATCCAACAACTTTGCTGCAATCTGTTGTCGATACCTTGCTTGATTAGCCGGCTTGGCGTAAAGATCCACTGCGGTTTTTAGGTTTCTAACCGCGATAGCAATTGTGGATGAATCTGGTTCACTTGCCATGCCATTAAGTGCTAACGCAACATAATCGCCAGCGCTGCCTTCTGCGTCGCGAGTGAGATCCCAAGCCGCATCCCAGATTAAGCCGCGCGCAAGCGTGTCTTCTAGTTTGCCAAAATGTTCAATCACGTTGCGCCAAGAGTTTTGATCTAATCGAATTTTGGCAAAAGTGAAATCATCATCATTTAACAGCAGCACCCTTGGGGCTTTGCTATCAGCAAGTGATTTAACCTCAGTTGAGCTGCCCGCCAGATCAACCATTTCTTGCTTGGTGCGAACTAATTTATTTCCAGTTACGTCATAGTGACCAATTGCAAATCGATGCGGCCGCAGTACTGGCTCAAGTCCAACCGGAGATGCCGGTGGCTCTTGATTGATAGTAACTGACTTGTAATTTTCACCGTCAAGTTCTGCAGTTGTGCGCAGCGTGGTAACGCCTGCTTTGCGAATCCAAACCTCAGCCCAAGCGGTTAGATCTTGCCCGGCTGCTTCACCAACAGCTGCTAGCAGATCTTCAAACTTTGCATTCGCCCAAGCATGGCGGGAGAAATAAAGTTGTAAGCCCTTTAAGAAGCTCTCAATACCTACCGCAACAGTTAACTGACGGAGAACTGATGCGCCCATGGCGTAGGAGATGCCATCGAAGTTATCCCAAACCGATTCCAGATCTGTGACATCAGTTGCAATTGGATGAGTTGACGGCAACTGAGTTTGTCGATAACCCCAGCTTTTTCTGGTAGTTAAGAAATTAACCCACGCATCAGTAAAGCCGGGCTGTTCTTGCTGGGCGTGATATGCCGCCCACTCGGCAAATGATTCATTCAGCCATAAGTCATTCCACCATTCCATGGTGACGTAATTGCCAAACCACATATGCGCTAACTCGTGCAGCACTACGTTAGATAACCAGTGCTGTTCAAACGCGGTTACTTTGCCGCGCCAGATGTAGTCATCTCGGAAAGTGACGCAGCCAGCATTTTCCATTGCGCCGGAATTAAATTCTGGAACGAAAATCTGATCATATTTACCAAATGGATAACCAACATTGAAATCTCGCTCAAATACTGCAAAACCATGCTTAACAGTTTCAAACATAAATTTATAATTCAAATGATCTTTAAGTGATTGGCGGCAAAGCACGCGAAGTGGGTAAGCGCCGAACTTACCTTCATAGTTGTCATGTGTTTGGTGGTAGTTGCCAGCCACAATGCCAGTTATATAAGTAGACATGATCTTAGTTGCGGGGAATTGCCAGAGCTTAAATTCACCAGCATCACTTGGTTCAGTTGCGGTGTTTGACAGCACCACCCAATGCTTAGGCGCTTTCATCGTGAATGAATAACGAGCTTTGATGTCTGGTTGATCAAAGCAAGCATAGGCGCGCCTGGCATCTGCGGTTTCAAATTGGCTGTAGAGGTAGCGCTCGTTATCAACTGGATCGACAAAGCGATGCAAACCTTCACCGGTTGTGGAATAGGCACAGTTTGCATCGATAACTAATTTGTTCTCAGCCTTTAAGTTACTTAACTTAACGCGGAAACCATTGAAGGCAGAATTTGGAACGGCTTGCCCATTTAGCTCAATTGAATTCAAACTTGGCGCAATCAAGTCAATCCAAGTTGATGCGCCAGGTGTTGCGTTGAAAGTGATGGTGGTTTTGCTGCGAAATTCAGTTGCGTCATGATCAACTAGATCTAACTCAATTTGGTATTGGGTATTTGAAATCAGCGCAGCTCTGGCTTGGGCTTCGGCTTGGGTGAAATTCGCTAGCGTCACAATGGACCTTCCTGGTTTCAAGTCGCGGTTTAGGTGGAGTAAACCTTAAGGTGTCCTGGTAATTGGAGGAAATTATGCAGGCAGATTTCTGGTTTGACCCAATGTGTCCATGGGCGTGGATGACCTCGCGTTGGATGTTGGAAGTACAAAAAGTCCGAGATGTTCAGGTTTCTTGGCATGTGATGAGTTTGTCTTATTTGAATGCCAACAAAGATGTGCCAGAGAAATATAGAGCTAAATTAATTGCTGGTTGGGGACCGGTTCGAGTAATTGAAGCGGCGCGCGCAGCTCATGGTGATTCAGTGGTGCTGCCGCTATATAACGCATTTGGCACTCGAATTCACTTGCAACAGCAGGAACTAGATGAACAGTTAATAACTGATGTCCTAAGGGATGCTAATTTGCCAGCAGAGTTGTTAAGTGCAGCGGCAGATACCAATTGGGATGAAGCAGTCAAAAAGAGTCATCATGCCGGAATGGATCAAGTTGGCACCGATGTTGGCACACCGGTAATTGCCGTTGCTGGTTCTGCATTTTTTGGACCGGTCATATCACCTGCACCTAAAGGTGAGCAAGCTGGCAAACTTTGGGATGGCGTAGTTGCTTGTGCGCAGTACCCAGGATTTTTTGAATTAAAGCGCTCGCGCAATGTCGGCCCAATTTTCGATTGAGGGAAAATGAAAATACATATTGCTTCGGATCATGCTGGCTTTTCAGCCAAAGCAGTTTTAATTGAACATCTTTCCCTTGCCGGCCATGAAGTGGTTGACCATGGCACCAATTCAGCCGGATCCTGTGATTACCCAAGTTTTTGTATTGCGGCAGCAGAAGCAGTCGTTGGCGAGCCGGGCACTCTTGGCATTGTGCTGGGCGGCTCGGGAAATGGTGAGCAGATTGCGGCAAATAAAGTTGCTGGCGTGAGAGCCGCATTGGCTTGGTCGGTTGAGACGGCGCAGTTAGCCCGCGAGCACAACAATGCCAACGTAGTTGGCATTGGGGCCCGAATGCATGATGACGCAACGCTAAAGGCAATCGCACAGGCATTTGTGGAAACTGAATTTCCGGGCGATGAGCGTCATATCAGACGAATAAGTCAGATAACTGATTACGAGAACCGTTAGAAAAGATTGGAGCGGGTGACGGGAATCGAACCCGCACAGCTAGCTTGGAAGGCTAGAACTCTACCATTGAGCTACACCCGCATTAGTGCGAAATCTACTAGGTCGATCCCGCTGGACTGATCCCAGTCACGGCCCTACCGCTGCGCACACTACGATTGCGCGGTCTTGGAACCCGATTTGACGAGGTTTAAGTCATCGGGGCGTAGCGTAGTGGCTAGCGCGCCTGCTTTGGGAGCAGGAGATCGGGAGTTCGAATCTCCCCGCCCCGACCAATCCAATTAATTAGGAGCAAGGTGAAAGCCGATAAGGAAGTTCTAACCCCAACGCGCGTTAAGTTAACAATTCAGGTGCCGTTTGATGAACTGAAATCGGATTTCCAAAATGCTTATAAAGCAATTGCAAACCAAGTAACAATTCCTGGTTTTCGCAAAGGCAAAGTGCCAACTGCAATTATTGATCAGCGAGTAGGCCGTGCTGCTGTATTAGAAGAAGTTGTTAATTCAGTGCTGCCGCGCGCTTATGCTGAAGCTGTTAAAGAACATGATCTTGATCCCTTTGGTCCACCAGAGGTTAATGTCAGCGAATTAAAAGACAATGAGTCGATTACCTTCACCGCAGAACTTGATATCAGACCCGAGTTTGAGTTGCCAGCATTTAACAGTATTGAAGCTGTGGTTGATGCAATAAAAACCGACGATGAATTTGTCACGGAGCAGTTTGATCTGCTGCGGCGTCGCTTTGCCACCATGAAAGTAGTAGAGCGAGCAGCTGAATCTGGTGATTTAGTAATTCTGGATGCCAAGGGTACAGTTGATGGCGAAGAGTCAGATGACTATTCCGCAACTGCGCTTAACTATGAACTTGGCACTGGCGGATTAGTGCCAGGTGCGGATGAGGCACTAATTGGAATTAGCGTTGATGAAACTAAAGACATTGAATTTGTGCCAGCAGATGGACCACATCAGGATAAAAAAGTAAAAGTAACCTTTACTTGCACTGGTGTGCGCGAGCGCGAACTACCGGAAGCAAATGATGAGTTTGCGCAAATGGCTTCGGAGTTTGACACAGTTGCTGAACTTAAAGCTGATCTGGCGGAGCGAATTCGCCGAGTTCAAGTAGCCGAGCAAGCAATTGCGGCGCGGGAAAAAGTATTTGAAGCACTACTTGCTGCCATTGATCTTGAAATTCCAGCGAATGTTCTTAAGCGCGAACTTGATTCGCATTTTGCTGATGGTCATGGTGATGATGCACACCGGGATGAATTTGAAGCAGACACCATTAAGAATCTAAAAAGCTCCCTGGTGCTAGATAAAATTGCGGATCAGGAAAAAGTTCAGGTTAATGAAGTTGAGTTGTCAGAATGGCTAGTGCGCTCTGCACCCCGCTATGGCGTAACGCCAGAAGAGTTAGCTGATGAATTAGTGAAGAACGATTCGCTAGGGATTGCGCTAAATGAAGTTCGCCGTGGTAAGGCACTCACCGTGGTGGTGAGCCAGGCCAGCGTGAAGACCCCTGCCGGTGAGGTAGTTGACCTGTCTGAATTCACCAACGGAGTTGAGCAGTAGTTTCGCTGTTGGCGAACATGTAAGGTGCGAAATGCGCCACGTTCGCTAAGGTCAGGGCATCAAACGAAGGGAAACAAGTGAGCGAGTTAACCGCGCCAACCATGCGGGCTGCTGCTGGCGGTCTGCCTGGTGCTGAAGATGTGTTTCAGCGCTTGCTGCGCGAGCGCATTGTGTTTTTAGGTTCACAAGTTGATGACCAAATTGCAAACTTGATCTGCGGTCAGATCTTGCTGCTAGCCGCAGAAGATCCAACTCGAGATATTTATTTGTATATCAACTCACCAGGTGGATCAATTTCAGCAGGTATGGCAATTTATGACACCATGCAATATGTGCAAAACGATGTTGCCACTGTTGCGATGGGTCTTGCCGCATCAATGGGACAGTTCCTATTAACTGCCGGTGAGCCGGGCAAGCGTTATGCGTTGCCACATGCTCGTATCATGATGCATCAGCCATCTGGAGGTATTGGTGGTACGGCATCAGATATTCGAATTCAGGCCGAGCAGATGTTGTTTGTGAAAAATCAAATGGCAGAGTTAATTGCTAAGCACACTGGCCAAACAGCAGAGCAGATTCGGTTAGATTCCGATCGCGATAAGTGGTACAGCTCAGAAGAAGCAAAGGCTTATGGCTTTATTGATCACGTGGTAACTCGCGCCTCTGATGTCACTGGCAGCGGCGGCACTCGCGGAAAGGCAGGCAAATAATGACTTTCCAACCACAGGCTCGCTACATCTTGCCAGAATTTAGAGAGCGCACCCCAAATGGTGAGCGCATTCATAATCCATACACCAAGTTGTTTGAAGAGCGAATTATTTTCTTAGGTGTGCAAATTGATGATGCCTCTGCTGATGACGTAATGGCACAGTTATTAGTTTTGGAATCGCTTGATCCAGAGCGCGATATTTCAATTTACATCAATTCACCAGGTGGCTCATACACTGCGATGACCGCAATTTATGACACCATGCAATTTGTTAAGCCAGAGATTCAAACCATCTGCTTAGGCCAAGCGGCATCTGCAGCAGCGCTGCTGCTTGCTGCGGGAACACCAGGCAAGCGCTTTGCGCTGCCGCATTCTCGAATCTTGATTCACCAGCCATACAGCGAAGGTGGCGGTCAGGGATCTGATATCGAGATTCAAGCAAATGAAATTTTGCGGATGCGCGAAGAGATGGAAGGCATTCTTTCCAATCACACTGGTCGCACCCTGGAGCAAGTTCGCGAAGATATTGAGCGTGACAAAATCCTTACTGCCGAAATGGCAAAGGAATATGGCATTGTGGATCAAGTAATTGCTTCTCGAAAGGTATTAGGAAGCAAGGTCTAACCACTAGGAAACGAATGGAAATTATTCGACTTGATGAGTTAACTCAAAACCAAGTCGAGATTTTACAGGCGTTACTAACTGATGCTTTTGCTGGTGATTTCAGTGAATCTGATTGGCAAAACTCATTAGGTGGAGCCAGATTCGTGGGTATGCAAAACGAAGAGTTAGTTGCTCATGGCACCGTGGTTGCCCGATCCATGTGGCTTGATGAATCTCCAATAACGGTTGGTTATGTTGAGGCGATTGCGGTTGCTCCTAATAAGCAAAAGCAAGGGATTGGCAGTTTGCTGCTAAATGAGATCACACAATTTTGCCTACAAAATTATGAACTAGCCATGCTTTCTACGGATGAAAAAGACTTTTATCGAAGATTCGGTTGGCAGGATTTTCCGGGACAGAGCTTTGTGCTGGTGGGGGATCAACAGATTAGAACTGCTGAAGAAGATTGCGGCTTGATGGTTCTAACACCTGAATCTAGGTCATTTGGCAAGATTTCCAAAGTGTGCTGTCAAGCCCGTTTTGGTGATGCCTGGTAATGGCAGCGGGCCAGATTTTGTCCAGCAGGGTTAAAGTTGTTTAATTTTCAACTATGTGCTACGGTTAGATTGTTGAATTTTCAACTAAATCCAAAGGAGTGCTATGTCAGCGGTAACTGCTATCCCAACGGGGAATTATGTGATTGATCCAACCCATACTCGAATTGGCTTTGTGGCTCGCCATGCGGTGATCACCAAGGTTCGCGGTTCGTTCAATAGCTTTGAGGGTAAAGGCACTGTTGCTGATGGCGACGTTTCGCTAGAAGTTGTGATGGATGCTGATTCTATTGATACTCGACAGGCTGATCGAGATGCGCATCTAAAGAGCGAAGACTTCTTTAACGCGGGCGCATTCCCAAAGCTTAAGTTCGTCTCAACTTTAGTTAAGCAAAAAGGTGATGATGAGTTTGAAGTTACTGGCGATCTGACGATCAAAGATGTAACTAAGTCGATCACAATTGATTTTGAATATACCGGTGCAGCAACTGACCCGTTTGGTAACAAGCGAGTTGGTCTTGAGGGTGAAGCAGAAATTAATCGCTCAGATTTTGGGCTAACCTGGAACGCTGTGCTAGAAACTGGCGGCGTTTTGGTTTCGGACAAAATCAAGTTGGAGTTTGAGATCTCAGCTATCGCTCAGGCATAACCGCAACGCTTTCCCCAGCTCCCTCGGCGATATCGCCGGGGGAGTTTTGGCTTTATTAAGCGGTAATTCTGCTCTGGGCGAACGCCATGCGATTTTAGGTGCGAAGCCAATTGCCACGGCTTAGTGTTGCCATCACTTCCCCTACGAGAGGAATCTCAGATGGCACGGCTTGGCGATGGTACTGACCTACTTAAATGTTCATTCTGTGGCAAAAGTCAAAAGCAGGTCAAGAAGTTAATTGCTGGCCCTGGCGTATATATCTGTGATGAGTGCATTGAGCTGTGTAATGAGATCATTGAAGAAGAGTTAGTAGAAACAACTAATTCCTCAATGGCTGAACTACCAAAGCCAAGTGAGATTTATTCATTCTTAGACAATTATGTAATTGGGCAAGATCTTGCGAAAAAGACGCTCTCAGTTGCGGTTTATAACCACTACAAACGAGTGCGCGCTGGCGAACAATTGCGCCGAAGTGAAGATCTAGTTGAGTTAGCCAAATCTAACATTTTGTTGCTAGGTCCTACTGGTTCAGGTAAAACTCTGCTCGCTCAAACTTTAGCTCGCATGCTAAATGTGCCATTTGCGATTGCTGATGCAACTGCGCTAACTGAGGCAGGTTATGTTGGCGAGGATGTTGAAAATATCTTGCTCAAATTGATTCAAGCTGCTGATTTTGATGTAAAGCGGGCGGAACAAGGAATTATTTATATCGATGAGATCGATAAAATTGCGCGCAAAAGTGAGAACACTTCGATTACTAGAGATGTATCTGGTGAGGGAGTGCAGCAGGCGCTGCTGAAGATTTTAGAAGGAACCACGGCATCAGTTCCGCCACAAGGCGGTCGCAAACATCCGCATCAAGAATTCTTGCAAATCGATACTACTAACGTACTTTTTATTGTAGGTGGCGCATTTGCTGGTCTTGATTCCATTATTGAGCAGCGAGTTGGTAGATCAAGTTTAGGTTTCACTTCTAGCTTGGTTGAAGATAAGCAGTTAACTGATCCAGCCACCATCTTTTCGCATGTGCTCCCTGAAGATCTGCTCAAGTTTGGTTTGATCCCAGAGTTTGTGGGCCGATTGCCAATTGTGACTTCAGTATCAGGACTTAATCGCGAATCATTAGTTCGAGTGTTAACTGAACCGCGCAATGCGTTAGTGCGTCAGTTTGAGCGACTATTTGAATTAGATGAAGTGTCCCTTGAGTTTGGTCCAGGGGCAGTTGATGCGATTGCTGATTTAGCGCTGGCTCGCGGCACTGGTGCGCGTGGCCTTCGATCAATTTTGGAAGGCGTATTACTTGATGTGATGTATGACGTGCCGAGCCGAAATGACATTGAAAAAATCATTATTGAGCAAGCAACTGTCACTCACTCGCAGCCACCAAAGATTGTGCATCGCGGTGGTGCAGGCTCATCTGAGCGCTCTGCTTAATTAGCTAGCGTTGCGTTAACGGAAAGCGTATCTGCGTTTTCCCAACTTAAGTTATCAATGCCGCCAGCTGAGATTAAATCTGCTTGCGCGCTTTGCAATCGGGCAATACTTTCAGCAGGACCGGAGATAACTGCAGCGGCAATACGAGCCTTCATGGATTGTTGCGCATCAGTTTTGACCCGGCGAATATCGGAAATAACAGCGCCAATTTCCCGGTACAGCTTGGCATCGCCAGTAATCCCATCAAGCTCTGCTGTGGTGGGCCAGCTTTGTTGATGCACGGAACCGGTTTGCCACCACGACCAGACTTCTTCGGTAACAAACGGCATAACTGGCGCAAACAGTCGCAACATGATCATAAGTGCTTCAGCGAGTGCGGCTTTTGCCGATTCAGCATCAGCATCGCTTTCGCGGTAAGCGCGCTCTTTTACTAACTCAACATAATCATCAGTAAAGGTCCAGAAGAATTGCTCAGTTAACTCCAACCCTTTGGTGTAATTGAACTCTTCATATGCTTTTGTTGCCCCAGTTATTACTTCAGCTAACGCTGCCAACATTGCTTTATCGTGTGGTTGGGTAATTTTTGATTTATCTGGTGCTGCGCCAAGGCCAAGCACAAACTTAGAAGCGTTGAGCAATTTAATGGCCAGCCTTCTACCAATTTTCATCTGACCAACATCAAATGCGGTGTCCGTGCCCGGCCGACCGCTTGCCGCCCAATATCGAACCGCATCGGAGCCATGCTCTTCAAATAGCGCAATTGGCGTTACCACGTTGCCTTTGGATTTAGACATCTTTTTTCGGTCTGGATCTAAAATCCAACCCGAGAGCGCAGCATGTTTCCATGGTGCTAGACCAAACTCTAAGTAAGAGCGAACCATGGTGGCGAACAGCCAAGTGCGAATGATGTCGTGACCTTGGGGCCGCAGATCCATTGGAAACACTTTCTGGAATAACTCATCATCATTGCTCCAGCCACTAACTATTTGTGGCGTAAGCGATGAGGTAGCCCAGGTGTCCATCACATCCGGATCTGCAGCAAATCCATTTGGCTGATTGCGCTGCGATTCGGTAAAGCCAGGTGGGCAATCCAAGCTGGGATCAATTGGCAAATTCTCCTGATCTGGCACTAGCACTTGGTCGTAATCAATCTCACCATTGCTATCAATTGCGTACCAAACTGGAATTGGTACCCCGAAATAGCGCTGCCTTGAAATTAACCAATCACCGTTTAAGCCAGACACCCAATCACTGTAGCGAGCCTGCATAAATTCTGGATGCCACTTGATGTCATCGCCAAGTTTGATCAAAGCTTCGCGTAATTCTGGTTGACGGCCACCGTTTTTGATATACCACTGCCGTGTGGTAACAATTTCTAACGGCTTATCACCTTTTTCGAAGAACTTAACTGGATGAGTAATTGGTTTTGGCTCACCATGCAAATTACCGGTTTCAATTAATAACTCAACTGTTTGCTCGCGTGCGGTGTGAACTGTTTTGCCAGCTAATCTGCCATAAGCTGCAATTGCGCTTGGTTCAGTTAACCAAGATGGTGTGCTTTGGCTGTACCTGCCATCCCAGCCAATAACTGGGCGAGTGGCTAACTGCAATTCACGCCACCAAGTCACGTCAGTTAAATCACCAAAAGTACAAACCATCGCGATTCCAGATCCTTTTTCTGGATCGGCCAACTCATGCGCTACAACTGGAACTTTTACATTAAATATTGGGCTGATTACTTCACTACCAAATAGTGGTTGATACCGCTCATCTGCTGGATGGGCAACTAGCGCCACACATGCCACAATTAATTCTGGACGAGTTGTTTCAATAAACACATCGCTGCCATCTGGCTTTTTAAATGAAACTCGATGATATGCGCCAGGGCGCTCCCGGTCTTCTAATTCAGCCTGCGCAACCGCAGTTTGGAACGTGACATCCCAAAGTGTTGGTGCTTCTGATTGATATGCCTCGCCGCGTTCTAGATTCTTTAGGAACGCGCGCTGCGAAAGCGCTCGGCACTTATCATCAATTGTTTGATAAGTGAGTGACCAATCAACTGATAATCCCAAATAGCGCCAAGTTGCTTCAAATGCTTTTTCATCTTCAGTGGTTAATTTCAAACATAACTCAACAAAGTTACGCCGTGAAACTGGAATTTGCTCTTTGCCAGGTTCAGCTGGTGGTTCAAAGTTTGGGTCATACGGCAAACTGGGATCACATTTAATCCCGTAATAATTCTGGACGCGTCGTTCCGTTGGTAAGCCATTGTCATCCCACCCCATCGGATAGAAAACTTCATAACCAGCCATTCGCTTATAGCGCGCAACACAATCAGTGTGAGTGTAAGAAAACACATGACCAATGTGAAGTGATCCGCTGGCAGTAGGTGGCGGCGTATCAATTGAGAAGATTTGTTCGCGGGAGTGGTTTGGCTTAAATTTATAGAGTTGAGTGGATTCCCAGGCCTGATCCCAGCGAACTTCCAGGCCATCAAGGCCAGGCTTTGCTGGCAGCAGCGGATACTTAGATTGGTCGGTCACGGTCAGATCCTAAGGAACATCCCGCTCTAGACTGCGCCGTGTGCTGAAAGACCTTGCCGATATCACTGCCACCTTTGCGCAGCGAGCAGCCGAGCACCGGATTAACCCCTCGTTGGACCGGGTGCGAAAAGTGCTGGATGCCTTAGGCGATCCCCAAGGAATGTTCCCAGCAATTGTGGTTGCTGGCACCAATGGCAAGAGTTCAACCACTCGATTAGTAGATGCCATTGCCCGGGCGCATGGGATTCGATCTGGCGCTTACACCTCGCCTCACTTGGTGAGTATGACCGAGCGAATTTTGATCGATGGCCACCCAATTTCGGAAGCTCGATTTGTGGAATCACTAAATGAAATTTATCCAATCATTTTGATGATGGAGGAGCGAATTGGTGAGAAGTTAACTGGATTTGAATTAATGACTGTGTTGGCGTTAAGTGAATTTGCCGAGGCGCCGATGCACATGGCAGCACTTGAAATTGGAATTGGCGGCACTTGGGATGCAGTCAATGTGGTAGATGCAGGAGTCACTGCAATTACCACAATAGATTATGACCATCAGAATTGGTTAGGTAACACCATTGAATCAATTGCTGGTAATAAAGCTGGCGTGATTAAACCAGGTGCAATTTCAGTAGTGCAGCGGCAAGTACCAGAAGCAATGGAAGTAATTGAACTTACTGCAAATGAGATGCAAGCGAAATTACTAGTGCAAGACCGTGATTATTCCGTAACCACCAATACAGCTGTTGGCGGTCAGTTAGTATCAATTCAAACTCCGCGTGAGAATTATCAAGATTTGTTCTTAAGTGTGCATGGTGCGCATCAAGCAGTTAATGCGGCAACTGCTTTAGTTGCAGTTGAGAATTTACTAGGCGATGACGATCCATTGAATCCAGCCGCTATTGGTCATGCTTTTGAAACTTTCAAGATGCCAGGGCGGTTAGAAGTAGTGCATCGCTCACCAACCGTGGTAATCGACATTGCTCATAATCCAAATGGTGCTGAGGTGCTCGCAATTGCGCTTCCAGCAGCGATGACTTTCAGTCATTTAACTTGCGTAATCGGGGTGCTCGATGACAAAGACGTTGCCGGAATTGTGACTGCATTGGTTCCACTAGTTGATCATTGGATCATTACCACTGCGCCAAGCGAAAGAGCAATTGCGGCGGATGATTTAGCAGCTGAAGTTGTGGCAATTGCTGGTGCTGCTCGAGTTGAAGTGATTCCAAATATTGTTGATGCGATGGACGCAGCTCTTGCTGTTGCCGATAGTGCTGGCGCTGGTAGCGGAGTATTGATTACTGGTTCAGCAACTGTTGCTGGTGCTGGCAAAGCGAGGTTCAGCAAATGAACAAAGGACAGCGTTTAATCGGATCGAGTGTTTTAATTTTTGAAGCAATTGCTATTTGGTTAGCAATTCCAGTTGCGATACAAAATCACGATATTGCACCTGAAGTCGCCATCTCGGTTGGCGGTGCATTAGGTCTAATTGCAGTGTTAATTCCAGCTGGCTTTCGGCGCGGCTGGGCGGTGCCAGCAGGATCGGTGCTGCAACCAATGGTGCTGCTAACTGGAATCTGGGTTTCACCAATGCTTTTAATTGGGGGACTTTTTGCGGTTCTATGGGTGGGCGGCCTGTTACTGGTGCGCCGAGCCGACCGAATCCGTCAGCAGCGGTTCGGGTCTTAGGAAACGCCCACTACTCTTACGCCTGAAACAGGAGATATTTGTGCAGCGAACATTGGTATTGATCAAGCCCGACGGCGTAGCTCGCGGCTTGGTAGGTGAAATCCTTTCTCGAATTGAGACTAAAGGCTGGAAGCTAGTTGCGATGGAACTACGCACCTTGGATAAGGCAACAGCCCAAGCGCATTACAGCGAGCACAAAGACAAGCCATTCTTTGGTTCCCTAGTTGATTTCATTACTTCAGCACCATTAGTTGCTGCGGTGATTGAAGGTCCAGAAGTAATTGCTAATTGGCGCACCATGATGGGTGCTACCAATCCAACAAATGCTGCACCTGGCACGATTAGATTCGATTTAGCAACTGAAACTCAATTTAACGTAACGCATGGTTCGGACTCAGAAGAGAGTTCAGCGCGCGAGATTGCGTTATTTTTTCCAAATTTAACAAAGTAAGAATCAGAGAGGCGTAGCATGAGCAATAATTTCATCGGACGAGATATGGCGGTTGACTTAGGTACTGCCAACACTTTGGTGTATGTCCGTGGAGCTGGAATTGTGCTTAATGAGCCATCGGTAGTTGCAATCAATTCAGATAATGGCAACATCTTGGCAGTAGGTGCTGAAGCAAAGCGAATGATTGGTCGTACGCCTGGCAATATTGTTGCGGTTCGTCCACTTAAAGATGGTGTGATTGCTGACTTTGATACCACTGAGCGGATGCTGCGCTACTTCATTCAGAAAGTTCATAAGCGACGTTTCTTGGCAAAGCCTCGATTAGTTATTTGTGTGCCAAGCGGTATCACTGGAGTTGAGCGTCGCGCTGTTGAAGAAGCAGGCTATAAGGCTGGTGCTCGCAAGGTTTACATCATTGAAGAACCAATGGCTGCTGCAATTGGTGCTGGTATGCCAATTCATGAACCAACTGGAAATATGGTGGTTGATATCGGTGGCGGTACTACTGAAATCGCGGTTATTTCACTTGGTGGAATTGTGGTTGCAGTTTCAATTCGTGTTGGTGGCGATGAACTTGATGAAGCGATTATTGCGTATGTAAAGCGCGAGTATTCATTATTGCTCGGCGAGCGGACTGCCGAAGAGATCAAGATGAAAGTTGGCTCAGCGTTTCCGTTGCCAAATGAACCAGAGGCTGAGCTTCGTGGTCGCGATTTGATTACTGGTTTACCACGCACCGTGATTTTGCCGGCCGAAGAGATTCGCAAAGCGCTAGAAGAGCCAATTCAAGCAATTGTTGATGCGGTAAAGAGCACGCTAGATCGCACCCCACCTGAGTTATCCGGTGACATCATGGATCGTGGCATCATGCTCACCGGTGGTGGTGCGCTGCTACGTGGTCTTGATGAGCGACTACGCCATGAAACAGGCATGCCAGTGGTAATTGCAGAAAATCCACTCAATTGCGTAGTGCTGGGCTCGGGTCGAACTGTGGAAGAGTTCGAAGCGCTACAGCGCGTCCTAGTTTCTAACCCAAGGGGCTAGTTAGTAATGCGCGATACCGGGCGAGTGCGCTTGGCGTTAGCGCTGTTGTTTTTAGTTTCTGTCACCCTCTTAGCGATAGGCATTCGCTCCGGCGAAGAAGGTTTGGTGGCATCGCTGCGGTCAGCTGCGCTGCAAGTGACTGGACCAATCCAAAGCGGGGCAACTTCACTAGGCGAATCGTTTCGAGTAGTTGGCGATAATCTTTCTCGAATCACCTCACGCGATGATGAGTTAGCAGCCCTTCGTGCGGAAAATGAAGAGCTTAAATTTAAACTGTCACAAACTGCAGATCAACGCCGTAGAGGTATTGCAATTGATCAATTGCTTCGAATTACACCACCGCAAAACTATAAAGTAATTCCTGCACAAGTGATTGCAGTTGGAAATACTGGTGATTTTCGCTGGACCATCACTGTTGATGCTGGTAGCAAAGATGGCATCACAATGAACACCACGGTAGTTGCTGGCACTGGTTTAGTCGGCAGAGTTATTCAGGTGGCTGAGGACTATTCAATTGCGTCGCTATTAATTGACACAAATGTCAAAGTTGGGGTGCGACTCGAAGGCACTGGTGAGATTGGTTTTCTTTCTGGAACTGGCGCAGTAGATCGGTTATCGCTACAGGTTTTTGATCCATACGCAAAAATGCCAATTGGTGCGCGAGTATTTTCTTGGGGTTCTGATACCGGAAAGCCATACATGCCAGGATTGCCAATTGGTCGAATTGCAAGCGTGGATGGCGCAGCAGGACAGCTCAATCGCACGGCAACGGTGATTCCAAGTGCAGATATTTCTAGCCTAGAGATAGTTGGCATAATAATTTCAGCTAAGCGTGATGTGATTCGCGAAGCACTACAAATTCCAAGCGAGTAGCAAATGCGCAAGTATGGCTACATTCTGCTGTTAGTGCTGGCCTTTGCTATCTTGCAACCTACGCTGCTGTTTAGTTTAGGCATTTCAATCTATATGCCAGATGTGGTTGCAGTTATCGTTGCCGCGCAAGCCTTTACTAGAAGTTACCGACTGGGAGCGAGCATCGCAGTAATTGCTGGTTTATTTGTTGATTTGCTAGCACCAAATGCAGGAACACTTGGGGTATCGAGTTTGGCATACCTAGTTGTTGCGGTGTTAATTCACAGATATGTGCGCGCTCCGCATGATTCACCATGGAAGCCGGTGTTGGCGGCAGCAGCTGCGCCAGGATTAGCAGTGATGGTTCGAGCTATAGTGCTGCTGCTAACTAATCAGCCTGCTGCCTTTTCGCAGTTGCCGGCTTATTTAGGGTCGCAATTGATTTCTGGCCTAATTTTTGCGGCATTCTTAGTTCCAGTTATTGATTTACTTGATCGACCGCTTTATCGTGATTCCTTACCGCTGCGGGTGGGTGCATGAGGGATCAATCTATTCTGCGATTGCAGGTATTCAAATGGTTTGTTACTGCGCTGCTAATTACGCTACTAGCCAGGTTATTTTTTATTCAGGTTATTACCGGTGAAGACTATGCTGCACTAGCTGACAAAAATCGCATTAGAGAAATTTCTACTCAGGCAGTGCGCGGCTTAATTGTAGATCAAGCAGGCCGACCACTTGTGGCAAATAGAACTTCGTTAGTGATTACGTTAGATCGCAAAACTATTAGCGAGCTGCCAGACCAAGGTGCCGATGTTTTATCGAGACTTTCCAATCTACTTAAAACTAACGTTGATGATCTAAAGAATCGCATCACACCTTGTGGCGCAACTGGTTCGGCGCCCCCTCCAATATGCTGGAATGGTCCGCCGCTGCAACCAGTACCAGTTGCCCGCGATGTTGATTCAACACTCGCGCTACGCATTATGGAAAATACCTTGCGGTTTCCTGGTGTTAACGCAGAAGTAGTGGCAGAGCGAGTCTACCCAGCACCAAGTGATGCCAATGCCGCTCATTTATTGGGTTATATCGGTCCAATCAGTGCCGATGAATTAGCTGCCGCTGACCCAAGCAGTGGCTATCAACGAAATAGCATTGTTGGCCGTGCTGGTTTAGAGAAGCAATATGACTTAACGCTGCGTGGCACCGATGGTAAGAAACTATTAGCCGTTGACCGCGCCGGCAATGTAGTTGGTCAAGTTGGTGAGACGGCGTCAGTACCTGGAAACTATTTAGTCACGTCACTTGATGCCAGATTGCAAGGAGTAGTTGAGCGGGAATTGCAAAACGCAATCAATCGGGCCAGGTCAAATAATTTTATCGCCGATGGCGGCGCAGCAGTTGTACTTGATGTGACTAATGGTCAAGTTTTAGCGATGGCGTCTTACCCCAGCTATGACCCAGAAATTTGGTTAGATGGCCTAACAAATAAGGAATATAAAGCGCTTATCTCTGAAGCAAACGGGGTCCCGCTGCTGCATCGACCAACACAAGGTCTTTATGCGCCAGCATCAACTTTTAAAGTGGTAATGACGGCAGCTGCGCAGAAGGCTGGATTACCGCTTGATAGTTTGTATAACTGTTCACCAGAAGTGACAATTTCATCTCGAATATTTAGAAATTATGAATCTCGCGCCTATGGTCCTATCTCGCTTTCCCGTGCGTTAGAAGTATCTTGCAATACGGTTTTTTATCGAATTGCCAATGAGCTTTGGGTGAAAAGCGGAAAAGATGAGGTTAGGACGGGCCGCGATCCAATTGAAAAAATGGCGACAACTTTTGGGCTGGGTAAATTAACTGGCATTGATTTACCCAGTGAATCTGCAGGTCGCATTGGTGGCCGAGAATGGAAGCGGGAAAACTGGGAACGCAACAAAGATGTTTGGTGCAAGCGCGCTAAATCTGGCTATCCAGAAACTGCAAAACGTGATCCAGTATGGGCTGAAACACTGCGGCAATACGCCGTGGAAAATTGTCAAGATGGTTACTTGTTCCGAGCCGGTGATGCGGTTAATATCTCAATTGGACAAGGTGACACCGTCGTAACGCCGCTGCAGGTAGCAGTTGCATATGCCGCGATCGCAAATGGTGGCACGTTGTATCAACCACAACTAGCAAAAGCGATAATAGACGTAAAAGGAAATGTAGTTGAGAAATTTGAACCAAAAGCAACAGGAAAAGTAGATACCACACCGCGAGTTTTGGATTACCTTCGTAAATCTTTGACTGGTACTGCCATTGATGGCACCACCGCCTGGGTATTTCCGGGTTTTCCACTAGATCAAATTCCCATTGCCAGCAAAACTGGAACTGGTCAAGTCTTTAATAAACAGAGCACCTCTTGGCTGGCAA
>JBIJDU010000022.1:0-23674 GCA_044343935.1 Candidatus Nanopelagicales bacterium | reverse complement strand
GGACTATCCAGATGAAACCTCACCTACTGGACAGCAGAACAACACCTATAGCGGTGATGGCGGTGTGCCGATTGGCTCATTCTTTAATCGCTTGATGTACGCAATTTCATTCAGTGAAGTCAACATTGTGCTGTCTGATTTCGTAAACGAAGAATCACAAGTGCTGTACGTTCGCGATCCAAGTGCTCGAGTCCAGAATGTCGCGCCTTGGCTAACGCTGGATTCAGATCCCTACCCAATTGTTTCGGAAGGAAGAATTAAGTGGATTGTGGATGGTTACACCACTACTTCATTGTTCCCATATTCCGAGCGCGTTTCGCTAGGCTCAGCGACAACTGATGCACTTGGTGTAACAGGCAGCACGATTTCCAGACTAAGTACTGATCAGGTCAACTATATGCGCAACTCAGTTAAGGCTGTTGTTGATTCCTATGAAGGAACTGTGACGCTTTACGGCTGGGAAGCTGATGAACCAATTCTTAAGGTTTGGGACAAGGTGTTCCCAGGGCTGATTAAGCCTCGAGATGAGATGCCAGAATCAGTTTTCAATCAGGTGCGTTATCCAGAAGACTTATTCAAAGTGCAGCGATCGGTTTACGCGAAGTACCACGTAACCACACCAGCGTCGTTCTACAATGGTCAGGACTTCTGGTCGGTACCGCAAGATCCAACCGCAGAAGGTGCTGCACTGTCGCAGCCTCCGTATTACTTGCAGATCCAGATGCCAGGTGATGAGGAAGAGTCGTTTATGTTGACTTCGGCTTATTCACCGGTACAACGCCAAACACTTGCTGCGTTTATTGCGGTGGGATCTGATCCAAGGCGAGATGATTACGGCAAGATTAGAGTGCTTCAGCTACCAAGTAACACGGTAATTCCTGGCCCAAATCAAGTGCAGAACAACTTTGAATCTGATCCGCAAGTAGGTCAGGAACTTAACCTACTGCGTCAAGGTGGTTCTAATGTTCGATTAGGTAATTTGCTTTCATTACCAATTGCTGGCGGCTTCTTATATGTTGAACCAGTTTATGTTCAAGGTGCCGCAGGCGATGGATATCCGTTGCTTCGCCGTGTGCTTGCCTCATTTGGTCAGAAGGTGGTGTTCAAACCATCATTAGAAGAAGCGCTGTTTGAGTTGTTTGGTTCATCTGCCGAGGTGCCTGATGAAGTAATACCTGGCGATGATGAAGGTGAACCAGCAGAGCCAGACACTGGCCAAACTGCACAGCAGCGATTAAATCAAGCACTAGCCGATATGCAAACCGCGCTGAGCGATGCTGATGCTGCGCTCCGAAGTGGCGACTTCACCGCTTATGGTGCAGCACAACGCAGATTAGAAGCAGCGTTGCAACGGGCAGTTGCCGCGCAGCGAGAGGTGGATTCAGCGACAAACTAGCACTCCGATAGGCTTGCGCTCCGCAACGCGGGGTGGAGCAGCTCGGTAGCTCGCTGGGCTCATAACCCAGAGGTCGTAGGTTCAAATCCTGCCCCCGCTACCAATTAAAAAACCCCCCTCTTTCGAGGGGGGTTTTTGATTTCTAACTTAAGCAGCAACTAATTCTTGCTTGTTAGCTAATCCTCGAATCGCAGCGCCAGCCATGATGAACATCAAACCAACACCCATTACAAGCACTGAGACACCGAAGGCAACTACTGAGGTGAACAGTGATGCGCGAAGGAAAGAGCCATTCATCGCCACTGCACGTAGTGGATCTTCTCGATCTAGTTCAGCGTAAGTGAGACCACCGGTTGCCTCAAGGGCGTGCTTTTCAATGATGTTTGCTTGCTCGTAAGCAGTGAATGGACCTGCTACTAATTCCCCAGCAAATCGAGTTGCATCATCAGCGACAGTAATGCGCTCATCTTTTAGCGCAGTATTGACCATGCTGTAAGTGGTTGCACCTGATACCACCATTACTGCGCCCAAGACCATCAAGATCAGCGCCACTAGTTTTGTGGACTTAACGTTCATTTTTACTCTCCTTCGGCCTTGCCCCCACGGCTGGCCTTTGATTAGAACCATACGCCCGGTTTGCTATAAAAATGCTGGGTTTTGCTGTCTACTAATTCACATCAGTTTTACGTCACAACAAATGTGCAGTATGGTTTGGTTATTACCGCTGAGGATGTCGGGGAAGGCAAACCTCAGGAGGTGATAGCCGTGGGGAAAAACCCCTATTTATCGCAGCTTCAGCTGCGCGTTACAGGGCAATTAAGCATTTATGCCGCACCAATGTCTGTTGTGTCACATCTGCAATGGAGCATTGAGTCAATCATCACATTGGCTGCACCTTGGAGTTGGCAGTCACAACCCTTGATTCCCAAATCACAAACGTGTTCGTTGCCTTTTCGAACCACAATTGACAATCTGCCCAAACTAGTTTCGGCAATGTATGAGTTTCCTAATCTTTATGCTGAAGTAGTGCGTGATCCAATCAATGGTGGACTTGGGGAGCGTTGGCTGATCACGCCAAGTTTGGGCTTGCGCCGATTGGATATCAACGAGTTTGGTGATGCGGTGGTAGATGAGAATCAACTGCGTAGCGCCATGGCGGCAGGTGAACCGCTGACGGAGAAATTGAGCTGGTTAATTGGGGAGCCATGGGACCTTGAACTTGAGCCGCTTCGAATTTCCCCAGTAGTTGCGAATGCTCGGCTATTAGCCGCTGGGGGATAACTCAGTCGGGTTGGCTATCGGGTATCTTTTCGCACTCAGTCCCCTATAGCTCAATTGGCAGAGCAGCCGGCTGTTAACCGGCAGGTTTCTGGTTCGAGTCCAGATGGGGGAGCCACCGCTACATTTAGGCCATGTCGCCAACCATCTCATTTTTGGGTGCAGCTGAAACCGTAACTGGCAGCAAGTTCCTAGTCGCCACCGATCAGGAACAGATTCTGGTTGATTGCGGCATGTTCCAGGGGATTAAAGAACTGCGGCTACAGAATTGGCAGCCATTTCCCATTAACCCCAGTTTGCTAGATGCAATTGTGATAACGCATGCCCATTTAGACCACTGTGGTTATTTACCTAGACTGGTACGACAAGGTTTTAGTGGCAAAATTTATTTAACTGAATATACCGCGGCATTAGCAAAAATCATTCTGCGCGATAGTGCGAAGATCCAGATGGAAGATGCGGAGTTTGCTCGAGCAAAAGGATTCTCCAAACACAATCCACCGTTGCCGCTTTATACCGATGATGATGCGGAAGCGGCAATTAAACTATTTGTCGAAGTCGACTTTCGGACTGACTTTGCTATCTCAGCTGAATCAAGTGTGAAATTCTTGCCTAGTGGACATATTTTGGGCGCCGCATTTGTTGAGTTAACTGTTGCTGGTAAAAAATTATTGTTCTCTGGTGATTTAGGACGACCAGTACACCCGGTGCTCGCTGCCCCAGATCCAATTCCGGCAGTTAAATTTGACGCAGTGATTGTGGAATCAACTTATGGTGATCGCATTCATGAAGATTCTGGCTCGATCCTCGCCGACACAATTAATCGCACCATTGACCGCGGAGGCACCGTGTTGATTCCAGCTTTTGCGGTGGATCGAACTGAAGTACTACTGATGCAACTTAAGGAATTAGTGGAGCGTAAGAAAATTCCAGCAGTTCCTATTTTTGTCGATTCGCCGATGGCATCAGCGGCACTTGATTGCTACCGCAGCGCGATTGCCGAAGATAGTCCAGAAATCAATAGTGAAGTTCGAGCTGACCTAAGTCATGACATTTTTGCGCTGGCTAATTTGCATGAAACTCAGAGCGTGAGTGACTCAAAAGCGCTGAACCAGTTGAAACGTCCTGCCATCATTATTGCCGCGAGCGGTATGGCAACTGGTGGTCGAGTGGTGCATCACTTAGCAAGGTTGCTACCCGATAGTGCAAATACGGTAATTTTGGTGGGCTTTCAAGCACCTGGCACTCGAGGCCGATCATTACTCGAGGGTGCACCAACTATAAAAATGCATGGTGCGCATGTTGCAGTGGCAGCAGAAGTGGTTTATTTACCAGGATTGTCGGTGCATGCCGATCAAACTGAATTGCTTAGTTGGCTATTTGACGCTGATGCTACTTATGAACAAATATTCATCGTGCATGGTGAAGTTCCCGCTGCAACAAAATTTGCCGAGTTAATTCGGACAAAATTCCCAGGGAAAGTTACTATTCCAACCCATGGTGAGAAATTTAAGATTTGACCTGCGCTTAAACCTTTGTTTTTTCGAGCAACTTCAAATCTTAAATCATTATTCAATACTGTGGAATGATATTCCCATTAGTGAACTTAGTTTTGATAGAAAAATGAGTGTGAGCGAGATATGTGGCGGTCAGATAACAACACTAATACTGGTATAGGTGCAGTTCTCGCCTTAGTCAAACCCGCTATCCCTACAAATTTACTCAATAGTTTCGCAATCTCATTTGAAATCCTCGTCGTAAACCAAATAAGCCATTAGACTTTCAAAATGAATAGACTTTTAAGAACTGCAACCAATTGGGCAGTTTTAATACCGGTGTTCTATTTGTTTGGACAATTTCTAGGATATTTCATTTTTTGGGCGCTTGGCTATGAAGAGGGCGAATCCATCTTGGCTGGACCAGTTATTGATAGATTTATTGTTGCCATTCCAGTTGGGGCATTAATGCTTACCCCTTGCGTGCAAGCAGTTCGGTATGGCTTTGCTGCAAAACGAGCAGTAGGTCGCAAAGCCCTTTTTCCAACTTTGGTAGGTGCTTTAGCTGGAAGTTTTATTTTCTTTTCCCTGCTGGTATCGCTACTTGGATTGGCCTAAGCCAGATCTTTTTCTAGCCACCCTTAGGGTTGGCTAATCATGGTTAACCTCATTAGTGTTGAAGCAATTGAAAAGAGCTTCGGTAAAGACCCAGTACTAGCTGGGGTCTCGCTTGGCGTTGCTGAAGGTGAGCGAATTGGTGTGGTTGGCCGAAATGGCGGCGGTAAATCAACCTTGGTTCGCATTTTGGCCGGGATTGACTTGGCTGACATTGGCAAGGTAACTCATAACTCAGAATTGAGATTAGGTCATTTAACTCAAGTAGACGTTGTTAATAGATCTCAATTAGTTTCCAGTTTCATTTTTGGCGACCAGCAAATTCATGCCTGGGCCAGTAATCCATTAGCGCGCGATGTGATTGCTGGGTTATTTGGTTCACTTGAGTCAGAGTTATTAAATCGCGAGCTTGGCCAACTTTCTGGTGGTGAGCTGCGACGCGTGGCATTGGCTAGATTGTTGATTTTAGACCTAAACCTAATCTTGCTCGATGAGCCAACTAACCATTTAGATATTAATGGCATTAATTGGTTAGCCAACCATTTAAGAACTAGAAAAAATCTTGCTGTCATAGTAATTACTCACGATCGCTGGTTTTTGGATGAAATTTCTGATCGAATTTGGGAAGTTGTTCATGGCAATGTCGAAGAGTATGACGGTGGCTACAGCGCATTTGTATTGGCGAAGGCGGAGCGAATGCGCCAAGCTGCAGCTGAAGACGCTAGGCGAAATAACCTAATCCGAAAAGAATTAGCTTGGTTACGGCGCGGCGCACCAGCTCGAACTACTAAACCAAAGTTTCGAGTTGAAGCGGCAAATCAATTGATTAATAGAGAGCCACCACCGCGCGACCAAGCAGAGCTGTTGAATTTTGCAGTTAATCGATTGGGCAAGCGAGTATATGAACTGCATGACGTTTCATTAAAACTTCCAGGGGGTGTTGAGATTCTAGATCATGTCACATTGGATTTTGGCCCAGGAATTAGATATGGCATCTTGGGAAGTAATGGTGTGGGTAAAACCACGCTGCTGAAATTGTTAATTGGTTCAACAGTGCCAACAAGTGGCAGGGTGCAAACTGGCACAACCGTAAAAGCTGGCTATCTATCTCAACACCTCGATGAGTTAGACCCTGGTTTGCGAGTGCTGGAAGCAGTGGAACAAATTTCACATCATGTTGATCTTGGTAATGGCAAAGAGTTATCAGCCAGTCAGTTATGTGAGCGACTGGGATTTGGTGCTAATCTGCAGTGGACCCCAGTAGGTGATTTATCAGGTGGTGAGCGAAGACGGCTTCAATTGACTCGCATTTTGATGGGCGGACCAAATGTAGTGATTTTGGATGAGCCAACAAATGACTTTGATGTGGAGACGCTAGCGGCGTTAGAAGACTTACTGGACGGATTTGCCGGCACTTTACTTGTGGTTTCGCACGATAGATATTTCCTAGAGCGGGTATGCGATCAACTCTATTTACTCGATGGCACCGGCGGAATAACTCATCTGCCTGGCGGAATTGAGCAATACTTAAATCCAAGTAATGCGGCGCTAACGGTCATCACCCAATCCGAAAAACCAAAGATCAATGTTTGGCAGCTGCAAAAGGATCTGGGTAAAGTGGAGCGAAAACTAACTAAATTAGGTGAAAAACTAGTTGAAATCCAATTGCAAATGGCCAGCGCAACTAACGATTATCAGCAACTGCAAGAACTTCAAACTCAATTAGCTGCTACTAAGACCAGCCAGCAAGAATTGGAAGCACAATGGTTGGAATTGATCACTGAAATTGAAGCCAGTCAGTAGTTGTCTGATTCACAACCCAAAAGTCGCAGTTTCTGCTAAACCCCGTATATTTTGCCAATGCTGCTGAATTTCAAACGAGTACTTTCATTAGCCAATATCGCTGGACCAATTGTTGCTGGGATCGCAGTTGTTTATTTCTGGAACATAAAGCCAAATGCGGTTGAAGTTGCCCTAATCGGAGTCATCTTAATTGGCGGAGTGCTTACCGCAGTTCATCATGCAGAGGTAATTGCAGCTTACGTTGGTAGAGCAATTGGTGCACTAATACTTGCTCTTGCGGTTACGGTTATTGAAGTGGGCTTGATCGTTGCAATTATGTTGTCCTCGGATGGTGGGGCAGCAACACTGGGCCGAGATACTGTCTTTTCGGCAATCATGATTACCTGCAATGGCATTGTTGGATTATCAATTGTGGCAGCATCACTTAGAAACACAACGCTTAGCTTTAACTCTGAAGGAAGTGGTGCTGCGTTAAGTGCGATTGCAACAATTGCAACTTTGAGTTTGGTGCTACCCGTCTTTACAACTGGCAGTGCCGGGCCAACTCTCACCCCGGCACAATTGGCCTTTGTTTCTATTGCATCAATAATTGTTTACGGCTTGTTTCTTTATGTCCTCACAGTTAGAAACCGAGAACATTTTGAAGATCCAGATGCCACCATTTCACTGCCTTACACCAAAATACCAACAAAGAGAGATTTTAAGAACAGCGTGACGTTACTTTTGATCGCGCTGGTTGCCATTATTGGTATGGCAAAGGTGATCTCTCCATCAGTTGAAGGCGTGGTGTTGGCTGCGGGATTACCACTGTTTATTGTGGCTGTCGTGGTAGCGCTTGTTGTGCTTGCGCCAGAAAGTTTGGCTGCGGTTCGATCAGCTAAGCGTGGCGATTTGCAAACTAGCTTTAATCTGGCTTATGGCTCAGCGCTAGCCAGTATTGGATTGACAATTCCAGCTCTAGCGATAGTTTCAAACATAATTAACATCGAATTACAACTAGGTCTTAATTCGGTGGAGCTAGTGTTGCTAGCTCTAACTTTTGTGGTCAGCGTGGTCACGGTTTCATCACATCGAGTTACTTTTTTTCAAGGCGGACTGCACCTGGTAATCTTCTTTTCATTCCTATTTTTGGCATTTGCGCCCTAATTGCACGGTTTATAAAGCGGGAATTGCCACCAAGTAAACTACGCCAGCCGGGGCGGTAGCTCAGTCGGTTAGAGCAGCGGACTCATAATCCGTCGGTCGCGGGTTCGAGCCCCGCCCGCCCCACAGATTCAATTAATCCTGAGAAAATTTAGTGTCTCGGGAAAACTTCTTTTATTCTCGATCACTGCTCAACAAAACTTGACTTTACGGCTCTAATTTCGCGAAATGCTGAGTTAAGTCCTGAATAGCCAGATACATCGTTTAAGTGTTTGAACTGATCGAGCGCATTTGGTCGAGCCCTGAACCTAATCCTCTCGTTAGACTTAACTAGTGGATTACATGGGACTCACGTCCGAGCAAGCGAAATTGCTGCTGGCGCAACAGGGCCCCAATGAATTACCAGCAAAAAAGTCAGCAAACTTCATTAGATTGATCTGGAATGTTGTCCAAGAACCGATTTTGTTACTCCTTTTTGGTGCCGGACTAATTAGCTTCTTTTTAGCCGAGGTATCTGATGCTGTTTTTCTTTCGATAACAATATTGATTATCACTGGTGTTTCCATTTTTCAAGTTCGAAAATCAGAAAAAGCCATAGCTGCACTCGGTGAGTTAATTGCCCCGCTTGCTACTGTTATTAGAGATGGAATCACTAGCCGAATTCCCAGTCGTGAGTTAGTTCGAGAAGATTTAATTCGAATCCGAGAGGGAGATCGAATTTTGGCCGATGCCGAAATTTTGAGTTGCTCAAACCTTAGCGTTGATGAATCGATGTTAACGGGCGAATCATTTCCGGTACTCAAGCAGGAAAGAGATTCTGTTTTCTCTGGAACTTTGGTAACTAAAGGACATGGGGTTGCAATTGTCAAAAGCACCGGAACATTTACTCAGTTAGGTGAAATTGGAAAAGTTTTAGCAGAAGGAAAAAGCAAGCGAACTCATCTGCAACTAGAGATTGATCAACTTATCAAGTATGTTGCAGCCATCTCAATTCTTGCCGCTGGGACGGTTTTTTTCCTTTACGGATTATTGCGTGATAATTGGTTAGAGGCTGGTTTAGCCGGAATCGCTGCAGCTATGGCCTTGGTGCCCGAAGAGTTTCCAATTGTGTTAACCGTATTTTTCGCACTTGGTGCCTGGCGGCTCTCGCAAGTGCATGTCATCACTAGACATTCCCCAGTTATTGAACTACTTGGAACTGTGACGGTGCTCTGTGTGGATAAGACTGGAACGATAACCACAAACCACATGTCACTTGAGAAAACTGCTGAGCAAGTTGCCTATTTTGGCTTATTGGCCTGTCCGCCTAAACCCTTTGACCCAATGGATAAAGCCTTTGAAGTAGCAGGTCCGGTTGATCCTACTTTGAAATTGTTGCATGAATACCCAATAAGTGAATCAAGATTAGCAATAGTTCAGATTTGGGAAACCGAGTCTCGGAATTTATTAGTAGCGGCAAAGGGATCGCCAGAAGCAATTGGCGAGATGTGCGGAATGGATGCAGATCAAATTGCACAATTGCATTCTGACTTAGCCAATTTAGCAAAACAAGGTTATCGAATGCTCGGTGTTGCTAAAGCTGAGTTGCCGTCAGATGCCAAAATTCCAACCGATATCGGTGATCTACCTTATGAATTTTTGGGAATAGCCAAGTTGCGTGACCCAGTTCGCTTGGGAGTAACTCAATCAATTAGCGAATTAAGGCGTGCTGGCGTGCGAACCATCATGTTAACTGGAGATTTTCCAGGCACGGCAACTCAAATCGGCAGCGAGATTGGATTAACTGAGTCGGACAAAGTGATAACTGGTAACGAGCTGAATGAAATGTCGGATGAAGAACTTGCTGAGCGAGTCAATCATGTGAATATCTTTGCTCGCGTCGCACCACAACAAAAGCTTCGATTGATTAATGCACTGCGAGCAAATCGTGAAGTTGTTGCAATGACTGGAGATGGTGTGAACGATGCACCAGCATTGAGTTCAGCTGATGTTGGTATTGCGATGGGGCTTAGGGGAACAGATGTTGCGCGTGAAGCAGCAGATTTAGTAATTACAGATGATGATTTCAACTCTATTGCAGTTGGCATTAAGCATGGCCGCCGTATTTATTCGAATTTAACCAAGGCGATAACATACATTGTTGCTATTCACATACCAATATTTGGCTTGGCGTTGCTGCCGGTGTTTACTTCTTACTGGCCATTGGTTTTGTTGCCTGCTCAAATTGCGTTGTTGGAAATAGTTATTGATCCAGCCGCCTCAATAGTATTTGAATCTGAAAAGTCGGATGCTGATGCTATGAAGAAACGACCTAGAAGCAGGAACGACCGTGTGCTTACTGGTGGGCTCTTAGCATCTGCACTCATCCGAGGAGTTTTGCTATTAATTAGTTCACTTGTTGTTTACTTCTGGGCATTTAATGAGGGCTACTCAGCAGAACTTGTTCGCTCATTGACATTCGCAAGCATCATGATTGGAAATGTTTTTATCGTGCTTTCCATCCGATCAGATCAACACTTTATGCTATCTCGAATGGCTCTGAAACAGAACCCAAGCATAAAATGGCTCTTGCTAGGTGTGACATCTGCGCTTATGTTAATTTTTAATTGGACGCTCTTGCTGAATGTTTTCAATCTCTCTCACATGGAGCTATCACATTGGTTAATCGCAACAACTGCTGCAAGTTTCTGTGTAATTTGGTTTGAGTTAGCTAAAGCCAGACGCCACATTTGGCAAAAAATAAACCATTAGCACAAAGCAAAATCTTCAATTCTCCTCATAGCGCTCCACTTGATCCATTAACTTTTGCGTTTGAGGAGTAGACTGGAAGTATGAAGAGTATGCCCAATAGATTATTGCTTATTGTGATCGGCTTGATATCTGCTGTTGCGGTTGCACTAGTTCTATTTTCAAGTGATCGATCTGCCACAACATATGAAGCAAACACCCCAGAATGGGCAGTTCAGCAATTCCTAACTGCCATGGTTAGCCAAAATACCGATACTGCTTTTGAATACATTTCGCCATCAAGTCCCTGCAAAATTGTTCATCTTGATCGTGCCTGGATGGATCGAGACCTAAATGTTGATTTGGTCCAATCAACTATTTCTGGCGATAGCGCACGAGTCGAAGTAGACATCGAATATAGTAATTCAGATCTATTCGGTTCACCGTACGTAGAGTCTCATGTCTACCGCCTAGAAAATACTGGCAGTAAATGGTTGATCGTAGGCATTCCTTGGCCGCTCTACGACTGTGGGGAGATGTCAAAGTGATATTCGGAATTGGTTTATTAGCTGTTCTCGGCGTGAGTGCATTTCTGATTATCCGGGCGGTTTCCGGACACAGTTCTGCGTCCGGAGGCAGTAGTCACGTTGTTCGAAGATTTTTTCAATACTCCCTATTATTTGGATTAGTATCAATAGTTGCATCCGGAACTGTTGGTCTTTTAAATCGAGTAATCGGCCCAGCTTCATTAGTAGCAGCAAATGATGTTGTACTGGCACGCGATATTTCTTTTGTACTAGTTGGCGTACCTGTTTTGATTGGAGTTTCGCTTTGGACAAAACGTACGATCAAATCAGATTCGTTGGAAGTCTATTCATTTGGGTGGGCGGCATATTTTTTTGCGATCACCATGACATCGTTGCTCATTACACTAACTGGAATTGCAACAGTGTTGGCCTGGGCGGTAGGGCTGGAGAGATTTGATAGCTATGCCTTAACTCAATTTATCATTTGGTCTGCCGTTTGGGGTGTTCATTTTGAGTTGAATCGTCGAGTAACACCGATAAATAGAAGTAAGTTCTTGTATCTAAATGGTTCACTATCAGGGCTGATTCCTTCACTGGTTGGCGTCGCAATGATTATTGCCGGTATCGCTCGCGAGTTGATTGGGTACAGCGAAAAAGATTTATTGGTGGGAGTTAATGACCCATTAAGAATGGGTCTAGTGCTGCTAGTAATTGGAGCACCAGTTTGGTTCTTGTATTGGATCAAACTAACTATGAAGTCAACGAGAGACGTTTTGTGGCTGGGCTATGTACTAATTATTGGCGTAGCTGGTGGATTGATAACTGCGATAGTTTCAGGCAGCACGTTGTTGTATCGAGTTTTGGTTTGGTTCATTGGTGATCCGAATTCAACTGATTTCTATATCCACTTTAGATCAATGCCAACTCTGATTGGTTCTGCGGTCGCCGGATTCTTGTTGCTTTGGTATCACAATCATTTTGCCTCGGCTTCGCGAACTTCAGTTCGAAATGAAGTACAGCGTATTTATGAATATTTGATTTCTGGTATCGCTCTTATTGCCGCGACTGTTGGATTTGTTTTGGTAATTGTTTCTATTTTTGATGTCTTTGTGAGAAATACTTTAATTGATTCATACAACGCAATAAATACTTTGCTTGCAGCCATGACGTTGTTAGTTGTTGGTACGCCAATTTGGTACTTGTACTGGCATCGAATTCAGATTCATGTTAAACGACAGTCACAAATTGAAGCGACAGCGGGAGTCAGACGGGTTTATTTGTTTGTATTATTTGGAGCCGGCGCAGCTTTAGCGGTAGTGACTTTGATTACTGCGGTTAACCTATTGCTCCAGGCGATCTTTGCTAATGATTCGCTTTCTGACGCACTCCGCGAATTGCGATATCCAGTTAGTATTTTACTTGGCACAGTTGCAATTACGGCCTATCACTGGAATGTATTTAGCGCTGAACGATCCTTTTATAGCACACAGCGAATTGGACCAAAACGCATAACATTGATAGGTCCGTTGGATGAGAATATACGAAAGCAACTTCATGAGTTAACTGGTGGATCGGTGCAGGCTTGGGAATCGATATCTAGCGATGAGGACTCTTGGCCTATTGATGAAGTGATTAACTTAACTAAAGCTTCATCCGCTGACCGGTTGGTCTTAGCGCTTATTGCTGGCAAAGTTTCAGCAATTGAAGTTAAGGCTTAGGACGCTTTCACTACTCAGTGAATTGTTTATCGTGTAAATCGCGATATAAGCCCGGTAGCGCAATGAGTTCGTCATGAGTTCCGCTTTGCACCACTCGGCCTTGGGCTAGGACAAGTAGCAAATCAGCTTTGCGAATAGTAGATAGTCGATGGGCAATAACTAGTGATGTTCGATTTGCAAGTGCAACCTCCAGTGCTTGCTGAACTGCTGATTCATTCTCGCTATCTAGATGAGCCGTTGCTTCATCCAGAATAACAACTTCAGGTTGCTTGATTAACAATCTCGCTATCGCAATACGCTGTTTTTCACCGCCAGAAAGTCGATAGCCTCGATCGCCAACTACAGTATCTAGTTTCATGGGTAGTGCGTTAACCAGATTAGCCACCTGAGCCGCTTCAAGTGCCGCCCATAGCTGATCCTCTGTCACCGACTCGTTGCCAAGAGTGAGATTTTCTCTAATCGTCGTGTGCAGCATGTGCGGATCTTGTGGCACAACACCAATCTTTGATCTCAGGTCTGCGAGGGAGACATCTCTAACATCGACACCATTTAGGGTGATTGAGCCATCGCGAACGTCGTATAACCTTGGGATCAGTGAAGATAGTGTTGATTTACCGGCGCCGGATGGCCCAACCAGTGCAGCCATCTGGCCAGGTTCAATAGTGAATGAAATCTCATGGAGCACCTGATCTAATTGGGATCGATCAGCAGCGGCAGCAATAGATTCCAGCGATGCTAGTGAAACCTCGTTGGGTGCAGGATAGGTAAAAGAAACTTTTCTAAACTCAACCGTTACCGGACCAGCTGGAATTGGTTTCGGATTCGTTGGATCAGTTACTAACGGCTCAAGGTCGAGCACTTCAAAAACTCGATCGAAGGCAACAAGTGCCGTCATGATCTCAACTCGTACATTTGAAAGCGCAGTCAATGGCCCATAAAGACGAAATAGCAGCGCGACTAGAGCAAGCAGTGTGCCAATTGATAAATCACCATCAATGACCTGTAGGCCACCGAAACCATAAATTATCGCAGTTGCGATTGCGCCAATTAGGGTTAAGGAAATGAAGAAAAATCTATTTATCAGCGCAATTTTGATTCCAGCATCACGAACCTGATCTGCCCGCTCTTCAAATGCAGTTAATTCTCTCTTTCGATTTGCATACAACATTGAAAGGAGCGCACCAGAAACATTAAACCTTTCATTCATCTGCTGACTTAACTCAGCATTATTGGACATCTGACTTCGAGTAAACACTTGCAATTTTTTACCCACCCATTTTGCTGGGTAAAGAAATACTGGAAGCAGGATTAAACTTGCCAACGTTAATTGCCAAGATAAAAAGGCCATGGTACCAATAACTATGGTTGTGCTAATTGAGTTACTAAGGACGCCCGAAAGCGTGGTAGTGAAAGTTTGTTGAGCGCCAATCACATCAGAATTTAGTCGTGAAACTAATGAGCCTGTTTGTGCTCGAGTGAAGAAAGCAACTGATTGCTGCATGACTTTGTCGAAGATTTGGGAGCGAAGATTAAAAATCAAACCTTCGCCAATTTGTGCTGAAAACCATCGCTCTATCATTGAAATCACTGATGAAAACAGCGCAATCAGAGCAACAGCAGTTGCACCTAGGATTACGATCCTTCGGTCTGCATTTGCGATTCCCTCATCAACAATGAACTTGAACAGTAGCGGCTGGGAAACAACTAATGAAGCTTCAATGGTTACTACACCAAGAAAGAGAATGATTTGACTTTTGAATGGTTTAGCAAAGGCAAAGATGCGATTACGGGTTTCCTTACTTACTTTGGATGAAACAACCGATCGATCGGCGGTTAGTGCACGAAAAGCAAGCCAGGGTCCTTGGGCAGTCACGAGTTACCTTTATTTGCGGTTAGTGCGCCAAGATAGCAGTCAAGGCCCAGTAAGGACTAACTTCTTTTCCCCTGAGTGGCCCTCGTTCGTTAGTGGCCTGGAAATTCTGCTGAACCAATGAATAGAGTTGTGACATGGAATGGAGTATCCAAGAAGCCGCACCTGAGCTATTGGCAGAATATTTGTCACGGCCAAAAATAGATGATCATAAATACACGCGTGGCGTCTTGGGTGTGATCAGTGGCTCATCGAACTTTCCTGGTGCAGCTATTTTAAATATTGAAGGTGCAATCCGCTCTGGTGCCGGAATGGTTAGATATTTGGGCGATGCCGCATTAATCAAGGAAATTGTTGCCAATAGGCCTGAGGCAGTTTTTGAATCTGGTGAAGTAGATGCTTATCTAATTGGTTCTGGCTTGTCTTGGAATAGCAACAATGAGCAAGTTGAATTGAACATTCTCGATGCAATGGCATCAAAATTACCAGTTATTCTTGACGCAGGTGCGCTTCAGCTAGCCCAAGAATCTCGTCAACTTCAAATTCTTACACCTCATAGCGGAGAGTTATCAAAGTGGTTAAATGATAGAGATCAAAATGTTTCAACTGCTGAAATTAATCAAAACCCCATTCACTCTCTGCAATTGGCCGCGACATTAATTAAGTCAAACATTTTATTAAAAGGAAACGCCACGTTCATCGCAAGTTATGCGACTAAACAGATTATCAAAATAGAAAAACTTCCAACCGTTTTGGCCACCGCAGGAAGTGGTGATGTGTTGGCTGGAATTATCGGTGGATTAACAGTGCAATTTCAACCCAAGCGGGAAGCTGATTTTGTACAAATTGCAGCACTGGCAGTGCTGCTTCATGCCCAGGCAGCAATTACAGCTTCCAAAGGTGGACCGGTAGCAGCCTTGGATATCACGCAATCGCTGCCCGAAGTCATCGGAAGATGGCTAAATGGTAATTATTACTAAAGAGGTTTCTAGGATTTAGTTATTATGTAGCTAAATGTAAGAGTTACAGTAAGAAATTACTTTTACATGAATTTAGATACTAATTTGTTGCCAATTTACCGAATTAAGTATCGCCCCTATTCCCTTATTCTTCTGCCAAATGGAGATTTTGTGAATTGTCCTTGGTGGTACGACGCAGTTGTGTATCAAATTTACCCAAGATCTTTTGCCGATAGCAACAATGATGGCGAAGGGGATTTTGTTGGAATTACCAATCGATTAGGGCATGTTGCATCTCTTGGCGTTGATGCTATTTGGCTTTCTCCTTTCTACCAATCTCCTAATCGCGATGGCGGTTACGATGTTTCTGACCCACGAGCAATTGATCCAAGATTCGGCACACTCTCAGATTTCCAAAAACTCATGCAACGAGCAAATGAGCTTGGCTTAAAAGTAATTGTTGATTTAGTGCCAAATCACTTCTCTGATCAGCATCATTGGTTTAAAGCGGCTTTGGCTTCATCACCTAATTCACCAGCGCGAAATAGATTTCATTTTTATGATGGGAGAGGTGCAACCGGCGAGCTACCGCCAAATAACTGGGAGTCGGTATTTGGTGGTCCAAGTTGGACACGCGTAACTGAATCTGACGGCAAGCCTGGACAGTGGTATCTGCATCTATTTGATTCGTCACAACCAGATTTGAATTGGAACAATCCGGAAGTAAATGAAGATTTTGAGAAAACTATCAAGTTTTGGCTTGATCTGGGAGTAGCTGGCTTTAGAATCGATGTAGCTCATGGGTTAGCCAAAGAAGAGATCTACCAAGACCATCCAGATCCAGTTGGCCTCACGGCAGCACTGCGATTAGATGTGACAGGCATTGATCCTGAATATCGAAAGCAGTTGCTTAGTGATATTCCATTCTTTGACCGCGACGGGGTTCATGAAATTTATCGCGATTGGCGCAACTTAATCGACACTTATCCAGGGGAAAGGTTTTTTGTAGCGGAAGCCTGGGTCTACCCAACAAGCAGAGCCATTAGGTACGTCCGACCAGATGAACTACATCAAATTTTTAACTTTGATTTTCTAACCATTGAATGGAATGCCGAAAAGATCAAAGCGGCAATAGACAAAGTAACTTCGGAATTTAAGAATGTCACATCCCCTCCCACTTGGGTACTAAACAACCATGATTCACCTCGCGTGGTAACGCGCTTAGGCGGTGAGGTTATCGGTTTGGCTAAGGCGCGAGCACTTGCCATGGTGACACAAGCGTTACCTGGCAATCTTTACATTTATCAAGGTGAAGAACTTGGGTTGGAAGATGCGCCGGTCCTGCCAGAGCACCGGCAGGACCCTATATTTTTCCGAACCAATGGTGCTCAATTAGGTAGAGATGGCGTTCGCGTTCCTATTCCATGGGAAGGTGAGGCACCGCCTTTTGGCTTTGCTGAATTCAATTCTTGGCTGCCATTGCCAGCACATTGGCGCGAGTTATCGGTAGCGGTACAACAGCAAGATTCGCAGAGCACATTAAATCTTTATCGAAAATTGTTAAAGATTCGAAAGTCGCACCCAGCGTTAGGTGGACTTGTCGGTGTCAACTGGCAAGAAACACCGATTGGAATCTTGCGTTTTGAGCGCGAGCCAGGGTTTGAGTTAGTGGCAAATACCACTGACACCGAATTCAAATTTTCGACACCAAAGACATTACTAGCGGCATCAATGCCAGTTCAGATAGCAGAATCGGAGATTACGCTGCCACCGCACACCACAGTATGGCTGGCTGAGTAGTTATCTGACTAAATAGACGTCGCCGTTAGCAACTTCAATCCTTGCACGCTCAAGTGGTCGAGTTGCTGGACTGGTTGGATTCTGTCCGTTCTTGTCATAAGTTGCGCCATGACCTGGACAATAAAATCCAGCACCACGGGTTACAACTGAAATTCCTTGATGAGTGCAACGGCCGCTGAACCCGGTGACATTCTCACCATTCTTAATCAACCAGATATTCTCGCTTGCGATCTTGGTGGCAGTTGTTGCTGGCAGAGCGGCAAGAGTTGTTAACTTTACCCAATTGTTTGGGATGCTTGGCGTGTTTGGTGCAGTTGAATTACCAGAACCAGAATCCTGTTCTGCCTGTCGTTGCGCCCTTAGTGCGGCTTTGCCCTTTTTTGTCGAAGTGCGATTCCAGCCAACAGGACAGCTTGGATTTACTCCAGTTACTTTGCGAACTTTGCCATTTTGCATGCAGTAGATAGTTCGTCGTTTTTGATTTGCATTGGCGGTTGATATTGGCAACAACGCAACAACTGACCCCGCTAATACGGTGAGGGCTTCACGTCGCTTCATGGCGGGAGGTTAAAGCAGGAAAGGCAGATTCGCGACCTGAAGCCCATTTGTCCGTTTCTTAAGAGCGGGACTTTCGGTACTGCCATAGCTTGAGCACAAACCAACCCATGATTACCGCAATCGCGGCATATACGACGTAATCAATAATCTTTGCCCAGGCACTTGCCGATTCCCACCGCTCGCCTAAAAATACGCCAAGTGAAATCCAAATCGAATTCCAGATCGCGCTACCTGCAGCAGTTAATAAAACAAATTTAGTAATTGACATTTGAATCAAGCCAGCAGGTATGCTAACTAAACTGCGAATTACTGGAAACAACCTGCCAAAGAAAACTAAGAACGAGCCATAGCGCTCAAACCAATTAAATGTTTTAGTTAAATCTGATAGGGAGATGCCAACGTACTTACCCCATCTAGCAACGATTGCTTCTATTCGCTCTTGCGAAAATAGGTGACCAAAGGTGTAGAGGATGAGTGCGCCAGCAACCGATCCCATCGTGGTAATTACAATTGCACTTAATAAGCCAAACTCGCCGAGCGATACATTGAAACCAGTCAGCAACAGCACCATTTCAGAGGGTATTGGCATCAAGATGACTTCAATTGCGATCAGCAATCCGGCGCCAAGCAAACCAATCTGACTGATTAGATCAGCGGCAAACTCAACCATGCCGTAAGGGTAGTCGCTGGCTAATGAAAACCAATCAGATCATAGGCTCAAGCCATGGTGAGGCCCCCATTTATGAACGCTGCTGGACCAGAGCCAGCCCAAATGGTGCGCGGCATTGCTGAAATTCGTTCAGCCGCACCAGAGTTCCTAACGGATCTACGCGATCAATATGGCACATTACTTCAGTTTCCAATTCCAAAGCCGCTCACATATTTAGTTTCTGATCCGGCCTGGGTGGATCATGTGCTGCGCATCAACGCAAAGAACTACGGCAAAGCAACTATTCAATATCGCACCCTCGCACTTGTCACTGGCTACGGCTTATTAGCGGCCGATACCACTGGCTGGCGGGATCAGCGGCGAATGCTCCAGCCAGCATTTCATCATGATGTCGTTGCTGGGGTGGTGCAGCATTCAGTAACTGCAACCAATCAAGTATTAAGTAAATTAGATAAATCGGTAAATACTGAAGTTGATTTGGATCATGAAATGATGCAACTTGCGTTAAATGTCGTTGGTTCAGCGCTTTTTGGTGCTGATTTCCAACTCAGAGCGGAACGAGTGGTTTCCGCTACCTTGAAGGGTTTGGACGTAGTGGTCTCTCGTGCTCGCACTCCAATTTTTCCACCAAAATGGTTACCAACCCCATTAAATTTGAAACTGCGAAATGCCAATAGAACTTTAGAGCGTGCAGTTGATCAAATAATCTCAGCTGCGGAGCAAACGCCGCAACTTAATACCATTTCACAGTTACTTGTTTCGGAACTCACAGCTGGAAACATCACTCGTTCACAAGTGCGAGATGAGTTAGTTACCTTCATCGTCGCTGGGCATGAAACAGTTGCCAGCGCATTAAGTTGGGCGCTTCATTTATTGAGTTTAAATCCAGAGATACAACAACGCTTGGCAGCAGAAGCAGCTGAAGTGCTGGGGGAGCGAGATCCAGAGTTTGCCGATTACGCTAAATTGAAATATGCCAAGGCAGTATTTAATGAAGCAATGCGCCTGTATCCACCCGCCTGGGTGCTCACCCGAAATGCAATAGCAGCAGATGAGATAGATGGCGTAACGATTGCGCCAGGATCATTGATTGTGATCAGTCCTTGGGTGGTGCATCGCGATAAAACGGCATGGCCAAATCCAGCTAAATTTGATCCTGATCGATTTTTGGCTGAGGACCGAATTCCATCTGGTGCTTTTATTCCATTTGGACTAGGTAATCGCATGTGTATCGGTAGAGATTTTGCAATGTTTGAAGGTGTTATCTCGCTAGCTATGTTGGCTAGAAAATTTAAGTTTGATCCAGTTGATGACATTGTTCCGTTGCCCTCGGTAACAGTTAGGCCAAAACATGGCTTACTGTTAAAACTCAGTGCCCGTTGAGAGTTTCAAGCGCTGCTTCGTGTAATAAATTGTTTGTGGCCACTGCTGAACCTTGAGCTGGTCCGGCAATGCCATTAAGTCCGGTAAACCGGCCACCTGCCTCAGTCACAATAACTGATAACGGAGCTAAATCCCAAAGCGCAACTGTGGGCTCAGCGGCAATATCCACCGCACCCTCGGCAACTAAACAATGCTGCCAAAAATCGCCATAGCCGCGCACCCGCCAAACTGCATTAGTTAACTTAGTAAATCCTGTCGCAAATGGATGATCTGATCCGATCGATAAATCTGAAAATGAAACCGAAGCATCAGCGAGCTTTGAAATTTTGGAGACATTAATTCTTCTACCAATTAAGCCACTGTGTTCAGGTGATCCACTGAATGCGCCAGAGTTCTTTACCGCCCACCATCTGCGACCAAGCGCTGGCGCTGAAACCACCCCAACCATTGATTCATCACCTTGCATTAGTGCGATCAAAGTTGCCCACACTGGCACACCGCGAACAAAATTCTTAGTGCCATCGATGGGATCAATCACCCAACTGCGCAAACTGGTGCCAGCTTGGCCATACTCCTCGCCGACTACTGCGTCATCGGGTGAAACTACGGATAGGTGCTCTCGCAACAAGCGCTCAACACCTCGATCGACTTCAGTAACTGGAGTTAGATCTGGTTTGGTTTCTACCACCAAGTCAGCCCGCAAGAAATTTTCCATCGTGACTTGATCGGCTAAATCAGCAAGTTGATGTGCAATTACTAGATCTCTGGCAGACTCTGCAGATATATTGGGATCAGCCAATGGTTGGGTCATGGGGAAAAAGTACTGGGAGACGCTGATGATTATTGCGGCAGAGTCCGAATCAACTGGAATTTTTGATTTAGTGCTGGGGTTACCAGTGCATCCACTAATTGTGCATGCCGCCGTTGTTTTAGTTCCGCTGGCCGCATTTGCCGCTCTTGCCATGGCCCTTAAACCCAGCATCTCTCGAAAATATGGCTCAGTAATTATTGGCTTGGCCGTTGTCGGGCAGCTAAGTTCGATTGCCGCAAAGTTAAGTGGTGAAGCTCTGTTAGAGCGGCTTGACATAGAAATCGAGCGACATGTTTCGTTTGGTAATAATGCGCCATTAACTAGTTTGCCGCTGCTGGCGTTAGTGATATTGCTCTATCGAGTTGATAAGAGGCGTGGCTCCAACAAAGTGCGCAACCTAATTTCAGCATTAACAGTGCTAGCAGCAATTTTTGCAGCAGGTTACATCGCCCTGACCGGTCATTCTGGTGCTGAAGCTGTTTGGTCGTGGGTTAAATTCAATTAGATTTAGAGATAATCAGTCGACGTAGCGAATCAGCACGTTTAATTAACTTCTGATTAGATTCTGGAATCTGGGTAAGGCCACAGTCTGGTTGATCATGTTGGCATGACTTTAAACAAGTTGCTAAGTATTGGGCTAAGTCCGGAAATGCTTCGGCTAGTGTTGCTGAACTTACATGTGCAATGCCAAAAGAGCGAATTCCTGGCGTATCGATAATCCAAGTGTTCTCATCAAGCGCAATAGCTTGAGCGCTAGTTGAGGTATGTCTGCCTCGACCGGTCACTTCATTCACAGCGCCAGTTCGTCTAGCTGCAGCAGGTAGTAATGCATTTACTAAAGTTGATTTGCCAACTCCACTTGAGCCAACCAGCACAGTTACGTGACCAGCTAGCGAATTTCGCAGTTCAGTTAGATCACTATCTTTAGTAGTCCTAATTATCTGACTTACTAAATCTTGATTATCCGTAATCAATTCCGTGGGCTCGCTGAGATCAGTCTTGGTTATTATCAAGATAATTTTCATTTTTTCATTAAGTCCAGCAATTAGGCATCGATCAATGAGTCTCGGTTGCGGATCTGGTTGTGCTGCTGCCACCACAATTGCAAGTTGATCAGCATTAGCAACTAATAAGCGCTCTTTACCCTCGGTGTCATCAGCAGTTCGTCGCAATGAACTACTTCGATCTTGCACCCGCACAATTCGAGCCAAACTACCCGGCGCGCCAGATAAGTCACCTACCAAATCCACTCGATCACCAACTACGACAGCTGACTTTCCAAGTTCGCGAGCAGTAATTGCAGTTAACTCATGATCGAGCTGATCTAACAAAACACAGGTGTATCGACCGCGATCAATTGTGGTAACTAGTGCGGACTGAGCCGATTCATGACTTGGTCGGTCTTTACTACGGGGCCTTGAGTTTCGGGCCGGTCTAATTCGAACTGAATCTTGGTCGTAACGATTTTTCACACAACTCCTGCAATGAAATGTTGCCACAGGTTGGTGAAATCTGGAATAGTTTTTGCGGTGGTTGCAATATCGTCTAATTCCAATGGAACTCTAAGGCCTAAGATCGCAGCAAAAGTTGCCATACGATGATCGTGATATGAATGTAGTTGATCCGTGGCAGGAGTTAACGTGCCGCCATGAATTTCCAACCCATCTGGGAGTTCTTTCGCAAAAATACCAACTTTGGCTAACTCCGTTACTAATGCCTTCAATCGATCAGTTTCATGGCCACGCAAATGACCAATTCCAGTTAGCACCGAAATTCCCGTTGCGGCTGCAGCAACGGCAGTAATGGTTGGGGTAATTTCACCAACCGCACTCAGATCAACCTTGATGGGTGAAATTTCGGTAGGACCAATTAGCCGCAGGCCAATATCAGTCAACTCTATCTTCGCGCCAAGTTGTTCAAATACCTTCAAAATTTCATCACTTGGTTGCGAGGAGGATTTAGGCCAATCCAAAATTGTTATATCGCCACCAGTTAACATGGCTGCCGCAAGAAATACTGTTGCATTTGATAAATCTGGCTCAATGATTCGATTAATTGCCTTGATTGGCCCAGGTAGTACTTTCCAAGTGTTTTTCCCGCGCTCAACAATCACTCCATGCTCAGCTAGGTTAGCAATTGTCATTTCAATGTGTGGCAATGATGGCACTGTATCGGCTGTATTTACCACCGTTACACCTAAGTTAAATCTTGCTCCAACTAACAACAGCGCGCTGAGAAACTGACTTGAGCTAGAAATATCTATGCCCACTTCACCACCGGCAACTTCGCCGGCACCACAAACAGTGAATGGCAGGGTATTACTTCCATTGTCTTTCACATTAATTCCAAGTTGGCGCAATGAATCAATGGTGACATGCATTGGTCTTAGGGAAGCTTGTTCATCGCCATAAAAATAAGTTTCACCATCCGCTAACGCGGCAATGGCTGGCACAAATCGCATCACAGTGCCAGCAAGACCAACATCAATTTTCCCACCACCAATCAATTTGCCAGGAGTTACTTGCACTACCTCGCCTAATTCAATTTTGGTGCCAAGCGTTTGTAAGGCGGCGATCATTAGCTTTGTGTCACGGGCTAGCAGCACGCCAGCGATTTTGCTCGGCCCGTCGCTTAGGGCAGCCAACAACAACGCGCGGTTGGAAAGTGATTTGGAACCGGGCACCCGAAGTTGACCGGTCACAGCGCCGGATGCGGAAATTGCCTGCCAAGCCATGGCAACAGCGTAGCGATTAACACCTAGTGGCATGCTGTTCGCATGTGTGGTCGATATACCGCGGTAGCGGATCTGCGCGAAGTGGTAACTACCTTGGGGGTCGAGCAAGTGCTTGCCGCAGCTGAGGCGCCCCAATACAACATTGCGCCAACTCAACCAATTTCGGTGGTGCGCCAGTTTGAATCT
>JBIJDU010000021.1:0-24409 GCA_044343935.1 Candidatus Nanopelagicales bacterium | reverse complement strand
CGCAGTTTTAACTCGGCTAGATCGCTTAACTTTGCTAAACCAAAATATTGTTGGCGCATCCGATGATTATTGAAAAACTCAGCTCGATGTCGATCTAGAAAATCCCAATACAGCGTAGTGAACGGGCAGGCGGTTTCACCAACTCGCAGTTTTGGATCATAAAAACATCCGTTGCAATATTGACCCATTTTGGAAATGTAAGAACCACCAGCAACATATGGCTTTGTCATCATTTTGCCGCCATCGGCATGAAGTCCCATTCCAATCACATTTGGCACCATCACCCAATCAAAGGCATCAACAAAAGTATTTGTCATCCAATCTAAATATTCAGTTGGTTCCACGCCAGCCAATAGCGCCAAATTTGAGAGCACCATTAATCTTGGAATGTGGTGGGCATAGCCGCGCGCTTTAACATCACCAACAATGCTGCCAACACAATTCATCTTAGTTTTTGATTCATCCCAATAAAGTGGGAGCAATTTTCGATCAGCATTGAGATTGTTGCTCTTTTCATAGCCAGCACCAAAATGCCAATAGGTTCCATTTATGTATTCGCGCCAGCCGATAATTTGTCGAACAAATCCTTCAATGCTGGCAAGCGGAATGCCCCCTTGTTCATATTTTTCAATTGCAGCGGAAATAACTTCAGCAGGAGTTAGCAAACCTATATTTAGATATGGAGTTAGCAGTGAGTGATATACGCTCCATGAGTTTTGCGGCATCGCATCTTCATATGCGCCAAAGTCGGCTAAGCCTTGCGCAATAAAGTCAGTTAAGCGTTGCAACGCTCCAGCTCTGGTAGTGGCCCAGCTGCCATCTGGCTCATCACCCCAAAGCGTGATTTCTCTAGTTGCTAACTCCTGCCAAACCGCTTCATCGATCTCATCGAATTCATATTGTCGCGGTTTTGGATAGTCTGATTTCCCTTTTGGTGGCGGCAGGCGATTCTCATGATCTAAATTCCACTTACCACCAACAGGTTCATCACCTGACATTAGCAAGTTGAGTCGAACTCGTTGCTGCCGATAAAAATTCTCCATTTTCAATGATTTCTGCGAGTTAGCCCAAGCCTGAAAATCAGATCTCGAGGTCAAGAAGAAATCATTTGGCACTAACTTAATCCCGTATTGATTAAGGGCATATTGTTGTGAAATAGAGTTTGGCTCCCCTGCAATTAGTTCTGCTGTTAGGTGCTGGTTTCGATACTGCGTGATGCCATCTGCCATATTGGCAGCTCGAATTTTGATTACCTGATAGCCAGCTGATCTGAGTTCAACTAAAAAATGTTCTAACGCAGAATAAAACAAAAAAATACGTTGCCGATGCCAGGGCCGGCTGGCCAAATAACGGTCACTATCAATTACGAGAACCGTTGTGTCGGCAGGGGAGGAATCTGCTAACGCACCTCGATGCAAATTAAGCTGATCGGGCAGCAGTAAGACCGTGCGTTTCATATCAACTCAATTCAAGATTATTCAGCATCTCCCGAGCTGTGTGGTGGGTTTAAGTGAGCAGCTGGATTTATCGCGACAAATGCATTGTTTACTGCAGTTGCTGATTCACCAAAGCCAACTGCAATCAGCGGCACTTTACCCTCATAAGTGGTGATATCGCCAGCGGCATAGATCCGCTCGGTATTGGTTTGCATTTTGGTATTCACCGCGATTTTCCGACCCTGCACCTCAAGACCCCATTTGGCAAATGGGCCAAGATTTGCCACAAAGCCAAGTGCCGCAATAACTGTTTGAGCGGGTAATTTAGTTACTTCTTTGGTGGTTTTATGAGTAACTTCAACTTCAGTTACCCAATCATTACCAGCAATTCCAGTCACTTCGCTCGAAGTAATAATTCTGACGCCAAGCTTTTTCACTTGATCAACTGTTGTGGCATGAGCTCGAAATTCTTCACGACGATGAACGATGGTGATTGAATTTGCAATTGGATGTAGATTCAATGCCCAATCAAAAGCTGAATCACCGCCACCAACAATCACAATGTCTTTACCTGCATGCTGCGCAAAATCTGGCACGAAATACACCAGACCCTTGCCGACGTAGTCTTCACCAACTGGCAATGCTCGTGGTTTAAAAGTACCGATACCACCGGTAATTATCACCGCTTTGGCTGCAACTTCATGGCCAGCATGAGATTTAACAATTAAACCGTCAGCAGATTTTTCCAACTCTTCTGCCTGATGACCAAGTAAGTAAGTTGGACTAAATGCATTAGCCTGTTGCGCTAAATTATTAACCAGATCCCGACCTTTAACGCCAGGATGTCCGGCGACATCAAAAATTAATTTCTCTGGATACATCGCAGAGATTTGGCCACCAACTTCATCAAGTGAATCCATTACCGCAACACTCATGCCACGATAACCAGCGTAATAAGCAGCATAAAGTCCAGCAGGTCCAGCCCCAATAATTAAGATGTCAGCAGTGGTCTTTGTCATGACCTAACCTTATGCGCTAACCGAGATACTTTCATACCCGCGCAGCACAAAGGTTGGTCGCATTACCGGCGCGTTGGCCAAGTTCAATTTTGGAAACTTCTCAAACAATGCGGGCAGCGATGATGTCATCTCAAGTCGAGCCAACGGTGCACCTAAACAAAAGTGGATACCGCCGCCAAAGCCAATATGCGGATTTGGATCTCGAGTTAAGTCCATCTGATCTGGACTCTCAAACACCGCCTCATCTCTATTGGCTGACCCGAGTAGCGCGGCAATCTTCTGTCCCGTCTTTACCGTAATGCCACCAATTTCGGTATCTGCGGTAGCAGTTCGTTCAAATAATTGCAGCGGAGCGTCAAAGCGCAAGAATTCCTCAACTGCCCTCTGGGCAATTTCTCGGGGTTTGGTGCGCAATAGTTCGGCCTGATCGGGTCGCTGCATCGCGGCAACAAATCCGTTACCAAAACCATTGACACTTGCTTCGTGGCCGGCATTCAAGAGCAATACGCAGGTAGCAATTAATTCCCGCAGGGTGAGTTTCTCGCCGGCTTCTTCAACTAATGCCAGTTCAGTTACTAAATCGCCGGTTGGATTCTGTTTTCGATCCTCAACCATCTGAGTTACTAATGCCGCAAAATCTGCACCTGCAGCGCGAGCTTCAGCCTGCTGCGCTTCAGTATGACCGTACTCATACATTTTTACAATCGCTTGGGACCAAGGACGGAGATAATCCCGGTCTGCTTCTGGTACGCCAAGCAATTCGGCTATAACCATAACCGGGAGCGGTTCAGCGAAATCTGCAATCACATCAAAGCTGCCAGTTTGGCTCAGTTTTTCATCGCAGTTAGCAAGTAAATCCTGCACAATCTGATTTATTCGTGGCGCTAATCGATCTATCTGGCCTCGATTAAAAGCTTTGGCAACCAATGATCGCAGTCTGGTGTGCTTTGGCGGTTCACTGTCCAATATCGAATCAGCATGAAGCCAATTAAACGTCTCCCATAATTCCGCTGGTTGCTTCGGCTGAAAAATTCGCCCTAAAGTTTTTGCCCGCAACACCGCATTTGCATCGGCATGTCTGGGCGCGAGCCACATGTTCATCTCATCGTGCCATACCGGTTTGCCAACAGCTCGAAGCTCAGTCATAACTGGATATGGATTTGCAACAAAATCACGATCTCGTAGATTAAAGTTCAATACATTTGCCATGTGCTTATTCAACTAAAGAATAACTAACTTATGCAACATTGAGCAGCGCAATCAGGCCCAATGAGCCGGCAGCAACAATTATCCAAGTAATGGTGGCAACCAATAATGGTTTACCACCCACCTGAATCAAGCTGCGCCACTTAACGCCCAATCCCATACCAGTTATGCCAGCAGTTAAAAGCAAGGTCGAAGCAATTTTTCCGTTATCAACCAAGTTGGTAGGTAGTTCAACCAAACTATTTAACGTAACTACCGCGACAAATAAAAGAATAAAAGTTGGAATAATGGAGCGAAGTTTGGCATCTGCCCTAGCATTGAATTTAGTAGTGATCACAATCAACATTGGTGCCAATAGCATCATTCGAGTTAACTTAATAATCACTGCAACAGCTAATGCACCGCCGCCGATAACTTCAGCAGTTGCTACTACTTGACCTACGTCATGAACCGCAGCTCCTGCCCAAGCGCCAAATCGAGCCTCAGATAACCCAAGCAGAGTGCCCAAAATTGGCAGCGCGGCAATTGAAAGTGTGCCAAATAGTGTGACCAGGCCAACTGCATATGCGGTTTCCTCGCGCTTAGCGTTTATGGCAGGTGAAATGGCAGCAATTGCGGTATTGCCACAAATACTAAATCCGGCACCAATTAAAATTGCAGTGTTTCCAGATACCTTAAATATTTTGCCCAGCGCTAATGCGCCAAAGAATGTTCCGATCACCACAATTACGACCAGGATAAGACCAGGCATGCCAACTTCAGCAATTTGGTCATAACTGATACGTAGCCCAATTAACACAATGCCAGCGCGCATCAAAGTCTTGCTGGCAAAATTCGCGCCTGGAGAGATGCTGGTTGGTAGCGTAAAGATGTTGCTTAATAAAAGTGCTGCAACTAGGCCAATGGTAAGCGGGCTGATAAAACTAACTTGCTGAGAGATGAAATAAGCAAGTGCGGTGATCGCGGCAATTAGCAGCAATCCATTTCGATGCGAACCGCTTATAAGTCTAATTTTTCACTCCATTGGTCAAGCTCGGTAATTACTTCAGGTGCAATCGTTAGCGGTAAATGATCAGCGAGCTGCAGTGGATTCGTTTTATTGGCACCAGGCACTCGGCTGCCTGAAGTGACAACAGCATTTTGTAATTCGCTAATGCGTTGATATTCGGTGTTATCAATAAATTCGGCATTGATGCTGACGACAAAGTGACTTATTTGCTGCGGTTTGTCGTTATCGCTTTCCACGAACATATCTGGCATCCCTTTTGCCAGATTAGGGCCAACCAAACCACCCGTTAACGTTTCAACTGCCATTGCTAGTGCAAATCCTTTTGCACCACCAAGCGGGGCCAACATCCCCATTAATGCCGCTTGGGCATCTGTAGTTGGGTTGCCATCTTTATCAAGTGCCCAACCTTCTGGAACTGGCTCACCTGATTTTGCTTTAGCTGCAATTTTTCCACGCGCAACTGCACTAGTTGCAAGATCAATTATTAATTGAGTTGGCTTACCCGGCACACCAATTGCCAACGGCGAGGTAGATAGCAGGGGAGTGCTGCCGCCCCAAGCGGGCATTACTGCTGGACCATTGCTAAAAATAAAGGTGGCACAACCATTATCAATTGCTGGCCAAGTAAATAAACCCAGTGCACCAGCATGTGAGCTACTGCGCACCGCAACTGCAGCAGTGCCATGCTCCTTAGCCACTTTTGCTGCCATGTTTGTCGCCTGCCATAGTTGCCAGTGACCCAAGCCGTTTTGCCCGTCCATCACCTTAAGGGTGGTCATTGCTTTCTCTTCGACTAATTGAGCTGTCGCATTAATCCCGCCACCAACAATGCGATTCAAGTAATATGGAAGTCGAATTAAGCCATGACTGCCAATACCCCAAGCATCAGCGGCACAGATCAATCTAGCGGTCAACTGAGCATTTTCAGTTGGTACGCCAGCGGCAACTAGCAACTTGGTGCCTAACTCAACTGCTTCACCAAATTTCATGCTTTGATCTCACCAACTGCATATCGCAGTGGTTCACCTGCGAATTTACGTGAGATTTCATCTGCCAAAATTTGATTAATTCGATCTTGACTCTCTGCTGTAATGCCCGCAATGTGCGGCGTGAGCACTACGTTTGGAAATTTAGCAAACAAGCTGGCATCACTTGGTTCAGTTTCACGGACATCTAAGCCAGCACCTGCAATCTTCTTTTCAGTTAGTGCATTCACTAAGGCTGACTCATCTATTACTTCACCTCGCCCAACATTAATTATCACTGCAGTTGCTTTCATGGTGGCAAGGCGTTGCGAATTTATGAGGTGATTAGTTTCTTTATTGGCTGGGACGTGAATGCTGACAAAGTCAGATTTTGCTAATACTTCATCAAGTGAAGTAACTTTGATTCCTAGTTGTTGCATAGCTGGATCATCGGCTTTAACAAATGGGTCGTAGCCAACTAACTTCATATCAAATCCAGTTAGTAATTTTGCGGTTGCTTTAGCGGTTGCGCCACAGCCAACTAAGCCCCAAGTTTTTCCAGATAGCTCACTGCCTGGGATTCGATCCCATCTGCCAGCACCAATTGCGCCGTGATGCAAAACGATTTGCCTTGACACGCTTAGGGCAAGACCAACCGCAAGCTCACCGACGCTAACCGCATTTGCGCCAAGTCCAGCAACAACTGCCACGCCTGCATTGTTACAGGCTGGAATGTCAATGTTGTCCAGCCCAACGCCAGCCCGAGCAACTATTTTTAAATTAGGTGCCTTGGCAAGTAGTCCTGCCGTTACTTGAGTTCGATTACGAACCACCAATGCTTGCGCATCAGCTAACAATTGCGTTAATAGCGAATCGTTGCCAAATGCAGTTGGTTCATAAACCACATCTGCTAACGCAGCAAATGGCGGCCCATAAACGTCTTCAACAATGAGGATTGTCACAAGATTACGCGCTGATATACAACTTGGTGAAGGTGTATTCGCGGTGACCAAGTGACTCAGCAGCAGTTAAGCGGCCGTTAACGGTGCGCTCAATTTCTGCCATTAATTGATCACCAGCAATCTGCAGTGAGTAATCAAAGGTCAGCAATCCAGAAACATCTACGTCAATGTGCTCACGCATAGTTGCGCAGGTCTTTGGGTTCGCACTGATTTTAATCACCGGCACAATTGGATTACCAATCACATTTCCCTGTCCAGTGGGGAACAGGTGAATTGCAATACCACCAGCAGCCATCAAAGTAATACATTCAGCAGCAGCCGAAGAGGTATCCATGAAATAAAGACCTCGTTTTGCGGCATCTGGAATCTGTGCTGGCTTAAGCACGCCAATAACAGGAACACTTCCAGTTTTTGCAATGTTACCAAGTGCTTTTTCTTCAATTGTGGTTAAACCGCCAGCGATGTTTCCTTGAGTTGGCTGCGAGCCAAGTAGGTTTGCGCCGGTATCTTCAATTACTTTGATGTAATTGTCGTAAGTTTCCTGGAAAGCTTTGCGTACCTCAGGAGTTAAGCAACGCTGTGCAATTAAGTGTTCGCCACCAGTTAGTTCGCTGGTTTCACCAAAGAATACGGAACCACCAGCTGCCACCCAGCGATCAACAGCTTCTGAAGTTGTTGGGCATGAACCAAGACCGCTAGTGGTGTCTGATTCACCGCACTTAATACCCATCACGATGTCTTTCATTTCAACCGGCTCGCGACGGATTTCGCTGGCATCGCGCACTAGTTCTTGCGCCACTCGTGCCGCATCAGCAATTGTGGTGAGATCGCCCTTACCTTCAATTGAGAAACCAACAACTGGTTTGCCAGATGGCTTAATGCCATCAACTACTGCCTGGGTCCATTTTGGTTCGATACCAATAACAACAACAGCAGCAACGTTTGGATTTTTGCCAGTGCCGATCAAGGTTTGAAACGTAAGTTCTAAATCTTCACCAAACTGCAACCGACCATAAGCATGAGGTAGTGCCAAGGTGTGAGGCACAACTTTTGCTACCGCCTCAGCCGCTGCATTTGATAGATCATCAACCGGCAGAATAATTACGTGATTACGAATACCAACTTGACCATCTGGTCGACGATATCCGGTTAAGCCCGACTTGCTAGCCATCGCTTGCTCCTCATGTTTTGGATGTGAACATATTCGCCGGCTTTCACATCAGCGGTCATTTCGCCAACCTCGATGCCATATTTAATTACGGCATCACCGGATTTCAAATCTTTTAGCGCAAACTTGTGTCCTAGCGGAACTTCATGAAGTAAATTGAAAGTGTAAGTATTTCGACTTTTAATGCATGCGCCCGAAACTTTGCCAGGCGTTAAATCTGCTACGGCGACGGCAACATTGTCATCGTCAGCGTGCAATAGAAACTGGGGCTTTTCGGCCATAAGTTGCTCCTGTGGTCTGACCTCTTGCCGAACCTTATCGGGCGCAAGGGTCAAAAATCCACTCGAAAAAGGGATTCATCAGGCTATAAGACCCCGAAGTGGTCTAACCTTTCTTCAATTAAGTCCAGGAGGGGCAGATGCCAGCCACCAAGCTGCGATACGGCGTCATCGGAGTGGGCGCCATGGGGCGCGAACACATTGAAAACATCAAGACTATCGATGGCGCCGAGATTACAGCGATCAGCGATCCTGTAGCAGAATCACGCGCCGCCGCTGCTGCCATCTTAAGCGATGACTTAGCGGTATTCACTGATCACAATGATTTGCTGAATTCAGGCAAAGTAGATGCGGTCGTAATTGCCACTCCGAATTATACGCACGTTGAAATTTTAAAAGATGCGCTCGCAACTGATCTTGCAGTTTTTGTAGAAAAGCCGCTAACCACCACAATTGATGATGCGCTCAAGGTTTATAACTGGAGCAAAGATCGAAAAGCAATGACTTGGGTTGGCTTGGAATATCGCTATATGCCGCCAGTGGCGCAGGCAATCAAGCGCGTACACGAGGGTGTGGTTGGTGAAATTTCTCAGGTTGCCATTCGAGAGCATCGTGAGCCGTTTTATCCAAAAGTTGGAAATTGGAATCGGTTCCGCGAAAAAACTGGTGGCACATTAGTTGAAAAGTGCTGTCACTATTTCAATTTGATGGATTTAATTACAGGCGAAAACCCAACACGAGTATTTGCCTCTGGCGCACAGCGGGTAAATCATTTGGATGAGGTTTATGATGGCAAACAAGCTGATATGTTGGATTCAGCATATGTAATCGTTGAATATCCAAGCGGTGCTCGCGGCTTACTAGATCTTTGTATGTTTGCTGAAAATACCGTCGACAATGAGCATTTGACGGTAGTTGGCAATAAAGGCAAAGTTGAGTCACTATTACCGAGCTTGGAATATCGCGAAGGCACCCGTGGTGCCGCCATCTCCAAGTGGGGAACCAAAGATGTTTCTGGTGTGGTAACTAAGCGGATATGGGATTTCAATATTAAGTACCCAGGTCACCACTATGGTGCTTCGTATTTAGAGCACAAGAAATTCTTTGATGCGGTGCTCGCCGGAAGTCCACCAGAAATCACGGTTGAAGAAGGTTTGCGTTCCGTAGCAGTAGGCCTTGCCGCTCACAAGAGTATTGATGAGGGTCGACCAGTACTAATGAGCGAAGTTCTTCCTAGTGGCTGGTAAATGGCTTGCCAAACTCATCAACGATCTCACATAGATGAGTTAAGCGAGCAATTGAGCGGTTAACCAATTCCTCTTTGTAGTTGGGCAAGCCAACTACATCTGCCCAGATTGCCCGGCCGGCAAGAAAACCGCTGGCACCGCCAAGGCAACTAGCCTTGACTGCATCAGCAAAATCCTCGGCAGCAACGCCGTTGGAAAGCACCACCCAGGGACGGCCAATCGCATCTGAAATCTTCTTGCTCGCTTCGGTAATTAGCTTTGGATCACCTTTACCGTAATAAGGAACTTCTGCTTTATAAAGTGACGGATTCCAAGTTGCGGCTTCAGCAGCTGCGTCAATTAACGCTTGTTCTCGATTAAATGCGGTTGCATCTTTTCCTGGGCGGCAAATAATCTCCAACACCGAGGGCAAGCCAACTTTTTCGCATGCGGAAACAAATTCAATTGCTAATTTATTCCGAGTTTCCGGGTCGTCATCTGGTCGATAAAAAATCAGTAACTTAAGCGCTGCGCCACCAATCTCCTTTACGCGCTGTGGATCCACGGCGTGATCAATTGCGGTATCAACAGCTGCACCACCTGGTGGGCCAATTAGTTCGTCCATCGCAACTATTAAGCCGCAGGTTGGATTGAGCACACCAGCATCCATGATTGGTTTTAGGCCAAACTGCTCATCAACTAATAATGCTGAACCGTAAGGGGAGAGCACTTCAGCTACATCAACTTTAAATTGCGCCAACATTGAATCTGGTACTGGTTCAGATTGGTGCGCGGCAAACATGCCACGCAACGCTTCTCGTTGATCTACCGCAACCATGGCAAAAGTTTCGCTGGCTCGGGCAATTCTGGCTAGATTTTTATCAGTCATCATTCTCCTAAACTATTTGCTTAAAAATTCATCTAATTCAGCCGCAGTTGGAATTGCTGATCTGCCATCGAGTCCTTGACAGGAAAGTCCAGCAACGGCATTTGACCTAATCAAAGTATCCAAAACTGATTGGTGCTGAAGGTACTGCATCACAATTGCGCCATGAAACACATCGCCAGCACCGAGCGTGCTTAATACTTCTATGTTAAAAGCAGGTGCATGTGCAAACTGACCATTGATCACAGCAAAACTTCCTACGCTGCCAGCGGTCACAATCACATCCTGATTACATTTAGCGGCTTGTGTTTTAACTGCAGATTCAAGATCTAAACTTGGATGAAATTCTTTCAGTCGAATATCCGAGGGCACATAAATATCAATCAGGTTAGGATCAAAGTTTGAGATTGGATTCCCATGATCCAAGCTAATTTTCGGCCCAGTCCCTCGAGAAACGCCCAGTTGAGGGAGAAGTTGATAACCGGCATGATCCAAATGCACAATTTTTGCGTGACTAATTGCTCTCTTGAGTTTATCGGTAACACAAACTTGGTAATTGATTTGTTGCCGAGTAATGATTGCTCGAGTCGCAGTGTTTTGCGCAACAATCACAACACTAGTTGCAGATTTTGAATTCTTATCAATAACAACAAAATCAGTATTTACACCTTCTGCATTAAGTTTTGCGATTATTTCTTTTCCTTCATCATCATCGCCAACCACACCAGCAAATGCGACATTTCCGCCTAGGCGAGCAGCGGCAACTGCTGCAGTTGCTGATACTCCACCACCTGCTCGCTCTAGATGTTCAGTTACGGTGCGAGAATCTGCTGCTGGATAAAAATCTAACAGGGCGATTGTGTCGATAGTTGAAACACCAATAAAAATGGCATCAAAGTTAGGTTCAATCATTGCCGATTAGCACTGCCTGATGCGTGGTATGCGCCCATGATGTGCAGGGCAGCAGCGCGCTCAGCTGCTTTGGCATCACCAGATTCAATGGCAGCAAAAATTGCTTCATGATCATGCCTGGACACTTCTAGACGACCTGGCAGGCGCAGGGTTGTTTCCATTGAGGTATTCAACATTGCTTGCAACACACCAACGGATTGATTCAGGAATCGATTAGCGCCAGCTTCCACAATTCGAAGGTGAAATTCAGCATCAAGTTTCTGCAACACATCATAGTCGGGCGGAACTTGCTGAGCCAATAGATTAAGTTGGTTTAATGTTGAGCGCATTAAGCGCAGTTGCTCCTTAGTCCGCCGATTTGCCGCCCAGCCAGCGGCGGGTATTTCAAATACTTGGCGCATTTCAAACAATTCTTCAATTCCGACATCTGCCGTTAATAGTGCCGCTTGTAATTGTCTAGTAGTTTGTGGCTGTGCCACAAAAGTACCCTGGCCATGTCGAATTTCAACTCGCCCTTGCGCTTGCAGAATTCGCAACGCTTCTCGCATTGAAGGTCGACTAACTTGCAAACTACGGGCCAAGTCACGCTCTGGTGGCAGTCGATCGCCGGGGGATAATTTATTTAGTTCAACATAATCCAACACCTGCTGCGCAATGCGTTCGGAGCGCTGATCGCCCCCTTTGGCCATCAGTTCGGAGTTAAGTAACTCCACCGCTTTCATTGCTAACCCTTAACCGCACCGCTGGTTAACCCAGCCACGAAGGTACGTTGCATCAAGATGTACATGAAAACCAGAGGAATTGAGGCAATGGTTACTCCAGTAAACAACAGGCCATAACTTAGTGAGTATTCACCCTTAAATGAAAGCAATGTTAAAGGTAGCGTTTCGAGTTCCCGCTGTGATATCAGCAGGAGCGGGAAAAGTAAGTCATTCCAGAAAATTACGAAAAGGAAAATCGCTGTTGCTCCAATAGCTGGTTTAGCAAGTGGCAAAACAATCTGCAAAAAGACTCTAAAATGGTTTGCCCCATCAATTTCTGCAGCCTCGATCATTTCCTTTGGAAACTCGCGGAAAAAAGCTGCAATAATGAATACAGATATTGGCAATGCTGACACTACATTGGCCAAAACCAGACCAAAGTGCGAATTGGTTAAACCTAAATCACTAAAAAGAATAAAAATTGGAAGAATATTTACCTGGGCTGGAATGGTAAGTCCCAAAACAAACAAACTGAACAACATCGTGCTTGAAATTCTCGCTAACCTTGCGATGGCGTATGAGGTCATGCTTGCCAGACTTAACGTGATAAAAACAGAAATCAAGGTCACTTTTACGCTATTCATGAAGCTTTGTGAAATCCCGCTAGTGGACAGCAGCTGGCTGTAGTTTGCTAGGGAAAAGGTTTCCGGGATCCCAAGCGGATTCAACAGAATTTCTAGATCTGGTTTGAACGTAGCCAAGAAGATAATCATGACAGGAATCAATACCAGAGCGACAACAAATACATGAATCAGACCGCGTGCTAATTTCACTACCATTTCAATTAGGTCCTTGTCCGCAATAGTCTGCGTTGTAGCATGGTGATTAACGCAATTGTGATCATGAAAAATACACTTTGAGCTGCTGCGTAACCGTATCGTCCATCAAGAAGACCGATTGTATAAATTCGGGTAGCCAAGATTTCGGTTGAATAGTTTGGACCACCACCAGTCATTGTGTAAATCAAGTCGAAAGCGCGGAACGATTGAATTGTGGTGTACGCAATTACCACAAAACCAGTCGGGATTATTAATGGCCAAGTCACTCTTCGAAATATCTGAAATGCATTGGCTCCATCAATTCTTGCCGATTCATAAAGCTCAGCAGGAATTTGCTGCAAGCCAGCAACATAGATAACCATCATTTGACCAGTGTGAAACCAAACTTGAGTGACCACAATGGCATACAGCGCAATGGCTTCATCACCAAGCCAGTTTGCGGTCAATTGAGAAAAGCCAAGACTGTTCAGAGCTGTGTTGATTACGCCAAGATTGGACTCAAACATAAATGACCAAATCAATCCAACAGATACTGAAGATAAAATGGTAGGGAAGAAATAAATTGCTCGGAGTAGAACGGTAGTCTTGGTATTTTTCACGAGCATCAATGCAAGCAGAAGGCTAAGTCCACCTTGAAACAGGACCACCCAAAGCATTAATTCTAAGTTGTTAAATAGTGCCGTTTTGAAAACAATATCATCGGTCGCTAATCGAACGTAGTTGTCTAAACCATTGAACTCTCGAGGCTTAAACTCCAGTACATTCCATTCGAATACTGAAAGCCAAAGCGAGTTGACACCAGGGTATAAAAAAAAGATCGCGTATAAGGCAACAGCCGGACCAGCAAATAAAATCAAAGGTCTATTCTGCTTGCGCTTTAGCCCACGATTGGCCTTTTTGTTTCGAGGGTCAACGACACCCTCAGTCGAATGACTGAGGGTGTCGTTGCTTGATTTACCTGACATCGAGTTTAGCGTCGCGCCTGATCGATGATTGGCTGGAACTCAGCAGCTGCAGCAGCAGGGGTTTTTGCGCCACCTGCAATCTGAATCAGCATGTTCTCAATTGCAATACCTGCAGCAATAGCTTTTGCTGTTGGTGGCTGGAATCGAGGAGCTAGAAGTGTTTTTCTGCTCAACCAAACTTCAAGATTGGAAAGGTCTGGATTGCCTGAGTAGTTAACACCCTTAATGGTGACGTGCTGTGATGAACCGTTTGCATAGATCCATCCATTACGCGGTGTTGCCAAATGAGCAATAAATGCTTTGGCAATTGCCTTGTCGCCAGCGCTGGCCAATTTGTTTACAGCAAGTCCGAACTGAACGTTATGAATTCCCTGGAACTTAGCTTTAGAGCTTGCATTCTGAGAGTTGATCATCATCATCTTCATCTTGCCAGCCATCGCTGGATTCAGGGTTTTCACAGCTCCCATGCTGAATGAGCCGGTAGGACGAATTGCAGCTCTGCCTGAAGCAAAAAGTGCATTGGCAGCAGCTTCTGTAACGCCAAGGGCGTTCTCTGGGAAGCATCCTGCTTTATGCATTTCTTCAAACTTCTTTGCAACTCCATCCATGAACCATGGTTCGGTGACCTGACCTGATGCCGTTAAGGTTCCATAAGAGGTGTTTGGATCTGGCATTGAGTTAGCCAACATGGCGTTAATCAACTGCATCGCCTGGCCTCGCACTGATCCTTCCCATGCCATTGGCACGTAGCCCTTGGCCTTCAGGTCTTTACATAGCCGCAGTAGTCCTGGCCAAGTGCGAGGTGGGGTAAGCCCTTCCTTGGCGAAAATTTCGGTGTTATACAGCGGCATATTAAACAGAGCGTGAAGGAAAGGTGCATACACTTTTCCATCGATAGTTGCTGTAGAGATGGATGCATCGTTGAAGTTTTTCAGGAACGGCTCTTTTGACAAGTCTTCCATGATTCCTGCATTGAGATATTCCTTTGCGGAGTAACGATCACGCCAAACCGAATAAAGAGCGATTTCCTTGTTTCCAAGAATTCTCGTCGTTCCTGTTGACTGATGTTCAGCCGAAGTCACAATCGTTTGGGTGATTTTCACGCCTGGGTTCCGCTTAACAAAAGAGGCGATGATCTGGTCAATAAATACGCGATCTTCACCTCGCCAATGGAAAAATTCAATTTCTCCACTTAGCCTAGTATTGCTATTTGCAGGTGTGTTAAATGCAAACACCAGAGACGCTGAAACAGCCAGAGCCATTACACGCATCAATCGTGAACGCATACGAGATGAACTCTTGTTCATTCGATTACCTCATTTTCTGAATGATGACCGGTCACCATTCAATTAGTGGGATAGATAGGAGTTTTGCCATTTGGCGCAGTTGTGGTCTGATGTCAGTCCACGCCAGTACCAAATGGTGTGGGAAGCCGCGGGTAATTAAACCGTTGACAAAGGCATCAGCTGCGACTTCCATCTTCACTGTTGCCGTATTCCCTTGAAACTGATTCTCAGCAGAAATGGATTCTCCGTTGCTGATAATCAACCGTAGTCCCGTGGGGTTGCTCGGGTCTACATCCTGATCAAGCCTGGCCACAACCACCGGACCAGTCTTGAGCGGGAAATTTCCTGCCACGCCGAGTTTACGATTGCAATGCGTGAATTGCGTTGCATCGGCGGGATTTGCCGCCAGGCTAGTGGCAGCTGCGCCACAATGCCATAAGCGAATCAAATTCTGTGATGGATCTTGATCAACTACGTCAACCAAATATGTTGTACCTGCTCCAAGTTCTTCCATGAGCAACATTGTCACTGCACCTAAGACATCGCGTTCACAAGCTGTAGCAGTCCCGCGATCTGCCATGCGGCTTAATGCACCACATGGGCAGGCACCAAGTTGGGTAGGAAATTCTGGCCAGCATCGAACCGCAATTGCAGCTAAATCTGATTTGGTTTTCCAATCATCAAGCACCACAGTTGTTGCTGACACCTTAGTGGCTTCATCCTGGTTAACCGAACCCAGCGATGGCTGCGCAGCAACAGCTGCAGCATATTCAACAGCAACTGCACCAGCATCTGCGCTGGCAATTCGTTCAAAAATTTCATCTACCGTTAATGGTTCAACTTCAATACCAAACAATTCAATCAATTGATTGGCGTCATATACGCATGGGGTAAAACCTGGAGGAGCGTCACCAATTGCGCCGATCTTGGTTCCTCGAATAGCATTCAGAATTTTTTTTATCATTTCTAAATCCGCCAGCGATTGATCAACTTTAAGCTCTGGTTCTTCAGCATTTGGCATCTGCCCATTCAGGACCGCAGTTAGCACTGATTTGGTTCTGGCTTCAGCTGGATTACCATGCAGGTGATAAATGTCTTTACCGGCATGTACCAGTGCGTGGGCCGCAAGATTAGAACCACACATTGAATTAAGCAGTAATCTCTCGCCTATTTCGCCGGGTTCACGAAAAGACCAGAGAAGAACCGGCGCAGATTTTTCACTCAATAGCGAGACCGCAGGGGATGCGTCAGAAAATGATGACTGCATCAAAATGTATAAATCTGCATCATCAATTAATTCTGTTTTCGCTTTAGCTAAATCATCTGGAGTCATAACCAATGTTTTGGCACCATGTAATTCAAATCCAATTTCAGCCAAGAGTGCGAATGCCTGATCGGTGAGTTGCGCTGCCTTCTGGGTATCGAAGGTGGGCCGAGCTACCGGCACTACTGCACAGCGCACTTATATCCTCCAGTGGTCAGACCTCTAACGGCGTGAGTTTGGCAGTATTCATGAGTAGGTGTCAATAAATGCGGCTGTGAAAATCCAAGATGCGGTCTGACCTCCAGGAAAATCAACCCGGATTACCCAAAAACTAGCTAATTTCTAGCAGGCCAGGTCTGGAATGGCCTGCCACCAGAACTTGTGGCCACCAGAGGTCTTTACCTAACTGTCGAGGTGCCGATTCCTTGACTATCCAGGTGCTTTCAGCCTTTAGCCCCAGCGCAGTTGGGTTCCAAGAGACCGCCTGATTGAGCCCGAGTAGTTGATTTGTATCAGCATTGGCAATGACCTCGCGAGGCAAGAAACCTGTTGGACCACCTTGATGATGGTGATGCCACTCATTGCTTGCAAATCCTTGAATTACATACTCGCTCGCCCCGGCCTTAAAGGCGGTTGATAGCGGCGTACCCGATTTAGTCTGAGATAGAAAAGCTGCCTCAACATTCAATAGCCGAAGATATTGGTCATTTCGATCCGATGAGACTGGTTCGAATGAGATCAATCTGGTCTCGCTGGCAATCAATCCTTTGCGTCGAGCACAAATTGAGATACTCAAAAAATTGCCAACCTTTGTTGCGGTAGGTAAGGGGTGTCTGAATCTGGTAACACGTTCAGCTCCAGCAACACCTAGAAAAACTGTCTCTAAGTTTTTCTCCCATAATGCAGCAGTGACCAGTCCAGCAATTTCTATCTCCGTTTGATCGGGATTTATTCCATCTGTGATGGAATAAAGTGCTTCAGCTGAATCGCTTGCAATTTCATCAAGCCTTAATTCTTCACCATCAGTTAACGAGAACCTCAGTTGATCTAATTGTGGGATGTGCTTTCGATCACCACCTGGCAGATCCGACCCAACTCGCTCACCGGCAGGTAGCAAGTTGTCTCTTGCGATCCACCACGGATGTGTTTTAACCTCGTCAGTTGGCAGAAACTCTTCAGCTGCCAACCTTGGACCCTCAATAGTATTAGTGTAAAAGTAGTAGTGGTCTTTAGTGATCACGATATCAAAACACGATGAATCTAAACTACTAGGAACATGAACTCTGCCACCAGAAAACCATGAGGTATTTGGTGACTTTCGAAGAATCACCGTATCAACATCAAATTGATTCATCACGTCAATGACCCGTTGATGCTTTATTGCGCGCTCACTAGCTTGCACTACAACTCATCCTTGTTCTTTTTCCGCTTGCGCAATTCTTTTTCAATTCGCCACAAATAATCTGGATCATCATCTGGTCCGACAACTCGCTTCTTGCCACCACCACCCAAATCTGGCTTGTTTCCATAGAAGAACCAAGCTAGCGGTCCGATGATCGGTATTAGCACGACAAAGAACCAACGGAAGCGTTTCGCCATCGGGGCACGGCTCAGGTCAATGAGCGCAGCAAATAGCAGCACCAGCGCGACAACAATCATGACTACTCGAAGCATGGGCTAAGTATCTACTGGAAGTGGCGGAAGCGAAATCCGGGGAATGCCTGCGAAAAAACTGAGCCGTGATCTAGGGTGATACCCAGAGAAAGTGGAGGCATGGACCTAATTGGCATTGCACTTGGGCTAACCGTTGGCGTGATTTTAGGGTTAATTGGCGCTGGTGGTGTCATGATGACTATTCCGATTTTGATGGTGGCGGTTGACTTCACAATCGTTCAGGCTGCCACTGGATCCTTACTGGTTGTTGTTGCTGCAAGTTTGGCGGGCATTTTTGGACGCGGCATGGCACAGGTGAGGTTGCGATACGCGATCATATTGGGCCTAATCGGAGCACCATTTGCCAGTTTAGGTTCATTTATTGCCGTACGACTCTCTGAAACGTGGCTAGAAATTCTTTTGGTTGGCATCATGTTCTATGCCGCGTATTCGATGTGGAACCGGGCCACTGAAGATCAAGGTAAGTCTGAGCCGCAGGTATCACTTAACGCGTTGCTAATTATTGGTGCAATTGTTGGCTTTGTAACTGGATTGGTTGGCATCAGCGGCGGTGTCGTACTAATTCCCGCCATGGTACTGCGAATGGGACTTAGTATCTCAGTAGCAACTGCAACTTCGTTACTAATAATGCTTTCAAATTCTGCAATCGCGCTGATTTGGCGCGTTATTGATGGTGTTCCAATGAATGGTGATGATTGGAATTTAGTTTATATAATCGCAGCTCTTGCAGCTATTGGAAGTTACACTGGAGCAAAATTTGCAAGTAAGATTAAGAAAAAGTTATTGCAGCGAATTTTTGCAGTCTTTCTTGTCGTGCTGGCGCTTACTTTGATTCTGGAATTATTCGGAGTTTGGGAGCTTTGATCATTGCGTCAGCGGTTGATTTTTGAACTTTTGATTGTAACGGAACTTCAGGAAAGCAGATCGCTAGATGTCGATGTTGCATCCAGAGCCCTGTCTTACGTTCCAGACTTTGGTTACTATGGTCTTGATCGAAAAGGTTAGAAGTTAAGCCAATCATTTCAACAGAAAATTTCCTTGAACCGGGTCATGATGAATCAATTTAGAACCAGCAAATTTCACCTTTTAGAGTGTCTTACTTACTCCATAGTTTCAGTCGAAGGAAGTAAATTTGATTCAATCAATTTATCTGTTAAATCAAGATCGCTTGGTTCAACCAGGTAACTTTTATCAGGAAAGACAATTACTGGTATGGATTGCCTCCCACTAATCTCAATTGCTTTCTCTTTGGCCTCTGGAATTTGATCAACATCAAGGTATTCATAGTTAACATTCAGCCGATCTAGAAGTGCTTTAGAACGAACGCAATCGCCGCACCATGGTGCCCCATACATTGTTACAGATTCTGACATCTCTAAATGGTAGCGTAAGTTAATACTTTGGCAAGGAGGAAAATGGCAACTGTTCGGTATAAGGATTCCGATTTAGTCTTAGCCTTAACGCAAGTTGCTCAGATCTCATCAGGACTGCTTTCCGTTGCAAAATATGATTCATTACGCAGAGTAGATCAACCAAGTAGTGCGCTTATTGTGCAGCGAATGGGTAGTTGGGCTGCGGCATTAACAGCCGCTGGTCTAACTAGTAACCAGAGTTCACGGAGTTATCAACGAAAATTTGAACCGGCTGATGCGGTTCGCTGGACCAAGAAGTATTTAGCCACTACTGCAAAGCCAAGTTACCAAGAGTTTGCGCAATGGTTACAACAGCAATCTGATGCGCCATCGGCACAAACCTGTCGAAACCTTGCCGGCAGTTGGCAAGCACTAATCAATCAAGCTAAAAACTAACGTTTGCGGCGAGATTTTGCTATTGCGCCAAAAATTCTAAGCACTATAGCTAGCACTAGCAGTAACCCAAACCATGGCAACGCAAGGCCTGTCCATGTTGTCAGGTTTGAGGCGAAATCAACAATTGCTTCCCAGCCCTTTTCTAGTCCAGCGACAAATCCAATTGGCTTTACCGCATCAAGTGCCTTCTTCGGATAAATGCTAATCCAAATAGAAGATAGCTCGATTTGATCAGCCAAATAAGTTCGCTGAGACTTCAGACTATCCAATTCTGATTGACGCTGGGAGAGGGCCGTTTCAGCAGCAAGCAAATCAGTAACTGTTGTTGCTTCGTCGAGAAGTTTCTTCAAGCTTGCGATGGATGATTCCAGTGAGGCGATTCGTGCATCTAAGTCAATTACTTGTAATGTTACGTCGCTTGCTGATGTGGAGAATCCTTCCAGGTCACCAAAACTCTTCAATCGCTCTAGTGCTGCATCTAATTGCTCGCTTGGAACCTTCACCATTAGGTCAGTTGAAGTTATTTCACTGCTATCAGGATTACGATATTCGTTCTTGGAGTCGATTCGGCCACCAATGCTGGCGACGTATTGAGAGATTTCATCAGCACTTTGAGCAACATCGTCAACGCGAAGTGTGATGGAAGCAGTTTGAATCATCTGCTGATCCACCGCAATGGCAGACCCTTCGCTCAAAGCTACCTTGGCTTCGGATCGGTCATAACCAATTTCAGCACTCGTATCACTACCACTATCAGTTGTAATTGAGCCACAGCCGGTAAGAAGTAAAAGTGCAAGAGCACCAATAAGTAACCTTTTCACTCTGCTCCAATCGCTTAGCAGCATCATACTTCGCTGGGCTTTGAGGAGAACCTATAACTCGAGGGCTCGCCAGCAATACCAAGCAACCGCGGAGCGAATCCCCAGAAATTTTTCACCCAGATTTCGCAATTCTTGTGGGTTGGGACGCTCAGGTTGCGCATGAAGGAGCTGCCAGCCTTTCTGAACCCCTAGATCATTGATTGGCCAAATATCTGGCTGGTGCAGGTCAAACATCAAAAACATGTCAACTGTCCAGTTTCCGATACCCCAAATTTGGGTTAGTACCTTGCGAATTTCTGCTTCAGGTTGATCAACTAATTCTAATAGATCTAAGCCATTAACTACGCAAGTAGCAAGTTCCTGAATTGACCGGGCTTTAGCTAAAGATAACCCAATTGATCTTAAATCAGAGACGTTTGCGGCATGTAACGCGCTTGGCACAATTTCCAGGCGTTCCTTTAATCGATCTGCAATTGTCTGGGCAGCTTTGCCGGATAATTGCTGACCGATAATGGTTCGAACTAGGGATTCAAATGGAGAAGCCGTTTTTTTTGGTGCACCAACTAACGGATAGCTTGGAAATCTTTCAGCGAGAACTGAGAATGAAGAATCAAGTTCAACAATTTGCTTTATCACGGAACTGTTGATCAAACCTTAATTCCTTTGGGAGGCCTAACATACTTTGCCAACGCGACGGTAATTAGCATCAGCAGCGCCGGAATCAACAATGCAACTTGCATTCCGAACGCGCCAGCAATACCCGCAATCAGTAGTTTGCCATTCCAGATAAACACATGATTGACCATAGACATTCTGGATAACGTAACGGCAGCTGGTGAATTACCAATCCAGCTGGCTGCACTAAAGAATGCAGGCGTCATGCAGGCTGTCCCTATTCCTGCAAGAAAATAGCCAAAAGTAACTACTAACAGCGCTTGCCATACGCCGACTTCTCGCATGAAATGAGATCCAGCGATTGCAATGATCCCGCCTAAGAATCCAACATATCCACTAATTCGAACTAGGTTATCCATCCCGATTGCCTGCGCTACTCGATCAGTATTCAATCTGCCAATAATTACTGCCAGCATAAACAAGGTGATTGGAATGGCATCTGGACCAGTTGGAACGCCCAGGTGCTCATGAGTGTAGATAGTTAGCCAATCTGCCCCAACGACATCTATCAAAATTCCACAAGTCATGCCAATACTCAAAATCCATTGAAGTTTTGGCGCACGCCAAATTGGTGGAATTGGAGTTTTAGGTTGAGTTGGGTTTTCCTCATCTGCTGTCGGTTTAGTGTCGGTTAGTTTTGCAGTTTGCCAAATAGCAATTGGTAACAAAATCATGGACAAGATCAACAGGTGTATCTGAAGCGGAATCAACAATGCGATTAATCCGCTTAATCCGGAGGTGAGCAGCGCGCCAGCACTCCAGCTACCATGAAACTGCCCTAATACTGGCCGATTTAGGCTTCGCTGAATCAGAATAGTTTGGGCATTGAGCGCAACATTGTACGCAACTAAAGCGGCTGTGAAAACAACCACTAAAATTTGAAATAGAAATGGGGAAGAAGTAAATGTAACTAAGGTCATAAAGACATAAGTAATCACTCCGAAAACGTACATAGTGGGCTTTGCGCCCCAGTGGTGTACGAAATGACCCATCCAAGCGTAAGCCAAAATGGCACCACCAGAGCCAAAACTGATCAAAAATCCAAAGTAACTCGCAGAAATATCAAGCTGGTCCTGCAGTTCAGGAAACCGTGGCACCCAGGCCATAACGCCAATACCCAATATGAAATAGATTTTTCTCAGCGCGACTCTAGATTTTTCGGCAGTTTCAAGTGGGATTATGTTAGACACGAGTTGCACCTGATGAAACGAACTGACGATTGCTCACTTTTTAGGTTGCACACCAGCCTCAATTGAATTTAGATGCTTTGAAATCTGAAGTGTTAGCCTACCTAACTCTAAGAAATCTTTCCCCAGTACGTCCACCAAGTGTCGTCGAACCGAACTTACGTGATCTCTTGCTGCAGCTTGAATCTTGCGCCAACCTTTTGGTGTTAGGTGCGCAAATTGACCGCGTCCATCGGCATTGCAGATTCGTCGCTCTACTAGACCTAAATCTTCAAGTCGAGAAACCTGGTGGCTTAGCTTCGATCGAGAAGCGAGTGTGGCATTAGCAAGTTCACTCATTCGCATTCTGCGATCAGGACTCTCGCTTAAATGTGCCAAGATCTCATAATCAGTCAAAGTCAGTCCATGTGAAGATTCCAAATCTCGCGAGAGTGCTTCCGGTAATTTAATCGTAACTGCAATCCAATTTCGCCAAGCTTGTTGCTCAGCAGCCGATAGCCATTTCACATTACTCATATTCGCCCACTAGGTAAAGTTAGAATCTCTGCACCAGTTTGAGTTACCACTAAAGAATGTTCAAATTGCGCGGTGCGAAGTTTGTCTTTGGTTGTGATAGTCCAGTCATCTGGCCAAACATCGTAATCAATAGTCCCTAAAGTAATCATCGGTTCAATTGTGAAGGTCATGCCAGCTTCCATAATCGTGGTGGCACCTGGATCATCGTAATGAGGGATGATCAGTCCTGAATGAAACACGGTATGAACGCCATGACCAGTGAAATCTTCGACTACTCCGTAACCAAATCGTTTGGCATAAGCTTCAATCACTCGGCCAATTACATTTATCTGTCGTCCTGGCGCTACCACGGCAATCGCACGATCGAGCATTTCTTTAGTGCGTTCAACGAGTAATCTATCCTCATCGGTAACATCACCAATTAAAAATGTGGCATTTGTATCACCGTGTACGCCATGGATATAAGCAGTTACATCAACATTAAGAATGTCACCATCCTGGATCACAGTTGAGTCTGGAATGCCATGGCAAATCACTTCATTAAGTGAGGTGCAACACGATTTTGGATATCCCCGATAACCCAAGGTAGAAGGGTATGCCCCGTTGTCACAAAGGAACTCATGCACAACGGCATCAATCTGATCTGTGGTGACCCCAGGTGCTGCGGTTTTTCCAGCAAGTTGTACAGCATCTGCTGCTAACGCACCCGCGATCCGCATCGCAGCAATGACCTCTGAGGTTTGAATCTCAGAGCCTTTAAACCGATCTGGGGAGCGCTTTCCTACATAGGGCGGTCTAATTATGTGAGATGGCACATCTCGCTTAGGACTTAACTTTCCAGGGGTTAGTACCGGCATTTGGCAAGGATACAATGAAAGTCTGAAATAGTTGAATTTCGAACTAAATTAGATGGCGTTCTGCCGAAATCAACTCACCGGCATAATTCCAAGATAGAACTACCACTCCCGCGGGTGGCAGGTCGATTAATAGATCAGCGGCATCTGGTTCGAATTCAGCCAATTCATCTATCACTGGCCGATGGGTACAAAGTGCAACTGAACTATGGTGAGTAAGCAGCGCATCCCATTCTGCTTGCGTAAAGTCTTCATTTTCTTCGAGCAACAATGGATTTTCGGCTATCGCTAAACCTTCTTGAATGCAGTAGTGCTCAAGTGTTTGCCTACACCTAATTGCAGGCGAACTTATTAAGGTAGTAACGCCATATGCGGCCAGCAAAGCGGAAATTTGGGGGAGTTGCGAAAACCCGGCAGGGGCTAATGGTCGCAGTAAATCATTATCACCATGGAATTCTTCGCGCTTTGTCGAGATGGCATGCCGCAGCACAATTGCCGTCTTCACGCCCGTGTTAGTTAACGCTAGTGCTTCGGTAACTACTGCTACATCATGCTCATAAGTCAGCAGATCAGTGGCTTCAGCCAGCGTGACCCAACGAAGTTGTGACACCTCATCATTCGGAATCACATTGTGATCGAAAGCCAATTCCGATGCACTCCAGTAGTAGACCGTTTTTGGTCTTCCATTTGATTCATAACTGATTGGTTTAAGTGCTGTCTCTAGTTTAACTAAGTAACCAGTTTCTTCTAAA
>JBIJDU010000032.1:0-9307 GCA_044343935.1 Candidatus Nanopelagicales bacterium | reverse complement strand
GCTTCATCATCATTTGTGTCATTTGCACTTGGAGCAATAGTGCCGCTTATTCCTTATATCTTGGGTGCCGAGTCAGTTTTCTATGCCGCAACAATTACTGCGATTGCGTTGTTTGGAACTGGTGCAATGGTAGGCACTATTACAGATGAGAATTGGTTCCGTAGCGGTTTTCGACAATTGCTGCTGGGTGTTGCTGCTGGTGCTGCCACACATCTATTAGGCACCATTACTGGTGGCTTCTTAGCCTAGTTCTGTTATTGTTCACCCCTTGGGCCAACGGCGTCCCCAAACTACTCTGGAGACGCCTGTGATCAATCAAAATCTCGCACCATTAAATTCTTTGCCAGGCAAGGTTGGCTTGTATAACGCTGCCGCCGAGCGCGACGCCTGCGGTGTGGCGATGGTAGCTAAGTTAAATGGTGAACGTTCTCATCAAATTCTAGATTTAGCCCTAACTGGTTTGGAGAATCTAGAGCATCGAGGTGCTGCTGGAGCAGATCCTGACAGTGGTGATGGCGCGGGTATATTGATTCAAATACCAGATTTGTTCTTTCGTGAAGTAGTTGATTTCGATCTACCGGAGTTGGGTAGATATGCGGCGGGAATTGTCTTCATTCCAGATACCGACGAGGCCGAAGAAGAATTAAAAGTAAAAGTAACGGATCTGGCTTTATCTGAATCTCTGCAGGTTCTAGGGTGGCGTGACGTACCCGTGAATACGAACGGGATTGGTGCAGGTGCGCTTGCTGTGCTACCTCGAATGCTGCAGTTGTTTGTTGCCAGCGCTGATGGCTCGAAGTCTGGAATAGAACTAGATCGATTAACTTTTTTCTTGCGGAAGCGGCTAGGAAATGAAACTGGGGCATACATGCCTTCGCTATCAGCGCGCACCATTGTTTACAAAGGAATGCTCACGTCATCGCAATTGCGCAAGTTTTTTCCAGATTTACAAGATAGTCGGATGGAAACATCACTTGCATTAGTGCATGCCCGCTTCAGTACCAATACATTTCCATCCTGGCCACTGGCGCATCCTTACCGATATATCGCTCATAATGGTGAAATCAACACGGTAGCTGGAAATCGAAATTGGATGAAAGCGCGCGAGTCATTACTTCAAAGTCAGTTATTGGGTGGCGATATATCTCGTTCGTTCCCAATCGGTACGGCAAATGCATCAGACTCAGCATCATTTGATGAAGTTTTGGAATTGCTCCATTTAGGCGGACGAAGCCTTCCACATGCAGTATTGATGATGATTCCAGAAGCTTGGGAAAATGACAGCAATATCGATCCCAACAAAAAAGCATTTTATGAATTTCATTCATGCTTAATGGAGCCTTGGGATGGTCCGGCCTGCGTAACTTTTACAGATGGGGAATTAATTGGTGCGGTACTTGATCGAAATGGTCTGCGTCCCGGTCGGTTTTGGGTAACTAATGATGGTCTAGTAGTGCTTGGCTCGGAGGCTGGGATTTTAGAAATCGCACCAAGGAATGTTATTCGAAAAGGTCGGTTACAGCCTGGCAAAATGTTTCTGGTTGACACGAAAGCTGGACGCATTATTGAAGATGAAGAAATAAAACAAGAACTTGCCTCTGCTCAACCGTATCGACAGTGGGTAGAAGATCAAGTTGTTTATCTGGATGAGATTCCAGCACGAGAGCATGTAGTTCATACGCATGACTCAGTACTTCGCCGGCAGCAGATATTTGGTTACACCGAGGAAGAACTTCGAATTCTGTTACAACCAATGGCAAAAACGGGCGGCGAAGCACTAGGTTCCATGGGCACAGATACCCCGTTGGCGGTTCTGTCGGACAAGCCAAGATTGCTATTTGAATATTTCAAGCAGCTCTTTGCGCAAGTGACCAATCCTCCGCTGGATGCTATTCGGGAAGAAATTGTTACTTCCTTGGTTAGCAGTATCGGGCGAGAGCGAAATATTTTAGAAGCCACTCCAGAACATGCCCGACAGGTGGTTTTGCCATTCCCAGTAATTGATAATGATGATTTAGCAAAGATAATTAATATCCATCGCGAACCGAATCTATCTGACTTCTCCGCGGAACGAATTTATGGTTTGTATGATGTTGAAGGCGGTGGTGCCGCATTAAAAGCTAAGTTGACTGAGATTTGCGAAAAAGTTGACAACTTAGTTGAAGCTGGAAAAACCTTCATAATATTGAGTGACCGAGATAGCACGACCGACCTTGCACCAATTCCATCGCTCTTGCTAACTTCAGCAGTGCACCATCACCTGGTTCAGCGCGGAACTCGAACACAGGTTGGATTGATTGTTGAAGCAGGTGACGTAAGAGAAGTACATCACGTAGCGCTTTTGATTGGTTACGGAGCTGCCGCAATAAATCCTTATTTGGCGATGGAATCTATTGAAGACATGGTTCGTAACGGATTGATCACTGGCATTACGCCTGAGAAAGCTGTTCGTAATTTAGTAAAGGCGCTTGGCAAGGGTGTCCTAAAGGTAATGTCGAAAATGGGAGTTAGTACCGTAGCTTCTTATCGGGGAGCGCAGATATTTGAAGCGATTGGACTTTCTCAAGATTTTGTTGACGAATACTTTACCGGGACAGTTTCAAAACTGGGGGGCGTCGGACTTGATGTTATTGCAGAAGAGGTTAAGCGGCGCCATGACATCGCATATCCGCCAAGTGGAATTTCACCAAAGCATAGACAATTAACTATTGGCGGGGAATATCAATGGCGACGCGAAGGTGAGCCGCACTTATTTGACCCAGAAACTGTTTTCAAGTTACAGCATTCAACTCGGGCTGGTCGATATGAACTATTTAAGGAATACACAGATCGTGTTAATGATCAAAATGAACGCTTAATGACATTGCGTGGATTGATGAAATTTAAATCTGATCGACCCGCCATCTCAATAGATGAGGTGGAGCCAGCTTCTGAAATTCTTAAGCGATTCTCAACCGGAGCCATGTCTTATGGTTCGATATCAGCCGAAGCGCATGAAACGTTAGCCATTGCCATGAATCGCATTGGCGGAAAATCAAATACTGGCGAAGGCGGCGAAGATCCAGAACGATTCATTGCTATGGAAAATGGTGACTCAAAACGAAGTGCAATCAAACAAGTAGCGAGCGGAAGATTTGGTGTTACTTCAGAATATTTAGTTAACGCTGATGATATTCAAATCAAGATGGCCCAGGGTGCAAAACCAGGTGAGGGTGGGCAGCTGCCAGGGAAAAAGATTTATCCTTGGATCGCAAAGACTCGACATTCCACAACTGGTGTGGGACTAATTAGTCCACCACCGCATCATGATATTTATTCGATTGAAGATTTAGCGCAATTGATTCATGATCTAAAGAACTCCAACAATCAGGCTCGGGTCCATGTGAAGTTGGTTTCAGAAGTTGGCGTCGGCACTGTTGCAGCGGGAGTTGCTAAGGCTCATGCTGATGTGATTTTGATATCTGGGCACGACGGAGGAACTGGAGCAAGTCCATTAACCTCGCTTAAACATGCTGGTGCACCTTGGGAATTAGGTCTAGCTGAAACCCAACAGACATTGTTACTAAATCGTCTTCGTGATCGTGTTGTGGTTCAAACAGACGGTCAACTCAAAACTGGCCGTGACGTCATGATCGCCGCACTATTAGGAGCAGAGGAGTTTGGGTTTGCTACGGCGCCGTTAGTTGTAATGGGTTGTGTGATGATGAGAGTTTGTCATCTAGATACTTGTCCTGTTGGCGTGGCCACCCAGAATCCAGTTCTCCGAGAGAAATTCTCTGGAAAGCCAGAGTTTGTGGTGAATTTCTTTGAATATATCGCACAAGAAGTAAGAGAGTTGTTAGCGCAACTTGGTTTTAGATCGCTAGATGAAGCCATTGGCCATGTTGAACTGCTGGACGTGATTGATGCTGTGGGCCATTGGAAAGCAGCAGGGTTAGATCTGCAGCCATTGTTCTTCCGACCAACTGATGTTGACTCTGCACTACATAACACGACAGGACAAGAACATGGATTGGCTAAGGCGCTGGATAATCAGTTAATCGCCGCCGCATCTTCGGCCTTAAATAATCGAGAGCCAGTTGTTGGCAGGTTTGAAATCCGAAACGTCAATCGAACGGTAGGCACAATGCTTGGTGCTGAAATTACCAGAAAGTATGGCGGCGAGGGGTTGCCAGATGAAACTATCCGATTCATCTTTAGCGGTTCTGCTGGCCAATCATTAGGTGCGTTCATCCCTCGAGGTTTGACTTTAATAGTTGAGGGAGATGCAAATGACTATGTTGGTAAGGGACTAAGTGGTGGAAAAATTGTGATTCGGCCAGATCGTAGTGCTAATTTTAACGCGAGCGAAAATGTGATTGCTGGCAACGTTATTGGTTATGGCGCAACTTCAGGTGAGCTCTTTATTCGCGGTCTTGTGGGCGAACGATTCGCGGTGCGAAACTCAGGTGCTACTTTGGTAGTAGAAGGTACGGGTGATCACGCCTGTGAGTACATGACTGGTGGTCGAGTTCTCATTCTGGGCAAAACTGGCCGGAATATTGCAGCAGGCATGAGCGGTGGAATTGCTTATGTGCTGGATCTCAACTTAGGTTTCGTTAACCGGGAGATGGTGGAATTAGAAGAAATCAGTGACACTGATTGGGATTTTGTAGAAAATTATTTGCAGAAACATCTTGATGAAACTGATTCCGTTCTCGCTAAAGAATTACTTCAAGATCCGAATTCAAGGAGTCGCTTCACTAAGATAATGCCTACCGACTACAAAAAAGTACTCGAGGCCACTGCTAGGGCTGAAGCAACCGGACAAGATGTGGTAACCGCGATTATGGAGGCTGTCAATGGCTGATCCAAAAGGTTTTATAACTACGCCTCGAGAAACACCAGTCCGTCGCCCGGTTGACGTTCGCATTAGAGATTGGAAAGAGGTTTACCTCGAGCACCCAACTCATGCCACCCAGGAACAAGCAGGTCGTTGCATGGACTGTGGAATCCCGTTTTGTCACAATGGTTGCCCGCTTGGCAATTTAATTCCAGAATGGAATGACTTGGTTTGGCGTGGTGAGTGGGAAGAAGCTAGTGAAAGACTGCACGCGACAAATAATTTTCCTGAATTTACAGGAAAGTTATGTCCAGCTCCATGCGAAAGCGCATGTGTTGTCGCAATTAACCAAGAGGCAGTGGCCATTAAGCATGTTGAAGTTGAGATATCTGATCAGGCTTGGCGAAATGGATTTGTTAAACCAATGCCGCCAGAGCGGTTAACCGGCAAGACGGTAGCAATTGTTGGTTCTGGACCCGCCGGATTGGCGGCTGCCCAACAGTTAGCACGAGTGGGTCACACTGTTGCGGTATATGAACGCGCAGATCGTGTTGGTGGATTACTTCGATACGGCATCCCTGAATTTAAAATGGAAAAATGGGTGCTTGACCGACGAATCGCACAATTAGAAGCTGAAGGAGTCAAGTTCCGCACCAGCGTAAATGTTGGCGTTGATATAGATGGCGCAGAATTGCTTCGCCGATATGACGCGGTAGTCCTTGCCAATGGCGCAACGCAGTGGCGTGATCTACCAGTGCCCGGCCGGGAGCTTTCTGGCGTTTACCAAGCTATGCAATTTTTGCCGTTAGCAAACCGAGCGTTAGCGGAAGATGCAGATCCAGCAAGAGTAGAAATTTCTGCCACAGATAAAAAAGTTATCATTATTGGTGGCGGTGATACTGGTGCAGATTGCCTTGGCACTGCTATTCGACAAGGAGCTGCCAGCATTGTCCAACTAGAAATCATGCCAAGACCACCAGCGGAGCGGCCAAATTATCAACCTTGGCCAACCTTTCCGATGACATACAAGGTCACCTCGGCACACGAAGAAGGTGGCGAGCGACGCTATGCAGTTTCGACCCAGCGCTTTATTGGCGAAAATGGCCAGTTAACTGGTATTGAATTAGTGGAAGTAACTTTCCAGGATGGGAAATTGCAGCCAGTTGAAGGATCTGAAATTAAGCTGGAAGCAGATTTAGTACTACTCGCCATGGGATTCACTGGTCCGGAAAAGTCGCCGCTTATAGATCAATTGGGACTGGAATTGTCAGATCGGGGAGCATTAAGTCGCAACGATGATTTCAGTACCGCAGTGCCTGGGGTTTTTGTTTGTGGTGATGCTGGTCGCGGTCAATCGCTGATCGTTTGGGCGATTGCCGAAGGTCGAGCAGCTGCAGCCTCGGTTGATACCTACCTGTCAGGTGTGGCCAGTCCGCTCCCAAGGCCAGTTAGGGCATCGACCCGTCCGCTTACCGTGTGATCCACACCCGCTTTATTGCAATTAGATAGGGTTCGGTTATGCGTCGAGCCAAAATTGTTGCAACCATGGGTCCTGCAACGGCATCTGTTGCGAATATTGAAAAATTAATTGATGCTGGAATGAATGTAGCTCGGCTAAACATGTCACATGGCAATCGGGCTGATCAGATAAAAATGCTGGCAGACATCAGATCTGCAGCAAAGAATCGAAATGTCGATATTGGCATTTTTGCTGATCTGCAAGGACCTAAGATTCGATTAGGCTTATTTGAAAATGGGCCTGTTGAACTAGTTTCAGGCGATGATTTCATCATCACGACCGACGAATATCTTGGCACGAAAGAGAAAGCCAGCACCACCTATAAAGGATTACCTGGCGATGTAAATCCAGATGATGTGATTTTGATTGATGATGGCTTAGTTGCGCTCAAAGTTAAATCAAAAACCAACACGGATGTTTTTTGTGAAGTGGTTGAAGGTGGCAATGTCTCTAACAACAAGGGAATTAATCTGCCAGGAGTAGCAGTAAGTGTGCCTGCGCTTTCTGACAAAGATGAGGAAGATCTGCGCTGGGCACTAGGTGCTGGAATTGATATGGTTGCACTGTCCTTTGTGCGAAGCGCACAGGACTATGCAGACGTAAAACGAATAATGGATGAAATGAAAATCCACGTTCCGGTCATTGCGAAAATTGAAAAGCCACAAGCAGTGAATGCCCTGGTTGAGATTATTGAAGCATTTGATGCCATCATGGTAGCTCGCGGCGATCTTGGAGTTGAATTGCCACTTGAGCAAGTTCCGATTGTGCAAAAGCGGGCAATAACACTCTCTCGTCAGTTTGCCAAACCAGTTATTGTGGCCACGCAAATGCTGGATTCGATGGTTAATTCACATCGTCCTACGCGTGCTGAAACATCAGATGTGGCAAATGCAGTTTTTGATGGTGCCGATGCATTGATGCTTTCAGCAGAAACTAGCGTTGGGGTAGACCCAGCACACGTAGTTAGTGTGATGTCTTCGATAATTGAAACTATCGAGCGAGATGGCGGTACAAAACTGCCAGATTTAGGAACTGATTCGATAAAGTCAACAGCCTATGCTGTCACCCGGGGCGCAGTACAAATCGCGCAATCAGTTTCGGCAAGTTATTTATGTGCGTTTACCGAAACTGGCAGATCAGCCCGGTTAGTTTCAAGATTGCGACCAGTTGTACCGTTACTTGCATTCACCCCAATGGAACAGGTGAGAAGGCAGTTATCGCTAGTTTGGGGAGTGCAAAGTTTTGAGGTGGCCCCGGCATCAAGCACTGATGAGATGGTCCGTCATCTGGATCAAATGCTGATGGAAACAAGACGAGCTAAAGATGGTGAAACGGTAGTTGTGATTGCCGGAGTTCCTCCTGGTCAGTCAGGCACCACCAACGGTGTGCGAGTTCACCAAATAGGACATGCACGATCCGATATCAGATAACTTCATGTGGTAGGTTTCACCAACCTTTAACGCAGTCCTGTGAGGCTGAGAAGGAGAAGCCGAATGGCTCCGACCTCGGAGAATCGGCAGCACTCAACTAATGGAGTGCTGCTAAGTGCAGATGATATTTCTCGTATCACTTCTCGAATTGCTCATGAAATTATTGAGCGCACCTCAAATCAAGATCTAGTCTTAATGGGAATTCCCAGTCGGGGTGTTCCGTTGGCCAAGCGGATATCAGCAAAGATTTCCGAGATTGAGAACACTGAAGTTCCAGTTGGTTCATTAGATATTACGATGTTCCGAGATGATCTCAGGCTGCGCGGACCGCGCCCACTTGCGGAGACCACAGTTCCGCAAGGTGGGATCGACAATAAACTGGTGGTTTTGGTAGATGACGTACTTTTTTCGGGCAGGACGATAAGGGCTGCATTAGATGCGATAAGTGAGCTTGGTAGGCCTGCTGCCGTTCAATTGGCCGTGCTGGTAGATCGAGGACATCGAGAACTACCTATAAGAGCAGATTATGTCGGTAAAAATATTCCAACTTCGCTAAATCAGAGCGTTCAGGTTCAGTTGACCGAGATTGATGGTTTGGATCTAGTCACAGTAAAGGCAGACAAATGAAACATTTGCTCTCTACTGAAGATTTAACAAAAATTGACGCAATTGCAATTATGGATATTGCACAAAAGCTAAGTGTCATTAGCGATCGTCCAATTAAGAAATTGCCCACACTTAGAGGCAGAACCATCGTAAACTTGTTCTACGAGGATTCCACCCGAACTCGAATTTCATTTGAAGCAGCTGCTAAACGGTTATCTGCTGATGTTCTTAATTTCAGCGCTAAGGGTTCAAGTGTTTCAAAAGGTGAAAGTCTCAAAGACACTGCGCTCACATTAAAGGCTATGGGAGCCGATGCCATCGTGATACGGCATTCTGCAAGTGGTGCTGCACATCGTTTGGCAAATTCGAACTGGATTGATGCCAACGTGATTAATGCTGGAGATGGAACGCATGAACATCCAACTCAAGCTTTGCTTGATGCATTCACGATTAGGCGGGTGTTAGGTGGCGCTAGCGGTGATTTAACTGGCATAAAAGTGGTGATCGTAGGCGATGTACTACATTCCAGAGTTGCGAGATCGAATGTTTGGTTACTAAATACGCTTGGTGCAAAAGTTACTTTAGTTGCACCACCTACATTATTACCTAATCAGATGAGTACTTGGCCGGTGCAAATTAATTATGATTTAAATGAAGCCTTAGTTGAAGCCGATGTTGTTATGATGTTACGTGTTCAGCAAGAGCGGATGCAAGCGGCTTTTTTTCCAAGCGCAAGAGAATACTCAAATCGGTATGGACTTGACCTTGCTCGCGCTAACTTAATGAAACCCGCTGGAATTGTACTGCATCCAGGTCCGATGAACCGAGGAATTGAAATTAGTTCACAAGTTGCGGACGGGGAGAGATCGCTAATTGTGGATCAAGTGAAAAATGGTGTTTACGTTCGAATGGCAGTTCTATATCTACTTC
>JBIJDU010000007.1:0-62975 GCA_044343935.1 Candidatus Nanopelagicales bacterium | reverse complement strand
TGAATCGGTTAACACTGAACTAATTAATAGATCTGGCTTTAAACCCGGCTGATCAACTAATGCTCTTGGGTCGGCAATTAAATATTCCACTGCGTTGATTGCAGGATAGTCATCTAATAACCGTAGCTCGATATTCACTGCTGCTGCAGCCTGCAGCGCAATCGAGATTAAGTCAGCGTCTCGACTAAGCAGTGCAAATCCAGTCTTCACGGCCAGAGCATGCGGTTACATCAAGCCATTTAGTAGGTGAATTTCAGAACTGGGGATAACTTGGCTAAAGTCCACTTGCCTGCGGGTGTGGCCATAAGCCAACATCTACCCATTGAACTTAAGGGGAACCATGAGCACCGATGCCGTTGAGAACTTGTTGCATGAAAACCGACACTTCCCGCCAAGTGCCAGTTTTGCCGCTCAAGCAAATGCGCAACCTGGGCTTTACGGCTTAGCCGATGCTGATCGAATTAAGTTCTGGGAGAGCCAAGCTGATCGATTAAGTTGGCATACCAAGTGGCAGCAAGCGCTTGATTGGAGCGGCGTTCCCGTTGCAAAATGGTTTGTTGGCGGAAAATTAAATGTGGCATATAACTGTGTCGATCGACATGTTGAAGCTGGCCATGGCGATCGAGTTGCGCTTTATTGGGAAGGCGAACCGGGCGATACCAGAACTATTACTTATGCTGAACTTAAGTCGGAAGTTTCAAGGGCAGCTAACGCACTGTTGCAGCTAGGTATTTCTGCTGGTGATCGCGTTGCGATTTATCTGCCAATGATTCCAGAAGCAGCAATTGCCATGTTGGCTTGCGCTCGAATTGGTGCGGTGCACTCAGTGGTGTTTGGTGGTTTCTCCGCTGAAGCACTTCGAAGTCGCATTGAAGATGCCGCCGCAAAGTTAGTTATTACCGCAGATGGTGGCTATCGTCGTGGAAGTGCTTCAGCACTAAAACCAGCGGTTGATGAAGCAGTTGATGCATCACCTACTATTGAGAACGTCTTAGTTGTTAAGCGCACCAATCAAGATGTGGCTTGGTTTGATCGAGATATTTGGTGGCATGACTTAGTTGATGCACAAAGTGACCAACATGATCCAGTTCCATTTGATTCCGAGCATCCATTATTTATTTTGTATACCTCAGGCACTACTGGAAAACCAAAAGGTATTTTGCATACCAGCGGTGGTTATCTAACTCAAGCCAGTTACACCCACTTTAATGTTTTTGATTTAAAACCAGAATCAGATATCTATTGGTGTACTGCTGATGTTGGTTGGGTAACAGGACACTCATACATTGTTTATGGTCCAATGAGTAATGGCACTACCCAGTTAATGTATGAAGGAACGCCTGATACTCCAACTAAATCTCGTTGGTGGAAGTTAATTGAGAAATACAAAGTAACCCAGTTGTATACCGCGCCAACTGCAATTAGAACTTTCATGAAGTGGGGCGACCAATTTCCAGCAGAAGCTGACTTATCAAGTTTGCGTTTGCTTGGTTCAGTTGGTGAACCAATTAATCCAGAAGCATGGATGTGGTATCGCGAAGTAATTGGCGGCAATAACTGTCCAATTGTTGATACCTGGTGGCAAACTGAAACAGGTGCGATCATGATCTCGCCGTTGCCTGGTGTGACTGCAACAAAACCTGGTTCGGCCATGATCCCGCTGCCTGGCATTAGCGCAAAAATTGTTGATGATGCTGGGCAAGAAGTTGGCTTAGGTCATGGTGGGTATCTTGTGTTGACTGAACCATGGCCGAGCATGCTGCGCGGCATCTGGGGCGACATGGCACGCTATCAAGAAACTTATTGGAGTCGATTTAGTAATCGATATTTTGCTGGTGATGGCGCAAAATGGGATGAAGAAGGTGCAATTTGGTTGCTTGGTCGAGTTGATGATGTAATGAATGTTTCTGGACATCGCATCTCAACTACTGAGGTTGAATCTGCCCTAGTCTCACATCCAGCAGTTGCTGAAGCCGCTGTGGTTGGTGCTGCCGATGAAGTAACTGGTCAGGGAATTGTCGCATTTGTCATTCTGCGCGCTGGCCACGAACATGATGATGTGATTACCGAACTGCGCAATCATGTCGCAAAAGAGATTGGTCCGATTGCCAAACCTAGACAAGTCATGATCGTGCCAGAGCTCCCTAAGACTCGCTCAGGTAAAATTATGCGGCGGTTGCTTCGTGATGTGGCAGAGAATCGTGAGTTGGGCGATGTGACAACACTGGCTGATTCAGCAGTGATGAAGTTAATTAGCGAGGGGTTGGCTACCGGTGGCACAGAAGATTAAGCGCGCCTTCCTGCTACTACGATTAGCCAAGATCATTAGGAGAGTCATGGAGCATCAGCAGTCCGGAAAACCAGTTCGTAAGAAGTTGGTTGATGCCGTTGATTCGGTTGAAGATGTAGTTTTGATGCAGCTTAGATTGCTTGGCGCGGAACTTCGCGCGTCTAGCAAGAGCGCGTTATTTGCCGTAGTTTTTATTATTGTTGGTTCGGCAAGTTTGATCTTTGTTTTGATTTTTGCTGCAATTACCGCAGCTTTGGCAATCGCTGAAACCGGATTGTCAATTTGGTTTGCCTTTTTAATTATGACCGGTGTGTTGTTCTTAGTTGCGCTGCTATTGCTAGCACTAGGCATAAAAGCCTTCAGCAAAATTAAAGCACCAACTCGTGCGCTTAAGTCTTGGCAAGAGACCAAAGACATAATCGCTGGCGAATAAATTATGCAGGCCGCTGACGAGGTCATTTATCAAGAAGGGCCTTGGCAACATAGCAAAGTGGTTGCATCGGCAAACGCCTTTCACTTAGTTTCAATTGGCAAGCGAACCGATCCGTTAATTTTGTTATTACATGGCTTTGGTCAGTATTGGTATACCTGGCGCGATTATTTAGAACCATTAGCAGCGCTTGGCTATCGAGTGGTGGCAGTCGATCTGCGCGGTTACGGCGACAGTGATAAACCGCCGCGCGGCTATGACCCTCGATCTATTTCACATGACATCTCGGCAATCATTCGAGTGCTCGGTGCAAGATCTGCAATATTAATTGGGCACGATTGGGGTGGCTTAGCTGCTTGGGCAGCGGCGAAAAATCATCCCGACTTAATAAAAGCTATTGCAGTTATTAACGCACCGCATCCTGATGTGTTAATTGATAACTTTCTTAAAGATAAGAAAACTAGAAGTTTTTTCTGGCTAATAACCCGAATGCAACTTCGCACTGTTGCATATAGAAAGTTAACTCACAATGATGCTGAATTGCTAGAAACTTGGTTGCGCGAGTGGAATAACAACGAATGGCCCGATCCAGCACTGGCGCGAAGGTATCGACTGGCATTTTTGAATCGAATTACCCCATATAGTGCAATTGAATATTACCGTTGGGCGGCTCGCAGTTTGCTCAGATTTGAGGGTAGAAGGTTTTATCGGTTAATGCGCAAAGCAGTTAAGCAAGATGTCCTGGCAATTAGCACCATAGATAATCCCCTAATTGAATCTGATTTGGTGCAGTTATCAAAGAAATATGTGAAAGCAAGATTTACTTACAAACAATTTACTACCGGTGGGCATCACATTCATGAACGAAAACCCGAGGAAGTCCTGCCAGTTATCAGTGATTGGTTAACGCAAGTTAGAAACAGCTGATTTCAACTCTAGCCAGGGTGCTAACTTCTGACCTAACTCACCCGCAATATTTCGAGCAATTTCAACTATAAAGTCAGGTGCTAAGTCATTAGTTGTTTGTAATAGTTGCGAGTTGTTTAATGCATTGCTGTAGGGCATATCAGGCACAGTTAATAAAGCTGCCGCGGCAAAATAACTCATCACGATGGCTGAAATAAACATCAAAACTAAACCACTTAATTTATCCAAAATACGAAGCGGTCCAATTGGTGCGATTACCGGCCTTACGATTCGACCTGCAAAACCAGCAACCGTTTTACCAATTACAGCACCAATTACGATCATTGAAATAGTTGCAACTGATCCAGCATTTCCACCAAATGTGTCTGGCAATAAATTTGGTAGATAAAGCGATGCAACTAATGCGCCACCAGTTAAGCCAGCAAAGTTAAACGCTGAGCGAACAATGCCAAGCCGCCAGCCGTAATAACTCAATAAACCAATTACCACCAAGATTGCAAGATCAGCGCTGCTCATAGTTTTACCTCAATTTCGCGATGGCCAACAAACTCAGATATTAGTCCAGCAGAACTAAATAATTGCGCAATTAAGGTGCCAGTGAATCCCCAAATTAATTTGTCCTCAATTAAAAATGCTGGGCCCTTATAGTTGTGCTTCGTTGCCCAAACCTGATTTGCTGGCAGCAGCAAAGTTTCAACTGGAACTGAAAAAACTTCTGCCACTTCTGCTGGCTGTTTGACTGAGACTTCATGTGGGTCGTGCCAATAGCTGATTACTGGAGTTACCGCAAAGCCGGTTACTTCAATTGAAATTTTTGGCAGTTTGCCAATTGGCAGCACAGATTCGGGAGTAAGGCCGATTTCTTCTTGTGCTTCGCGAAGTGCTGCTGCAACAGCATCCGCATCGGTTACTTCAATAACTCCGCCAGGTAACGCGATTTGATTTGGATGATGCTTCAGCGTAGCTGCTCGCTTAATGAAAGTTAAATTTGGTTCACTAACAAATTCACTAAATAACAACAACACCGCACTTTCGCGATGCTGGGTAGATTCTTTTGGTTTCAAATGAGCAAAATCAGCTGGGTTATCCAGCACATCAACTATTGGGTTTAACCAAGTTGGCAAACTCATGACTTTACCAACTTAGCTGCCGCAACTGGGTCAGTAGGTCCAGCGCCAAATGCCGGGCAGAGCTGCGAAATTGGGCACGCCCCACATGCTGGCTTTCGAGCGTGGCACCGACGACGCCCGTGCCAAATTAGAGTTTGTGATAAATCTGTCCAATCTTTTGAATCAAATAAATCAGCAATTGCAAATTCAACTTTTACCGGATCGGTTTCCTTAGTCCAGCCAAATCTGCGTACTAATCTGCCAAAGTGCGTATCAACTGTTAAGCCAGGCAGCTCAAATGCTTCGCCTCGAACTACATTTGCAGTTTTTCGACCAACCCCTGGCAGTTTGATTAACTCTTCTAATTCCACTGGAACTTTAGATCTGTAATCGGTTACCAGTTTCTGCGCCAGCCCTAAAAGGGAATTCGCTTTTGCTCGATAAAACCCAGTTGATTTAATGATTTCTTCCAACTCGGTTCGATCGGCGCCCGCCAAATCTGATGGTTTTGGATAACGTTTAAATAGCACTTTAGTCACTTCATTTACCCGAGCATCGGTGCATTGTGCAGATAGCACGGTGGCAACCAGTAATTGAAATGGATTATTAAAGTTTAGTTCACAGTCAGCGTCTGGATAAGTAGTACGCAGTACCCGTAGAATCTGCGCTGCTTGCTTTGGATCTGCGCCACCGCGGTTACTGGTTTTTTTAGCCACGAACCGAGGGTAGAGGCAGATTCACAATTGGGATAGGCGAAACTATGACTATGGATAGCGCATTGCGTGGGGCATTGTTGTTTTCAGCACTGGATGACGAAGCAGCACAAGCGCTTCGAGCTTCCATGTCCGAGCACAAAGCTGCCAAAGGCGCAGTAATTTTTGCTGAGGGCGATCCGGGCGATCGGCTTTATGTCGTAATGCAAGGAAAAGTTAAATTAGGCTCGCAGGCTGATGATGGCCGTGAAAACATGTTTGCCGTGCTTGGCCCTGGCGAAATGTTTGGCGAACTATCGCTATTTGATCCCAGTCCGAGGCAAGCAACTGCAGTTGCGTTGACTGACGTAACCCTGCTTGGTCTGGCTAATGATGCGCTACAGCCATGGCTCACCGGTCGACCAGAAGTTGCCATTGGCTTACTTCGTGCCCTTGCTCGTCGAATGCGTAAATCGCACGATTCACTGAGCGATCTAGTTTTCACCGATGTGCCTGGCCGAGTTGCCAAGGCGCTAATTGAATTAGCAAAGAAGTTTGGCGAGCACGAAGGAAACGGGATGCGCGTCAATCATGATCTAACTCAAGAGGAATTAGCTCAACTTGTTGGCGCATCGCGCGAAACTGTTAACAAAGCACTAGCGGATTTTGGTCAGCGTGGTTGGATTGTGCTAGAGCAGAAGTCAGTTTTGATTTTAGATATTGACCGGTTAAAGCGCCGTGCGCATTAATCAGCTAATCGAACCAGCAACTCAACTTCAACGGGTGCACCCACCGGCAAACTAGCAACACCAATAGATGTTCGAGCATGTTTGCCGGCATCGCCAAAGATTTCCAGCAACAAATCGCTAGCACCATTCATGATTGCACTTTGCTGCGTGAAATCTGGCCCGCCAGAAATAAAGCCAGTTACTTTTACAATCTGTTCGATCTTATTTAAATCAGCCACACTGTTAATTGCCGCGAGAGCATTTAGTGCACATTGCCTAGCGCAGGCATTAGCTTCTTCAATTGTGACGCTAACGCCAACATGGCCTACCGCCATCAACTCACCATTTCGCATGGGTAGTTGGCCTGAGGTGTAAACCTGCCGGCCTGCTTTTACTGCTGGTACATATGCAGCAACAGGTTTTGCAACTTCGGGCAACTCAATGCCAAGTTCAGCTAACTTCTTACTCCACTTAGTCATGCTTTTTCTCGTTTCAAATAAGCGACCATATTTTCAGGATTCATGCCAGGTACCACTTGCACTAACTCCCAGCCATCATCACCCCAGGTATCAAGGATTTGCTTGGTGGCATGAACTAGTAGTGGCACGGTGGCGTATTCATATTTCTTCATCTGCTAAATCTAATGCGTATTACGCCAACTGGGTAGTGGGGCTGGTTTCAATCAGTTCCCGCCACGAGTTTCGATTGGGATGCTTGCGCAACAAAACTCGACGTTCCCGCTCAGTTAACCCGCCCCACACCCCGAATTGAATCCGGTTGTCCAATGATTCGATTAGACATTCGGTAACTACTGGGCATTGCCGACAGACCCGCTTGGTTGAGTGCTGTTCTGCTGCGGTTGAAAACAGCAACTCAGCATCAATGTCAGCACAAGCGGCGTCGGCTCGCCAGTCCACCAAGGTGAATCCCACGGCGGTATCAGGCCAGTTGAAAGTGACCAAAAGGTAAAACTTGGGCGATACCTGAGTGAATTTGGTGCAAAACTCTCACTGTTAAGCCTCTTCGCTTACGCTATTGCTATGCGCAGCGGCTTTCGATCTCGGCTGATTCAGTATTTAGCCATCGCCACCTTGATCGGTGCGATGGTGGCGCTCGCTGCAGCGCCAGTAGTTGCAGTAACTGGCGCAGTGTTGCGCAATGCCATCACCGAATTTCAAAATCTGCCCGCTGCGCTAACAACGCCACCACTACCAGAGCGAACTCGCATTGTGGCCAGCGATGGCACTTTAGTTGGTTCTATTTTTGATGAAAACCGGGTTGAAGTGCCGCTCCAAGCAGTTTCACCACTGATGCAACAAGCCATGATTGCAATTGAAGATTCTCGGTTCTTCTTACACAATGGTTTTGATCTGCGCGGCTTAGTTAGAGCATTCTTTGCTAACGCTGCCGCCGGTGAAGTGGTGCAAGGTGGCTCCACTATTACTCAGCAATTGGTAGAAAACACATTGCTACAAGTTGCCACTACCCCAGACGAAGTAAAAGCTGCTAGAGCGCAATCAATATTAGGCAAAATTCAAGAAATTCAATATGCGCTGCAGTTAGAGCGCACGTTATCAAAACAGCAGATTTTAGAGCGATATCTAAATGTCTCTTATTTTGGTGCTGGTGCATACGGCATTGAATCTGCCGCAAGACGGTATTTCTCAAAATCTGCAACGGAGCTAAATGCAAATGAGAGCGCGATTATTGCTGGCATTGTGCAGTCACCATCAGCCAATGATCCAATTGCATATCCGGAGCGAAATGAAGCACGGCGCAATGTGGTGCTTGACCGAATGGTGGATTTAGGATTTTTATCTCGTGGTGATGCTAATACTTATCAGGAGTTACCTGTTGCTGACTCATTAGATCCAAGTCCGCTCGCAAATGGTTGTGTTTCTAGTTACGCACCATATTTTTGTGATTACGTGTTAACTGAGATTAGAAACAATCCAGCCTATGGCGTAACACTTGATGATCGCGAAGCATTTTTACGGCAAACTGGTTTAACGATTCAAACTACGTTGCGACCAGATGTACAGCGCTCAGCACAAAGCGCAGTTGACACCACTATCCCGCGAGATGATGAGAGTAAAAAAGCAATTTCAATTGTGATGGTGGAGCCAACAACTGGTGGCATTATTGCGATGGCACAAAATCGGTTATGGGGCACTGAAGGTGATGGTTACACCACTTATAACTATGGGGTTGGCCGCGAGAACAATGGCACCGTCGGTATGCAAGCTGGCTCAACGTTTAAGGCTTACACCCTTGCTGCTGCTTTTAAGCAGGGAATTTCCCCAAGCTTAGTTATTAATGCTCGATCGCCTAAGAAATTTGATTTTATTGATTGCCAATCTGGCGAACCGATGGAAACTTATGAGGTGCGAAACTCAACTAGGTCAGGTCGCTTCACCATGGCGCAAGCAACCGCATATTCGGTTAATACTTATTTCGTGCGGTTAGCTCAAATCGTTACTCCATGCGCAATTGGTGACGTTGCCGAAGATATGGGGGTTAGAACTGGTAGCGGTGGATTGGTTGAGCGAGTTCCTTCGCTCACCCTTGGCGTAATTAACGTCACACCACTTACCATGGCATCTAGTTATGGCGTGTTTGCTAATAAGGGTATTTATTGTCCGCCAACTGCAATTAGAAAAATTACTGATCGATCCGGAAAAATTTTAAGTGTGCCAGCAGCTAGATGCTCGCAGGCGATGGAGCCAGCAGTAGCAGATGGCGTAACTGACATGTTAACTCGAGTCGTTGATGGTGCAATCGAAGGCAGAACCGGTGCTCGGATGAGTTTGGGCAGACCTGCGGCTGGAAAAACTGGCACTACAAATGAAAATAGTTCAGTTTGGTTTGTTGGCTATACGCCAGATGTCTCGGCAGCAGTTTGGGTGGGTGATCCACGCGGCGGATTTAAATATCCTCTGCAAGATATCACCATTAACGGAAAGTATTATCGCCAAGTTTATGGCTCAACGATGGCAGGACCGATTTGGAAAACTGCGATGGAAACAGCCCATCAAAATTTGCCTAAGCGCGGCTTTAAATTAAAACCAAATTACGATCCAACTGAAGTTTTGTTATTTCCTGGTGCTGGTAGCGTGATTGATCAAGAACCGATAATTGAAGATGAAACACCAGAAGGAATTGATTAAGCCAGCAGTTGCTTAACTAACGCGGCAACTTCGGCACCATCAGCGCGGCCGAGCGTTTGTGGTTGCACCACTTTCATTACCGCTCCCATCGCCTTCATACCCGTTAAACCATCTGCTGCCGCTTTCGCGATTGCATCTTTCACAATCTGCTCCACTTCAGCACTTGATAGCGCCTGTGGCAAGTATTCGCTCAGCACGGCAAGTTCAGCTTCTTCTGCCTTTGCTCGATCTTCCGCGCCGGCGCCGCGATAAACATCGGCCGCTTCTTTACGCTTCTTTGCTTCTCGAGAGAGCACCTGAATCACTTCGGCTTCTGATAACTCTCTTGCTTCCTTCCCAGCGACTTCTTCGGTCTTTATTGCCGAAAGCGCCAATCGGATCGTGGCCGAGCGAACTTCATCGCGGGACCGGATAGCGGCAGTTAGGTCATCTTGGAGGCGTTGTTTCATGCTCTAATCATGCCGTGCCAAGATAACATCATGGGATTGACCCGCGCATTAACTCGACTAACCGTGATCGCCGGCGTGCTGGCCGCTGCCTGGGCTTACTTCATCGAGCCTAATTACTTCACCATCAGGCGCGAGGTAATTGCTCGGCCAAATCAAAAGCTGCTACGGATTTTGCACTTAAGCGATCTACACCTAACTCGAAAAACCAAAGGTTTGCAAGGTTGGCTGCGCAAACTGGAAGCAGAAGATCCAGATCTAGTTGTGCTCACCGGCGATTTAATTGCGGAAGCCCAAGCATTAAATCCGCTATTAGATGCGCTCGAGCCACTGTTTGATCGACCAGGTGTATTTGTGTTGGGTAGCAATGATTACTACGCGCCAGTTTTAAAAAATCCAGCAAAATATTTAATGAATGATGATGGTGAGCGCAATCATGGCGCAGAACTTCCTTGGCAAAATCTAATTAGTTTGTTGGAAGCTCGCGGCTGGATTAATTTAACTAACACCGAAACTGTAATTGATATTGATGGCGTCAAGGTTCAAATTAAAGGTGTTGATGATCCACATTTAAATCGTGATGACTTCAGCTCAATTGATCAGAGCTATTCAGATGTTGATTTTAAATTAGCAATCGCACATGCCCCATATCTGCGAGTATTAGATAACTTTACTAATTTAGGTGCCGAGTTAATTCTGGCTGGCCATACCCATGGCGGACAACTGCGAGTGCCTGGTTATGGCGCACTAGTTACTAATTGTGATTTAGATAAGAAACGTGCTCGCGGCTTGCATCCACATATCTCCAACGCAGGAAATACCAGCGTAATTAATATTTCTGCCGGCTTAGGCACCAATCCATTCACGCCAGTTAGATTTGCTTGCCGACCAGAAGCCGTGATGCTAACTGTCGGGGTGGATAAATAATTCGAATTAGTTATCCCGCTCAATTACCAAGTTGGGCATGGCTAAAACCTGACCAATTGTGAGCACCACGGGTGAATCGAAGAAATTAGCAGTAGGTTAAAGACATGATTATGCGTAGGTGGTTTTCAGTAGTTGTAATTGGCTTGCTAACAATTGGGATATTCCCAGTTTCCGGATCAGCCCAAACCTCACCTGACACATTAATTATTTCTGGCGCTGCAACAAGTGCAATAGATCCAACGCCAGTTAAGTTAGATAGCGATTTATATCTGCCAGTTGAAACGCCAGCACCGGCAATTGTGCTGGCTCACGGATTTGGCGGCAGTAAGAAGTCAGTTGCAGCACAAGCTGCGAAGTTTCAAGCCGCGGGTTATGTGGTGCTCGCTTATTCCGCTCGAGGTTTTGGTAACAGCACCGGATTTATTTCGATGAATTCCATCAATGCTGAAATCGCTGATGCGGCAAAGTTAATTGACTATTTAGCCACTCGCTCAGAGGTAATTAAGGACTCAGCAAACGATCCAAAAGTTGGATTTGCGGGCGGTTCATATGGTGGCGCACTAAGTTTGATGATTGCTGGTATTGATAATCGAGTTGATGCAGTTGCCGCTGATATCACTTGGCACAATTTAACTTCTGCCCTATTTCCGCAAAGCGCCACAAACTTAGACTCAGTTGGCGTATTTAAGGAATTATGGACTGGCTATTTCTTTAGTCGTGGTTTAACTATTCCCAATCCAATTAATCCTCGCTGTGGCAGATTTGAATCAACTTGGTGTGATCTTTATGAAACTGTTGCTCAGCAAGGTTCTTACACAGCATCACAAGCTGAACTAATGTTTAACTCATCACCAGCAAGCACCAATGATGGCATTGCGGCACCGACATTGTTGATGGCTGGCCAAGCAGATTCCCTATTCCCGCTATCTGAAGCAGATAGCAACTATCAACAAATTAGAAAAGCAAATCCAGACCTACCAATTAAATTTGTCTGGCATAGCGGCGGCCATGATGGCGGCAGATCAGAAACCGAACGATTAGATCAACTCACCCTGCAGTGGTTTGATAGACATCTGCGCAACATAGGTGAAGCAAATACTGATTTTGAAGTTACCTTTGCCCCAGCAAACATTATTAGCGCAAATCAACCAAACGAGTTAACTGGGATTGAAGCCACTAAAAATTACTTCGGAATAAATAATCTGACTCAAGACTTGATCTTGGCAGGGCCGATGCAATCAATAATTGCGCCAGCTGGTGGTGCGCCAGCTGGTATTTCCACTTTTCCTGGGATTGGCAGTATTGGCAGTTTGCTTGCACAGCAAATCCCATCTCAAAACGCAATATTTACGTCTTCACCGATTACTGAACCAATAAAGATTGTTGGTAGCAGTCAGATTCAACTAAGAGTTTCAAGTCCCATCCCACAACAAGACGCAGTGCTATTTGCTAGTTTGCGAATTATTGGTGCAAACGGTGCGTCATCGCTGCCAAGTGGGTTAGTTGCCCCTATTCGAATTCCAGTGTTAACCAGTGAACCAATTGAGTTGACCCTAAATCTGCCAGCTATTGCTGCTGAAGTAAAGGCAGGAGATGTGCTACAGGTTGTAATTAGCACAACCGATCTGGCATATCGACTACCAACTACACCAGCGAATTATCTAATCGAGTTAGCTTCGCCTTTAATTTCTATTGCAACTGGCACATTAATGCCAACTACAACCACGCCATCAGGTTGGATATTTATTTGGCTAATTCCCGCCGTCATAACGGTGCTTGCTTTAGTACTGTTTATTTTCCGGCCACGCCATCGAATTGGAGATACTCGAACTGATATCGCTGATACTCCAGTTGTAATTGAGAATCTAGTTAAGCAATTCAAAAATGGACCTAGAGCAGTTGATGACATTAGTTATCAGATTCCACTTGGCAAAGTAGTTGGCCTATTAGGACCAAATGGTGCTGGTAAAACCACCACGATGCGCATGATTATGGGATTGATTCAACCAAACTCTGGTTCAGTTTATGTCTTTGGTGAGCGAGTAACGCCTGGGGCAAAAGTGTTATCTCGAATTGGTTCAATGGTTGAGGGTGCCGGCTTTTTGCCACATTTAACTGGTCGAGAAAATTTAGAACTTTATTGGAAAGCAACTGGGCGAATTGGTGAGCCATACTTTGAAAAGGTGCTTGAAATCGCCGATCTAGGTACGGCAATTGAGCGCAAAGTTCGCACCTACAGCCAAGGCATGCGGCAGCGACTTGGCATCGCCCAAGCGATGCTTGGTATGCCAGATTTACTTATGCTTGATGAGCCGACAAATGGTTTAGATCCACCACAGATAAAAGCCATGCGAGATGTATTACACAATTATGTTGCGCAGGGCAAAACCGTGATTGTTTCTTCGCACTTGTTGAGTGAAGTAGAGCAAACCTGCTCTTATGTAGTTGTCATGCACCGCGGAAAATTGATTACTGCTGGCGAAGTTAGCGAATTACTGGCAAGCCATGCCAACATGCGCCTTGAAGACTTTTTCCTTGATGTCGTTGGCGATGATTTAACGATTGGAAAAACATCATGACTTATGTTGCAAGAAAAACCCTTCCGTTTCGAGTTGAATTCATCAGGCAACTTAGACGTCGCCGCACGTTGGTTGCATTTGGATTAATGGTTCTATTGCCACTGATAGTTGTTGCTGCAGTTAAGTTCGGCTCTGACAGCGATGACTCCGGTGATTTTGGCAGTGGTGATTTAGACCTAATTGGATTAGCAACCAACGGTGCTAGTAATTTCACGGTGGTAATGATTTTCTTTGCTACTGGGTTTTTATTAACTACCGTGTTTGCACTTTTTGCTGGTGATACTGTTGCAAGCGAAGCATCCTGGTCAAGTTTGCGTTATCTGCTTGCCGCCCCAGTGCCAAGACGTAGATTGCTAGCAATAAAACTTGGCGTTGCCATGACACTGAATCTAATGGCAATTACCATATTAATTGTGGTTTCATTTTTAATTGGTTTATTAGCGTTTGGTAGTGAACCGTTGATAAGTCCGCTTGGTGGTAATTTCACTGGTGTTGAACAATTTATTCGACTAGGAATTATTGGCGGTTATGTTTACATCACGCTGCTGTTTGTCTCCGGTATTGCTTTTTATATGACCGTGCGCACTGATGTTCCCCTTGGTGCAGTTGGAACGGCAGTTTTGCTTGTAATAGTGTTTGCTATTTTAGATGCGATTACTGCTTTGGGTGATTTAAGGAATTGGTTACCTGGCCATTACAGTCAAGCATGGACTGATGTGCTCAATCAAGAGATTGTTTGGACTGAGATGGCTAAAGGGGCCGCCAGCGCAACCATTCTCTTTGCGGTGTTAGTGACGTTGGCATTTTTAAAGTTTGATCGCAAAGACATTTTGTCGTAACTGCGATAATCAACGGTTGCGTTAGGTTCGCTGCTCAATTAATGGGGAAATATGCCAAACCCAGAGGCGAGTGGGCTAGCAAGATAGCGTTTGGCATGATTACCCCCTGCCTGATCCGGCTCGCTGGATCAGACATGGAGGGCTCGCATAGTGGACTAGTGCAGCGGTCTTGAAAACCGCCAGGTCGGCGACCCCGGCCTCGTGGGTTCAAATCCCACGCCCTCCGCGCAAGGAGACGTCGCCTAGCCCGGTCCATGGCGCCCGCCTGCTAAGTGGGAGGGGACCAAAATCCCCACGTGGGTTCAAATCCCACCGTCTCCGCGGTACGTTGCAGTGGTAACTGTGATCTATCACAGGTCTACACTGCACCGACTTAGCGCCCGTAGCTCAACGGATAGAGCATCTGACTACGGATCAGAAGGTTAGGAGTTCGAGTCTCTTCGGGCGCGCAATCAAAATAACCCGCGCGTAGTGCGGGTTATTTTGCATTTGTCGGAAAAGAGAATCAGAATCAATTGTCACGCAATGTTTTTGAGAGCACAGCAATGACAGCAACGACAGTTATCACAACTCCTATCCCAAGATATGACGTGCTAACACCAAACTCTTCAACAGCAAACCCAACGATAACCATCCCAATGGGTGGTGCAGCATAAAAAACAGCGGCCTGGGCGCTAAAGATCATTGGGTGTTCGGCTGGGTCAAAACGAGTTTGAATTTTCGAAGTCAGATACGGCATAAATGGACCCCAAGACAATCCTAGCAACAGTGCTGCCAAGAGCATTACGGGAAGCGGTGGCAGAAATGACATTACTAGAGTCCCAAGAGCTGCTCCGATAAAAGCAATTCGAACCAGGCTTCGGCCACTAATGCGACTAATAATCCAGCCATAAGCGAACGCACTCAACGTAGAGCCACCAGCTAGAACTGAAATAACAAGACCTAAATCAACTGGACGTGCAACAGATTCAAAATAAGCCGGCAGAACTACCGACTCGGTGGGTAAATAGATTGCCGCAAGTATTAGAACTGAGAATAAGAGAACACGCAGATATTTGTCAGACCAGATACGTCTGAAGCCTAAGCTCAGTTGATTCTCTTGCTTTGCTGAAACAGATAGTTCAGTACGTTTTGGTTTGGACACAAAGACAATTGCTAAAGCAGCCAATATAAATAAGCTACCAGCTATCCAAAAAGAATTAGATGCGCCAAATATAGCAATCAACCAGGCACCTATTGCAGGTCCAATAACCCAGCTTGCGCCGAGGAGCCCTTCATGAATTCCATTGAGTCGATCTACATTGAAGTTCGCCTTTTCCGCGGTAGCTTGAATCATCGTCTTTCTTGCGGTGTATCCAAGTGGATCGAAAACTGCGCCAATCAATGCAAAAAACAAAATAGTAAATCCAGTTAGCCTTTCGGTTAGTGCGAGAATAGGGATCGCGATAACTGAAGCGGTAGACATCAAGTCTGCTGTTGCGCTAACAAAACGACTTCCTAGGCGATGAATAATCACTCCACCAAATGGAGCAATTATCAATGATGGAATTGACGATAGAGCAACTACTAAGCCAGCAAAAGCAGCTGAGTCGGTGACTTCCAGAACTAGCCATGGAATCGTGATCATCACTACTGCGTTTGCCGCACCAGAAAGAAAGTTGGAGAGTTGCAGGAAAAAAATAGATTTCAAATTTTCTCTGCCTTAGTTATTGGTGCATACAAATTCATTTAGGCAAACACTCCTTGTCTGATATTCAGAAATAATCTTTCTGACTTTAATAAATTCAAACTTTATTAACTGCAAATTTGAAAATCTGACTTCTGCGAAAAATAGAGTAGACCGTAAAACTTAGAAAACTAATCCAAGTTTTTGATTGGTTCACGATGAGACTAATTCTTTTTACCAAACTGAGTTATTGCTATCCAAGAGCGCTCCAGCATCTCGTCAATGAATATAGAGTCAGAACTTGGACGTAACATAAGTGAACTATTCACCAGCGTTACATAACCATGCACCAGAGACCAAGCGAATGCAGCTACTTGTTCAATTTCAGCATGATCAATAAATCCCTCATTACATAAGTCTAAAATTGAATCATGAAAAATTAACCAGGGTGAGGGATTGTCTTCTTTGCTAGTTTCAGCATCACAATCTAGAAATGCAATTGAATAAAGCCCTGGCTCAGTTAGGCCAAACACTATATATGCTCGGCCGATTGCTATAAATCGCTTCTTAACGTCTGTTTCGTCAACGAGCGCCGAAAGCATATGGCGAGCTAACTCTTCTCTTGCGTGTTGCGCGATGCTTGCTTTAAGGCTTTCGCCGTTTGGAAAGTGACGATAAACCGCCATTGGCGAAACGTTCACTTTATTCGCAAGATAGGTAACACCAAGATTCCTGATACCGGTCTCTCTTGCTTCTTTTAAGCCAGCATCAATCAGGGCATCCTCAAGATTGCCATGGTGGTACCTAGTCTTCTTCGCCATGTTGACATTATAAACATTAGGCCAATATGTTTACCCCATAAACATTTGAGGGCACTATTCCGATACCTTCAAATTTGAGTTCCTGAGGAGCAGGATTATGGATACGGTCAGAAGCGCAAACCCACGTTCAACAAGTACCTGGACTGCAATAGTGAGTCTTCTGCAAGGGTTACTTCTCTTTGTGCCGCTTATCGTGTTGGGTGCAGCGATCGAGTGGCCAGCCAGCCTGGATGATCCCGCAGATATCGCACTTCCCCGACTATTGGAAGAAGAGGGTGCGGTTAGATTTGGTTACATCGCATACCTGATTTATTCAATTCTTTTTGCGATCACAATGACTATGTTGGTTAAACTCGTCAACGGTAATGCAATGCGGAACCTAATGTCATTGATTTTAGGTTTTGCAATTATCTCTACGTTGGCTCGATCCCTCGGAATCATTCGTTGGTTAGATCCAATGCCACAATTAGCGGAGTCGTGGGATTTAGCAACAACTGATCAGGAACGTTTTGCAATTAGTATGAACTTTGACGTCCTTAACTCCTATGGTGGATCAATTGGCGAAGTTCTTGGGGTCAGCATTTTTGCGGCAATTTCAATTCTCTTATTTTGTATTGCTGCGATCAAGGACCGCAGTTTGCCTACTTGGCTCAGCGGTTTTGGCTTGATTTCTGGCGTATCTGTGCTGGCAACTGCGAGTACCCTCACCGGTGCTGATGCTGGGGACTTTTTAATTACCTTTGGCACTTCGATGGTGCAGTTCTGGTTCTTAGCGATGGGAATATGGCTTCTCTATTGGTCTAGAAAAATTGGTCAAAAGGGTTGATTCAAAAATGACTTTGAGCAGCAACTCGAGTTTAAAAAGTAACTTACATGTCGTAATTGGCAGCGGAACTTTGGGTGAACGACTCGCCAAACTTATGGCAAAAGAGGCTAAGCAAGTTTTAGTTGTCACTCGTTCTAATGTATCCCAGAGAATTCCTGGTGTTAATTATGTTATTGCTAGTGCATCATCAACTCAAAGTCTGATTGATGCTATACCTAGAGCAGATGTTATTTACAACTGTGTAAATCCGCCTTATCAAGAGTGGAAGGCGGAGTGGCCGAAGATTTCTAACGCAATCAATAAATTTGCAATGATGACTGATGCTGACCTAGTAAATTGCTCAAATCTTTATGGTTATGGTCCTTATGACGGAGTCCTAACTGAAGACCTGCCACAACGGGCGACATGGACTAACGGACAAGTCCGTGCGGAAATGTGGCAACAGGCAAAAGAATTATTCGACCAAGGGAAACTTAGAGTTACAGAAGTTCGTGGATCAGATTACCTATGCGCAAATGAGCAAAGCAGAATGGGACATCGGGTCATTCCTAAACTTTTGTTAAAGAAACCTGTTCAACTCCTGGGCGCACTTGATGAGCCGCATACTTGGACTGATCCAGATGATGTAGCCAAACTAATGATGGTTTTAGGTGCAGATGACAGAGGTTGGGGTCGGCCGTGGCATGTCCCAAGTAACGAACCCAAAACTCAGCGTGAGGTTGTTGCGGATATCGCAAATCAATTGAATGTTACAGATTATCAAGTTAAAGCTGTGGGTGCAGTTATTGAGCGAGCACTTGGAATTCTTAATCCTTTGATTAGAGAGCTCAACAAAGGTAATTATCAGTTCAACAAACCTTTTGTTATGAGTTCCACTCAGGCAATTGAATCATTTAGGCTTTCGCCAAAACCATGGAATAAGACTATCGAGGATTTAATTCTCCCATATTTGGAATACATTGCTAAGAATGGATTAGATTCAATTAACAAGCTCGGAAATAAGCGACTATAAGATTTGTAAACCTAAAACTAAAGGAAAAAAGTGACTATTGAAAAAAATGCTAAACCTCACACAAAAAGTGGGATGTTTTACCAATTAGGAATGTTTGTAACCAAAAGAAGATGGCCAGTGATTATCAGCTACATAATTTCAATGGTCGTGTTTGGGGTTTTTGGAACTCAAATATTTGGCGCTGTGCAATCTGAAGGATTTAGTGATCCAAATAGCGACTCTAGTCGCGCAGCCGCTATTTTAGTGGATGAATTTGGCATCACCGAGCCAGTTGCCATTCTCGGCATTCAAACTCCAACCAACATCGATTCTGATGCTTCAGCCGCCACAGCTTTATTGGATAAAGTTTCTAATCTGGATGGAGTTCAATCAGTAGTCTCTTACTGGTCAACTGGCGGCGCAACTTCGTTACGTGGAAATGATAACCGAACCGGTCAAGCGATTGTGATTGCTGAGGATAATGTTGATACCGCGGAATTAGCAAAACAGATTGTTGAAGAATTTAGCGGTGCACAAGGTGAGCTATTTGTCTATGTATTTGGTGGGGATGTAGTAGGTAATGCATTTGAAGAAACTATTACTTCAGATTTGTATCGCGCTGAAGCCATAGCAATTCCAATAACTGCAATCATATTGCTATTCGTGTTTGGATCCTTAATCGCGGCTGGTTTGCCATTCTTAGTTGCTGGTGGAACTATCTTGGGCACATTCCTCACTTTGTTTATAATTTCAAGTGTTGCTGATGTTTCGGTATTTGCCATTAATTTAGTAACTGGCCTGGGTTTAGCTCTTGGTATTGATTATGCGCTATTAATGATCAATCGGTTTAGAGAAGAATTGAATCGAACGCAGGATGTTCCACAAGCTGTCGCAAGCACGGTAGCGTCAGCAGGAAAAACTGTGTTTGTCTCTGGGATTACCGTTGCCGTGGCCCTTGCATCCTTGTTAATTTTTCCGCAGTACTTTCTAAAGTCTTTTGCCTATGCTGGCATCTCGGTTGCACTACTTGCAGTTATTGGCGCATTGACCGCAATTCCGGCACTTTTATCAATTTTGGGTAAGAATGTAAATCGCCTAAAAGTGCGTCGTGGCAATCTAGTTCCTAAAGATGATGGCGGTTGGGCTAAGCTGGCAAAATTCGTTATGCGCCGGCCATGGCCAGTGCTACTTAGCACGATTACATTACTTCTTTTAATCGCATCGCCAGCACTAAACACAGTTCTTGGTCAAGTTGATGAGCGCGCCTTGCCGGCAAGCAATCCGGCAGCGATTGCCGGAGAAGTACTCCGCGAGCGTTTCACCGGCAATGAAAGTTCACCGTTTGACATTGTGCTGGTTGAACCTGGCACTTCGACAGAAATTCAATCTTTTGCCATAAGGATTTCACAGCTACCAGAAATAGTGAGAGTAATAACACCAAACAGCATTATTAGTGATGGTGTTGTTGTCGCCGAGAATATCGAACCTAACTCGTTTATTACTTCCAATTTAGCGCGAATTGAGGCTGTGGGTGACGTCAGACCAGTTGATCCTGCTGGCGAAGCTCTGCTGAAAGAAATTCGTGCTATTCCGGCACCTGCTCAAGAAGTTCTTGTTGGTGGAATCGCGGCAGAGTCAGCTGATGCGACCAACTCAGTTATTGATCGAATCTGGGTAGTGGTGATATGGCTTGCTGTTGCAACAATGGTTATTTTGTTTATGTTCACCGGAAGTGTTCTAATTCCGATTAAAGCATTCGCTCTAAACTTATTGAGTTTGGCTGCAATGCTTGGTGCTCTTGTTTGGGTTTTCCAAGGCGGTCAATTGAATTGGTTAACCGGTGACTACATCGTAACTGGCACCGTTGATATTTCAACCATTATTTTGATAGCAGTTATTGCTTTTGCGCTTTCAATGGATTACGAAGTGTTCATGCTGTCTCGAATAAAGGAAGAGCATGATGCGGGTGCCTCAACTTCTGATGCCGTTGCATTTGGGTTACAGCGAACAGGACGAATTGTTACTGCTGCTGCACTGTTAATTGCAATTGTTTTTGCTGCGTTTTTAACAAGTTCAGCAACCAATATCAAGCAGCTTGGCTTCGGCGTGACAATTGCTATTCTGTTAGATGCAACGGTAGTGCGTGGCTTGCTAGTTCCAGCATTTATGCGAATCGCTGGCAAAGCCAACTGGTGGGCACCAGCACCTCTCAAGCAACTATATGTTCGATTTGGATTAAAGGAAGGATAAGTTCAGTCGAGCAGCAGAATTGTTGCTCGCATGTGCGTTTGTCTCGCTGCCAACTTTTGATTTTAGTAGATATTTTTGCTCTGAATTCAGAAAAACAAATCAGTTTCACAGTGCTACGACCACAGGGCAGACCACGCTCCTAACATAGTTTCATTCCAATTCTTCATTTTGGTAGATTGGTTTTAGATCTTTCTGGCTTCAGCGAACCTGCTGTTTGGACGCATACCAATTTGGTTACCTGTAGCCCCAGTCCTGATTGTAGAGGGCTCCTCGGGAGTGCCAATCAGGATAGTTGGAGGATCCCCAGTTGACCTGATAAAGAACTCGTCTCGTCAGTACCAGAAATGACCATGAGTGATCCCGCCCTGGGCGATGGTTTGTGTCTCACAAGTAGCAAGGTTTACCGTATGAACGGCCTTCTCGGAAATGAGTGTATTTGCCCTCCTATGGGGGAAGATTTCTTTTCGGGCCCGGATCCCTGAATGGTTTGCAGGTGAACCTGGGGTAACGCCCAGGTAAATTCACAGGGATACCGGGGTAGATAAGCCATTTCCCAATGCCTTAGCATTGTTCACTGCCTGATTTGGGGAGCCATTCATTCGCCAGAAGACAATGGTGCCGGTCGGGGTTTTACCTAAAAGGAGAAATTTATATGAAAGCAAAATTGGCATTACGTGCCGTGGTTGCATTGTTATCCACAGCACTAGTTGCCGCTGGCCTTGCTGCTGGTGCACTTGCTCCTGCACAAGCCGCAACTAAATCAACTGTGACTTTGCTATCAACAGCAGATATCACATCGTTGAACTCCGGCACAACTGATGGAAACACCAGCTACAACGCCGTAGTGGGTTCATTAACTGGAATGGGTTTCACTTATTACGATTCAGATGCACGATTGGTAATGAATACCAACTTCGGATCAATGAAGATCGTAAAGCGTGATGCAAAAGATTTCCAAATTCAGTACACCGTGCGCAAGGGCCAGACTTGGTCTGATGGCACTCCTATCAATGCTATCGACCTATTGCTAACTCACGTTGTTGCATCAGGTAAGTATTCAAAGGATGCTGGCTTAGGCGATACCAGCAGTGCTGATGTGAAGCCAGCTTTCGACAGCGTTAGCTACGGCGGCACTTACGACAACAACGTTGTTGGACTACCAACTCTTAGTGCTGACAAGATGAGCCTAACTGTTAAGTTTGCTAAGCCACTTCCAGATTGGGAATTGTTAGCGCCTGGACCTTCACCAGTTCATGCACTACAACTTATGGCAGATGGCAAAAAAGGACTTCAGCCAGTAGCTGCAAACAATGCTGCTAAGGAAAAGTTCCTTAAGAACTTCACCAGCCGAAATACTGCGTCACTAAAGAAGATGGGTGAAATTTGGAGCACCGGTTACAACGTAACCAAAGTTGACAATTCAACTAACCCACTACTTCTAATCAGCAACGGTGGTTTCATCGTTTCTAAGTTTACTTTCGGTGATTCGATGACCTTGGTAAGAAATGCCAGATACTCATCCGGCCCAGCAATGGCTACCAAGAATCCAATCAAGACCGTTGTTATCAAGGTAATTAAGGACAATACTGCTGCAGTACAGGCTCTTCGCAATGGCGATATTGACGTGTACTACAACACTTTGCCAACAGCAACTGACCGAATCACTCTTGAATCACTACCAAACGTAACTGTAAAGACCATGGTTGGTGGAAACTATTCACACCTTGACCTACGCACTGACACTGCTTACGGTGAATCAGATGTTTATAGCGGTCCATTTGCTGGTAACAGCACCCGAGCACGTGACCTTCGTAAAGCATTCTTGCTTGCAGTGCCACGTCAGCAGATGGTTGAGACACTAATTAAGCCAGTCAAGTCTGATGCCACAACTTTGGATACTCAGTTCACTTTCCAGGGAACTAAGGAATACAACACCATTGTTAAGGGATCAGGCGTTGCTGAATACAACCAAGGCACACAAGCACAGCGCACCGCAAAGGCACTGGAGATTGTTAAGAAGTATTTCCCAAATGCTTCTGAGGCAAATCCTCCAGTAAAGGTGACCTTCTTGCACGCTAACACCACAGTGCGTAACGCATTGGGCAGATTGGTTGTAAATGAAGCTAAGAAGGCTGGCTTCGATGTGACAATTGATGCTCGTTCAGCTGACTTCTTCGAACAGTTAACCAATGCCAAGTACGACGTGTTGATGTACGGCTTTGGACTTAACTCAATCAGCCAATCAAACTCGACTGAAATCTACAAGACCGATGGTGGAAATAATGGTTTTGGTTGGAGTGACTCGGCCCTAGACAAGATTCTGACAAGTCTGCAGAATGACATCTTGACACCAGCACAGGTGACCAAGAAGCGTCTTGAAGCTGACAAGATCATTATCCGCAACGCCTGGGGTCTGCCACTGTATGCAAATCCAACGATTTCGGCATACAACAAGGCTCTAAAGGGCATTGATCCAGCTCCAATTGGTGCAAACATCACTTGGAACTTCTTCAAGTGGTCCTACTAGTAATAAATTACTAGCCTAAAAAGGGGAGCCGGGATGCCTTGCGAGGCATTTCGGCTCCCTTTTTTCTGGTGTTAGACTTCCTCGATTAATCGCATCAGCCCGATGCAGGATAAGTGTGCAGGTTCGGCCACGGACAGGATTACAAATTGATTGCGTATGTATTTCGACGCCTAGGCATGATGCTGGTAATTGTTTTTGGAGCTAGTTTCTTTGCATACAATCTTCAGGCCTTCTCATCCGATCCACTTGCCGAATTTGGTGAAAGTACTGCGGTCAACAAGGATTATCTCATTGCCAAAGCAATTAGAGATTTGCAATTAGATGTGCCACCACCGATTAGATACTTTTCCTGGTTGCGCGGAATCATTGGCGGGCTTTGGGGCGATTTTGACATGGGGTTATCGCGTTCAAATATCCCAGTAATTGAACTTCTTTCTCAGGCGATCCCAGTAACTATCAAACTGGTAATTACCGCAACTTTCCTTGCCATCATTTTGGGCGTATCGGTCGGAATGATTACAGCTATCCGTCAATACAGCCGATTTGACTACACCATGACCTTCGTCTCTTTCCTACTGTTTTCACTTCCAATTTTCTGGGTTGCGGTACTGCTTAAAGAATTTATGGCAATTCGGTTTAACGACTTCCTAGTTGAACCTACGATTCCGATAACGGGGATAGTTATTTCGGCACTATTATTTGGATTTATAGTTGCCGGCTTTGTTGGTGGAAAGAAATCAGGATTTTTTGTCGTACTCGCTGGCGGCGCACTGTTTGCCGGCGCAGTATTGAGCTACGTCAGCGCAACCGCTTGGTTCTTAGAGCCATCACTGGGAATTTTTGGAATTACATTTTTAGCATTTTGTAGTGCCGCAATGGTCATTCAATTAATTTCTGGTTTAGATAGCCATAAGGGAAGATATGCAGGATTTGGAACTGCAATTGCAGTTTCAGCACTGTATTTCCCGCTGCAATTCTTGATGTCATCCAGCGCATCATTCATCAATGTATTAGCTGTATTTGCTACCACAATTGCAGTTGGTATGGCAATTGGTTATGTAGTAAGTGACATAGATCGTCGAGTCTATGTGCGAATTGGATTTTTTACCGCACTAATTGCAACTGTTCCAATTATCATTGATCGATTCATGAAGGAATTTCCAGACTACATGAATTCTGATGCAGTAAGTGGTAGACCAGTGCCTACTTTAGGTCAAGCAAACGACTTGCTTACCGAAGAGCAATTGAATAATTTTTGGATCTCAGGACTGGATACTGCACTCCACTTAGTATTGCCAACAATCGCATTAACGCTGATCTCCTTTGCTGGTTATGTTCGATTCTCGCGTGGAAGCCTGCTCGAGGTACTGAATATGGATTACATCCGAACTGCTCGTGCAAAGGGATTAAGTGAGCGCACCGTAATTGTTCGGCATGGCATGAGAAATGCGATGCTACCGCTCACCACAATTTTGGTAAATGATTTTGCCGGGCTTCTTGGCGGTGCAATTATTACTGAAGGGGTTTTTGCCTGGAAAGGCATGGGACAGCTCTTCAATGATGCGATTAGAAACTACGACTTGAATTTGTTTATGGGTGTTTTCATTCTCACGGCATTTTTAACGGTGTTTGCCAACTTCGTCGCTGATTTGCTTTATGGCGTTGTTGATCCACGAATTCGAATTAGGAAGTAATTGACTATGGCTGAATTGAATCGCGACAATAAATTAGTAATTGAGAACAACGAAGCAGGTATTGCTAGTCTTGACACAGCTGGCCTTAGCCAACGTCAAATTATCACCAAGCGTTTTATCAAACATAAAGCTGCGATGGGATCGCTGATCACGCTGATTTCTATTATGGTCTTTGTATTCTCAGCCTCTGGTTTGAATATTGGCTATAAAGACTTCAATATTTCTACCCCTGGCTGGTGGTCCTATTCAATCACTGACATTGATCCGGAAGGTGCGATCGCAAGCACCTGTCGTGGTGGTGTAACCGGCTGTCCTACTTTGGATTTAATCCCAAGTTTTATCGACGGTGACGGTGTGCAAATTGGAAATCATCCTTTTGGTACTGACATTATTGGTACTGACTACTTTGCTTTAGTAATGCGAGGCGCACAACAGTCGATCCTAGTTATGTTGGTCGTCGGTCTGTTGGGTGTGAGTATTGGTACCACAATAGGTGCCATCGCTGGTTACTTCGGTGGCATAGTTGACGCAGTTTTAATGCGTATTACTGACATGTTCTTAGTTACGCCAACCATCATTATTGGCGCTGTAATTGGCTATCGATTCGGCAATCTCGGTGTCTTACCGCTCGCGTTATTGCTGGGATTTTTTGCCTGGATGGGATTAGCAAGATTTGTCAGAACTGAATTCCTAACTCTACGAGAGCGAGAATTTGTCGATGCTGCCCGAGTTGCTGGTGCTTCTGATTTGCGAATTATCTTCAAGCATATTTTGCCCAATGCAATTGGTGTGATTATCGTATCGGGAACTCTGCTTATGTCTGGAGCCATTCTTGCTGAAACTGCACTTAGCTTCTTGGGCTTTGGTGTACAACCACCAGATGTGTCACTTGGGCTCTTGATTAGTGAATATCAAGATTCTTTCACAATTAGTCCGTGGTTATTTTGGTGGCCTGGCGCATTAATTGTGTCTATCGCACTATGTGTGAACTTTATTGGTGATGGACTTCGCGACGCCTTTGATCCTAGACAACGAAGACACATCTCATTTAAGGATCGACGTGAAGCTAAAGAGTTGAGCGGAAAGCGCAACTAGTGAAGTCTCTTCATCCGCTCTCGAATCATATAAGCCGCCTGCCCGCTAAAACTGTTAAGGCTTTCGCTCATGGCCTCAGTTTCGATTTGGCCAGATTCGGAGAACGGAACATTGCTGCCGTACCATCCAAAGGTTTTATCGCCGATCCAGCGACGCTTACCACTAGCGGGCGCAACCCAAACGATCGTTTTTCCTCGACTATGAACAATTTTAAGCGCCCATTTGGTCTCAAAATCCAAAACGTCCCGATATGGAATCAGTACGGTATGAAGTGGATTTACAACTTCAATCACATCATCTCTAAGGACCATTTTGGGCCTAATCCACAAGATGTAAGTGATGCCAGCAAGAATGATGCAGATAATCAACTCAACGTAAATCTGCAGCGTACTAGTGTTAATGAGGTAGCTGTTTACAGCAAAAAGAGAGATCAAAGCGAAGGACACCCCAGCCCAAACAAAATTGCTTCTGGGTTGAAAAGTTTCTTTCATGAGCCAATTATTACAGGAGCCACAAAATGACTCAGCCAGTGCTTCAGGTATCGAACTACAGCGTCGAATTCTGGGTAGAGGGCGTCTGGTATCCAGCTGCCATTGATATGAATTTTGAGGTAGCGGCTGGAAAAGTGCTAGCCATCGTGGGGGAATCAGGATCTGGTAAGTCAACCACTGCTATGGGATTGATGGATTTGCTAGCTTCTAATGCGCGCGTATCAGGAAGTGTGAAAGTCAAGGGCCAGGAAATGATTGGCGCGAAAAAAGCCCAATTACGTAAGTATCGTGGCCGAGAAGTTGCTTACATTTTTCAAGAACCAATGACTGCGCTAAACCCGGTCTACACCATTGGATTCCAAATCGTAGAGACACTTCGTACTCACTTTGACATGGGTCCACAAGAAGCTAAAGCTAAAGCCATTGAATTAATCAAAATGGTGGAAATTCCAAACCCGGAAGCATCCTTTGATAAATATCCACATCAGCTTTCTGGTGGTCAACGTCAGCGTGCCATGATTGCACAGTCACTGGCTTGCGATCCAGGACTTTTAGTTGCTGATGAACCAACCACAGCACTTGATGTAACCGTTCAAGCTGAAATTCTTGACTTGATGAGAAATCTGCGCGACAAATTAAACTCCGCTATTTTGCTGATCACCCACGATATGGGTGTTGTTGCTGATTTAGCAGACGACATCTTGGTGATGAAAGACGGTCATACAGTTGAATATGGCACCTCTGAGCAAATCTTCTATCGGCCACAACATCCCTACACTCAACAGCTCTTGGCTGCCGTGCCAAAACTTGGTTCGGTTGCAGTACGAGAATTACAAAAAGACTTAGCCGGACGCCCACCGGTTCTAAAATTAGAGAACGTCTCAATTGAATATCCAAAAAACGGTCGAATCCCGGCATTCCGTGCGGTTACTGATGTCAGTTTAGAAATTTTCCCTGGTGAGATCGTTGGGCTAGTAGGTGAATCCGGCTCAGGCAAGACAACAATTGGTCGCGCTGCTATTGGTTTACTTCCAATTGTGTCTGGCAAAATTGAGTTGGTTGGTCAAGATATTTCTAAACCAAGCGCCAAAGAACTTCGCGAAATTCGCCGTCATACGGGTATCGTCTTTCAGGATCCAGCAAGTTCGCTCAATCCTCGATTACCAATCGGTGAGAGCATTGGTGAACCACTGTTCCTATCTGGTGATGCCAAAGGAGCAGAGCTTGATAAAAGAGTTGAAGATTTACTAGATAGTGTTGAACTACCTCGCTCTTATCGAAACCGTTACCCGCATGAGTTATCCGGCGGACAGCGCCAACGAGTGGGTATTGCCCGAGCGCTCGCGCTAACTCCAGATTTATTGATTGCAGATGAGCCAACTTCGGCACTAGATGTTTCAGTTCAAGCAAGATTCCTAGAACTTCTCCAGGATCTGCAAAACCAACTGAAATTTGCTTGTCTTTTCATTACGCACGACTTAGCAGTAGTGGACATCTTGTCGCATCGAATTGCAGTTTTGCAAAATGGCCGTTTGGTAGAAATAGGTCCACGCGATCAGATTTTGAAGCAACCACGTGAGGAATACACCAAGCGATTAATTTCGGCAGTTCCTATCCCAGATCCAAAAGAACAGCAGATTAGACGTGAGAAAAGGCTTTCACAAAGTTAAACCAGCCTGTCAATAGATTGGTTGGGTAATGCTGTTGGGATTTATCGTTTTACGTATTTTAATGCGTCCGAATATTCAGTTTAACTAGTGATCTATCCAGAATGTATTGACTATCCAAACTTAAATTTAATCAATTCGGATTTGACTTGGTGCAATTCGTTCGGCTTGGAATTGGTTAATCTTGTTATCGCTTGGGAATCCCAATGCTAACCCACAAAGCAATTGGTATTGCTTTGGAATATCAAACTCCTTACGAACCGCATCTTCCCAAGTTGATACTGCCCCTTGGGCACAAGTTCCTAAACCTTTCGCGTGTGCGCTCAACATCAAGCTCTGCATAAACAGGCCAGCGTCAGAGGCTGAAAACTTGCCTAAGGCTTTATGGGTGAAAATAAATAACTCAACTGGAGCACCAAAGAATTCATAGTTTCTTCCCCAAGCTGCATCGCGAGACTTAATATCTTTTCGCTCAATGCCAATATACGAATACAGATCTCTACCGACTCGTTGACTTCTAGGAAGCAGATCTGGCGGATACTTCTTAACTGCTCGCCAATTTGAACTCGGTAAGCCATATCTAGAAATGGCAAGTTTAACTTTGGCAAAGATGCTGCCGTTCCTAGCGGCCTTGACGGCATCCCATCGAGATAAGAACTCTCGACTTAATCGATCTCGCTTCTCCCCAGTTGCAACTGCAACCAAAAAGGGTCGGGTATTGGACCAAGAGGGTGCAGTTAAACCATCAGCAATTAATTCATTGATTAATTCATCTGGAATTGGCGTTGGCAAGAAATCTCTCGTGCTCCGCCTAGAGGCTAAGAAACTAGTTATCTCACTTGGTTTTAGTTCTCGATCCATCTTCCTACCTTATTAGATAGGTAGAAATAACTTGAATGATGGTGCCTGCCAGATTATGTCACTCACTTTTCACCTCGAGTCAGATGATTTGGCCTATGCTTTAACGACTAAGAAGTGAACTAAACAGTTAAGGGTTGATCGTGACAATTTCCATCGAGCGTGGCCTAAGGCATATGGCTTGGGCTAATCAAGAATTATTTAACGCAGTTGCAAAACTGCCAGATGAAGCGCTACGTGCATATATTTCTAATCCTGAATGGACCGTGGGAAAGATCCTTGCTCATATCTGTGATGGTGCAACCTGGTATGTGTATCGGCTGGAGATTGAGGACTGGATTGAAATTCCAAAAGTGAATTCCGTAAAAGATGTGCGGCAACTGACTTCACTAATTTCAGAATTAGATCAAAATTTAATTGATGCTGCCAGCCAAGAGGATAAAGAGTTAACTTACACTTTTGAGGACACCGGTAAAGTTGTTAAACGTTGGTTTTCTACCATCTTGATTCAAGCAATTCACCATGCCACTGAACATCGCGCACAGCTGGTTGCTGCTTTGGATTTCAAGGGTTATAAATCAATCGTGCTTGATGATTTGGATCTTTGGGCCTTTGACAAACTTGAAAAAGGTGAACCAAGAGACTAAGAACTCAGCTTTCCTAAATTGAACCTGATTTTAACTTCGTCATCTATTTCAAGTTGCTCACCTTTGCGAACTACATCTTTAATTGGAATTAAGTAACTTCCATCTTTGGGTATTAATGACGTAGTGAATTCAGTTTTGCCAATTTGACCATGAATTGGAATTACTCCCCAGCCATAAGAAAGTAAGTTGGCTTCTGTCTTGATTTGCTCGCCTTGATCGGTCGGAATTCTGACAAAATGAAATGGGGCCGGGCCACGCCACTCAAATATTAAACCACTGATTTGGAATTCATATTTCATGTTAGCTCCAAAGCAAACATTACAAGAATGGTCGAAGTTCTACTTTCCTATTGCAAGCTTTTGATCCAGCTTTTGCTAATGCCAATGCAGCGGAATCAGATTCAGCCTCAATTAGCCAAAATCCACTGTAATGCTCCGAGTCACTAAATAATGATCCAGCAGTTACTAAATCAGCATCAGAGCGATTATCGATGACCTGGGCTCTTCCTGGTGCTGCTATTCCGGCAGCATAAATCCAGTTGCCGCTCTCCCGTAGTTGCTCATTGAAGGCATCAATTGCAACAATCTCATTACCGCCGGCGGTATTGCTGGCAGCAATCTATGACAAAAATTATGTAGCGCATTGTGCAAGCGTAGTGTTCGAAGTGTTAGATATCAAAACCACTGCGCGAATAGTGTTAATAGCGGAATGCTAATCAATAAATTAACTGGAAAGGTTATTACTAAACTGGTGGTAACCGGAAGTGAAATATTCGCTTCTGGCAGCGCCACTCGAACAGCTGCTGGTGCTGCGATATATGAAGCACTTGCAGAAAGAATGCCAAGAATTACTGACCCGCCAACAGATAGGCCAATCAAGCTGCCAACTGCGGTGCCGGAGATCCCCATCGCGATTGGAAAGAGTATTCCAAAGGTGATTAATCCAGGCCCGACTTCTAATACAGATTTCCAACGCTCTCCTGCTAAATAGCCAAGGTGAAGCAAAAATAGCGCCAGTACACCAGGCAACATAGTAACAAAGAATGGTTCAACTCGAACATAGCCTTCTGTGCCCGCGACATAACCGATAAATAAACCACCGACTAACAGCATCAATGTTTTGCCAAGAAATATTTCTTTTAACGATTCTGACCAATTAGTTTTTGGCGCAATATGGCGCTTTGCTAGAAAAATTCCCACCACAATTCCTGGTACTTCCATCACAGTAAGCAAAGTTGTGGCAAAGCCTTCATATTCAATTTGATTAGTATCCAAATAAACCAAAGCTGCAGTGAAAGTCACTAGGGAGGTAGAACCGTAATGTGCCGCCAGCGAACCTCGATCTATTGCAGATATTTTTGTTACTTTACCAAGCACTAAATACGCCAAGATCGGAATTGTTACGCCAAGTGCAAGCGTTGCCAAAATTGGTAGCAAGGTATCGAGCAAATTGCTCTCTCGAAGCGATACGCCGCCTTTTAATCCGATACCAAACAGTAAATAGATCGCGATAAATTGATAGATCGCTTCTGGAATCTTGACGTCACTCTTAATAGCACCAGCAAGGAGCCCAAGGAAAAAGATCAGCACCGTAATTGAGGTGAGGTTCGAGATGGCTATTTCAAGTGATGAGTTCATTGCCAAAATGCTATCTGATAACTCATCAGTAATGGAAAGTCTGTGGGTTTTTCCTTGTTTAAGTCCATAAACAGGCTTTATTATTGAGCCCTTAAGCGAAAGGTAACTATGGCTACCGCAACTCCAACTCCAGTTCCAGCAGAACGACTTTCTGGGTTAAGACGTTACAACTTAATTGCTGGCGTCTTCCATTTGGTTCAAGCTATTGCGATCATAATTTTGGCAAATGACTTTGCACTTCCAGTTTCAGTTAATTATTTGCAAGATGCACCAATTCCAGGTGCTACATTTGAAAGTATTTTGTTATTTGAATTTCCGATTGCAATTGGTGTTGCAATATTTTCACTTCTTAGTGCGGTTGCTCACTTCTGGATAGTTGGTCCTGGGCTTAATGGCTATGCCAATGATTTAGCTAACCAGCGAAACATTGCTCGCTGGATTGAATACTCAATTTCTTCCACGTTAATGATTATCTTGATTTCAATCATCAATGCTGTTTGGGATATCATCGCATTGTTGGCCATTGCTGGTGCAAATATTTCCATGATTTTATTTGGTTGGTTGCAAGAAAAGTATGAAGAGCCGGGCAAGGGCAGTTTGTTGCCGTTTTGGTTTGGTTGTATTGCCGGTGTAATTCCATGGATTGCTATGTTCTGGTTGTTGTTCTCCCCGGGAAGTACAAATGAGGCGCCTGGATTTGTTTACGGTGTTGTTATCTCATTGTTCCTGTTCTTCAACTCTTTTGCACTAGTGCAATGGTTGCAATACAAGCAGATTGGTCGCTTCAAAGATTATCTAGTTGGCGAGCGGCTTTACATCACCTTGTCATTTGTCGCTAAAAGCGCGCTTGCTTGGCAGATTTTTGCTGGCGTGCTAGCTACATCTTCGCTTTAGATCGCTGGCCTAGCCAGAAAAAAGGGAGGGCCTATTTCCGGCTGAATTCGGGTCGGAAATGCCCATCCCAAAGCCAGCTAAATGCGTTGTAAGCGTAGGCTGAGCCAGTGAGCTTGAAAGGTCGCAGTCCAAATCTGCACCCCACTCGAATGATCGTAATTGCCTTCGCAATTGCGGTAACTGTTAGCACACTCATATTAATGTTGCCGTTTGCAACTGCTGATGGCTATGAAACTGATTTTGTTACCGCACTATTTACGGCAGTTTCAGCAGTTTGCGTAACAGGTCTAGCTGTTGTTGATACGGGCGCTCACTGGAGTGGCTTTGGCCAAGCCGCAATTATGATCATGTTTCAAATTGGTGGCTTAGGAATTATTTCGTTTGCAACACTTCTAGGCTTATTAATTTCTGGTCGTATTAGTTTGTCTGATCGACTTAACACCTTGGCAGAGGCAAAAATAATTGGCGCAAAGAGTTTGCCAGTTTTATTAAAGAGACTGCTCTTAGTTTATTTTGGATTTGAAGTCTTACTGGCTATCTATCTTTCTTTCCGATACAAGGCTGAGTATTCAGAAACTTGGCTTGAGGCTATTTGGAATGGCACATTTCATGCTGTTAGTGCATTCAATAATGCTGGTTTTGCCTTAAATGCAGACAGTATGGTGGCGTTTGCGACCGATGGATTTATTCTGGTTCCAGTCATGCTCGCCGTTGTTGTGGGTGGCTTGGGAATTCCGGTATTAATCGAGATACATGAACGTATCTGGAAATTAAACCTACTTCCTGGCGGTAAGCGCCGACCATTTTCACTACACACCAAACTAACTCTCGGCACAAGTACTGTTCTTATTTTTCTCGGTGTGTTAATTGTTCTACTAATTGAATGGAAGAACACTGCCGTTTTTGGCTCGATGACAGCAGCTGAACGAGTTATGAATGCTTTCTTTGCTTCCATTATGACTCGCTCTGGCGGTCTGAATGCCATTGACTTAAATGAGTTAGATCCTGCAACTTGGCTTGGCATGGACGTTTTGATGTTTATTGGCGGTGGTTCTGCTTCCACAGCAGGTGGCATAAAAGTAACCACACTTGCTGTTCTGTTCTTTATTATTTATACCGAAATTCGCGGCGAAACTGCGGTAAACGTTGGTAATCGAAGGCTGCCAAGGTCAATTCAACGACAAGCGCTAACCCTGGTTGCTCTGGTCAGCATGACCATCATCATCTCCACTTTTGCCCTTACTGCCACCACAAAGTTTGGCTTAGACCGAGTGCTTTTCGAAGTTATCTCCGCTACTGCCACAGTTGGGCTCTCAACAGGAATTACCCCAGAGCTGCCTGACTTCGCAAAAGTTTGGCTATCAGTTTTGATGTTTGTCGGCAGGCTTGGTCCAGTTGTAATTGCCTCTGCTTTAGCATTGCGGGTAACCAAACGACACTATGAACTACCGAAAGAAAGGCCGTTAATTGGCTAGGGACAGAATGAAAAGACGAGACTTCCACCAGAGCGTGGTTGTAATTGGCATGGGCCGGTTTGGCTCCTCCTTAGCCCGCGAGTTAATGCGAAATGGGCACGAGGTTCTTGGTATTGATACTGATGAAAAATTAGTTCAACAGATGGCCCAAGAGTTAACCCAGGCAGTGAAAGCCGACACCACAGGTGAAGCGGCATTAATTGAACTAGGTATTGCAGAGTTTGATTCAGCAGTAGTTGCAATTGGTGCCGATATTGAAGCTAGCATTTTAACTACCTCATTGCTGCTGCAATTGGGCGTTGAAAACGTTTGGGCAAAAGCCAACTCAGAACCTCACGGCCGAATACTGCGCCAACTTGGTGCACATCATGTGATTTTCCCTGAATATGACATGGGTGTTCGAGTTGCCCATATGGTTTCTGGTGAATCGCTGGAATACGTCCCAATTGATAAAGACTTTGTATTAGTAAAGACATATCTGCCAGATATTCTCGATGGTAAAGCACTTGGTGAGGCAAAAGTTCGAGCAACCTATGGTGTAACCATTGTTGCAACAGCGTCAGCTGACGGTGGTTTTCAAATCGCGCTGCCAGACACTGTGCTTAAAGCAGGAGATCAAGTTGTAGTTGCTGGACCAAAAGGTCCACTCGATGAGTTCTGCCAGTTTGTCCACACTGAACCAACTTCATAACCATGGCCACTTACACTGGAGATCGAGCAAAAGCATTTCCAGCGATTGAGAAAAAATATGGCAAACCTATGTCTTATTGGTTTACTCAATTAAAAGAAGTTGCAGATGAAAAATATCCTGCTCAAATTTCTTTTCTTAGAGAAAGATTTGGCTTTAGCCAAGCACACGCAAATGCGGTAGTGATGTATGCCCGTGGGTCAAAATCCGCAAAACGACACGAGAGTCCAACAGACTACTTCAATAAGTTAGATCCAATAAGCAAGAAAACCGCAAAAGCAATTTTCAAGACAATCCAGACTAAATACCCCAAATTAGAGTTAGTAATTGCTTGGAACCAGCCGATGTTAAAGGCTGAAGCTGGATACGTGTTTGGATTGGGTGTCCAAAAGAATCATATTTTGATAAACCCCTTTAGTAAGGATGTACTTGAAAAGAACCTTGACCATTGGGATGGGTACAAGGTAAACAAGCACACAATTCAGATTCCAAAGGACTGGGATGTGAACACTAAAGCATTACTTGGGTTAATTAAAGATCGACTTGGTGAGCTGAAGTAACTGACTTTTCTATTGGTATACCAATTAACAACATCTCCTTATCAGGTATTTAATTGCAGCAATAAGTCCATTACAGTCATGCCATGGTAAAGGCTGCTCGGCACTCGCTGCTAAAGGCGATTTTGATTGAAATTTTCTCGAGTCTCCCAGGATTGCGGCGACCAACCGCATATGAGCCGCCAGAAGATCCACTTGATTTCTCCAGTGAAAGTATCTATACCGGGGCGCAAAACTTAGGTAAACGAATTCGAATTTGGGAGAGACTGCTTGGTATTACGCTTTGGCTGCTTTGGTTTGGATTCGGAATATTTTTTTGGTGGTTCACTGAGGTCCCAATCCTTGACTACATAATTGGGGTAATTGTCTGGGGTTTAATCTTTTTATTTACAGTGGTTGGAATTCCGATAACCAGAGCAGTGCTTAGGCATCGTGAGCGAATATGACTGACCAATTACTACAACTTGGTAGTCATCCGGTTTACCTGCTCTCCGTTTGGTTTTTAGCCGCATTTCCAGTTGTTATTGCAGCATTAGCAATTAATTCATCTAGGCAGTATTTACTGGATCGATCTAGAGAAAGCACGCAGCTGTACCTGCCTCATAAAGAAGAACTGCGATTAGCTCGTCGACGCTGGCCGCTGGTTTCAGTAATTATTCCGGCGAGAAATGAAGAGAGGTATCTGGCAGAAACCATCAAGCATTCGCTGACTCTTAACTGGCCAGAAATTGAAGTAATAGTTGTTAATGATGGCTCCACTGATGGCACTGCAGCAGTAATTAAGAGGTTTGAGTTAGATGAGCGAGTTAAAGTAATCTCACATCTCGAACCACGAGGAAAATCAATTTCGCTCAACGAAGGAATGGAATTAGCCTTAAGTGATGCCGTATTAATTATGGATGCTGACGCTGTTCCGGCTAGAAATGTACTTAATCGCATGATTCCCCACTTTATGCTTTCTGAGGAAATTGTTGCAGTTACTGGTAACCCCAGATCTATTCATACGCCTAACTTATTGTCAAAACTACAAGCAATTGAATTTTCGTCCACTATTTCTATTCTGCGTCGAGGTCAATCTGCCTGGGGTCGAGTTAACACTATGTCCGGAATTCTTACTGCACTTCGTAAGAATTCAATATTGGAGCTAGGCGGCTTTTCAGCTGATCAACCAACCGAAGATATTGAGTTAACTTGGCGAATCCATCGAAATGGACTTCGTTGTATTTATGAACCTGCCGCACAAGTTGGAATGCATGTTCCACTCACCTTAGCTGCCTGGTTCAAACAGCGGATGCGCTGGAGCCGCGGCTTGGTTAGAGTTATTCAGCGACACACATTTGGAATTATCCGTCGAAATGAATGGCCTGTCTATCCGATCATGCTTGAAGCAATTTTGGCCATAATTTGGTGTCATTTATTAGTTGCGATGACCATTTTTTGGGCAGTAGGAATTAGTTATGGAATACCGAACTTAGGTAATTCGCTGATTTTGAATCATTGGGGCTTTATGACAGTTGGAGTGGCAATTATTCAGATTTTGTGGGGAATTCACTTGGATGCCAGTCGCGATGCTGGCATAAAGAAGCTTCGAGTACTTGCGCCACTTTATCCACTTGCATATTGGATGATGTCCGCAATAGTTGTTGTCTTAAGTACGCTACCAACACTACTTACGCGACCAAAGCCTATAAGTTGGGTTAGCAATCGATCGAATAATTAACTAAATAGACGGCAGCAACTATTAAGCCCTAGGATTTATCCAATAAATATTTACTTGATGAGGGGCTAAAGATGAGCTACTTCCTTAACTTAACTATGGAAATCCAAGATGAACTTGCAGCTCTTCGGCATCAGATCCACCAGCAGCCTGAGATTGGTTTGGACTTACCAAAAACGCAAGCAAAAATCCTTGCTGCACTAGATGGCTTGGGTTTAGAGATAACGACAGGCAATTCGCTCAGTTCGGTAACTGCAGTTCTGCGAGGTAAGAGTTCTGGTAAGACAGTGTTATTGCGCGCCGATATGGACGCACTGCCAGTAACTGAACTTGCTGATATTCCATTTAGGAGTGAAATAGACGGAGCAATGCATGCCTGTGGTCATGATCTTCATGTCTCTATGTTGGTTGGTGCTGCCAAGTTATTGACTGCTCATAAGGACCAACTAAATGGTGATGTAGTTTTTATGTTTCAGCCAGGTGAAGAAGGTTTTGATGGTGCTGGCCACATGATTAAGGAAGGCGTACTAACTGCAAGTGGCCGAAAAGCAGATGCAACTTATGGCATCCATGTGATGTCAGCTGGAATCCCTAATGGGTCCTTCACCACAAAACCGGGCACCATGATGGCTTCAAGCGATGAGCTGCATGTAACAGTAGTAGGTATGGGTGGACATGGTTCACAACCTCATACCGCTAAAGATCCAATTCCAGTTGCCGCTGAAATGATCAGCGCATTACAACTGCTCATTACTAGATCCTTTAATGCTTTTGATCCAGTTGTGATCACGGTCGGCCAATTTCATGCTGGCACTAAAGCGAACATAATTCCAGATACGGCAGAATTCCAAGCAACTATCCGAACTTTTTCAGCCGAGAACAGAAGTCGAATACAAATTGAAGCAGTGCGACTATGTAAAGCAATTGCTGAGGGTTATGGTCTTAGCGCTGAAGTTAAGGTTGTGGAACAGTATCCAGTTACCGTAAATAATGATGTTCATGCTCAATTTGTTGGCCAGGTCGTCAAAGAGGTATTTGGTGATGATGCCTTTATCGAGATGCCCTATCCAATTGCTGGTGCCGAAGACTATTCGCGCGTATTAGACGAAGTGCCTGGGTCATATGTATTTTTAGGTGCATCGGTTGATCAAGATTTCTCTAAATCCGAAGTGAATCACTCGCCGCGTGCCATGTTTGATGATGCTGTGCTTCATCGAGGAACTGCACTACTAAGCGAACTAGCGGTCAGAGCACTCTAATAACAAAATTGTTACAAATATTTACAGTTAAACCATAGGATCAGCCATGCCTAAAACTGTCCTCATAACTGGGTTTGAACCATTTGCTGGAGCTACCTTGAATCCATCTAAATTGCTAATCCATGAGTTTAACCAACTTGATTTTCCTGATCTTGAATTAGTCACCGCGGTATTGCCAGTGGAATTTGAGTTAGCTACCAAACAGCTTTTAGCACTAATCGATTCTCATAAGCCAGATGTTGTAATTTCATTAGGTCAAGCTGAAGGTAGAGCTAGCATCTCAATTGAACGCATCGCAATAAATTTTGCTGATGCCCAAATTGCTGACAATGGTGGAAATCAATTAGTAAACCAAGAAATTAGATCAGGTGACCAGCCTGGTTACTTCAGCACACTTCCTGTATTTGAGTTAGTGCAACTACTTAAAGACGCTGGGATTTCAGTAAGCCAATCTTTATCAGCAGGCAGTTTTGTATGTAACTATATTTTTTATCAAATGCAATCACATTTGAATAAATCTAAAACCCAATCTGGCTTTATTCATTTGCCGCTAGTAGAAGAACAACAAGATGAATTCCCAGATCAACCCACGATGCCGCTAGCTGAAATGGTAAGAGGCATTGAATTAATAATTAAGCATTTAGCTAATACTATTTAACGATAAATCGTTTTGAATCTAGCGCAAATAATGAGCCATCTTCAGCTGAAAATTCTTTCACTGTAAAAAGATACTCACCAGGCGCTAGTTCTGGTAGCGTCACTTGCCACTTTGATCGTTGTGGACATGCGGCTGCCGCAGTTGTTACACCATCAACAACAAATTTATCATTTTGAGTAATTGTCCAAACTACATTCGCTTCAAACGTGCAAGCAAAACCTGCCATGGAAATTGGGGGCGATAATTCAGTTCCGTCTAAAAGTGAGTCGATCTGTAGTGGGCTCAGCACTTCATAATCCGGCGCTCGCTTAAAGTCAACTGTGGTATCAACATGACCGGCAAAGGTTTCTATCGGTTCACCATCAACTAAAAATCTAACTGTAGTTAAAAATGGTGAGATATCAGTTAGGGTCCAGATAATTTGTTCAATTGCTCTAATTTCACCTTCCGCACCGACATTTAATTTCCCAAGGTTGAGATCAACTGTTGCTCGAGCACCAGAGATGACAACTTGATTCAAACTGTTGCTGTTATCCCATAAATTCACATAATCGGGATCAATTGGTTGCAGCTGACCTGCGATCAACTGCGAAATAACAGTGCTAGTAAAAGTTCCTGCAGGTGCCGTGATTTCTCGTTTTTCTGAGAACAACTTAAAACCTCGTGGCGTATCTGCCACGAAATATATTGTTGCGGTTTTAGTTTCATCAACTAGCGCTTGCTCGTTTGATGGCGGTGAACAGGCAGATACTAAAAACAAAACCAAAACTGCCAGCACTAATTTTTTTATAATTAAATTCTAGTTCTTAGCGCATAAAGAGCGCAGTTAGCCGTTTAGTTGTGAAAAACAGACCCAAGGTAATCATAATAACGAAATAGCTAGCATGGCCAAGCAGCGAAATATCAACTTCGCCCAGTGTTAAACCTCTGATTAACGAGACACCATGGTGCAATGGCAGCGCTTTGATCAAGATTTGAGCTGATTCTGGAAAAACTTCAATTGGATAAAACGCTCCCGAAAACAAAAACATAGGTAGCAGCGCCAGATTGATAGCACCCATTTGCTGAAATGAAGAAATATAGCTAGTAATTGCCATACCAATGGCAGCAAAACCAAACGCAATTAACACCGAGGTTGGGATAGCCAATATGCCCCACCAGCTTGGAATTAATCCAAGCGGCGCAACGATTGCCATGAATCCAATGGCATAAATAAACCCACGAAGCAACGCCCAAGCAATTTCACCTAGCGCTACATCTAGCGGACCAAGTGATGTGGCCAGCATGCCTTGATAAAGCCTCGATTCATGCATCTTAAAAAACACATTCCAAGTTGAGTCATAAATCGCGCCATTCATTGCGCTAGTGGCAAGAAGTCCTGGCGCGATAAAAACGGCATAAGAAATTACGTTATTCGAAACTTCAACTTCGCCAATAAATTGGCCAAGCCCAAAGCCAAATGCAAATAAATAGAGCACTGGTTCCACAAAACCCGATAGCACAACTAGCCAAGTGGAGGATTTGAATGCGGTAAAGTTTCGATTCATTACCGAGTGGGCTCGGCCAGCATAATATTTATCACCCAATCGACTGGCTCGACGATCAGCAATTTCAACTGCGGTGGCAAGAATCATTTTGCCAACCTTCTGGTGTAATAACGAATTGCGAAAAATAAACCAACAATCAGAATCACACTTAGGAAAGCAACATGAAGAAACAGCATCTGATTAGAAATCTCTCGGCCATAAGTTAAAAATCTGCCAAGTTCAGTTGCATGCCACAATGGTGAGATCCAACCAATCCACTGCAGATAAATTGGCATCGCTGAAAGCGGAAAGAAGGTGCCAGAGAATAAAAACAGCGGCATAATCACAAATCGGCTAATGAAGGTGAAAAATAAATTGTCATTTTCCATCTTTGCCGCCAACGCAAGCATCATGGCAGCAAAGCAAGCTCCAGCAAAAATTGCTGTTGGAATTGCAAGCCATGAGTATGACGTTTCTAGCGCGCCAAACAAATAAAGCACAATCCAATAAATGGTAACTAAAAACACTACCCGAGCCATTGCAGCTAGGAAAACACCTATCGCAATTTGCGATCCAGTGATTGGAGTTGAGTTAATACCATAAAAGATTTTTCCCCATTTAAATCCGTGTAATGTTGGGAAAACCGTCTCATCCATTCCGCCAGCGATAGCTGCATTTGCTAACAAAGCTGGTGCCAAGAATGTTAGATAAGGAACCCCATCGATTAAATTATTGGAATCAATTAGCGCGCCCACTCCAACACCAATAGATAATAAATATAGGAAGGGATTACCAATCGAAACCATCACAATTAGTGCCTTAAAGCGCATCATGTTTTGGATTCGATATTCCGCTACATATAGCGCACCATAAGGCTTTATTGTCTTTGGCTCAGTAGTAATCGACATTATTCGATCAAACTCCTACCAGTGAGACGCAAAAACACATCTTCTAGCGAACTTCGACGCACTAATGACGTAATTGGGTGAATTCCCTGTTTAATAATTTCTTCTAGCACCTTTTCGGCATCATCGGCATACATCAAGATTCTATCTGGCAACACTTCAATTCGTTCACAATGTTGTTTTAGTTTGTCACTCATTTCGGCATTGCGCTCAGAACCAAATCTGACTTCAAGTACTTCTTTAGTGGAGTAGGTCTTAATCAAGCCAGCGGGCGAATCTTCCGCCATAATTTTGCCTTTATCCATCACCACTAATCGATCGCAAAGCTGTTCGGCTTCGTCCATATAGTGAGTAGTAATTACCAAAGTTACGCCTTGTTCTTTTAACCTAAACAATCTATCCCACAATATATGACGGGCTTGCGGATCTAATCCAGTTGTTGGTTCATCTAGCATCAAAATATCTGGTTCACTAATCAACGCCCGAGCAATAGTTAAGCGCCGCTTCATACCGCCGCTGAGCGCATCAACTTTCACATCACGCTTCTCAACTAATTGGGCAAAATCCAATAACTCTTCAATTTTATTCTTAATGAAATTACCTGATAACCCAAAATATCTACCGTACACATAAAGATTTTGTTCCACCGTTAATTCGGTATCCAAGTTATCTTGTTGCGGCACCACACCTAAGTGAGCACGAATCTGCGGTCCATGCAGATTTGGATCCTTATCTAGAATCTTGATATCGCCACCAGTTCGTTGACTGGTAGCCGCAATAATGCGCATGGTTGAAGATTTACCAGCACCATTTGGGCCAAGTAGGCCAAAAGATTCACCTTTAGCAACATGGAAGTCAATTCCAGCAACTGCAATAAAATCTCCATAGCTTTTGGTCAAGCCACGAGCTTCAATTAAATTAGTAGTCATTTATCTTCCGGTTTTAGGGCAAGAGCGTAATTCTATTGCTGCCCAACAGGAATATTCACAACGGCAGACATGACAACGGGCCTGAGCGGTGCTCAGGCCCGTTGTTTTGGGAAGCGCTACTGAGCCAGATAACCGCCATCAACAGCGTAATAGTTGCCGGTGATGAACGATGCTTCATCAGAAGCCAAGAAAGTAATCAGTGCTGCGACTTCCTCAGATTCACCTAATCGCTTTACGGCGTGTAATTGGGCAATTGGCTCTAGTGCTTCTGGTGGCAGTGCGCCAAGAAGTGGCGTCTTGATAAAGCCTGGTCCAACTGAATTTACTCGAATACCTTGTGATGAATATTCCAATGCTGCATTTTTAGTTAGGCCTACCACACCATGTTTTGCTGCAACATACGCTGCCGAGTTAGCAAAGCCAACTTGTCCCAGAATCGATGAAATGTTGATGATTGAGCCACCACCAGATTTCAACATAGCTGGTATTTGATTTCGCATACAATAAAAGACGCCATCAAGATTGATGGAAATTACTTTCTGCCAACCGGCAACGGTTTGATCTGCTGTTGGCGCAATATCGCCACCAATACCAGCGTTATTTACTGCGATGTGTAATCCACCTAGTTGGGTAACAGTGTCTGCTACTGCTTTAGCAACTTGTGCTTCATCTGCAACATCCGCAACCAACGCAATTGCTTTACCACCAGCTGAAGTAATTGCATCCGCAACTTTTTGAGCGGGTTCTAGATTTAGATCAACAACTGCTACTGCGGCACCCTGCTTTGCCAGCATTAATGCAGTTGCTTCACCGATTCCCGAGGCACCGCCTGTTACAAACGCTACTTTTCCAGATAAATTAAGCATCTAACCTCCACTTCTACTGCACTATGTGTGCATAAATCATTATCCTCTTACCTCAAATAATTGCAACCAAAATTCATGTGAACTAAGTCCTAACAACAATTCCGCTAACGGTTAACCCTCTAACCAACCAAAGTACAGATTTGTCTAGTTTTTCACTCAAATTCGCAGTTTCAACGGCCCCAAAAAAGTGTTACTGTGGAAGTTTGTAAAATACGGGTATTGCGTCTGTAGCTCAACGGATAGAGCACCTGACTTCGGATCAGGCGGTTGGGGGTTCGAGTCCCTCCAGGCGCACCAATTAATTACTTCAGTGAGATTTCCAGCAATCTACCTTCATCGGTAGTTGCGATTAAATTTCCATTTATTCCAACTTCCAAATCACGAATCCGTTGCCCAACATCAACCAATTGAGTATCAGTGATTCGGTAGTTGCGATCAAATTTCATGAAAACCAATGAGTTTTCGCGCAACGTACCAAGTGCTAATTGATTGTTCCACTCGCCCCAACCACTGCTTGGAATCTGCACTAACTCAGTTGGCGCAATAGATGGCACCCAGTACTTAAGTGGTTCGACATAGCCATCGTGTGTGCCCGTTTTTGTTGGTCGGACGTAATCACCTGAACTATATGGTTCGCCATAAGTTACAAATGGCCAACCGTAATCATTACCTGGCTTGATTAGATTAAGTTCATCGCCACCGCGCGGACCATGTTCTGCCGCTAATAAATCCCTACCGTTAATCAACGCGATTCCCTGGGCATTTCGATGTCCCTGTGATATTTGAGTTACCTTGCTTGCTGATACTAAAAATATTGAAGTTAAATCGCCTCGTTTTGATCTGTTATTAACCTGCGTAAAACCCAAGTCACCAATTGTTACGTAAGCAGAATTCTTATCAACCACTGCAAATCGGCCAGATGCATGCTGCACCGCAGAAACTGGTACGCACGGTTTACTAACAAACCAATTTGCAACTTGATTTACTCGTTGCGATTTTCGGTTATAGCGAACTTGATCTACCGCTACTTCAACACATCGCCCATTACCACCTAAGCGTGGGTAGGAAATCAAGAGATTCGCAATGCGTTTAGTTTCACTTAACACAGCGATATCAGTAATTGCGAATCTAGAGTCAATTAATCTCTTGTTTGCTGGAATTAAATTTCCCAGATTGCGAAGCTTCTTAGTTGTTGTATTCCAAACAAACAATTCACCACCTTTATTGCCACCGCCTAGCAATAAGGTGCCATCTTTCATAACAGCTAATGCTGGACCTCGAGAACCGCCACCAGTTGTGACTGCGCCAGAAATTGAACTCGACGTGATTGATAACTCTGGTGCCGCCGCGGTTGCTGGCGAAATAGGCCCAAGAAGCATGATGCTAAAGAAAACAGCAAGTAATTTCTTCCGCATACCTATCTCAATTCCGTTTTGCTCTTAACCGCATCACGGAAATAGCAATGATTGCAGAGAGGAAGCTGCCTGAGAGCACACCAACTTTTGCCTCTGACAGCATTGTGATGTCAGTTACGAAGGAAAGTTTTGTGATTAGAAGTGAAACGGTAAAGCCGATGCCAGCTAACAATCCAACCGCAAGTACATCTGCCCAACGCAGATTTTCGTTCAATCTTGCGCTAGTGAATCTGGTTAACAGATAAGTTGATCCAATTACGCCAAGCGGTTTTCCAATAACCAAACCAGCAATAATTGCTATTGATAGTTGACTGCCAACAGTTTCAACAAAACCTAAATCTCGTAAATCAACACCTGCAGCAGTGAAGGCGAAGATAGGCACGGCAATTGCAACACTGATTGGTCGAACCTTTAACTCAGTTACCTCAGCTGGTGACTGCTCTTCACCGTCTTGATGTCGCACTCTAGTTAGCATCGCAATTGCAACTCCGGCGACTGTCGCGTGAATTCCTGATTGATAGGTCGCCCACCAGATTAACAATCCAAGCGGCACCAATAGATACCATTTAGTTATATTGAATTTCTGCAACAACGCATAGACTGTTAGCAATAAAACGGTTAGGAACAACATATTGCGATCAATATCATCGGTATAGAAAATTGCAATAATGGTAATAGCACCTAAGTCATCAACGACAGCAAGAGTTAGTAAGAACGCTCTTAACTCAGTTGGTAATCCTCTGCCTGCAACTGCAAGTACAGCTAGCGCAAATGCGATGTCAGTTGCAACTGGAATTGCCCAACCAACTAGCGCCTCGCTATCACCACGAAGAATTAAGTAGAAAATGAAAGCAGGAAAAACCATTCCAGCAATTGCGGCCACAATTGGCACCATGGCTTGACGCGGTTTTGCTAGCGAGCCATAAACCAATTCGTGTTTAAGTTCTAAGCCAGCAACCAAGAAAAAGATGGCAAGTAGACCATCAGCCGCCCAATGAGCAACAGTTAACTTAAGTCCAATGGATTCAAATCCAATTTTTGTTTCAAGTAAATCCGTATACCAGTCACCGGCAAAAGAATTTGCAATAACTATCGCCAGCAGGCCAGCAATAAGTAGTAATGCACCACCGAACGTCTCATCCTTTAGTGCGCGACTTAACCAGCGCGCTTCCGCTGGCGTGTCAACTGCTTCAAAAGCTCTTAGATCAGGTTCGTTGTTTGCTGGCTGTTGTGGATTATTCATCGGATAAAACTACCTGACTTTCTTTAAGGTGAGGTTGTATCTCACTTGGCTACCTCAATACTGAGGTCTACCTTCAATATCGTGCTTATTGCCTGCTGGAGTGCTGTCAGTTGATTTGCCGAAATATGGCTCTCAAAATCGTGTCCAGCTGCCAATTTGTTTCGATCTAAGAAGTCAATGGTCAGCACTGAGCCAGTTAGGGAGACCAATCGAGCATCAAAAAAGACCAGCCAAGCAACACGATTTGAACGCTCTAATTCGTCCAGAATCTCATTCCAACTCTGCTTTAACTCGACCAATTCCATGGCCACACCTTAATTACTAGCAAACTATTGGCAAGCCGGTATCCCAACTAGGAATTCCACTTCGCTACCTTTTCCCAATGGATTTAATCGCCACGCTGAAATGCACTGATCAGCCCGGAATTGTGCATGCCATGACCAAGGCTGTCTTAGCATGCGATGGCAACATCATTGAGAACCAACAATTCACTGATTTAGAAACCAATATATTTGTGATGCGTACTAGATTTGAATCAAATTTAGATTTAGCAGCCGCAACAACTACTTGGCATACTGAATTAGATAAGTTCAATCCAGATTTAACGCTTCGACCAACACAGCAGCCACTGAAGGCATTAGTAATGGTAAGCAAGGAAAGTCATTGCTTACGCGATTTAATGTATTTACGTGAATTAGAAGAATTAAATATAGAGATTCCAGTTGTAGTTTCTAATCATGAAGCATTGCGTAATTTAGTTGAGTCACACAATTTGAAATTTGACTACATTCCGACATCAAACAAGGCTCAAGCAGAAGAACTGCTTTCTGAACTAATTGCTCAACACAAAATTGATTTTGTTGTGCTAGCCCGCTACATGCAAGTCTTAAGTTCAGAATTTTGCAATAACCATGCTGGAAAAATTATAAATATTCATCATTCATTCTTGCCAGGCTTTAAAGGCGCAAAGCCATACCACCAAGCACATCAACGTGGTGTAAAAATTATTGGAGCTACTGCTCACTTTGTCACTGCCGACTTAGATGAAGGTCCAATCATCGAACAAGACGTTGATCACATTACCCATGCCGCAACAGCTGAAGACATGATTGCGTTAGGAAGAGATATTGAGCGCAGAGTCTTATCTCGAGCAGTAAAACTGTATGCCGAAGATAAGATCTTTTTAGTCGGTAATCGAACTGTAGTTTTTAACTAACTACCAGATTCGAACGCGCTCTTCTTCCGCTAGCCATAACTCATCTGCTTCAGTTACGCCAAATGCGTCATAGAACTCAGTTAAGTTGCGAATTACCGCATTGCATCGGAACTCTGGTGGTGAATGCGGATCTGTCGCTAGTCGCTTAATCACTTCTTCAGTTCGTGTCTTTGTGCGCCACACCTGCGCCCAACCTAGGAACAATCGCTGATAACCAGTTAGGCCTTCAATAACTGGTGCATCTTTTCCAGCTAGCGAAATTTCATATGCTTTATGCGCAATGGTTAGCCCACCAAGATCACCAATATTTTCACCAATGGTTAGTGCACCATTAACTTTATTTCCTGGCGCTTCCGTTGGTTCTAACGCGTCATATTGGGCAATTAACTTATTGGCGCGCTTTTCAAATTCAGCGCGATCAAAGTCAGTCCACCAGTTATTTAGATTGCCATCACCATCATATTTACTGCCCTGATCATCAAAGCCATGGCCAATTTCATGGCCAATAACTGCACCAATTCCGCCATAGTTAACCGCATCATCAGCATCTAGATCAAAGAATGGCGCCTGCAAGATGGCTGCTGGGAACACGATTTCATTCATGCCTGGGTTGTAGTAAGCATTCACGGTCTGTGGTGTCATGAACCATTCTGAACGATCAACTGGTTTGCCCAATTTGTTTAAGTTGTAATCGATGTTAAACGCAGCAGCTCGTCGCATGTTGCCAACTAAATCATCAGACTTAATCTCAAGCGTTGAGTAGTCGCGCCACTTATCTGGATAACCAATTTTTGGCGTAAATTTATCTAACTTTTCTAGTGCTTTTACTTTTGTTTCTGGGCTCATCCACTCTAGTGCTTGAATATCAACACGATAGGCCTCAATTAAATTGTTAACTAACTCAAGCATTCGAGCTTTTGCTGCTGGTGGGAAATATTTTTCAACGTATAGCTTTCCTACCGCTTCACCTAATACGCTCTCAACTGCACCTACGCCACGCTTCCAGCGAGCACGAAGTTCTGGAATACCAGAAAGTGTGGTGCCATAAAACTTAAAGTTTTCATTGACAAAATCACTGCTTAACAATGATGCTGCTGAATTAATGACACGGAACTTTAGCCATGCTTTCCATGCCGCAGCATCAAAGTTCTTAACCAGATTAGAAATACCAGTTACGTAACTTGGCTGGCGAACCACCAACTGCGCTAGAGCGATATCAGGCATCTGATAAGCCGCTTGCCAGGTTTCCCAATCAATTTCTGGACCAAGTTCGATTAACTGAGCTTTAGTTAACTTGTTATAAGTTTTAACCGCATCGCGATCGGCCACTACATCCCAGTGGTGAGATGCGATCTTAGTTTCTAAATCAAAAACTAATTTTGCTAACTCAGCTGGATTTGGTTGATTTGCTAACTCAAACATTTTTGTTATGTGCGGCAAATAAGCATCGCGAGTTTTTTGATGCATCTCTTCTCGATAGTAAGCCTCATCTGGTAAGCCAATTCCCGATTGATAGAAATACATTATGTTCTCAGTCGCATTGCCATCATCAGTTGTTACCCAATAACCAAACCAACCACCAACACCTCGGCGTTGCAGTTTGCCTAGTACTTCAAAAAATGATTTCTTATCTGTGATGGAATCAACCAGATCAAGCTCCGCTTGAATCGGTGTTATGCCAAGTTTTTCGATTAGCGCCTCATCCATGAAGCTTTGGTAAAGCGCGGCAATCTGCGCTGCTTCATTTCCCTTAGCGGGATCTGCCTGCTCAATAATTTCCCGAGTGCGCTCTTCTGACATATCGCGCAGCACATGGAATGCGCCATGGATTGGTCGGTCTGCCGGGATCTCTGATTTCTCGATCCAGCTCCCATTCATGTACCGATACAGGTCATCTTGTGGCCGGATGGCGGCGTTGATATGAGTTAAGTCAATTCCACTTTTCATAAAGACTCCTTGGTCGACCAGCAGACCCTACTGGCTGGGATTTCAGCATGCTTGCTAAGGCTACTGGCGCTAAGTTTGGCAGCAACTCCCACCGAAATGGATTCCTAACTTATGGGCGCAGGTTTCACCACGAGGGGCAGGTCATTCGCAGACCGCCACATCGGGCCAACACAGCCAGAGATTGATGTCATGCTTAATGATTTGGGCTACCAATCATTAGATCACTTGTTAGAAGCAGTAGTGCCCAGCGCAATCAGATGGCAAGAATCACTAGATCTGCCAGCCGCCGTCTCCGAGGCCCAGGTGCTCGATGATTTACGCGCGCTTGCTAATCGCAATCAAATTAATCGCTCGTTGATTGGTCTTGGTTATTACAACACTTATACCCCAACGGTCATTTTGCGAAATGTGCTAGAAAATCCAGCTTGGTACACTGCATATACGCCATATCAGCCAGAAATTGCGCAAGGCAGATTAGAAGCACTAATTAATTTTCAAACTACCGTACAAGATTTAACTGGATTGCCAATTGCAAATGCCAGCATGCTTGATGAAGCAACTGCTGCTGCTGAAGCGATGACATTAGCCAGACGGAACACTAAAGTGGAATCAAACGTATTTTTAATTGATCAAGATACTCATCCGCAAACAATTGAAGTTATCCGAACTAGAGCAAATCCACTAGGAATCGAAGTTAAATTAGTTGATTTAGCAAAACCAATTAATGGGGAGTATTTTGGATTATTAATTTCTTATCCAGCATCAAGTGGAAATATTTATGATCTCACTGAAATCGTTGCGGCCGCGCATTCAGCTGGTGCATTAGTTGCAGTTGCAACTGATCTGCTGGCCTTAACACTGCTGAAATCTCCTGGTGAATTTGACGCTGATATTGCGGTTGGTTCGGCGCAACGATTTGGCGTGGCACTTGGTTATGGCGGCCCACACGCTGGCTTCATGTCAGTTAAAGCTGGCCTAGAACGATCACTGCCTGGCCGATTAGTTGGAGTTTCAGTTGATGCCGCCGGCAAACCTGCTTATCGGTTAGCGCTCCAAACCCGAGAACAACACATTCGTCGAGAGCGCGCTACTTCAAACATCTGCACCGCCCAAGTGCTGCTTGCGGTAATGGCAAGCATGTATGCGGTTTATCACGGCCCAGATGGGCTGCGCGATATTGCCCAGCGTATTAATCAATACACCTCATTATTGGCAGCTGGCTTAACTGAACTTGGCGCAACAATTCTGCATCAAGATTTCTTCGATACGTTGCGAATTAAAACTCCAACTGCCACAGCATGGCAGCAACGGTTAGCTGCTCAGAATATAAATGTATTGCTAATTGATAATGAAACAATTGGTATCTCAATAGATGAAACCGTTGACTTAGTAACGCTAACCGTGCTGCTGGAAACATATTCCCAAGCTCAAATTGATATGGATCAACTTTGGTTGAAGTTGGATAATCACATTCCAACTGAAATTGCTCGCACTAGTGATTACTTAACTCATCCAGTGTTTCATAAATATCAAAATGAAACCGCAATGCTTCGCTATATCAAATCACTGGCAGACAAAGACTATGCGCTAGATCGCGGCATGATTCCACTTGGCTCTTGCACTATGAAATTAAATGCAGCAACCGAGATGCAAGCAGTGACTTGGCCTCAATTTGCTAATTTGCATCCGTTTGTGCCAATCGCTCAAGCTGATGGCAGTTACGCCATGATTAAAGAATTAGAGAATTGGTTAGTTGAGATCACCGGTTATGACGCGGTCTCACTACAACCTAATGCGGGCAGTCAAGGTGAATTTGCGGGATTGCTGGCAATTAAAAAATATCTAGAGGGTAAAGGCGAGCACAACCGTGATGTTTGCTTAATCCCATCATCAGCGCACGGCACCAATGCGGCAAGTGCCGTGATGGCCGGCATGAAAGTTGTCGTTGTAGCTTGCGATGAGCAGGGAAATGTTGATCTTGCTGATTTAACGGCAAAAATTGAGCAGCACCGCGATGTGTTAGCTGCGTTAATGGTGACTTATCCATCAACGCATGGGGTATTTGAATCTGCTATTGCTGATATTTGCGGCAAGATTCATGATGCTGGTGGCCAGGTTTATGTTGATGGGGCGAATTTAAATGCGCTAGTTGGCGTAGCTAAACCAGGTAAGTTTGGCGCTGACGTTAGCCATTTGAACTTGCATAAAACTTTCTGTATTCCGCACGGTGGTGGTGGCCCAGGAGTTGGACCTGTTGCAGTTAAGTCACATCTTGCGCCATATCTGCCAAATCATCCAATCATTAAAGAAGCTGGACCAGAAACTGGAGTTGGACCAATTAGTGCAGCACCATTTGGCTCTGCCGCAATTCTGCCTATCTCCTGGTCATATATAAAAATGATGGGAGCTGAAGGATTACTTCGCGCCACTTCAGTTGCTATTTTGTCTGCCAACTACATCGCTAAGAAATTAGATCCATATTTCCCAGTGCTTTATACCGGACAGAATGATTTGATTGCGCACGAATGCATTATTGATCTGCGTGATATCACCAAAGAAACTGGTATCACAGTGGAAGATGTTTCAAAGCGATTGATGGATTATGGCTTCCATGCCCCAACTGTTTCATTCCCAGTTGCTGGCACCATGATGATTGAGCCAACTGAATCAGAAGATTTAGCTGAGATCAATCGCTTTATTGCGGCAATGATTTCAATCAAGGCTGAGATCGATAAAGTTGCGAGCGGATCTTGGTCAAAGGAAGACAATCCATTGGTTAATGCGCCGCATACTGCGCTAAATATTGTTGATGACTGGAATCACTCGTATTCCCGAGAATTAGCGGTATTTCCAGCTGGTAATGCCGCTTCTAAATATTGGGTGCCAGTGCAGCGAATTGATGCGGCCTATGGTGATCGCAATTTAGTTTGTTCCTGTCCGCCGCCGGAAGCTTTTGCGGTTAACTAATGCAAACTCCGCTGCACCATCATCATGTCGCTCTCAATGCACAGTTAACTGATTTTGCGGGCTGGCAGATGCCACTTAAATATGGCTCGGAAACAACTGAGCATTGCACGGTAAGGCGCGATGTTGGATTGTTTGATTTAAGCCATATGGGTGAGATTTATGTATCAGGTGACCAAGCAGTTGAGTTTTTAGACTTTGCGTTAGTTAGTGATATTTCAAAAGTAAAAGTCGGTAAAGCTAAATACACCATGATCTGTGATCCATCTGGTGGTGCGATTGATGATTTAGTGGTTTATCGATTAGGCGAAAAAGATTTTATGGTGGTGGCAAATGCCTCTAATGCCAACACAGTTGCAGCAGAATTAACTCACCGAGCACATGGCTTTACAGTTAACGTGATTGATCGATCGCTTGATACTGGTTTAGTTGCGATTCAAGGGCCAAATGCAAAGACCAAATTAGCCGAATTTGTTTCGATGGAAATAATAAACAATCTCAAGAATTATTCATGTGTAGAAACAGAAATTAATTCAATTCCAATCTTACTTGCGCGCACCGGTTATACCGGTGAAGATGGATTTGAAATTTTTGCCTCAGTTGATCAGATTGCCAAGATCTGGGAGTTATTTATTGCGCAGCAGATCGCACCAATTGGTTTAGCTGCTCGCGATACCTTGCGATTGGAAGCGGGTATGCCGCTTTATGGCCATGAACTTAATTTAGAGATAACTCCAATTCATGCTGGCTTATCAAGAATTGTTGCCTTTGATAAGCCAGATTTCATTGGTAAAGCAGCATTAGCTGAGTTAAGCAGCAAAATTGATCGGAAGTTGGTTGGAATTGAACTTGAGACCAGACGCATCGCCCGAGCAGGTCTTAATCTGATTGATGAATCTGGCCAAGTGGTAGGGCAGGTGACCAGCGGGGCGTTTTCACCAACTTTGGGTAAATCCATTGCAATGGCATATCTAAATTCCGATATTGACCTTGCCACCACTAAAATTTCGGTAGATATTCGAGGTAATATCGAAAGCGCAACAGTGGTAACGCTGCCGTTTTATCGAAGGGAAGCTTGATGTCAGTTCCAACTAACTTGCATTACACCGCCGAGCATGAGTGGTTAGATCAAACTGCTGGCACCGCCACCGTTGGCATCACGCTTTATGCCGCTGACGCCCTTGGTGATGTGGTGTTTGTGAAACTGCCAGATTTGGGTAGTGAAATTTCAGCTGGTGGCGTATGTGGTGAATTGGAATCAACTAAGTCACTAAGCGACCTGTATGCCCCCGTTTCTGGCAAAGTTGTCGAGACCAATCAAGCCGCAGTTGATAACCCAGCCCTGATCAATCAGGATCCATATGGTGCTGGCTGGCTCTTCAAGGTTGAGGTTGCCAGCGTTGGCGATCTGCTTACCGCAGCGCAGTATCAAGCCCAGATCGCTTAATCACCAGCGCAGTTCTAACCAAGTTTCGCTACTATGTAGCACATGGATATAACTACTGTTTTAATCATCGTTGCAGTTCTTGCTGTCATTGGCTGGCTGATTGCCCAATACAACAAACTAGTTCGAATGAATGTTGCAGTTGATGAGGCATTCGCCCAAATTGAAGTTCAGCTGCAGCGTCGTGCTGACTTGATTCCCAATTTAGTTGAAACTGTTAAAGGCTATGCCGCACACGAAAAAGAAGCGCTAGAAAGCGTAGTTAACGCACGCGCTCGCGCTACTGCTGCGCAGGGCGTACATGATGTGGCGGAAGCTGATGGCATGTTAACGCAAGCGCTACGTGGTTTACTTGCAGTTTCAGAAGCGTATCCAGATCTAAAAGCTTCTACTAATTTCTCTCAACTGCAAGAAGAGTTAGCAGCAACTGAAAATAAAGTTTCGTTTGCCCGTCAGTTCTACAACGATTCAGTGCGAGTACTAAATCAAGCCATCGTTACTATTCCAGGAACCTTCTTCAAAGGAATTGCAAAAGTAGTTGCGCGCGAATTTTATGAAGTGGAAGATCCAACTAACCGACAAGCTCCAAAAGTTAACTTCTAACTGCCGTGGCATCATTTAGAAATCAGCAAGCAATCAACCGTCGTAAGACCTGGTTGTTGTTGGGCAGTATGTTTTCGTTAATTGCGTTTGTGGTTTATGCCATTGCACTTTATTTTGGTGAGGTCGGCTTCTCTATTGTTCCAATTGCCGTCTTTATTGCGTTGGTTTCGGTTTGGGGTAGTTATTGGGCATCAGACAAAATAGTGCTGAGCATGACCGGCGCAAAAGTAATTAATGAAAATGATCATCCCCAGCTGTATAACTTGGTGCATGAAATTGTGATTGCATCAGGTTTGCCGATGCCAAAGATTGCAATTGTTAATGATGCTGCACCTAATGCTTTTGCTACTGGTAGAGATCCAGAGCATGCCGTAATTGCTTTCACTACTGGTCTATTAGAAAAAATGGATCGCGAACAAGTGCAAGGAGTGGTGGCGCATGAGTTAGCTCATGTTGCTAACCGCGATACCTTGGTCTCTGCCGTTGCTGCAACCACTGCTGGTGCCCTTGCCTTAATGAGTGATTTATTAATTCGAATGATGTGGTTTGGTGGTGCAAGGCGAAGCAATAACAATGGTGGCAATCCGCTGGTTTTAATTGCCGCGCTACTTGCGTTGATTCTCGCACCAATTGCAGCATCGCTGTTAAAGAGTGCCATTTCGCGAAAGCGTGAAGCACTTGCTGATGCCACCGCAGTTGCTTACACCAGAAATCCAGCTGGATTAAGGCGAGCACTAGAAACTCTCGCCGCTGATTCCACGGTTGTTAATCAACGCTCCACCGCAGTTGCGCATGTTTGGATTGAATCGCCGTTAGATGCTAAGGCTGCTGCTCGATTGTTTGCTACCCATCCCCCAATAGAGGAAAGAATCGCGTTGTTGCGACAAATGGAGAACGGTCAGCTTTAAAGTTGCTTTAGTTTTGAAATGGAGCAAGCATGACTATTCGCTGGGGAATTATTGGTGCCTCCCGAATTGCCGCCCGTGCCTTTATTCCAAATGCCAGATTAGATATTCGAAATTCAATTGCAGCAATTGCAGCTAGCAACTTGCCGCGCGCCAAAGCGTTTGCTGCTGAACATGAAATTGAAACGGCATATGGCAGTTACGCTGAGTTATTTGCCGATCAAAGTATCGATGCGATTTATATTGCCCAGCCGCCTGTTTTTCATCCCGAACTTGCGCTTGCTGCAGTTAATGCCGGTAAAGCGGTTTTAGTAGAGAAACCATTTGGTGTTACTAAAGCTGCTGTTGCTGATTTTCTCGCAAAAGCGCCAGCAGATCATCTTGCTTGGGAAGCTTTAGTGTTTGCCTTTCACCCACAAATCCATATTGCCCGGCAATTAGAAGCAGAGCTTGGTGCGATCAGACATATCTACAGCCATTTCGTTTATACACCAGAGCAGTTAGATGATTATCGGAAAGATCCAACCGTCGGTGGCGGGGCATTACTTGATGTTGGCACTTATTGCTTGCGAGCGGCGCAATTAATAATGAATCAAACTCCGACTTTAGTTAAGGCTGAAGCCATTTTTAGTGAGTTGGGTAATAACGATGAAGGAAATGCTTTTTTTGAATATCCAACTGGCGTAACTTTTCATATGTATTGGAGCAATCGCAAGCCGCGTGATAAGTCATTAGTGATTGAATATGAAAATGGTGCTGCGGTATTTGAAGAGCCATTTAATCCAGCCAGCTCTGATTATGTTTTGGTTCGGCAAGCTGGCACTACTAGAAAACTTGTCGCCGGCAGTGTCACAACTTGGCAATACGCCCTATCTCATATTGGTGATGTGTTAACTATTAACAGCACTCCAATGCACCAAATCAAGGACTTTTCACTGGAGCAAGCAACTTTATTAGAACAAATTGACCAACTCGCCCGAGGATAGTTGAAAGTTCAACTATTAGTGTTAGAGTTTGACAACAAGCAATCTCGGAGCAATCAGCTCTTCTTAATGGAGGAAACAAATGGATGTTTTATTATTAATTGGCCGCGTGCTGTTTTCCATGATTTTCTTAGCATCAGCGGTGGGTCATTTTAAAAATACTGACGGTATGGCAGGTTACGCCGCATCAAAAGGATTAAAGAATGTTAAGCCACTAGTGCAACTAACTGGGCTGATGCTGGTGATTGGTGCGCTGGCGGTTTTGCTTGGCGTTTATGCGCAGTACGGCGTACTACTACTTATTGCATTCTTAGTTCCAACTACCTTCATCATGCATGCCTTCTGGAAAGAGACTGATCCCATGGCCAAGATGAATGAGCAGGTGGCGTTTTTTAAGAACCTAGGCCTGATCGGTGGCGGCTTATTCTTGTATGTGCTGTTGGAGGTCCATAGCGACCTGGGCCTATTCATCCTGAACTAAATCCCCTCATGAAACACCCACTTGGGTGAACCAAGGGCGGTTTTTATGGCTGGTTTGAACTGGCAGTGGATGCCCTGGCTGATTTAGCCAAGTCGTCCCGTATGCTCAGCAGTGCATTAGTAACTCTGATGCTGCGGTGCCCGTTGTGTGTTTCACTTAGCGGGTGCTTCACCCGTTACAGATAAAGGAAATACGCATGACCGTTGGAACCGTGAAGTGGTTTAATAATGAAAAGGGCTTCGGCTTCATCACACCAGATGATGGTGGCGCTGATGTATTCGTTCATTACCGCTCAATTGAAGGAAGCGGATACCGTTCACTTCAGGAAAATCAGCGCGTTGAGTTCGAGATCACCCAAGGCGAAAAGGGCCCACAGGCCTCAAACGTTAACGCGATCTAGTCTTAGCGTTACTACTAAACCCCGCCTCAGTGAGGCGGGGTTTAGTTTTTCCTAAATCATTTCGGTAATGCAGCTAGCGCCATATCCAATGTAGTTGCTGGATGAAGGAAAACTAATCTCGCTACCCGCTTACCTTGCCAGGAAGTCGGCGCAACAAATGCAATCTGCTGTTGCAGTAATTCATCTGCCCAATTTTGATAATCAGCATCAGTCCAACCAATTTTTTCAAACACAATTATTGGCAATTTTGAATCATTTAAGATCTGCAAATCTTCACGTTTTTGTATTTCAATTCTCACTTGATTAGCCAGATCAATACTGGCAGTAATTGCTTCATCGTATTTTTTAGTGCCATAAGTAACCAAGCTAAACCAAAGCGCCAGGCCACGAGCACGCCTGGTGAGATGGTTTGCGTAATCTGAGGGATTGAATTCATCTTGATCTTGCAATACATCTAAGTAACTTGCTTTTTGAGTATGGACTGCTTTTGCTAACTCGGGTTCACGATAGATAACTGCAGCACAATCAAATGGCGCAAATAACCATTTATGTGGATCTACAATGAATGAATCAACTGCTGAAATGCCAGCTAACCAATCTTTTCCACTCTCGCTAAGTAGTAGCGCACCACCATAAGCTGCATCCAAGTGAAACCAAATCTGATGCTGCGCTGCAAACTCGCCAATACCAACTAAATCATCAATATAGCCCGCATTAGTCGTACCACCGGTTGCCACAACTGCAATCACCTGATCTGGATTTGGATGATTTGCTAGGGCACTAGTCAATCCTGCTTTAGTTAATCGATGCTGTTCGGTTGGAACAATCAGCGCATCAATATCTAAAATGCTTAACGCATTTGCAATTGAAGAGTGGGCTTGATCACTAACCATGACCGACACCGCAGACCTGCGATCAAAATTTCGCCGCTGTCGCATCACATCTCTGGCAACTGTGAGTGCCGCTAAATTTGCACTGGTACCACCACTAACAAATGTTCCAGCAGCAGTTTCTGGCCATCCAGCACGGTTGGCCAAGAAAGAGAGCACTTGATTTTCAGCTGCAATGGCACCTGCCGCCTCCAGCCATGAGATGCCTTGGAGTGAAGCTGCTGAAATCACCGCATCAAATAGCAAGGAAGCTTTAGTTGGTGCTGCTGGAATAAAGGCAAAGTATTTAGGTGAATCAGCACTAATTACCATTTGAGAGAGTTTTTCATCATAGAGCGATAGTGCTTTTTGATAACCAACGCCATTTTCAGTAACTAATCCTGATAACAAATCTGGTAGTTCAGCGACATTCAATACCCCATCGAGCGGAGTTTCAGTTAGGGCGAGTCGATTTGCTACATATTGCAGAATCAAATCCGCCATTTCCGCATCAAATTGATGCATGCTCGCGTTATTTGAATCGACCACTCGCAGCACCCCCAAATCAAATTAGGTTTTTCTGGATCAGCTCATTTAGTTAATAAGTTAAGGCTAAAACTAGGGCATTTTGCAGCAGGATCGAATGACAAATTCAGACATATTGGAATTACCGGCTCATTCATTTTCTACCCAGTTGGTCTCGAATTTGTGTAGGAAATCCGAAATTTGTGGGGGGTGGGGGGTGGCTGGATCGACCCAGTTGGGCTAAGGTCTGCCCAACCGTAAGGGGTGAAATCCGTGAGAGCCCTCGTAATTGGAGCGGGCGGAGTCGGAAAAGCAATAGCGAACATTGCTTCGCGTCGTAGTTTTATTACTGAAATGGTCATTGCTGACCATGAATTAAGACGTGCCGAAGAGGCAGCCGCTCGTGTTGAGGACAACCGATTTAAAGCTGCCAAGGTGGATGCAGGAGACGTAGAACAACTGCGTGAACTCATCCGCAAAGTTCAACCAGACATTGTGGTTAATGCTGTTGACCCTAGATTTGTAATGTCAATATTTAGGGCATGCGAAGTTGAAGGTGCCAACTACATGGACATGGCAATGTCTTTATCTCGTCCCCATCCGGAATATCCATATACCGAATGCGGCGTCAAACTAGGTGATGAACAGTTTGCCCGTGATTGGAATTGGATCGAACGCGATTTATATGCGGTCGTCGGAATGGGTGTTGAGCCAGGACTAAGTGATGTGTTTGCAAAATATGCATCAGATCATTTGTTTAGTCGCATTGATGAAATCAAAGTACTTGATGGTTCTAATTTAACTGTTGAAGGATATGAGTTCGCGCCATCCTTCAGCATTTGGACCACCATCGAGGAGTGTTTGAATCCACCCGTAATTTGGGAAGATGGCACCGGTTGGTACACAACTGAACCATTCAGCGAGCCCGAAATTTTCGATTTTCCCGAAGGTATCGGCCCCGTTGAATGCGTCAACGTGGAACACGAAGAGGTATTGCTAATACCTCGAAAAGTTGACGCAAAGAAAGTGACGTTTAAGTACGGTCTTGGTGAAGAATTTATCGACATCTTAGAAACCATTCATAAGTTAGGTCTTGATCGAACTGATCGAGTGGATGTAAAAGGTGTGGCAGTTTCACCGCGCGATTTACTTGCCGCATCACTACCAGACCCAGCGACATTGGGTGCACGCATGAAAGGTAAAACTTGTGCGGGCACCTTAATTCGTGGTTTGGATAAATCAGACAAACCAAAAGCTACCTATATGTATCACGTGGTTGATAATGAATGGACCATGCAGGAATATGGCGATCAAGCTGTGGTTTGGCAGACCGCGTTAAATCCAGTTGTGGCAATGGAATTAATTCATGAGGGTGTTTGGAAACCTGAAGGAGTTAATGGACCAGAGTGGTTTGATCCAGTTCCATTTTTAGAAAAGATAAATGAATATGGATCACCGTGGGCAATGCGAGAAGAAGCAACTGACGGAATCGAAGCTTAAGCTGATTCCACAGTTTGCAACAAATCGCTCCACGCATCAACAAATTGCTTGACGCCAGCAGTTTCTAAGTTGGCGAGCACATCAGCCAAGCTGATGTCATAGTTGCTTAATGCCGCTATGACATCAGCTGCGGCTTGATAATTCAAATTAAATTCAAATTCACTTTTAGTTTCAAACAAGGCATTCATAGTTGCTTGCGGCATGGTATTTACCGTATCTGGGGCAACTAAACTTGAAACATAAAGCAGCGGATCGTAATTAGGATTTTTCACCCCAGTTGATGCCCATAGTGGCCGCTGAATTCGCGCCCCAGTTGCGGCTAATAACTTCCACCTAACATCTTGCTGCAACTCTTCAAATAACTGATAAGCCAGCACTGCATTAGCTATTGCTGCTTTACCGCGCAGTGCTAACGCATCAGGTGTGCCGATTTGATCCAACATTGGATCAATTGCGGTATCTACTCGAGATACGAAGAAAGATGCAACTGAATTAATAGTTGATAAGTCATGACCGTTTTCTTTTGCCTGCTCAAGTCCAGCCAGCCAAGCTTGAATTACTTCGGCATATCGCTCAATTGAAAATATCAAAGTTACATTTACGCTTATTCCATTTGCTAACGCGCCAGTAATTGCTGGAATAGATTCTTTGGTGGCTGGAATTTTAATCATGACGTTAGATCGATTAACTTGTTTTCGCAATTCAATAGCTTGCTTAAGTGTGGTATCGCCATCAAATGCAAGCCGTGGATCAACTTCAATGCTAACGCAGCCATCATTGCCAGTTTCAACATATGTGGCACTAAATACATCACATGCTGCTTGCACATCAGCCACAGTTAATTCGCGCACAATTAATTCCGCTGATGCACCATCTGCTTTTAATCGATTTAAATCATCGCCATAAATTCCAGCCGCACCTGCGGTGATGGCGGCTTTAAAAATTGCTGGATTAGTTGTAACGCCAAGCACGCCTTGATCGCGCAAGTTTGCTAAATCGCCAGATTGAATTCGATTACGCGATAAATCGTCCAACCAAACTGATACCCCATGTTCTCTGATTTCATGCAGTTTAGTCATTTAGCACGCTCCAAATAATCGATCGCCCGCATCGCCTAAGCCCGGCACAATATATCCGTGCTCATTTAATTTTTGATCTAGTGCACTTGTCACAACTGTGACGTTCTGATTAGCAAACTTCTTGCCAACCGCTTCCACACCTTCAGGAGCCGAAATCAAAGTTATGGCAATAACTTTTTTAGCGCCGCGCTCGAGCATAATTTCAATTGCACTAATCAAGCTGCCACCAGTTGCCAGCATTGGATCAAGCACAAACACAATACGATTATCTAATCGATCTGGCATGCGATCGGCATAAATTGCTGGTTGTAGCGTTTCTTCATTTCGCACGACACCTAAGAATCCAACTTCAGCGGTTGGCAATACCTGCTGCATGCCATGCAGCATTCCCAATCCAGCGCGCAGAATTGGCACCAGCAGTGGCAGTGGCCCGGCAAGTTTGCTGCCAATTGTTGGTGACACTGGGGTTTTAACTTCAGTTGATTCAATCTCTAATTCTTTTGTTGCTTCAAATGCGAGCAGCGTGACTAATTCAGTCGCAAGTTCCTGAAACCGCGCCATTGGGGTAGTTTCATCTCTAAGTTCAGTTACCTTCGCCGCAATCAGCGGGTGTTCCACAACCAGAGTTTTCATATGCGCAGAATAGATGCCAGACTTACCTTCATGCAGGTTCGACCAGCCGATGACCAAGCAATGCAGCGAGCACTCCGGCTCGCTGCCAATTCGGCTACTCGAGGCGAGATCCCAGTTGGTGCGCTGATCCTTGATTCAGCTGGCGAGATTCTCGCCGAATCAGGAAATTGGAATGAAGCCAAATTTGACCCAACCGCTCACGCTGAAATTGAGGTAATTCGAACTGCTGCAACTAAATTGAGTTCGCCTCGATTAGATGGCTGCACCCTGGTGGTGACGTTAGAGCCATGTCCGATGTGTGCTGGAGCTGCGATGCAAGCTCGAATCGCACGATTAGTTTTTGGTGCCGACAATAAAGATTATGGTGCAGTTGGCAGTAAGTTTGATGTTGTTAGAGATTCCCGGCTGCCACATCAAATGGAAGTGGTTGCTAATGTCAGGGCCGATGAAGCAAAAGAATTACTAGATAAGTTCTTTGCCACAAAGCGGTGATGGCGGTGGCGGAGGGATTTGAACCCTCGGAGAATTTTCATCCTCACGCGCTTTCGAGGCGCGCACCTTCGGCCGCTCGGACACGCCACCGCTGCGTAGGATAGTGGTTATCGAAACCCAACGAATTCCCGCATTAGATGCGTATCGAGCAGCCATGATGTTGCTCGGTTTAGTGCTACATAGTGCGATCTTCACGGCAAATTACGCACCAGTGCGAACCGATCTTGGTGAAGATTTACTTTATTTAACCTACGACTTTATTCACACCTTTCGGATGCCAGCATTCTTTTTTATCTCTGGCTTTTTTTCCGCGTTAATGTTTATGAAATATGGCGCTAAGGGGTTAATCGGTAATCGAGCTAGACGAATTTTGTTACCGTTACTTGTTTTTTGGCCAATAGTGACGATTGCTTTTCAGTTAGTTTTTGCGCTAGCTACCAGCGGCAGTGTGGTGCCAGCCGAGCAAGATTTTGTTGAGTTTTACCATCTTTGGTTCTTGGCTTATTTAATTTATCTGAATTTAATTGCAATTTTGTTGGTAAAGATATTGCCATGGTTATTCATTAAACCAATAAAAGTTCTTAACTATAAATCAGGTCAAATTGCACTTTATTCATTTGCTACATTTTTTCTTGCATCAATTCCAGCCACGTTAGAACCAGATGGCACCATCAAGACTGCTTCGGCAATTGCACCAGATAACTCCATGATTATGTTTTATTTAATTATTTTCTTACTTGGTTGGTTTGCCTTCCAAAATCAATCGTTATTAACTAATTTAAATAAGTATTGGTATTTGTTTTTAATTATTGGCAGTATTGGTTATTTTGCTCACTTAGCAACTAGTGAGCAATTAGATTTTGATTATCGGGTGGTTTATTTTGGGGCGTCATTAAATTTGAGTTTTGCAATTTTAGGTTTAATGCAAAAACTAATTACTAAACCAAATTCTGTTGTTTCTTATTTTTCCCAAGGTTGCTATTGGATTTATATTGTTCATTTGCCAATTGTGCTGTTAATGCTGGCACTGCTAGAAGACTATGACCTTGGCATGGGGGTTAGATTTAGTCTGGTTTTAACTCTCACCACGTTGCTATCAATCGCCAGTTATCAATTACTGGTAAGACATAAACCAATTGGCAGATTTTTAGGCGAGAAAGCCAGATAGGGATCCCCCGCACACCCACGAGAGCGCAACGACCCTTGCTGTCTTTCGACCCTGGGGGATTGATCACGGTCATGCCGCGCGGGGGATCAGGCGTAAGGGTAGCGAGGCGATTAGTACCCTTCGCGACGGAGGATTCGCCTAGTGGCCTATGGCGCTCGCTTGGAAAGCGAGTTGGGGGCAACCCCTCGCGGGTTCAAATCCCGCATCCTCCGCCAGAAGATGGATGATTTCCTAAAGCAGTGGAATGGGATTTGAATGCGAGCAATAACTCAAGGAAAGTACGGATTGGACTCCTTAGTTTTATCAGAAATACCAACGCCCAGGATTGAA
>JBIJDU010000020.1:0-26461 GCA_044343935.1 Candidatus Nanopelagicales bacterium | reverse complement strand
ACGCAGCGTTTGAAACCCTACAAATTCATGCTGGTCAGACGCCAGATCCAACAACTGGGGCTAGAGCATTACCGCTTTATCAAACTACCGCATATCAATTCCGCGATACCGAGCATGCCGCAAATCTATTTGGTCTAAGAGAGCTTGGAAACATCTACACCCGAATCATGAACCCAACGCAAGATGCCGTGGAGCAACGAATTGCTGCGCTTGAAGGCGGCGTTGCTGCACTGCTGGTTGCTTCTGGTTCAGCAGCCACCACTTTTGCACTGCTAAACATCGCGGAAGCCGGCGATCACATCGTGTCTTCCCCGTCACTTTATGGCGGCACCTACAACCTGTTCCACTACACGCTGCCAAAATTTGGTATCGAAGTTACCTTCGTTGATGATCCAACTAATCCAGCGGCTTGGCAGCGGGCAATCAGGCCCAATACCAAGGCACTCTTTGGTGAAACGATTGCAAATCCAAAAAATGACGTGCTGGATATTGCGGCAATCGCAAAAGTCGCCCATGAATTTGGCGTACCGCTGATTGTTGACAATACCGTTGCCACGCCATACCTAATTAAGCCAATTGAACATGGAGCTGATGTGGTAATCCATTCCGCAACTAAATTCCTATCAGGTCACGGCAATGCTGTGGTTGGCGTAATTGTGGACTCCGGCAAGTTTGATTATGCCCAGTATCCAGAGCGATTTACTGGATTTAATAATCCAGATCCAAGTTACCACGGTTTAGTCTATGCCCGGGATCTTGGCGTCGGATCACCATTTGGTGCGAACCTTTCTTATATCTTCAAGATTCGACTAACCCTGCTTCGCGATATTGGTGCGGCAGCATCACCGTTTAATGCTTGGTTGCTTGCCCAAGGACTAGAAACCTTGAGTTTGCGGATGGAGCGCCATGTTTCAAATGCAAAAGAGGTTGCAACTTGGTTAAACAGCCATCCGCAGGTGGATAAAGTGAATTACGCATCACTACCAAACTCGCCATGGCATACCCAAGCAACAAAGTATGCGCCGCTTGGTAGCGGCTCCGTACTTTCATTTGAGATTAAGGGTGGGGTTGAAGCTGGCAAGAAATTTATTGAAGCGCTAAAACTCTTCTCCCATGTGGCAAATATTGGCGATGTTAGATCTCTTGCCATTCACCCAGCATCAACAACTCATTCGCAGTTAACTGCTGAAGAACAGTTAACTGCTGGTGTTAATCCAGGTTTGATCAGACTAAGTGTCGGCTTGGAGAATCTAGCTGACATTAAAGCTGATCTTGATGCCGGTTTTGCTGCTGCCAAATAATGAGCATTAGCAAGAAGGTAACTGGGGCTTGGCTAGAAACGGATGATCCAGGAGATCGGAAGTTCGTCAAGATAGGTGATCTGCAATTAGAGTCTGGTGAAACAATTCCAGATGTCACAATTGCATATCAGACATTTGGTGAACTCAATTCGGATAGATCTAATGCCATATTTATCAACCATGCGATGACTGGCTGGAGTGATGCGGCAGCTTGGTGGCCAGGATTAATTGGTCCTGGTAAAGCATTTGATACTGACAAATACTTTATTGTCTGTCCAAACGTGGTTGGTGGCTGTCAGGGCTCAACTGGTCCAGCAACGATTTCACCAGATGGCAGTCGCTGGGGTTCAAGATTTCCTATGCTGAATATCCGCGATATGGTAAAAGCTGAGTTCTTATTCAATGATGTTATCGGGATTGAAAAGTATCTGTTAACTACTGGACCATCCCTTGGTGGCATGCGGGCGCTGGAATGGGGAATTAGTCATCCAGATCGAGTCGCCGCAATTCTGAGCATTGGCTCAGCTGCTGCGGCATCAGGAGATCAAATTGGGACTCATACGATTCAAATAAAAGCAATTGAAGCTGATCCGAATTTCAATGGTGGTGACTATTACGAGCAAGAGGCAGGTCCAGTTACTGGGATGGCAATTGCCAGACAAATTGCACATTTAAGTTACCGCACCGAGATTGAGATGGCAGGACGATTTGGATCAAAACTGCAAAATGATGGCAGTGGCCGGTTTGCCGTAATTAGTTATCTAGATCATCAGGCCGAAAAACTGCAACAGCGGTTTGATGCCAACACTTATATTCGATTAACTGCTGCTATGAATACGCATGACGTTGGCCGAGATCGCGGTGGCATAACTGCCGCACTTAACCAAATCAAGGTGCCAGTTGTGGTTGCTGCAATCGATTCTGATCGACTATTCCCACCTAGATTGCAGCAAGAAATTGTTGATCTGACCCCAACTGCCCAACCACTTGAGGTGATTAATTCACCTTATGGCCATGACGGTTTCTTGATTGAAACTGAATCGGTAAGTCGGATTATTCGAAAAACGCTGCAACTAGTGAGTTAATAGCCGGCGGCTTGACCATCAACGCGTGGATCAGAGCCAACTGCGTATGTGCCGTTGGGCAGCACTTCAAGTAACTGAACAGCTGAACCATGGCCATAACCGGAAATTGGTCTGACTCGATGCCCTAGCGACTTGAGTTCAGCTAAAGTTGAGTCATCGAAACGATTTTCGATTTCTAGTGTGCCAAAAAAATCTTCTTCAATGTTTGGATTCCCAGGAGTCGTTAAATGCTGCCAGCGTGGAGCTTCACAAGCCTGCTGCACGTCCATCTTCAGATCAACTAAATTCACTAATAACTGTAAATTTGATTGCACCTGAATGTTTCCGCCAGGGGTGCCGCCGACATACTTAAGCGACCCATCAGCATTAGTTGCGATCCAGGCATTAAGCGTATGTGCCGGTCGCTTGCCAGGTGCAATAAAGTTCACCGAATTTGGATCAAGTGAGAAACCAGTTAACCGATTGTTTAGCACAATGCCAGTGCCAGGCACCGCGAATGAGGCGCCAAAGCTATGAAAAACGCTTTGAATCCACGAGACCGCATTGCCATCAGCATCTGCCACTAGGAAGTAAGTGGTATCACTCCCTTCAGGTAGCGGCTTAGTCAACGCGTTATTTGCAGCAGATAGATCAATCTCAGCTCTGCGTTTAGCAATATGCGCTGAATCAAATATCTTCTGAGAATTGACTTCGACAACTTCTGGATCCGCCAAAATGTCATAGCGATCGGCATAACCTATTTTCTTGGCCTCGACCAGAATGTGTGTCAGCTCTGCTTTAGTTAACTCGGAAAGTTCAAATCCTTCCGCGAGTTTTAACGCCTCTAGAAAAATCATTCCTTGACTTGGTGGTGGCTGGCCATAAATATTTAGGTCTCGATACTTAATTGCCAGTGGATCCAAAATACGGGTCCGATGATTCGCTAAATCTTCTCTACTGAACCAGCCGTCCGTGCCAGCAACGATCTTCGCCGCAATCTCACCTTCATAAAATGCTGCTCTACCGGTTGTGGCAATTTGCTTGAGCGTCCATGCTAAATCAGATTGCACCACAATGTCACCGCCAGCAAGCTGCGAACTAATTCCCATGGTGTCAAAAACTTTAGTTGCCGGAAATGCCAATTTGTGCGCAACAACTGCTTTGGCAAATCGAGCATTTATTGAAACGCCAGCTTCAGCATATTCAATTGCCCGAGCGAGCAATTTCGCAATTGGCAACTTTCCATATTTTTCATGTGCGGCAAACCACGTTGAAACCAGGCCAGGTACGGTGGCTGCTTTGTAGCCATGAATGTCAATCCCATTAGGAAATGCTTTAGCTGTTGCTTGATGTGGTGCTTCACCGCTGCCATTTAACGCAGTATTAGTTTTAGTTTTTGCCTCATGCACAATGAGAAATGCGTCACCACCTAAATGTGATGCGCCAGGTTCAATTACTGCGAGCACTGCACTGGCAGCAATTCCAGCATCAATAGCGCTGCCGCCCTCGCGCAAAATTTCTAACGCGGCCGATACCGCTAACGGTTGGCTGGATGCGGCAGCGCCATTGCGAGCAAAAACGATGCCACGATGAGTTTGCGTAAAGTAATTTGACACTGCAATATCCTAATGGCTTGACAGCTCAAAAACTATTGGAGTAGCAAGCAGCTAATCTGTCTAATCTTGCGATTTCGTTTAAAATTTCAGAAAATATTTTTTAACTGTTTAAACTGATCGCTGCAAGAGCACCATTTACGATGGAACCCGCGTCAAGATCATGAATCTTATACAAATCTTGAATATTGCCAGACTGACCAAAACTATCTACTCCCATTGCAACTTGTGGTGAACCAAGCGCTGAACCTAACCACGCTAGTGCGTGCGATGACCCATCATGAATTGAAACAATAGGTGCTCGCTCAGAGAAAATCGGTCGAAGTACACCAGGGAAGGATGGTGTACTTGCGGTGCGAATTCCCTGTTTAAGAGTCCGTTGCCAACTACCAAAAAGCCTTCCAGGTGAAGTTACATCTACTACGTGGGCAATAACACCTTCACTTGCTAACTCTTCTGCAGCGACCAGAACCTCTGGCATTACCGCACCACAGCCAACTAAATGAACCACTGGTGAGTTATGCTCCCCTGATTTTGATAGTACCAAGCGTCCATCAATCAATCGATAAGCACCAGCTAATACTTGGGACCTTAAAGTTGCTTCGCCTAATCGATCACGAGCTGCCAAAAATGGTGTTTGATCTATTGCTCTAGTTGTTAATCTAAAGTAAAAAGCTAATTCGCTTGGTCGCAAATCAGGCGTTGTATCAAATTTACTACCTGCAATATGTGCAACAGCATCACAAAACAACCAATCTAAAGCTTGACCATAGGCAGGTTCCAGCAACACCACACCGGGCAGTTCAATGCCTACCGATGGAGTGATGGTGGATTGATGAGCTCCTCCTTCTGGTGCGAGTGTGATGCCTGATGGAGTTCCCGACAAAATGAATTTTGCTCCCGAATAAACACTATAGATGAAGGCATCAAGTCCTCTGAGAACAAAGGGATCATAAACCGTGCCAATTGGAATAAGTGGTTGATCATGCAGATCGCCGGAAAGTCCTAATTGACCTAGCAAACTGAATAGATTCATCTCACTTATGCCTAGCTCAATATGTTGACCGCTAGGACCTTCAGCCCACTTCAAAATGGGATTCTCATTCCAACGCCTTCTAGCTTCTGGATAGAAAACCCCAGTTCGATTAATAAAGCCACCTAGATTGGTAGAGGTCGCTACATCTGGTGCCACCGTAACAAGATAAGGGCGAATGTTCTCATTTCTACTCAACTCTGTTAACGCCCTACCGAATACTTCTTGAGTTGATGTCTTACCAACGCCAGATACGCCAGTATTAAGTGGAATGTCCAACTCCAATAAAGTTGATGAGTCGAGCCGATTTAGTGCAACATTCCTTGCTCTTAGCAGTGCGTCCTCAGGGCTGCCTGGTTCAAAATTATTCCATTCAGTTTCAACGGTTAAGCCAACCCGGGCTCTAAGTTCATCAATTTGGGTTGCTGATATTTGCGCAGAATGATTCCTTGGGTCTCCTGCTATGGGTAGATTCCAACCCTTAATGGTGTAGGCAAATACAACACTTGGGCGGTCATCCACTCGGTCACACTCTGAAAAAGCCTGAACCAGGGAAGTCAAGTTGTGTCCCCCAAGGTCAGTCAAAATTTCAAACAATTCATCATCATCAAATTTAGCCAGAAACTCAGCAACAGAATTTGAGGCACCGTCCAGAAATCTAGTTCTGGCGTCTTTTGGTATCAATCCAAATAAAGATTGATATTGCTCATTTGGAATATCATCAAACCACTCTTTAAATTCATAACTTCCCTCATGGGCAAATGCTTGTTCTAGTTTTGCGCCATACTTTAGTTCCCGCACATGCCATCCTGCGGCCTCAAACTGAGCTCGCCATTGGGCAATTCTGACCCCAGGTATAACTCGATCCAATGACTGTCGATTGAAATCAACCACCCACATGACATTGCCAAGTCCTTCATTAACTGGATCGGCTAGCGCTTCCCAAATGTTTCCTTCATCAAGTTCAGCATCACCAATAACTGCAATAAACCTGGAGTGTGGCCTTGGTCCAAAATGACAATCTATATATCTTCTCGTTGTTGCAGCGAATAATGGTGCAACAGCACCTAACCCAACTGAGCCGGTAGAAAAATCAACTACATCTGGATCTTTTGTCCGTGATGGATAGCTCTGCAATCCGCCAGATTTTCTTAACTGGGTTAAGTATTTTTTATCCAAGTTACCCAACAAATATTGAATCGCATGGAAGACCGGTGATGCGTGCGGCTTTACACTGACTCGATCTTCGGCATTAATAAAATTGCAATATAAAGCAGTCATTATCGATACCATCGACGCACTCGAAGCTTGATGGCCACCAACCTTTAGACCATCAAGGTTGATGCGCTCTCGATTTGCGTAATCAACCATTCGAGTGGCGAGCCAAAGCACTCGCTCTTGGATTTTTTCCAAAATTACTTGATCGTCAACCGAGAGCCTGATTGGGTCTAATTGCACTTCTGAGATTGGACTTACTTCATTCACTGCCGCCCCCTAGGTGAATAGGGTATGGCTTTTATCGAGCAAAGTCGATAGCCACGAAAGGCTCATATCGATTTCAATAAAATCAAAAAGTGGGCCCTGTCGGGATCGAACCGACGACCCACGGATTAAAAGTCCGTTGCTCTGCCAGCTGAGCTAAAGGCCCTGGTATTTAACGAGCCTGAATCCTACCTCAGCATCAAATTAGCCCTTTGAAATCAGCCTATCTTCAGCCAAAAAGCCTTCACATCAGGGAATTTTGACTAGAGCAGCGGTAACAGTTTCTGCTCGGCGATCCAGCGTCCAAATGGCAGTGCGCTGGTCTAACCAGGTGAAACTGCATTTAGGACATGAACAGAGTTGTCAACCTACTTTAACAATTAACGCATCCGATTAGGCGTTCGGCTTAGCTAATTATCTAAGCCGGTTAGTCGAACCGCGAACTACCAAAGTTGAAGTTGCATTAAGGTGAGTTGGGCCATCATTCTTATCAATTACATTCTTTAATACCTGCATAGCTTGCATGCCAACCAAGTGACGATTGTTATGAATTGTAGTTAATGTTGGACTTGTAAACTTACCTAAATCAATATTGTCAAATCCAATAAAGCCAATATCGTCCGGAACTCGATAGCCAAGGCGTTGTGCAGCTTGCATTGCTCCAATCGCAGTTTGGTCGTTGGTGGCACCAATACCTAAGCCAGATGTAAGCACCGATGCAAGTTGAGAAATCGCTCGCTCACCACTTTCGACGTCGGATTCGCCATAAACTACCGTCACATCTTTAGTCCCAACTCCAGAAATAAATCCGTCGCGACGCGCAATTGCGGTAGGTAGATCTTCTGGTCCACAAATATAAGCAAACTTTTCGTAACCAGATTCGCGCAGGTGCTTACCAGCCATAGCGCCCATCTGAAATGGGTTACTCACTACTGCCGGCAGTTTAGGATCGAACTCATCACTTGCGGCCAGAACAATTGGAGTTCGGGATTGACATAGATAGTCGTAGTGCTTGTGTTGGAATCTAGCGCTGGCAATGATGATTCCATCCGCGCTTCTTGAAGCTAGGTAATCAAAATATTTGGTTTCGCGGTCTAAATCGTTCATGCCATTGCACAAAATCATGGAATAACCATATTCCTGCGCTTGTGTTTCAATGCCATGTATCAGTAATGGATAGTAAGGATGACTGATATCTCGAACAATTACGCCGACTAAATTTGTTTTACGCTGCTTTAATGACTGCGCAACCGACGAAGGTCGATAGTCTAATTCTGCAATAGCAGCTTCAATTCGAGCTCGCGCAGTCCCGGAAACATAGCCACTTTGTCCCAAAACTCTAGAAACGGTCGCCGTCGAAACTCCAGCGAGTGCAGCCACGTCTGAGATAGTTGGGTGCTTAACTCGTTCAGCGTCCATATTTCACCTCAACCTGGTGCCCGTGCTCGGTCACATAACTGTACTCCCTGTGACATCGAGCCCAGCCCGCGCCCTGCAATGCGCTAAATGCCAAAGTCATACTGAATATTTGCCTAATGTGCCACCCGCATTAAACGCCAAATTGCCGCCATCCACCGGGAGAATCACACCAGTAATCATCGCTGAAGCATCACAAACTAGAAAATGAACAGCACTTGCAATGTCTTCGGGTTCAGCTACTCGTCCAATCGGAATTCCAGTTAATAGTCCCGCAACTAGTTCTTTCCCGCGCTCACCCTCGCTCTCAATCCAACTTCGCCAGCCAGGTGTATTTACCGAACATGGTTGGATCGCATTCACGCGAATGCCAGAACGTGCCCATTCAATAGCTAATTCTCTAGTTAACTGATTAACTCCGCCTTTCGCTGCACTATAGGCAAAGTTGCCTCTGCCAATTCCGCTACTTCCGGCGATTGAACTAATGTTTACTAACTGTCCAGTACGTTTTGCCAAGATCAGCCTGTTGCCAAATTCTCTAGCATAAAGAAAATAGCCAGTTAATGAAGTTCTAATAACTCTCTCCCACTCAGCAAGTGGGGTTTGATGCGGCGGTGAATGAATTCCTTGATATGCATTGTTAATCAAAATATCTGCCGTTCCGTGCTCTTTTTCAATTTGGTTAAAGAAAGAAACGGTGGCCTCTTCATTACTGGAGTCAGTTAAATAGCCAAAAACGCTTAAATTTTCTGTTTCAAATTGTGCCAGAGCTTTGTCTAGCGCGGTTTGACTAATATCGGTGATGATCACTTTTGCACCATATCGAGCCAATAGTCGTGTGGTTGCCATTCCAATTCCACCCGCACCACCGGTAACGATCGCTAATTTACCTATCAATTGATATCTGGAATCCATGCTTTCCTCCAGTATTGCCTTTTGCTCATTGAGTCAGAGTGTGGAAGTGTATTTAGCGAAACCGATTACACAGAACTGCTGAGAGCGATAAGTTTTGTAATTCCCATTAAGGATACAACAAGTTAGACTCCGTCCATGTTAACTGGAATTTATGTACCGAACTTCACGGCTTTTTCTGAAAATGGCGATCTTGACTTGGCCGCAACTATCGCTCACGCCGAATGGTTGCTGAACTCCGACGTAGATGGCTTGATCCCATTTGGCACCTTTGGCGAAGGCGCATCGCTGAGTATTGAAGAGATGAAGGCTGTCACAGCCGAATTGCTGAAAATAAAAGGAAACAAACAAGTCATTCCTACATTGATTTCAAATAGCCTTGGCAGCATTAGAGAGTTTCTAACTTGGCTTGCAACAACAAGCGCAACTCATGCGATGGTGTTGCCACCAAGTTATTACCAACCGGCAGATACTCAAGGACTGGTTAATTTCTTCGACCAAATTGTTAGATTAACTGATATCAAGATCATCGCCTATAACATTCCTGCCTGCGCTGTTGAACTCCCTGTCGAAGTTGTCGAAAAAACTGGAGTTTGGGGCGTTAAAGATTCAAGTGGAAACATCAGGTCGACCGAGAAATACTTGGCAACTGGAAAGAATCTCTTGGTAGGCAGTGATCGGCTGTTGCTCGCGGCACTAGCGGCAGGAGCCAATGGCGGAATCCTCGGACTGGGAAATGTATTCCCTAACGAATTCGCGGCAGCATACCGTCTCTATAAATCTGGAAATCAAGAAGATGCGCAAGCACAAATTGATAAGGTACTAAAAATCATAGATTCAGTAGTTCCAGCAAATAGTAACTTTGCTGAAGTTATTGGCTATGTAAAGTCCCTATCAAAACAGCTCGTTCCTACCGATCTTGGCTTTATGCGAATTCCAGTAAAATCGCAAACTGCTCCTAAGATATCTATTTGATTAAGCCAAGCGCCTTCAATGCCAAATCTTCTCGCTGATATTTTCGTGGTGCAGTATTGCCTTGCTTGATCCACCAGTCATAAAACTGAGTAATCATTTCAACCAAGCCATAAGTTGGCGTAAAGCCAATGTACTTTCGTAACTTTGTGTTATCTAAATATCCGTTTGACTGTGGGAACGGGAATAGTAGATCTCGAAGATCAAATCGATCGGTGATCAATCCTGCAGATTCAAGATTGAGTGGGTAAAGCTTTGGCGTTTTGTTGACTACTTGTGCGCAAGCTTCAATAAAGCCCAAGGTGGTATAGGTCTCAGATATTGAGATATTAAATGCTTCACCCGAGACAAATGAATCAGCCTGTAACAACTTAAGGATTGCTGTCGCAACATCTCCGGCATAAATGAATGAGTGGATTGCCTTACCGCCGTCTGGCACCACAATGGGACGATCTGCAATCAATCTACTAAGTACAAACTCTTCTCGATCTTCATAATTGTGAGCACCAAGTACATAAGGTAAACGGCACGAAACAGTTTCAAAATAGCCGGCTGCTTCGAACTCAGTTAACAGATTCTCTGAACGAATCTTTTGAGCGGCGTACTCAAGGTACTGACCTGCTGCTTCGACTGGAAAATGCTCTTGAATTGGGAAACGCTCTGAGGGGCGATATACCGCACCACTTGAAATGAAAAGATACCGCTTGATTCGATTCTTGAAAATTGGGGCAGCTTGCTCTACCCAATTTGAATCGTATGCAGAGAAGTCAATCACATAGTCAAAACTCATATTTTTGAATTGATTCAGGCTAGCTGGATCTGACCTGTCACAATTAATGTGAGTTACCCCTAAATCGATATCTCGGGTGCCTCGGTTTGCAATTGAGACTTCCCAACCAGCATTAAGTAGCGTTTCAGAGACATATTTGCCCATAAATCTTGTTCCGCCGAAAATTAGTGCTTTCATATTTAGTTACCTTTCTGATGATTTTTGCGTGATTTATTCAGGACATCTCCCAGTACTGCGCCTCGATTTAATGGTCCAACATTTGCACCATATAGTCGGAGTAAACCAGTTGCACTCTCCCATGCCGGAGTTCGATCTAGCTTATTTATTCGCTCTGCAATATCTTCTTCGGAAACAAGCAAGTCAATTTGATTTGTGGTCAAATCAATAGAAATCCGATCTTCATCATAAACAATTGCGAGCGGCCCGCCATCTGCCGCCTCTGGCATGACCTGACCAATTGTTAGACCAGAATTCAAACCAGAAAGCTCGCCATCGGTCACTACTGCGACATGATCGCTGAGCTCTGCACCAACCAGCGCTGCCACTAATCCGGCGGCAAATACTGTCCCAGGCCCGCCTCGTGGACCCATACCTCGCAGCACCAAAACATCGCCGGGTTGGATTGAGCCAGATTTAACGGATGCTAAAGCTGAAGCTTCATTCGAAAAAACTTTTGCTTGTCCGATAAATTTACGACTTGGATCTTTCAGAGCTGCTGACTTCAATATCGCGCCGTCTGGCGCAAGGGATCCGCGCAATACTCGCAACCCGCCCGATGTCGAAATTGGTGAATCGATTTTCGTCAATATCGAACTATCTTTAGTCCCGACGTTTTCTAGTTGTTTCAATAAGGTGTCACCCGACACTGTCATTACATCGGTGTCTAGATAGTCGCGCAATTCACCTAGCGCAGCGTGTGCTCCACCTGCCGCTTCTAATTGTGGAACAGTGGCTTTACCATTTGGCCTAATCTGAGCCAATAAGGGAACTTTTGTTCCTAACTCTTCTAGTAAGCCAATAACATCGATCTCTAGTCCTGCCTCAACTGATACCGCAGTGATATGTCGAATCACATTTACGCTTGTTCCGACGGCGACTGCCAGAGTCAGGGCGTTCTTGATCGATCCGAAAGTAATTACATCTCTAGGCTTTATGTCATTCTTAATTAGCTGCATCAAGTTGATTACTGATTGAGTTGCATTACGCAGCATCTTTTCACTATTTGCTCTAACTGGCGCTGCTCCAGCCACAGTCATTCCTAGAGCTTCGGCCACCATGTGCATGCTGTTTGCTGTACCAAGCCCAGCACAAACACCTGGACCAACAATTGCCACGTCAGCAATCTGACCAAGTTCATTCGTGGTCATTTTCCCAACGGTAACAGCACCTACTTTTTCATAAACATCGTCAATATCTACCTTCTCGCCTTGAAGGCAGCCAGCTTCTTGATATCCGCAGACCACAATGACACTCGGGATGTTTAGTCGAGCTGCTGCCATCAAATGGCCAGGGGTAGTTTTGTCGCAAGAACTTAACAAGATCATGCCATCTAGAAGTGCACCCTCTACTGCAGCCTCAATGTCATTAACAATCAAATCCCTCGATGGCATTATGTACCTTGCCTCACGCCCAGCACTTGTGACAAAGTCACTCGGGGCAACGGTACGAATCTCGAAACCCAATCCTCCTTGCTGGTAAATTTCTTCAACAACTTTTTTGGCTAGGTCGTCCAAATGAGAATAACAAACTGATAATCCTGATGAACTGTTAACTACCGCAATTTTCGGTCTGCCAAAATCTTCTTCCGGAATCCCCATCGCTCGCCATTGAGCGCGCCTTACCGCCCACCTAGTGGTGCCTTCAGGGAAGTTGCTACGCAACTCTCTTTGATTTGACATGCTCTCCTCTACTAAATTTTTGGCCAGGTGCGCTGAATTTGATCAGCAATTTGCTTTCGGTTCACTTCTCTGATGTTCTGATTTCGAGATATTGACTCAACAACAGTCAATCCTGCTGCCTCACCATAGTTAAAACATTGCGCGGTTACTCTCGCGGAAGCCATGGCAGCCGAATCGGCGCTCAGGCATCTACCAGCTGCAATTAGTCCTTCGCCTGCAACTGGAATCAATGTCTCAAGCGGTACTTCATAGTGATCATCCTTTATCCAAACTAATTCAGGCTTTTCACCCACATGCCGTTCAATTGGCCAAGCAGATCTAGTAATCGCGGTATCCCATTTTCTTGCGTCTAAAACATCCTGACTCGTTAGAGTGAACACTCCAGCAACTTGCCTTGACTGTCTAACTCCCACTTGTACGCCACTATCCAGCAAACCGGCATCTTCACAGCCTGGGATATTCTGACGAATAAACTGAAAATAAGACTGTACTTGTTTTCGTCCCTGAATCTCAGCAGTAGTCATTCCATCAACAGAATTAACATCCAGCGCTTCGTTGTTGTATCCCTGTATTCGAGTGGCATTAACAAGAAGTTGACCTGGTCGTGGCGTAGGGAAAAGAAATATCTTAGTTCTAGGCAAGTTAGCGCCATTTTCCCTTGCTTGCGATATTTTCTCCGAGATCTCTATTGGCATGATCGAGTCTTGACCCAACTCTTGATAAAGCTGGTCTACGTTAACATCTTGTAGCCGAAACATCATTGTTGGATTCTGACGATCGTTAACTGGAACAGTTTGAGTTGGCATTCCAGCTAAAGCAACAATGGTGGCGTCTCCAGTTGCATCGACAAATCTATCTGCACGTATAACTGTTATACCACCAATGCTAGATGTGATAATGGCAGTGAGACGAGAATCTCTAGTTTCAACACCTATAACTGTTGAGTGGTACCTAATATGAACTTTTGCTTCTAACAGGAGTTGGTCAGCCGCGATTCGCCAGATCAACGGGTCATGCACTCGAGTGTAGGTATTTCCATACCTGATCGGGCCGGTAACTCCTGCTAAATCTTCTAGTCTGGCCAAAAATTTTTGAGCGAATCCACCAACGATAATCTCTGGCAACTTTGATTGATTGGTCGAAGTTGCGTATAGGCCACAGATAGTTCCAGATAGCCCGGCAACGGCTTGACCGCCACTGAATCCATACTTTTCTACGACGATTACTGAAGCTCCCGAGTTGCCGGCAGTAACTGCTGCAGCAACTCCTGCCGGACCAGAGCCGATAACTACGACGTCACTATGAATCTCTTCATAACCCCTGATGTCCGAGATTGTTATCGGTTCTGACATAAGTCCTTCTAAGAATAGTAAGTGAGAATCTACTACTTACATTCATGATGTCAATACATTTATGAGTAGAATTACCAAATAGTGCTTTAACAAAAGTTAGTTGGTGAAAGTGTCACACACAATATGGTGTCAATGGTCTGATATCGATCTCCCAAGTGGATTTTCTTTGTTGCATGACGAGTCCGATTTATTGGAGAAAGACAAACTGGAACGAGTGAGCGTTTACATTCCTAAGTACATGGGTGGCGCAAAATCACTTGCATACATCAGTGAGATGCCGAATCTTAAGGTGGTTCAGGTTCTAACCGCGGGCTATGACGATGTTTTGCCATTAATCCCGCCAGGTGTTCAGCTTGCAAATGCGAAAGGCTTACACGACCTTTCGACCGCTGAACTAACACTAACTTTGGCACTTGCTAGTAAAGCAAAGGTCGCAAACTTGATAACTGCTCAGCAGGAACATTCTTGGCTCAGAGATGTCCGCCATTCAATCATTGATTCAAGGATAGCAATTGTTGGGTTTGGTTCGGTGGGTCAAGAAATCGCAAAGGTTTTCAGGCCCTTTACGGACAACATAGTTGGCTACACCAGATCTGGATCAAATGGAACTCATAAAATTCAAGATTTAGATTTAGAATTAGATGAGTATGACATCGTAATTCTTATCACGCCGCTAACTGATGAAACTAAAGGTTTTTTTGATTTGAAAAAAATGAGATTGATGAAACCTGGTTCACTACTAATTAATATGGCGCGAGGGCCGGTAGTGGTAACTAATGACTTAATTGAAGCTTTGGAATCTGGTTGGATATCTGCAGCAGTTGATGTAACTGACCCAGAGCCCCTACCGCAAGGTCACCCGCTTTGGAATGCACCCAATCTCTTAATCAGCCCACATGTTGGCGGAAATTCAACGGCTTTTCCTGGTAGGGCAAAAAAAATGATCGCCACACAAATGAATCGGCTCGCACTTGGCGAGCCGATTGCAAATGTGGTTAAGGATGCTTAGGCGTTGTAAGCAATAACTAGAGAACTTTGTTCGCCCAAGCCAGCAATGCCTGTTGTTAGGTGTTGGCCAGCTCGTAGAAATGCCGGGGGCTTCATTCCAGCAGCAACACCTTCTGGCGTTCCTGTATTAATGATGTCGCCTGGGAAAAGTTCCATACACTGACTTACATACCAAACGATATGATCAACGTGAAAAATTAGATCTTGAGTGGTCGAGTTTTGACGATATTCGCCATCAACCTTGGTCCAAAGGTTTGCATCAGCTGGATCAAATTCATCTTTTGTGACAACTACTGGTCCCATTGGATTGAAAGTTGGGAAAGACTTTCCTTTTACCCACTGGCCACCCCGCTCAGTTTGCCATTCCCGTTCACTGATGTCTTGGCTGATTGCAAAGCCAAGCACATAATCGCGCGCTTGCTTCTCGCTTTCAATATACAAAGCGCGTTTGCCAATCACAATGGAGAGTTCCACCTCATAGTCGGTCTTAACACTGTTCTTTGGGACTCGAACATCATCATTAGGGCCAACTAGCGCATCTGGTGCTTTCATAAAAACTACAGGTTCTTTAGGGATGTCCATGTTTGATTCGGCTGCGTGCTTTGCATAATTAAGTCCAATGCAAATCAATTTAGTTGGTCGAGCCATTGGAGATCCAATTCGAAAATCAGAAATCTTCACCTTAGGTAGACTGGTTAGATCAGCCGTTTCAACTGCCTTAAGGCCACCGGCAGAAAGTTCGTCTCTATTCCAATCCTTAATGATGTGATCGACAAAAACAGCTTCAGTTTCTGAAACCTGAACTGCTGGCCTCTCTTTTAGATACTCGCCAAGACGCATGATGCGCATTTTCTCTCCCTTTCTATTGGTGTAACTGAATCAGTAGGTGGCTCGTCCACCTGTTAAATCAAACGCAAAACCAGTTGTAAAGCTACAAGCAGGTGAAACAATCCAAGCCGCCAATGTTGCTACCTCAATTGGGTCACCAATTCGATTCATCGGGATTTTGGCCTTTAAGAAATTACGCTGCTCATCGGTAAAACTCGCCACCATGGGAGTAGCAATAAGAGCAGGAGCCAAGGCATTAATAGTGATTCCAGATTCGGCATACTCTTTACCTTGTGATTTCACCATGGCAATTATTCCTGCTTTAGTAACTGAGTAAGCAACCAAACCAGGATTTCCTTCTTTGCCGGAGATGCTCGCTAACTGAAGAATTCGACCATACTTTCTCGGTTTCATAACCTTAATTGCCTCAATTGCTAATACCAAGGCAGATCTCAGATTAACTTTGTAAACTAAATCAAAATTATCCATATCGATTTCTTCACTCAAAATACCGCGCTGGCCCAATATGCCAACACAATTAATCACACCTTTTAGTGGGCCGATTTCTGCTTCAATAAATTTAATCAAGTCTGCGATATCTTGGTCATTCAAGAAATCGACAACTTTGGTGTGGAGATTCTGATTATTCACTTCCTTGTCAAGGGATGCTAAACCTTCTGGATTCTTGTCAGTCGCAACAACAATTGCACCAACTGAAACTAAGTACTTTGCTATTTCATATCCAATACCGCTTGCCCCACCAGCAACTAGGATCACATGGTCCTTGATATTAGTTAAGTCTGTCATTTCACCGCCAAATAGTCATGCAGGATTTCTCCTGGTTGAAGTTTGAAGTTGGCCTTCCAATAGCAAGCAAAAAGAGGTTCAACAACTGGATGCCGATGTAGTGGCACCTGGATATGTGGAGCTAATTCAACAGTGACTGGACCAATCCAAAAATCAAGCACCTCGACATCCTTAAGGGTTCGCGACGTTATTTGATTGATTCCAATGGTGCCATCGATATTCGGTATCACTTTATGATTGATATTTCTTTTGAAGCCAAATACCTTTTCAAGCTGAGTAATTTCCGCCCGCTGATATTTGTAAGGGGTGGTTGCTCGCAAAACTCGAATTTCATTACGCCAAATCTCAGCAACCAACGTATCGCCACGAATTTCTAGATTGATTTTGCCTAGCTTCTTTGGTTGGCCATGAACTTCTCTGCCTTGAGCTAGTCCAACATCTGAACTAATGATTAAGTTTGTACTGTAGCCACCCGTTACTTTGGTTCCACTAAAGTTAGTTTCGACTCCAACCATCACATTTGCTTCAGTTACCTGACCCATGCTTTGCACATCGGGCATGTCATAACAGTGGATCATGATGCAATCTGAAATGGCAGTTACGCCGTCAGGCAAATCAGCCTGAATCAAGTCTTTGTTGGTTCGGTAAACCAATGACATGATGGATACTGATTTATATTCAATAGGAAATTCTTGGTAAAGCGGTGCTGTTGCAGGAGTTGACCAAATATCTTTCACCGCATTTTCCTGCTATCTACTTTTTGTAATGTGACCAGGGATGGAGGAAATCAACTTTTGGGTATATTCCATTTGTGGATTGCTAAAGATTTGAGCGGTATCTCCTGCTTCAACGAAGTTACCACTTTCCATCACGTATACACGATCAGTTAAATATCTGATGACCCCGAGATCGTGCGAAACTAGAATAATTGATAACCCATCAGCAATTAACTCGCTAAATAAACTCAGCAATTGTGATTGAGCGCTTTGATCAATAGCCGAAGTAGGTTCATCCGCAATCAATACCTCTGGGTTCGCGGACAGGGCTCTAGCTACGCTCACGCGCTGACGCTGGCCACCAGACAATGCTCGGGGCAGTTTAAGCGCATCTTTCTGGGTGATTCCCATTCGATCCAATAAATCAAATGCAATCTTCTTAGCATCATTACCTACCACTTTTTGGTGAAAGGTAACCGCTTCAGCTACCGCGTGCACAGCTCGCATTCGAGGATTTAGTGATCCATATGGATCCTGAAAAACCATCTGAACTTTTCTTCGCATTTGACCTGGGTAACTAGTCTTGCCTTGCCAGATGTTAGCTCCCTCATAGGTAACCTGGCCTGATGTCGGTACCTGAATCCCTGCTAATACTCGAGCAAGAGTTGACTTGCCACTTCCTGATTCACCAACAATTCCAATAGTTTGCCCAGGTTCTAGTGATACATCCACGTTCTTTACGGCTTCGACTTTTCGGAAAATATCGCCAAAAGTCACTGAAATGTTTTTGCCTTCAAGTCTTGGGGTCATCAGCGTGATCCAACCTTGTCTGAAATGCTGGCATGATTAATGCAAGCTGTTTGATGATCTTGAGATAACTGAATGTATTTAGGATGAGGACCGACTAAGCAAGCATCGGTGACAAAGTCACAACGCTGATTAAATCTGCAGCCTTCCTGCCAGCCGCCAACAGCTGGTGGTTGCCCCTTAATCGTGATCAACTCACCCCGTGGTGGAGCTAAATCAATTCGAGACTTATAGAGCGCAATTGTGTAAGGGTGCTTGGAATTTTCAATTTCACTAGATGGTAAAGTTTCAATTGTTGCACCAGCGTGCATAACTGTAATCCGGTCGCAAACATCGTTAATCAAGGGTAAGTCGTGTGATACCAAAACTATTGAGGTATTGAATTCAGACCTTATGTCTTTCAATAACTTCATGATCTCAGCTTGCACCGTTACGTCTAAGCCAGTTGTCGGTTCGTCGGCCACAATCAACTCAGGTTGTAATGCAATAGCGCAAGCGATCATCACGCGCTGTTTCATACCGCCAGATAATTGATTTGGATACTGTTTCATAACAATATCAGGGCGTCTTATTTGGACGATATCTAACAATTCCATGGCTCGCTTACGCGCTGCCTGACGATCCAACTTTGGATCATTCTTTAGAGTTTCGAGTAACTGTGCCTCAATGGTAAGAACTGGATTGGGTCCAGCAAGTGCACTTTGTGGCACATAGCCAATTCTCTTACCTCGAATAGCTCGCCAAGTTTCACTCTTTGCTTTAGCTAAATCGATTCCATCAAACAAAATCTTTCCGCCAGATATATAGGCATCTCGACGCTCCAAAGTTCCAATAAAGCCGCGACAGAGCATGGTTTTGCCCGAACCGGATTCACCGATCAGGCCCATCATTTCGCCTCTACGTATTTGCATACTTGCGTAATCAACAATCTGCAACCGTCTGGTTCTAGATAGCTTGACGCTGACCTGTACTGAATCAATATCGACTAGAAGTTCATTAGTCATTACTAAATCTTCCCTTCTCGACGATTAAGTCCTTCGACGATGAATGCCAGTGAGATTGCCGCCCAGCACAGAGCTGCGCCAGGGAAAAGTGTTACCCACGGTGATCCTTGGATATAAGCTCGTCCCTCACTGATCATCGCACCCCACTCAGCAGTTGGTGGCGTTGCGGCTAGTCCAAGAAATGACAAGCCAGCTACCAACAGAATCACCAAGATGAAATCACTCAGCGCATAAGCGATTGTTTCAGACGAAACGTTTGGCGCAATGTGTTTGCGAATGATTCGTCTTTTTGGATAGCCCAAAGTGTAGGCAGCTTCAATGTAGTTTTGTTGACTTACAACTACCGCTCTAGTTCTTGCAATTCGAGCATATCTAGCCCAGTTAGTCAAAGATAAGATGATAATGACACTTCCAAGTCCTGGGCCTAAAAATGCAATGAGCGCTGCTGCCAAAATTAGTAATGGAAAAGCATTTATGCCATCAATTATCGAACTAATTAATGCAACTAACCGCTTATTCTTTGATATGCCAAGAATAATTCCAATCACTGTTCCAATCGCAAATGGAATCGCCACTCCCAAGAAAGCAACACCAAGATCCAAATAGACGGCATGGAAAGTTCTAGAAAAAACGTCTCGACCCAGCTGATCTGTTCCGAATAGAAACTCCAAGCTCGGCGATTGCAATGGGTCGCCCACAAAATCATAGGGTCCGAATCGATAGAAGAACGGTATAAATATTCCCGCAAGCACAATGAGGATGAACATAGTTGAACCAGTGAAAATAACGGAATTACCTGGTTCATCCATCCAGCGTCTAAACTTTTTAATTGACATCAGAACTTCACTCGCCGATCTAGCCAATATGCCATTAGATCACCAAAGAAACTAAAGAAAACCACTATTACGCCAAATATAAACACGATTGCTTGAACTGTTGGGTAATCGCGGTTAAAAACGGCTGAGATAAGTTCGGTGCCAATTCCTGGCAATGAGAACACCGCCTCCATAATTACAGTTGTGCCAAGCATGACTCCCATGATGTAACTTAGCAAGACAACAGTTGGTGCAAGCGAGGGTTTCAAAATGTAATACCACAGGAATCTAAAGCGACCTATTCCGCGAATAATGCCTGTTTCAACAAACTCTTCCCGCAAAGTATCACCAATAGAACTGTACAAAACTCTGGATAAAATCGAGACCAAAGTTGTGGCATTTACGACAGCTGGCAACCATAGGTACTCAAGGTTGCCCGGAAATTCTGGCGTATATCCCAAAAGCGGTGCCCACTGAAATCGAATGGAAAAAATCAAAATCAAAATCAACGCAATAAAGAAGTTTGGCAAAGCAATAGCCACTGCTGTGGAAGATCTAAAAATATAAGCAACCAAAACGCTCTTTGAGGTTGCAACAAACAGTGCTAGTGGAATTGCAATTATCAATGAAATAAGTACTGATAAGGCAATTAACCATAACGTTACGGGCAAAGCTGAGAAGACTATGTCTGAAACTTCTCGATCAAATTGTAAAGAAGTGCCCAAATCTCCTTGAATCAATCCTTGAAAAAAGTTAATGAATTGCTGAATTGGCGGAACATCTAGCCCGAGCTGCTTTCGCATCGCTTCAAGAGCTGCAGGATCCGCATCAACGCCAAGTCGGTTCGAGGCTGGATCGCCGGGAACTAATCTAATTAGAGTAAATGCGATAACGGTTACCCAAAAAGCTACGGCAATGGATCTGATAAATCTAATTCCAACTTTGTAAGCAAATACCTTTCGGTTATCTACCGCAGTTTGTTCAGTTTTATCCTGTTTACCAGTCGATTGCGTCAAAACTTCACTCCTTGAGTTATTTCTGAGTATTAATCAACAGGGAGAGTGGCGACTTAGTCGCCGCTCTCCCTGTTGCCTGTTCCGATTGAGCCTTAATTGAGCTTTTCAGCTAGCAATTAGTTCTTAGGAAGAGGAGGGTTTATGCCAATGTGGAACCAAAGGTCACCTGGAATTGGTGGTTGCGCAATTCCTGGTGCAACTTTTGTTCCAGATAGTCGGTAACGAGTACCAATTGGAATGAAGTGAGAAGATTCGAATGCCTTCTTCTCAAGCTGGGTTAGCAACTTGCGACGTTCCTTAAGACTTGTAATCGTGTTTGCATCATTAAGGAGTGTATTTAGTTCAACGTCACCTGGATCAGTTGCAACACCTTTGCCCACGAATCCTGACCAGAGTCCACCAATTGCAAACCAGTTAGAGAGTTGCAAGATAGGTGTTGCAGCATTATTGCCGAACCACATGATTTCCCATGGAGTCTGGTTTGCTGCCAGATATTGGTTCATGTTTGCATCTGGCTCTGGCTTGAGTGTTACATCAATACCGACCTCAGCCAAGTTGCTCTTGATGATGGCATTTGCTTCTGGCCAAAGCACACGATTTGGATAAATCATGGTCATTTTGAAGCCATTTGCATAACCAGCCTGTGACAACAACTGCCTTGCAGCTGCTAAATCACGAGCACCATTCTTTGGCAGAGAACAGACGTAAAGTGGATTGTTTACGTTGAACTGCATGCCACAGTTTGGCTTTGATAGTCCACCAAATGCAACACGCATAATCTGAGCGCGATCAACCGCTAGCGAAATTGCACGTCGAACACGAGCATCTTTCAGTGCCGGGTTGCTTTGATCCTTGTCCATATTGATTGCCAACATGAATGTTCCTGGATCAAAGTGTGGGAATACCTTGACCGTCGATGATGCAGTTTGCTCACGAGCAGTTAGTGGCAACTCGAAGACATAGTCAACTGTTCCCTGCTGCAACGCCAACTGACGAGAAGTTGGATCTGGTAAGAACACAACTTTCAACTGCTTTACTACTGGCTTTGCCCAGTAGTTTGGATTAGCTTCGGCAATAAAGGTATCCGTACCAGGAGTGAACTGCTTTACCTTCATCGGTCCTGCCGAAACTGGATTTCGGAAATAAGCAGCAGCCTTAGCTGGTGTGTTCACCTGGTTGTATGGATGTAGACCAAAAAACTCGGAAGCAAGTGCGAAATCAATGTCAGGATATGTTGACTTTAGCTTGATTTCTAATGTGCGGAAATCTACTTCACGAATTGATGCTACTTTGGCAATATATGCTGGCGAGGCATTAGAAGCCACCCAGCGCTGATAAGAAACAACTGCGTCTTGGGCACGAACTGGAGTGCCATCTGAATAACGCGCTTGACGTAGTCTTAAAGTTACCGTCAAGCCATCCCTTGAAGTTGTTTTGCTTGCAACAAGGTCACGTCGTGGCACTAGGTTTTCATCGAAACGATACAACTGACCTTGCGTGATGTAAGCCATCTGTGAATCGGTATATCCACCGGTGCTTGGTGTCTTACGATCCAATCCACCAACACGGTGAATGGTGCCGTAAACAATTTCGTCGCACTCGGCGTTTGCTACTTTTGTGTTCAGGTTGCATTTTGGACCTGTTCCTGCATTTGCAGTTTGAAGTGTTGCAAGACCTGAAACCGAGATTACAAACGACGCCAAAACTACAACGGCGCGTTTGCTAATCGATTTAAACATTAACCCCTCCTATCCCATCGAAAGCCCAATACAAACGATGAGGCAGGAATCCTCTCAAACTTTAGGGGGCAATGGCAATGCCAGCGGGGATAAATCTAAACTCACAAAATTCAGGTATTGAAACTAATTTCTGTTATCGATTAACTTTAACGTCGAGTCCCGAAGTAAGCAGAATGCTTGGTAATTCCTCGTGGAATACTGGATATCAGCCTCTAATGGCGCGGATGACTCAGAAGTGGGCGCTAACGCCTGTACTGAGTCAGCTAAAGATCCTCCAAGTAAGGCAAGCCCTAGCATGGCTGATCCCCTAGTGGTGGAATCGATATCAGTTTTTCGAACTAAGTTAGTTCCTAATGTGCGAAGGCGGAATGCATCCCACCTTTGATCATTTCCAGCATGGCCACCAAGCGTCACTGCGGAGTAAGAGGACTTCAATGTCTTTGCAGCGGCATCTAAAACGCTTCGCTCGGCAAATGAAATTCCTTGCAAAACTCCAGCACAAAATTCATTTCTAGTAGCAGCGGCATCGACATTGCCGAATGCGCCACGGATATCTGTGCGCCAGATTGGAGCTCGTTCGCCACTGATGTAAGGCAGAAAAATAGGCACCAAGTTCAATTGGGCATCTTGTGCGCAATCCATCGCCTGATCAATTGAAATAGAAAAAAGATTTGCGACCCATTGAACTGATGCCCCACTTGATTGAGTTGGCCCATACACAACATTTAATGGTGCGCAGGTCTTCGGTATCACATATAACCCAGCGGCATCAGACACTTGTTGTTCAGTAGAAATACCTACAATGGCAGAGGTGCCTGTAATCACAAAAGCTTTTGGCTCAGTAAATGCCCCAATTGAGAGCATCCCACACATGGCATCAGATAGACCTACCGAAACTTCGATATCTGGATTTAGCAATCCCAATTCGCTTCTAGCTAAAGAAGTCAACCTGCCACGACTTGCCGTGCCATCAAGTAATTCCGGAGTAACTTGCGCATTCCAGCCAACGAATTCAAAAACACTTGGGATAGCTGCTTTCGTTAATACATTACACAGTCCTTTAGAAGACCACGGATCTGAGATCGCGGTGGAAGTCAACTTGAAGCCAACAAAATCTTTTGGTTGCAGCACCCACCTAGTTTTGGCAACTACTTTAGGTTCATGTCTGGCCAGCCACATTAACTTAGCGGCGCATGCTGAGGCTGACCAAGGAAGTGAGGTGCCAACAACAGGTACTGGATTTCCAAAATGCTCAGCTAACTCTGCTGCTTCGCTAGTTGCCCTGGCATCTTGCCAAATCAAGACGGGATATGTTGGGTTTCCTAATTCATCGATACAAACCACCGATGGAGTCTGCCCAGATAGACCTATCGCAACAACATCATTTCGAATTGACCCTGCTCGCCCAAATATCTCAATTACCGCTCGCCAGTAATCATTGGCATCCTGTTCGGCAATACTCCCAGTTTCATGATGAGTGGTTATCTTTGATTCAATGCGATCAATTACTTCACCATTAGAAGAAATAAAGAGTGCTTTTACCGAGGAGGTGCCAACATCCAAACCAACGATAACTTCTTTCGACACAATCACCTCAAAAAGTAGTTGGTATTAGCGTAATTAGTGCTACGTGGTTTAACAAGAATTTGCCGCTATGAATTTGTATGCTTTAACCAACTCGTAAACAAAATAAGGGGTGTTATGAGTGACGTTAGTATAAATATACAGGTATCGATACCAGAAGTAAGAGAACTTGGAATTGAATTACTTTCTAAGGTTGGGACACCAACTGAGTATGCAGCAATAATTACTGACTCACTTATTGAAGCCCAGTCTGTTGGCCATGCTTCACACGGCGTGATTCGACTTCTTGAATACAGCAATTCTGTTTCAAAAGGCTCGGTCAAGGCAGATGTTGAACCAGTAGTGAAATCAGCAACCGAATCTGCTGTAGTTATTGATGGTAAATGGGGCTGGGGGCAGATCGCCTGCCGCCTTGCGATGAGTGAAGTTACCCAACGAGCAAAAAAGACTGGAATTGCTATTGCGACCATCCAAAACTGCAATCACATCGGACGACTTGGTGAATACGTTGAGCGATTAGCAGCTGAAGGATTAGTCTCGATGATGTGGTGTAACGGTGACCCTGCAGTTGCTGCATATGGTGGGCGAGAGCGACTTTTTGGGACAAATCCATTTGCTGCTGGAATTCCAACCTCAGCCGAACCAGTTGTAATTGATTTTGCCACAGCTGCGAGTGCTGAAGGCAAGTTGCGCGTTGCCCGAGCAAATGGTCAGCAAATACCTCCTAACACAGTAATCGATGCTGATGGGAAACCGAGCACTGATCCAAATGATTTTTATAACGGTGGCGCACTATTGCCGTTTGGTGGACATAAGGGATATTGCTTAACACTGATGATCGAATTACTTGGAGGTGGCTTTTCCCAAATTCATCCCAACGTTAGTCCGAAATACACATATGGTTGGGGCACTGTGCTAATTGCAATGGACCCAACCAAATTAGTTCCAATGGATCTATTTTTAGAAGATGTGGACCACGCAACAAATGTTGTCCGAGCAACTCCACCAAGCGATCCAGCACATCCAGTTTTAGTGCCAGGAGATGTCGAGAATCAAAATCGTGCAAAATCCAAAACCGAACTAACCATTTCAACTGCAGTTTGGGATTCATTGCAGGAATTAGCAAAAAGTTAGGATGAAAAAATGAGCTATAAAGAAAGTAAGAAAAAATTAGTACTTATTACGGGTGCAGCAAATGGTATTGGTCTAGCAACTGCTAAGAAGCTCGCTTTAACCGGCCATGATTTGTTCATTCTAGATAAAGACGAAATTGAATTAGCTAAGGCAGTTTCAGTCTTGACTGAGCTTGGTGCGGCAGTTAAGTCATTAGTTCTCGATTTGAGTGATTCTGAAAACATCATGCCAAGTCTCGATACCGCATTAGGCGATGCACACGTTGACCAGTTAATAAACAATGCTGGTGTTGGCTTTGCCCGTAACGTTGAAAACACCACATTTGCGGAATGGGATTTAACAATAGACATTAATCTCAAAGCGACATTCATTATGTGTAAATACTTTGTCCCAAAGATGATTGCAGCCGGTGGTGGCGAGATTGTAAATGTTGCCTCAGCTGCATCGATTATTGGTTTGAAAAATCGAGTCGCTTACTGTGCATCAAAAGCTGGAGTTGCTGGTTTGACTAGGGCAATTTGTGCGGACCATGCTGCCGAGGGAATTAGAATCAATGCCATCGCTCCGGGCACAGTTGATTCGACTTGGATCGCCAAAATATTGGCTGATGCGCCAGATCCGGTGGCCACTAGAAAGATGATGGAAGCTAGGCAGCTTGATGGAAAGATGGGAACGCCAGAAGAGGTCGCAAATGGAATTGCATTCCTCTTGAGCCCTGAAGGCCGATTTGTAAATGGCAGTTTATTCGTAATGGATGCGGGGTTAACAGCAGTATGACATCACAAAATAAAGGTGTAATCGCAGTTTTAAGAACTGATTCGGCTGACCATGCGCTCACGATAGGTCGAGCTTTAGCTGACACATCTGTTATCGCCATTGAAGTGACTATGACCGTGCCAAATGCAACAAAAGTAATCGCTCAATTGATTGATGAAGGCGTTAAACGTGTTGGCGCTGGCACTGTACGCAATACTGCTCAAGTTAAGGAGTTAGCAAGAATAGGTGCGAACTTTGTGGTGTCGCCTCATCTTGATGTTGAAGTTGTTAAAGCAGCTGTTGATCTTGGTGTACCAACCACACCAGGCTGCCTTTCTCCCTCTGAAATGGTAAGGGCGATGCAGCTGGGTGCAACTAGCGTGAAGATATTTCCCATAAATTCAGTTGGTGGCT
>JBIJDU010000006.1:0-67741 GCA_044343935.1 Candidatus Nanopelagicales bacterium | reverse complement strand
GATGCGGTAGCTGCAATCTCTGCTGTAATTGAAGCAAACAATGGTGCTTCATCAGCAACGACCATACGACCGGTTCGTTTTACAGCTTCGATTACGGCATCCATGTCCATTGGGAACAAGGTTCGCAGATCAATGATCTCAATTTGCTTACCTTCTGCAGCCAAAATTTCAGCAGCCTTATTTGCTGTAACTAAGGTGTAACCGTAACTAACAATTGTGGCGTCAGCACCTTCTCGAGCAATTCGTGCCTTACCGAATGGAACTAAATCATCTGGTCCGCCAATTGGACCTCGCGCACCAGTTAATTTCTTATGCATCATGAAAATTACAGGGTCATCGGCACGAAGAGCGGTTTTGAGCAAACCCTTTACGTCATATGGCGTCCCAGGTACTGCAACTGAGAGTCCAGGAGTGTGCGCAAAAAAGGATTCAAAACTGTTGTTGTGATGTGCGCCGGCCATTGCGATACCAGATGTAGCACGAATAACTAGCGGAACGGAACCATTGAACATATAGCGAATGTGCGCCGCTTGATTAATAATTTCGTCCATTGCTCCAAGTGCAAAGTCCATAAAGTTCAGATCAACGACTGGACGCATGCCATACATTGCTGAGCCCACACCGGCTGCCACCATCGCAGCTTCTGAAATCGGAGTATCTCTAACCCGCTCGCCACCAAACTCTTGCGCAATGCCTTTTACCTGAGCGAAGTGGCCACCTCGCTCTTGTAGATCAGTGCCAAGAATGAAGATCCTTGGATCGCGAGTCATCTCTTCGCGAATGCCCGACTGGTAAGCCTCAGAATATGTTGGATCATTAGCCATGATTAACCTCTTAACTTTCCAGAATCGACATTTAACATAACTTCAGATGGATCTGGATGTGGTGAGTTTTCTGCAAACTCAACCGCATCTTTAATTTCAGCATCAACGCTTGCCTTCATTTCTTCAAATGTTGCTTCATCCAGCAAGCCTTCTTTGAGTAAGCGGGCAGCAAATTGATCAATTGGATCGCGATGGGTGCGCCAATCTTCAATTTCTTCCAGCGTTCGGTATTGACCTTTTTCGCCAACATTGTGACCGTAATATCGGTAAGTCAGGGCATTTAAGAATGTTGGTCCATTACCTGCCAGCGCGTATTCTCTCGCGGCCGCAACAGCATCTCTTACTTCCAACACATTCTGACCATCAATAGTTGATGCTGGCAAGCCAAATCCGCTCGCTCGTTTTGCCAAGTCACCACCAGCAGTTACTCGATCAATAAAGGTCTCAACTGCATATTGGTTGTTATCTACCACCACAATAAGGGGCAACTTCCAGATTGCTGCCATATTGATTGCTTCCCAAGTGCGGCCAGTATTCATACCGCCATCTCCAACAAAACCAATTGCAACTTTTTTGTCGCCAGCCATCTTGATGCCAAGCGCGGCACCCATGCCAATTCCCATGCCAGCGCCAACAATTCCGTTACCACCAAAGTGACCGCGTGATACATCACCTAAGTGCATTGATGCGCCACGGCCCTTTGAAACACCTGTTGCCTTAGTCATCAGCTCAGCCATAACTTCACGGGCAGTAAATCCTTTGGCCAAAGTGTGGTGATGTGAGCGGTGAGTTGTTGCAATCACATCGTCCGGGGCAAGAGCACTTATCACGCCTACCGCAACGGCTTCTTGGCCTGATGAGTTGTGCATACCGCCAGAAACTTTTCCGCGCAGTGTTAGCTTGTCGGCAGTTTCTTCAAAGTTGCGAATCATCATCATCATTCGCAACATAGACAGCATTTCGTCTCTTGAACCCATTAGATCTCCCTACCTATTCCGATTCGCCTGGCGCAAGAATCACCGTGATGGTTTCACCAACCGGCACCGATGCCCCCACTTGGAATCGATGCTTTCCTACTGTGCCAGATGATTCGCAAACAACTTCAACTTGAGCCTTATCAGTTTCAATCAGCGCGATAACATCACCAGCATTTACGGCTTCGCCTTCTTGCTTGATCCACTTTTCTAAATAAGCCTCTTCCATCGCCATACCTAAAGCTGGGATGAATACCTCTTCCATTGACTATCTCCTTGGTTAGTTTGCTCGTGGATCAACAGCGAGTCGACCATGTTTAATGGTTTTTGACTTGGAATATTCAAACACATCTATTGCTGACCATTGCACCAAACGAGGGCCAGCAACTTCGGAGTACCAAGCGATATGGCTAGTAAGAATAATGTTAGGTGCCTTACGCAATGGTGAATCAGCTTGTAATGGTTCCATCTCAAACACATCTAAGCCAGCTGATGAAATTTTGCCAGAGTTAAGAGCGTCCGAAAGCGCTGCTTCATCAATAAGTCCACCGCGCGAAACATTTACCAGCATAGCGCCATCTTTCATTAATGAAATCGCACGAGCATCAATAATGTTTTTTGTTTCAGGCGTTAGTGGTGAATGCAGTGAAATAACATCTGATCGCTTCAGTAGATCATCGACATTCTTTACTAACTCAAAATCAAACTTGTCAGCGTTGACCATCGGATCAAAGCCAATGACCTCTTTAAAAAATGGGCGCATTTTAGTCATTAGGGCATGACCAATTCGGCCGCAACCAATGACGCCAAGCACAGAATTCTCAAGTGACATAACTCGAGGAAAGTCTTTTGTTCGCCAGCTGTTCTCTCGAAGATCTTGGTCGGATGGTAATAAAACTCGATTCGAAGCCAAGATCATTGCAGCCGCGTGATTTGACACTTCATCAACTGCATAAGCAGGTTGATGAACAACTGCTATCCCGTGATCTTTAGCTGCATCTAAATCGATGTTATCGAGTCCCACTCCCATCCGACCAATTGATTCCACACTGTCAGCAAGTGCGGCAATCTTTTCGCGAGTAACAGGTTGTGTCGCCACTAATAGGGAGGTCGCACCTTCGGTTAGTTTTGCTACTTCATCAGGCGTATCAATTGATCCGGCTCGAAGTTCAAACCCAAGTTCAGCCGCCAGTGGGTCAATCCAGTTTGGCATTGCAATAGATCCGGTTGCTACCGCAAACACTGGCTTTGTCATTTCACTCCAATTAGTTGATTGATGCCCTGATGATGCTTAAGCGTAGGCTCGTGTTCAGTCATAGTCAACACAATAAATCGATTACGGTCAGCACAATAATATGGTAACGAATTCATAGTAAACAACTCAATAAGAATCTAATAAACATTGGACTTTGATATCCACATTGAACTAAGGTCACGCCATTACTTCAATCAATATGGCATGGTGAATTAGTGAAATCTCCCAGTTTCGACCTAAGTGGCAAAACTGCTGTAATTACCGGGGCTAGAAAAGGAATTGGGCTAGCCATCGCTACTGCTATGGCAGCGCACGGAGCCGACATTATTGGCATAAGCTCCCAGATTGACACCAATAGCAGTGAGGTTGAGTCAGCCGTTACGGCAGCTGGTCGAAGTTTCACTGCAATCAAATGTGATTTTGCTAACCACGATGAAGTGTTAGCGCTAACTCGGGACCTGGCTTCGACCAAGATCGATATTTTAGTTAATAACTCTGGCATCACCCAGCGAACGCCGACGCTAGAGCACACTGATGAGATGTGGAACAAAGTGATGCAGGTAAACCTCACCACACCATTTGTATTGACTCGTGAACTAGGTCGACAGATGGTCGAGCGTAAAAGCGGAAAAGTAATTTTTATTGGTTCGTTATGGACTTTGCAAGGTGGGTTGAATGTCGTCAGTTATGCCGCAAGTAAACATGCAATTGGAGGCATAACTAAGGCCATCTCAAATGAATGGGCACATCATGGCGTGAATGTGAATGCGATCGCTCCAGGATTCATTGAGACTGACATAAATAAGGCACTAAAAACCAATTTGCCAGAACGATATGCGTTTATTTCGAGTCGAATTACAGCTCAACGGTGGGGCCAACCAGAAGATATTGCTGGTGCTGCAGTGTTTCTAGCTTCACCTGCTGCCGAATATGTACATGGCATCGTGTTATCAGTGGATGGTGGTTGGTCCGCTAACTAAATGAGCATCTCAGCTGCTGGCGATCGGATATCTGGACATCGCTATCGCGACATAATCTATTTATTTACTGTAAATACTGCAGCACTAATTCTTAATCCCATTGTGGTGGCCTATTCGATGGATCCTCTCCTGGTTACCTTTTGGCGCTGTTTTTTTGGTGCATTGATCTTTATTCCTATTGCACTTTTCACCCAGAGAGGTTTCTACCGAAAAATAGCAAAAGCCCAATGGGGATACATGATTATTGCCGGTGCCGCACTTTCAATTCACTTTATTGGACTAATGCAAGGGCTTTATCAAGTGAGTTTAGGTATTGCGCTAACTATCATGTCTACTGGAGCAATTTGGATTGGCTTAATTGGCATTGTCATACTAAAGCAAGTATTTACTGCAGGTCAGTGGACAGGTTTAGTTGCTGGCGTTGGTGGAATTGTGCTTTATGCCTATGTTGGTAATTCATTTGAGGCCAGGAACTCAGCCGCACTACTTTGGCTGTTGGCATCAGCTATTAGTGGTGCGGTTTACGTTGTGATTGGGCAGAAAGTGCGCGCAACCATAACAAATTTTGCCTACGTATCGATTGTCTTTTCAGTGGCAGCCTTGATCTCTTTGACTTATTCAGTAATCACTCAAAATTCTATTCGGGTAGAAGAATCTGGTGATTGGGTAGGCATTTTACTAATTACATTTCTTGGTCAGATTCTCGTGCATGCGGTATCTAATCTTTATCTAAAGCATGGCGAGGCAGCAATATTGCAACTTACAACATTGATCCAGATTCCCTTGGTTGCCGTTATAGGCTGGGTTTTGTTTGATCAGCAAATTGGTTTAGAAGTAATTCCGGCACTGATACTCACTATTGTTGGGTTGATTATTTTTAACTTAGCGCAACCCAAAGTATCCACGTCTGAAAATTGATTTCATCATGACTTTATCTGGCGCTAGTGACCGAATTTCAAACTACCGCCATCGAGATGCTATTTATTTGCTGATAATTCAGTTTTCCGCGCTGATAACTAGTCCGATCGTATTGGCATATGAGATGGATCCACTTATCGTAACGTTTTGGCGATGCATTTTGGGTGGATTATTTTTCTTGCCGTTAGCATTAGTTACGCAGCCAAAGTTCTACCGACAAATAACTAGAACACAATGGCTCTACATGATGGTTGCTGCACTAGCTCTTGCCATTCATTTCATTACTTATATGGAAGGCCTTTATCAAGTAAGTTTTGCCGTTTTTTATACGATTTTATCCACCGGAACTATCTGGGTTGGCTTAATCAGCATGGTGGTATTTCGACAGTTTCTTTCTAGCGGCCAATGGGCAGGTTTAATTGCTGGCTTCGCTGGAATCTTGCTTTATGCATATTCCGGGCACACGTTTGAAGCAAAGAATCAAACCTCGCTGTTACTGCTGTTGACTGCAGCGATCACTTTTGCGCTTTACATGGTAATTGGCCAGAAAGTTAGGTCCACAGTTTCAAATTTTTCGTATGTCGTAATCGTGTTTACGCTAGCTGCGGTAATCGCCCTTTTTTATGGCTTCATAACCGGTCAGTCAATTGCTGTTGTGGAATCTAGCGATTGGGTTGGGATTTTGTTAATTACTTTTTTTGGTCAAATCGTGGTTCATACCCTGACCAACCTTTATCTAAAGCACGGTCAAGCTGCTATCTTGCAGTTAACTGGACTCGCAAAAATCCCGTTAATTGCGTTTATTGGTTGGATATTTTTTAACCAAGAAGTTAGCTTGGCCGTAATTCCAGCGCTTTTGCTCACCATCACCGGGCTAGTTGTTTACAACATGGCCCAATCAAAACGCAATTAGTTTCCTGGCATGCCTGGGTGCGAACCACCAGCGTTCTTGGCCAGGTTGCCACCATCGAATGGAATAAGCGCACCAGTTATAAATGAAGATGCATCTGATGCTAGCAAAACTGCCAATCCTTTAATTTCATCTGGTTGACCTAACCGACCAATTGGTAAACCTCGTAACCAAGTTTCCAAAATGGCTGGATCCCCTGCGATCCGTTTTTCCATGCCTTTATTCATTACCTGGCCTGGCAGAATCGCATTAACGCGAACGCCGCGGCTACTCCATTCAGTACTTAACTCTCTGGTCATTTGAATTACTGCACCCATAGACATGCTGTATGCAACATGGCCACGACCAAGTGCGTTCATGGACGCAAGTGAGCCGATATTGACGATACTACCTTTTCCTTGTTTGAGCATTCGCTTACCAGCGTGCTGACACATATAAAAGCGGCCCACAACCAGGTTCTGTAGCACTTGTTTTATAGTGTCAATTGGAATCTCTTCTGGCTTTCCCAACGCTCCGTTGCCAGCCACGTTACCTAAGAAATCAATTCGACCAAATTCTTTATCTAAAGTTTTCCATAGCGAGTCAATTGCGTTTAGGTCAGAAACATCACAAACTGCAGCTACTACTTTGCGACCAAGATATGCAAGTTCACGCTTTGTTTGCTCAACTCCCTCTTGATCAAAATCAACTAGCAACACATCGGCACCAGCTTCGGCAACTGCTGTCGCCATCGCTTTTCCCATTCCACTTGCGGCACCAGAAACCATTGCAACTCGGCCGGTTAAATCAAACATCTCTAGTCCCATAGCTCTCCCTTGCGCTTGCAACCGTATCAGAATGAGCGGGCATTAGCGGATTGTGAAAATTCCACTAACTACGACTCTTACCGATCATCAGATTAGTTGGGATAACGATTACCCAGCAATAGTTCGACCAATATGAGTTATTTCGGGGAATTTATAGATAGGCAAATCCCCGACTAACAATTGCCATTGGGGCTGAGATACGCTTTCGCCTCTCCTAACGGGTTGAGTTATTCAACCTGCAGGCCCCCATCGTCTAGCGGCCTAGGACGCCGCCCTTTCACGGCGGTAGCGCGGGTTCAAATCCCGTTGGGGGTACGTGTCTCGTTACGCAACGAGGCCCCGTAGCGCAGTTGGTTAGCGCGCCGCCCTGTCACGGCGGAGGTCGCGGGTTCAAGTCCCGTCGGGGTCGCTGGTATTTCTAGTTCGCTAGAAACACCTTGTGGTGTGGCCAGGTAGCTCAGTCGGTACGAGCGTCCGCCTGAAAAGTGGAAGGTCGCCGGTTCGATCCCGGCCCTGGCCACCACTTAAATTTTTGAAGTAAGTAAATCCAATACGTCTTTCGCGCTCCAGCCATCTGGATGCAGTTGCAGCATATGTTCCACATCACTAGTTGTCGCACCTAAAGTCAAAAGTGGTGCTTCGTGATAACCATCAGCGCGTTCTTGACCGAGCCCAATTGTTGCTAGCAAGCCATTGCATAGACAGATCCGGCCTTCGATCTCAGCTTCATCGCCACCTTTGCGCAAAAAAGGTTTCTCTGGCTCTGATGCGCATTTTGAAATAACTTTGCCATCATCGGTAATAGTGTTTGATCTCAAATAACCTAAGTCACAAAGTTTTGGTCGAGCTTTAAATGTTTCTGCCATACCAACTGTGCCCGGTAGTTCAACTACTTTAAAGGGAAAACCCGTTGGACTGGCACGATGATCTGTTCTGACCTTTAGTTTCTTTTCTTTTGCTGCTTGCAACATCTGAATTCTTAAATCATCGCGCATGCCAGATTCATTTGATAGCGCAAACAACGATCCAACTTGAACCCCTGCTGCACCATGATCAATCGCATCTTTAACCGCCGCAGCGGTAGCCCGGCCACCGGCTAACCAGAACGGCAAACCAACTGCGCGCATCTTTTCCAGGTTAACTTCATCTAGCGGACCAAAGCCAGATTCGGTATCTTGTAATTTTCTAGGAGGTGCATTGTGGCCACCTGCCATCCAATGCTCAACCACAAAACCATCTGGGCGAGTTATTTCACTTCGTGCCAAATAATTTGCTAACACTTCAGCTGTCACAATTGCTAAAAACTTTGGTGCTTTAAGTTTTTTCGCAATGCCAAATGCCGCAACTGGATCAAAACTTAACTTAGGTGCAGCGACATCATTAGGTCGATCAGCGTCAACAGTTAAGGCGCCAATGTTACCTGCCGCAAAATCTCGAATAAGTTGTGGGATTTCACGCGGGATACCAGCGCCCATTAACACCACATCAACTTCTGCCAGCATTGCGCCATAAAGCGCAGCTGGAGTTGCGGTTTGTAGTTTCTCTAAAAAGTTAATGCCAACTTTGCCGCCAGATTGTTTGGCTAGCCAAACTTCAGCAAAGTTTGCCGCCGCAACAAGTTGATCATGTTCAACATTTGATTTCAAACTAATGCGATGCATCGGTCGATAGGGTTTCCCATTTCGTCCTTCGGGTAAATACCAAGCAGCTAACAATTTTTCGGTAACTTGTGGATAAGGAAATTCAGCAAGTGCTCGGCGCATATGCCCGCCCGGATCACCATTTTGTAATCGGCGAGCGACCACGGTATCTAGCGCGGTGCCGCTGACCACACCCAAGTGGCCGTGATTAGCAACGCTGTAAGCCAGTTCCCAACCGGAAACTGCCACCCCCATGCCGCCCTGAATCACCACAGGGAGTCCAAGCGAGTTATTCAACCTGCTCCTAAGTTACGGTACCGTAGGTTACGGTAGCGTAAGTTAGCGCATATCGTCTAGACCCGACCCCTGACTGGCTGCCAGCATGGCTCGGATTTCAGCGGCCCGAAATCTCCGGTGCCCGCCCAGGGTTTTGACTGTGGTGATCTTGCCTGAGTTCGCCCACCTGGAAACAGTTTTTGGGTCAACTGCGAACAGTTTGGCCACCTGACCTGGGGTCATCAACTCCTCATGACTACTCATATTCATACCCTCCAAGGTCACTCTCTCAAAGAATCGGACAAAAGTCACCTGTTTAATTCTGTGAATCCCCCCGCTAAACTCTGCCCCTGAGAAAATACGAGGAACAGTCTGGGAGGGCCACGCATGGGCCGAGGCCGGAAAAAGGCAAAACAGACGCGTGTTGCTAGAGAATTGAAATATCACTCATTTGACACTGATCTAGATAAATTGCAGCAAGAGCTTGCAACAAAACACAATGATGATGCTCAATACGCCGATTTAGCAGATAAGTACGCGGTGTATGAAGATGACGAAGATGAGGATGAAACAGCTTAACTAAAGCTGTTTACCAACTTAACTGAGCCGCCACTGCCACCTTTAGGTGCGGCATCTGAGATTTGATTTGTCCGGGTCACCACTTCACCAACCAGCCAAGCATCGCGACCAATTTTGGTCAACGCTGATTTCACACTTGATACTTCATCAGCTGCCACAACCAACAACATGCCAATGCCTAGATTAAAAGTGTCTTCAAATGCAGCTAACTCAGATTTATTCTTTTTGGCCAAGTAACTAAAGATTTGATCTGGCTGCCAACTTGATCTATCTAAATCAACATGAGCGGCCATGGGCAGCACCCGAGCCAAATTAGCTGCAATCCCACCACCTGTGACATGGGAAATTGCGTGGACTGCCGTTGGCACTGTCTTCATTAGTTTAAGCAGATCAGTGCAGTAGATATCGGTTGGGGTAAGCAACTCTTCCCCCAGCGTCTTACCAAAATCAGGCACGATGGTGCTTAAGTTTAAGTTTTGCTCTGCAATTATTTTTCGAACTAACGAGAAGCCGTTTGAGTGCAGTCCGCTTGATCTAATTGCCAGCACCACATCGCCAATCTCAACTTTTTCAGCACCTAATAAATCAGCTGCTTCGACAATGCCCGTGCCAGCACAAGCAAGGTCATAATCTGTTTCGCTCATCACGCCTGGATGTTCGGCAGTTTCACCACCTAACAGTGAAACATTTGCTAATTTAGCTCCAGCTGCAATTCCAGTTACTACCTGTGCGATTAGTTCTGGTTTAACTTTGCCAGTTGCGATGTAATCAGTGATAAAGAGTGGTTCCGCGCCGACAGTTACAATGTCATCAACCACCATTGCAACCAGATCAATGCCAATGGTGTCATGCTTATCTAGCGCTTTTGCGATTTCGATTTTAGTACCAACACCATCGGTGCCAGTCACTAATAGTGGCTTGGTGTAATCCTTCAGCTTTGAAGCATCAAATAACCCAGCAAAGCCGCCAAATGCACCAACTGTTTCTGGTCGCTGTGCAGCTAGCACCGCTTCCTTCATTAACTCAACTGCGCGTTCCCCTGCTTGGGTATCAACTCCGGCAGATTTGTAATCAGCCATTTAATATCGGAAGTTCGCGATGAAGCTTGCCACGCTTAACATCCTCGGCAACTTCAATTGGATATTTACCATCAAAACAGGCACGACATAAATTCTCACTTGGCAATTTAGTTGCTGCCGTTAATAATTCTAGGGATGCAAAACCTAACGAATCTGCACCAATTGATTCTCGGATTTGTTCAATAGTTTTGCCATCTGCAATCAACTCTTCTTTTTGAGCAAAATCAATTCCATAAAAACACGGCCACAACACCGGTGGCGAGGAGATCCGAACATGCACTTCTAGCGCACCAGCATCTTTGAGCATTTTCACAATCGCTCGCTGCGTATTACCTCTAACAATTGAATCATCCACCACAACTAATCTACGTCCAGCAATTACTTCTTTGAGTGGATTTAGCTTCATCCGAATACCAAGTTGGCGAATGGTCTGAGTTGGTTGAATAAAGGTTCGACCAACATAGGCATTTTTAATTAATCCTTGCGCAAACGGAATACCTGATGCTTGGGCATAACCAACTGCCGCAGGTGTGCCCGAATCCGGCACCGGAATAACTAAATCTGCTGGCGCTGGATGCTCTTGGGCAAGTTTGCGGCCAATCTCAACTCGCGTGGCATGAACACTGCGGCCAGTAAGCAAGGTATCGGGACGTGCTAAGTAAACATATTCAAACAAGCAGTGAGCTGGTTTACTTGGTGCAAAAGTATGACTGGACATGCCAGTTTCATCAATTACTACTATTTCACCGGGCTCTACATCACGTAGATACTTCGCACCAACAATGTCTAACGCAGCAGTTTCAGATGTAATGACCCAACCATCATTTAATTGACCAATCACTAATGGTCGAATTCCCTGTGGATCGCGAGCACCAATTAAACTTTTAGCATCAGTTAGCACAAATGAATATGCACCTTTTAGCTCAATCAACTCATCTTTCAGCGCAGCAATAGTGCTTTCTGCTGGATTAGATGCAATTAACGCAGCAACTAATTCAGTGTCGCTAGTGCCGCGAATTCCTTTGCCAGTTAGCACTCGGCCGTTGTGGAGTTTCTCATGTAGTTTGTTTACATCCATTAAATTGCCGTTATGACCAAGGGCAATCTGTCGATTCTGACCAACATGAAAAGTCGGTTGGGCGTTATCCCAGTTAGTGGCGCCAGTTGTGGAATATCGAGTGTGGCCAACTGCAATAATTCCTTTAAGCGAATCCAGCGCAGCGTCGTTAAATACCTGCGCCACTAATCCCATATCTTTATAAACCATGATCGCTTCACCATCAGAAACGGCAATGCCAGCAGATTCAGTGCCGCGATGTTGCAGTGCATAAAGACCAAAATAAGTTAATCGAGCGACATCTTCATTGGGGGCATAAATACCAAATACACCACATGCATCTTGGGGTAGGTGTTCTTCTGGACTTAACTCGTGGCCTAGTCGGCCATCAGCCCTAATCACAGCGGTACTTTAGTTGAAATCACCCGCTAGTTCAGTTTGGAAACCACCGAATCGGACCAACATGTTCTAGCCCAACCTGATCGCCAACCTGAACTTTCAAATCCCCACTAATTCGGACATTTATTCGCTCACCTGCGGCATCTAGATGAACCACCGCATCATGGCCGTAATAATCCAGATCAATAACTGATGCCGCAATGCCGCTGCCTGCTGGCTTGATCCGAATCTCTTCCGGACGAATCACTAATTTGCCAGAAACAAATTCTGTGCCCAATTTTGTTGGTGTTAGCACTGAATCAATCTTGCCCGCTTCGTCCTTAGTTGAGCTCAGCAACAACACATCGCCTGTTGAAATGGCTACCTCTGGTGATACTGGATCAAGGTAAACCTCAGTTGGTGTACCGGTTTGCACAAACTGACCTGATCGCATCAACGCAACTAGATCAGCTACTACTAATGCTTCCTCTCGATCGTGCGTCACCATCAATGTGGTGGTTTTTCGATTCTTTAACAACTCACTGACTTCTGCTCGCAAATCATCTCGAAGCGCAGCATCAAGCGCACTAAATGGTTCATCCAATAACATCACTTTTGGCTCTGGTGCCAGTGCGCGAGCCAACGCAACTCGAGTTTGTTGTCCGCCAGATAATTCATTCGGCATCCGGTTAGCAAATTTACTCATACCAATTAGATCGAGTAGTTCAGCAACTAAATCTGATTTAACTTTGCTATCAGTAATACCAAAGGCGATATTCTGCGCAACTGTTAAGTGCGGAAACAGCGCACCTTCTTGCGCAACATAACCAACTTTGCGACGCTCTGGTGGTACCACAATGGATGAAACGCTAACTAATTGATCGCCAAATCGAATCGTTCCACTAAATGGTGAGATGAAGCCAGCAATTGCTCTGAGTAAGGTAGTTTTGCCGCAGCCTGATGGACCCAGCACTGTGGCAAACGCACCACTTGGCACATGCAAGCTCAGTTCATTAAGCACTGGCCGGTTGGCGTAAGTGACAGTTAAGCCATCAATTTTTAGGGCAGTCATAGGGTGATATTTTCTCGCAGTTACTCTGGTTGCGCTCGGTCGGGGCGGGAAAGCAGATAAGTTGGAATAGCAGCTACGAGAACTAGCAGCAGCGCATAAGGTGCGGCTTGGCCATATTGACTAATTGCAGTTTTAGTCCAGATCTCAGTCGCGAGCGTATCAAACCCGGTTGGCCGCAACATCAGCGTAGCTGGTAGCTCCTTCATGGCAGTTAACAGCACTAATAAAAAGCCAGTAATAACACCAGGTGCTGCGATTGGAATAGTTACCTTTCGTATGGTCTGCCACGATGTATAGCCAAGTGAGCGAGAAATATCATCATAAACTTTTGGCACTCGAGCAAAACTATTCCTAATTGAACCTACTGCCTTTGCTAAGAACAACACGGCATAGCTGAACGCAAGTAGCGGCAGGGTTTGATACAAGAATCCTAGATTGGAGCCAAGCGCAACCAACGCAAGTCCAATTACCACGCCAGGCAGCGCATGAGTCAACAAAATACCAATCTCAGCCCAACTAGAAAGTTTTGAACGATATCTCGCTGCCAAAATTCCAAGCGGGATCGCAAATGCCATCGCCATGAGTGCGCCTGTGAAGGCTGCTGAAAGTGTGGAAATTGCAGCCGTAACTAAATCTGAAAAATTAATGTCAGCAGAAACTGAAATAAATCTGGTAACCAACACATAAAATGGCACCCCAATTGATGCTGTGGCAATGGCCAACAGGTAGCTTGCTGCTAAATACTTTTTCCAACTTAAATCTACTTTTGGTGCCAACCTAATTGAACCTAGCCCTGATTTTGCGGCTACCGCTTTGCCGCGTGCTCGCTGCTCGGTGTAAATCAAAATTGCGGCAAGCAGCACCAGGATAATCGCAACTACTGCTGCCGCACTACGGTCATAGGCTGCTTTATACATGGTATGAACTACTCGAGTAAAAGTATCAACTCGAAGCAGTGAGACCGCACCAAAATCACTCAACACGTAGAGCATGGCCAATAGCACTGAAGCTGACACCGTAGGTCTTGCCTGTGGCCAGATAACACGTTTTGCAACTGCAACTGAATTCAATCCCAGCGCTCGTGCGGATTCTTCTTGAGTGGCGTCTATGCGTCGCAGGGCAGCTAGGCTTGCGAGTAAGACATATGGTGCAGTGGTCAGCGTGAGAATAAATACCGCTGCCCAAAACCCAGCAAAGTTTGGGATTAACGCAATCCACGCGTAAGTAGAAACATAACTTGGCACGGCAAGAGTCAAAGTACCCAGAACCAAAAACAATTTACTAACTGGCAAATTCGTTCGCTGAATTAACCATGCTGAACTAATTCCTAACAATGATGAAAACAGCGCAACCAATATCGCAAGCGCGACGGTGGTGAAAACCATGTTGATGGTTTTTTCACGCAGCAATACTGCAGCTGCCGCATCAAAACCACCACCGCTGGCACGGATTACCAGATAGCCAAGCGGAATACTGGCAAGCATTAGAACCAAAACGGCAGATAGACGTAGCACCCTAGGAACAGCAATACCCCCAGCGGTCCTTCCGCTGGGGGTTGCTGGAGTGCGAGTTAAGGTCAAAGCAAGCCGGCCCTAATTAACATCTCTTGAGTTCTTCTAACATCCTTTAATGCGTCTAAATCAACTATTGGGGAGCCGATCTCAACAAAGGAAGGTAGATCTTGCGGTGCTGGAATACTTGGAAGTACTGAATATTCATAGGTATCAGTTACAAATCGATTTTGTGATTCATCGCTAAGCAAGAATTTAATCAGTTCAAGAGCACCAGCTGAATTTGCAGCAGTATTCAAGACTCCAGCGCCAGAAACATTAATCAAATTACCTGGATCGCCTGCGGCAAAGAAACCATCTTTAACATTTATTTCAGTGCCAAGCCCATCAGCTACGGTATAAATGTAGTAATGATTGGTTAAACCTATTTCAATCTGACCCGCATTAATTGCTTCTACAATCATGGTATTTTTTTCATAAGGCACCGGATTGTTAGCTGCCAAGCCAGTTAACCATGCTTCTGCTGCTGCATCACCGCGCAGTTGTCGCAGTGCTGTCACAAATCCTTGAAATGATGCGTTTGTTGGTGCAAAGCCAATTTTGCCATCCCATTTTGGATCCAATAAATCATCAATGGAAGTTGGTAACTCAGTTACTTTGATCGGATCATAGGCAAAAACTCGGGCTCGGCCAGTAATTCCTACCCAGTTTCCTTCCGCTGCCGCATATTCAGTTGGAACCAATGAGAGAACATCACTTTCCAAAGAGGCGAGCATTCCTGCTTCTGCTACCGCACCCAAGGAACCGGCATCTTGTGAGATAAAGATGTCAGCTGGGGAGTTGTCACCTTCTTCTAAGAGCTGTGCGGCTAATTCAGCGGAATCGCCATATCGAACATTCAATTCAATTCCAGTTGCTGCCTCAAAGTCAGCAAAAAATGGGCCAATGAATTCTTCACTTCGGCCAGAGTAGACAGTCAATTCAGTTCCGCTTAATGAGTCACCTGCGCCAGTTGCCTGATCTGAATCAGCTGCGCAAGCGGTAAGGCTCAAGATAAGGGCGACCATGGTGGCTAGCCCAAAATATTTACGCAAATTCATCCTTTCGTAATTCGACATAACCATAACCCCACCTATCTGCTTTTGGCAAATTTTTCCTTGTGTTATTCACCTCACACCAGGCCTATGAGAGCATTCCCTCATGAATTTACTCATTCCACCCCAGCCTTCGGAAGCGCTATTCCAGTTAGCCCTGATTGAGTTGGCAGTTCTAGAGGGGATGGAGATCGAGCACTTCGATTGGGAAGAGGCGAAATATCTGATTCGCGCTAACGGGGCAGATCAAGAACTAAAAGATCAAGTTTCTCAGCAATCAGGGATTGCTGAAGCCTATTTAGCCAAGATCTTTAGTGCACGAAATCAAATTTATCAAATCCTTGATAACTCATTGATTATCAATTAGTTACTTTCTGTTAAATCCAGATGGGCACTTTGGGTTTACGGCATTTATTTTGCGAACAGTTTTACCTTTAACACAAACGATAGACTTTTTGTTGGATTTTGGTTTAGTTCCCACTGATTCAACTTGACTTGCCGTTTCCTGTTGAATTCGAATTCGATTTGCTTCTGCTGCTGCAATGAGAGCTGATGCGCTTGAAAGCTGTCCCTTGGGTATCAAATCTAAGGTAATCTCACTAGTAGTTTTATCTGAAACTAATAAGTGGTATTTTGGGGAAAGTAATTGCGCACCAACACCAGAAGTATTTGAGATTATCAATCCAGAACCTGGCAAGCCAAGCTGAGGTGTATGCATAGTTATTGGCGGTCTAGCTTCATTATTCAGCGAATAGAAAGCCAGATAAGTGCTTGTGCCGCTTGGGTAAGTTTCAATAATCATGGCCTGACCAGAAACATCAGAATTAATCACTACGATTTGATCTGTATTTGAATTAGGAATTTTGATCCGAGTACTCACTTGTGTCGATTTGATCTCCGTTGCTTCTACAATACATTGAACTTGATTTTCTGGAAACCAGCCAAGCACCCACTTTTCATAACTAAGTAATGCATCTGCATTTGACGCCATAAGGGATAGATTTCCAGGACCAGTTGGTGTTCCATATAAGTCTGTCAGTCCATAAAGGTGCAAAATTTCATGCGCAATTGTTGAAATTGAGTTGTGTTTATCTAACAATACTGCATTCAAGATTTCTCCTTCTGCAGTTTTAATAGTTCGGAACCAAGGATCTCGCGGATTTTTACTGAACATCATTGCTTCAGCAATCCATGAATCACTACTAGTTGAGGAACCATGCATAATTACGCCATCAATGCCAGTAAAGTCAATTTTGTCATCACTGTTTGCGATTAGTTTTCTTATGAATCCCCAAGTTGATTTAGCCTCGTCTCGCTGCCATTGCTGTTGTTGATTTTGGCGAAGAATGACCATGTCGGCTACCGTTTCGGTAATATCAACCACGGGAGCATATACAAATTCTGGTTTACTCAAGCCACGTGAATAGCGCTCAATGAATACTGCTGCTGCTTCGTAGTCTGATTTCACGTTTTCGCTAAATGAAAAAGTCGGTCGGTCACTTAACCGAAATGGCAGCACCATAATTTTTGGTTTTGCCTTGGTATTTATTCGCTCTGGTGCTATCGGGAAACCAAGCGAAACTGTTTGATTTGGTGAAACGCTAATGCGACAGTCAGATACTGGTGCCGCAACTGAGGAGACCACAACCACATGAGTGCTGAGCAGCGTTAACGCAGTCAAGAGACTAACTAATCGCAGGCGCACTATGCGACTATAGCAAAAAGAGAGGAGGATTTAGTTACTTGCCCAGTTCGGTCAACAACTTATTCATAAATTCAATTTCAGCCATTTGAATAGAAGTAATATCCTGACCCAATTTTGCTGCTAACTCAGTTTTTGAATTGATTACCATTTTTGCCATCTCAATTGCTCCTTCATGATGTTTGATCATTCCCTTAAGAAAGAGTCGATCAAATTCAACACCGGTGGTGTTTCGCAAAGTTTCAATCTCCGAGTCAGACAACATGCCAGCCATTTGATGACCATCGTGCGCACCAATCATGGCTCCACCCCAACTAAGCATTTCGTTTATTTCTGGTTGTTGTGCTGCCTTAATATCTGCTGCTAATTCCAAGATTGCTGGGTTTGTTGAGTTAGTAAGCGCAATATCTGCCATCACTATTGCCTGTTCATGATGCGGCACCATCATGGCCGCAAACATTTGATCATCGAGTGTGAATGTCGAACCAGCGCCACAGCCACTTACCAGGAAGACCATGCCCAATAGAAATTTTCTCATGGCAAAAATCTAGCCGAAATTTCTGTTAAAGCGATTTATCTATTTGACGCAATCTACGTTAGTTTGCTAACAATTTAGTTTGAAATGCGGCTGAAAGTTCCTGGCTTCCTAAGCTAAATAGCCCAGCGACATCTAAGCCATCATATTCGTCATCAATTTCACCAATTAATGTGACTGGCTGATTCAATTCTGTGCAGAGCTTGTGAAAGCCGGTATCGCCATAACCTGATACCACCACCAGCGCTCGGGCAGTTGATTCGCTAAATAGCATTTCAGCGGTCATCAATTCGGCAGGCAACTCAACTCGCATACCAATTCCAGAGTCATAAACCATCTCGGCGAGCGCAACTAATAAGCCACCATCTGCTAAATCATGCGCTGCTTCTGCGATCCCATACGCTGCAAAGTTTCGCATGCAACGAGCCAGTACTTTCTCTGCATCAATATTCAATTTTGGCGGTACGCCACCAAGATGATTGTGAATGACTTCAGCCCAGATAGAGCCATCTAGTTCTGGTTTAGTTTCACCAAGCAGATAAACCTTGCTACCGGGTGACGAGTAAACTCGAGTGATCCGCTTGCCAACGTCATCAAGTACACCAAGCACGCCAATTACTGGTGTTGGCAGAATTGCCACATCGCCAGTTTGGTTATAGAACGAAACATTACCGCCGGTAACTGGCGTACCAAATTCAAGCGCTCCATCAGCAAGACCTGATACAGCTTCAGCAAATTGCCACATAATTTCTGGATCTTCGGGTGAGCCAAAGTTAAGGCAATTTGTTACTGCAATTGGCTTTGCCCCACTCATTGCCACATTGCGATAAGCCTCAGCTAAATTTAATTGCGCACCAAGATATGGATCTAGTTGGCAATACCGACCATTACCATCTAACGATATCGCGACACCTTTTCCAGTTTTACGATCAATGCGAACCATGCCAGCATCATCAGGTGCGGAAAGCACAGTGTCGCCGCGTACATATTTATCGTATTGCTCTGTGATCCAAGACTTATCTGCCAAATTTGCATGACTTAACAACTTAACTAAATCTGCCTTAATCCCTACTCCATCAGTTGGTTTTGGCAAAGTTGCCGTGGTGTTTACAATCAAGTTATCTTGATTTGCCGGTCGCTTCACCGGCCTTTCATAAACTGGACCTTCATGCGCAACAGTTCTAGGTGGAACATCAACAATTAATTCATCGTGCCAATAAATCTCTAACTTATCTGTTTGGGTTACTTCACCAATCACAGTTGCGCTCAAATCCCACTTATCACAAATTGCGAGCACCGCATCCAGATTCTCTGGCGCAATAATTGCGCACATTCGCTCTTGCGATTCACTCATCAAGATTTCTTCAGGTGAAAGTGATGAGTCTCGAAGTGGAACTAAATCAAGTTGCACCCGCATACCACCAGAACCATTACTTGCCATTTCACTAGTTGCACAAGATAAGCCAGCACCACCTAGATCTTGAATCGCTTCAATTAAGCCTGCACGCGCCATTTCTAACGTGGCTTCGATTAGTAGCTTCTCCATGAATGGATCACCCACTTGCACGCTTGGTCGAGCCGAATGAGCTGATTCATCAAAAACTTCTGATGCTAAAACTGAAACACCACCGATGCCATCGCCACCAGTTGCAGCACCATAAAGAACAACTAAATCGCCTATTTCTTCAGCGCCCGAAGTTAAAATTTGATCATGCTTCATTGCGCCAACACAGAGCGCATTAACTAGTGGATTACCAGCGTAGGATTTATGAAACACCGTTTCGCCACCAATGTTTGGCAGTCCCAAACTATTGCCATACCCACCAATGCCAGCGACCACACCGTTTAAAACTCGCGCCGTATCGGGCGCTTTGGGATCGCCAAACCGCAGCGAATCCATCACAGCAAGCGGGCGCGCTCCCATCGCCAAAATGTCTCGCACAATGCCACCAACGCCAGTTGCGGCACCTTGGTATGGCTCAATGAATGATGGGTGATTGTGTGATTCAACTTTAAATGTAACCGCCCAGTTATCGCCAATATCAACAACTCCGGCGTTCTCACCAATACCAACTAACAACACGTCACTATCTGGGGTTTTCTCACCAAATTGCTTTAGGTGAACCTTGCTGCTCTTATAGCTACAGTGCTCGCTCCACATCACTGAATACATTGCCAGCTCAGCAGAAGTTGGCCGGCGATTTAAAATTTCTTTAATTCGTAAATATTCGTCTTCTTTTAAGCCGAGCTGTTGCCATGGTTGATCAACTTCTGGCGTTTGTTCCGCATTTAGGACTGTATCAACCATTTAGACCGTAACTCCTGCAATTGACCAGAAGAAGCCAAGCCCATCAACTCCTGCGCCAACTAAACCATCAACAGCATGTTCGGGATGGGGCATGATGCCAACTACGTTTCCAGCTTCATTTGCGATGGCCGCAATATCATTTACTGAGCCATTTGGATTATTTTGATAACGCGCTACCACTAAACCTTTAGCTTCTATTTCGGCAAGTGACTCTGGCGTTAACTGATAACAGCCTTCACCATTCTTTACTGGAATAAGCAACTCAGCGCCAGGCTGAAAAAAATTCGTCCAAGCGGTCTTGGTATTTGTGATAGTAATTAATTCTGGGCGACAAATAAAATGTAGATCACGATTACGAGTTAGTGCACCAGGTAATAATCCGGTTTCGCATAGCATTTGAAATCCGTTACATATTCCCAGCACTGGCATACCTTCATTTGCTTTTTCAACAACTGATTTCATAATGGGTGACACACTTGCTAATGCCCCAGCGCGCAAATAATCCCCGTAGGAAAAGCCGCCCGGAAGAATTACCGCATCAACATCATTTAAATTCGTATCTTTATGCCAGAGCGGAACTGCTTGTGCGCCACCAAGCGCTACTGCAGTTGCGGCATCTCGATCATCAAGCGTGCCCGGAAAAGTAACTACCCCGACGCGAGTGGTCACTCGCCCTCGCCTTCATCAGCATAAATTGCGTAACTCTCAATTACCGGATTGCTCAGCACAGTTGCGGCTAGCTCTTCTACTTCATCAAGCAATTGATCAGTGATTGGGCCGGTTACGGTAATTTCAAATCGCTTGCCTTGACGAACATTAGTAATGGCACCATGCCCATCTCGATTAAATACGCCCTGGATGGCTCGACCTTGCGGGTCCAAAATCTCAGGTTTTGGCATTACTTCGACAATGATTTTTTCCACGAGGTGCACCTTACTTCAAGGTGCACCTCAATGAAAAGAAACCGCTTCATTATTCACGAAGTGTTACTCGACAAACCTCACCAGTTACCTGATTCTTGGCAACGAATTGAAATCTGTCCCGGCTCGAGCGGTCAGGCCGAATTACATCCCATTCCACTTCGGCGTAATTGTCGTCAAAATCGCTTACGGCTGATTTGGTACTGTTATAAACAGATTTGCCATTTTGCTTCAGGGTAAAGGTCCAGTTTTGATTTGCTGTGCGGGTTTCAACATCAAAACTTAAATCCCAAACTCGATATTCCAACTCCATATCGGCTTCGTAAATTGACCCAGCTGAACAATTTCCAGTGCGGACTATCTCGCGAGCCGAAGCTGAAACAGCAAGCGAACTAATCAAAAAACCTGTGGATACTAAGCCAATGATTAAATTTTTCACGGCAGAATACATATTTCTCCTCAACTTCGATCAATTACAATATATCTCTGAATTCTTATCGCTGCGCTTCAAAAGAGGTTGAATCAGTCACAAAATCTTTAAAAATGTTGAGGGTTAACCCCAAATGCGCAGTTCCCCTCAGGTGTATCCTTGCCATCAGATGAATCTCCCAGCCCTGCATCAGCTTTTTGGCGATAAGGTCAAATCCGATCCGGTGACCATTACCGCTTATTCCACTGATGCCACACCAGAATTCAAAGCCGCCCCAGAAGCGGTGGTGTTTGCTGAATCAACTGAAGATGTTGTTAAGTTAATTAACTTTGCAAATGAGCACAATGTGCCGATCATTACTCGTGGTGCCGGTAGCAATTTAGCGGCAGCAACAGTGCCAATCACTGGTGGCATCATTTTGGTAATGACTAAACTGAATCGAATTTTGGAAATCTCAAAATCAGAGATGTTGGCGGTAGTGGAACCAGCAGTAACAAATGTTAACTTGGATGAAGCCGCAGCGGCATACGGCTTGATGTATCCACCTGATCCTGGTTCAAAAACGGTATCTACCATTGGCGGCAATATTGCTACCTGCGCTGGTGGCTTACGCGGTCTTAAATATGGTGTCACTAGAAACTATGTACTTGGATTGGAAGTAGTGCTTGGCACCGGCGAAGTAATTAATACTGGATCTCGCATGGTGAAAGATGTTGCCGGTTACGACATAACCAGATTAATGGTTGGCTCGGAAGGCACGCTTGGCGTTATTACTAAAGCAATAGTTGCGCTGCGACCTCGTCCTACTATTTCTAAATACGGTGTTGCATACTTCAAAACACTTGCCGATGCCTCAGTTGCAGTGGATAACATTGTGGGAGCTGGCATTTTGCCAGCGACGCTTGAGTTCTTGGATCAGGTTTGTATTATTGCGGTAGAAAAGTTTGCAAATATTGGGTTAGACACCACTGCCGGCGCGTTGCTGTTATTTGGTGAAGATGGCGATAGTGATGATGTTGAGATTAAAACTCAGCAAATGGCAGATATTTGTGCTGCAACCCCTGGCGTGATCTCGGTTACTAGGGCAAAAAATGTAGTTGAGGCAGATCAGCTACTTTTTGCAAGGCGCTGTGCATTGCCCGCGTTGGCTCGGGAAGCATCACTTGCAGTTAGTGAAGATATTTGTGTGCCAAGACCGCTACTCGCTGAAACTGTGGCAAAGATTAGCGAGATAAGTAAAAAGCGTAATGTGAAAATTGGGGTGTTTGGTCATGCTGGCGATGGCAATTTACATCCAAAAGTATTAGCCGATATTAACGATCCAGCTGAAGTTGCCCGATTGCATCAAGCGCTCGATGACATCTTTACGCTTTCCCTTGACATGGGTGGCACCATCACTGGCGAGCACGGTGTTGGGATTGCCAAGCTGCCATATCTTGAGCGCAAAGTCGGCAAAGAACAAATGGCGTTATTCCGCCGAATTAAAACTGCATTTGATCCAAATGGAATTTTAAATCCGGGAAAGACTGGCTCATGAAACAAGATCTGCCATTCACGCCCAGCCGGTTAGAGCGCTGTATTTCCTGTGGCTACTGCTTACCGGCCTGCCCCACTTATGCGCTAACGCAAGAAGAAGAGTCATCACCGCGAGGCCGAATTAATTTAATGCGGGCAGTTCAAATTGGTGAGTTATCGCTTGATCAGACTTTGGCACAATCTAGTTTTTGCTTGGGCTGCCGGGCATGTGAGAGTGTTTGTCCGGCTGGCGTGGAATACGGCACATTGCTTGAAGAATGGCGATCTGCCGCTTGGCAAGGCAGTAATCGAAATCTAATTCTGAAAGTGCTGTTGTTTGCCGTAAACCAGCCTTGGCGAGTTCGATTCTTAGGTGCATTCAATTTAAGGAATTTCAAAAAGCAAGAACCGGCTGATTATTCATTGATGTTAGGTTGTTTTGAGCGCGGTCTATTTCCTGGAATTTCAAAGGCGGCTCAAACCAATCTGCCCGCCAGCGCTAGCGGGAATCAAGGTTGCTGTGGTGCGCTGCATGCCCATAACGGTGAGCTTGAACGTGGCAAAGAGATGGCAAAAGAATTAGGTGAAAAACTGCCGGGCAAAATCCTAACCACCAGTGGTGGTTGTGCGGCTCATCTTGCCGCGGTGCTAGGCAAAGAGCGCGTATTTGAATACTCGCAAGCGTTAGCCGAAAAAACAGATCAATTAAAGCCAGTAATGATTAATGGCAAAAGAGCCAGAGTTGCACTCCAAGATTCTTGCCATTTACGACATGGCCTGCAGATCTTTAACGAACCACGCAAAGTGCTAGCGCAGATCGCAGATTATGTTGAGCTACCTGGCGCAAGTGATTGCTGTGGTGCTGCTGGCACTTATGCAATTTTGCGAGCGAAAGATTCCAATCGAGTCTTTGAGAAAAAAGCTAAAGAGATTGCCAAGCTTGATTTAGATTTCATTATCAGCGTAAACCCAGGTTGTACCCGTCAACTAAAGACGCAATTGAGAAAACGTAAGATAAAAACTAAAGTTTTACACCTTGCTGAATTTGTTGCTTTAAGTAACTCGCTTAACGCTTAATTGTTGCCGAGCCACCAGCAATAACAGCCTGCACATCAGCTAGCGTAGCCATGGAGTTATCCCCTGGCGTGGTCATAGTGAGCGCACCATGCGCCACGCCATAATCCAACGCAGTTTGTAGCGACATTGCGTTAAGCAAGCAATAAATCAGTGCTGAGACAAAGCTATCGCCAGCGCCAACTCGATCTAACACTTCAACTTCTAGATTCAAACTGCTTGTGACAAAGCCGTCATCTTTGCACCAACCAATTGCACTGTAACTGTTCTGAGATGCCGACTTCAAGTCTCGTTTTGTTGTGGCAACTAATTGCAGATTCGGATACTGCGCGACAACTGCTGGAACCATGTTTTCAAAAGTTGGGTCAGGAATTTCAATACCAAGGGATTGATTAAAGTCATCAACGCCACCAATCATGATGTCAACTAACGGTGCGATCTGTTTGCTTATCTCTTGTGCTTTTGCTTTTCCACCCAAGCCAGCCCAAAGACTTGGTCGGTAATTAAAGTCATAGGAGATTAGCGTGCCCGTTTCTTTTGCTGCAGTCATTGCTTCCAGAATCACTGCTGGCGTGCTATCGGATAACCTGGCAAAAATGCCGCCAGTATGAAAGACCCGAACTCCTAACACACCAAATATCTGCTGCCAATCAATCATGCCTGGCTTTAATTGACTAACTGCGGTATGGCCTCGATCAGATATGCCAACCCCACCGCGCAACCCAAACCCACGCTCAGTGAAATTCAATCCGTTGCGAGCACTTCGACCAACCTGGTCAAACTCCACCCAGTTAATGAAATCAGTTGTTACCCCACCAGTGAGGATCAAATCCTCAACTAATCGACCAACTTCGTTATCAACTAGTGAGGTCACAATTGCAGTTCGCATGCCAAAACACTTTCGCAAGCCCCGGGCGACGTTATATTCGCCGCCACCTTCCCAGACGTTAAATTCACGAGCAGTTCGAATCCGGCCTTCACCTGGATCGAGCCGGAGCATTACTTCACCCAGCGAAACTAAATCAAATGCAACCTGATCTGCTGGTTTGAACTTCATTTGCTATCCCGCAAACTAGCTAATTTAGTAATACTCGACCAGTCTTTCGCTGTAACTAATTCTGGTTTCACCATCCAGCTGCCACCAACTGCAACCACATTATGCAGGGCTAAATACTCGCTGTAATCGGCTTGGGTGATATTGCCAGTAGGCATAAAGCGCATAGTTGGAAATGGTGCCGAGATGGTTTTAATGGCGGCTGGCCCACCTAAAAGTTTTGCTGGGAAAAATTTAACTAATTCCAACCCTAAATTGTGATTGAGCAAAATCTCAGAAGGTGTGGAAACGCCAGGTAAGTAAGGCAATCCGGTGACCAGCGCTGCCTTGATCAGCGGCTCATAACTTCCCGGCGAGACAATAAATTTGGCACCAGCTGATATCGCTTGATCTAATTGAGCAGTTGAATTAACAGATCCCGCACCAATGGTAAATCGCTCATCTTTAGCTAGCGTCTTTAACACTTGCATCGAATTCTCACTACGCAGCGTTATCTCCAAGATTGAGATACCACCGGCAAGGAGTGCTTCGGCCATTGGTATGGCTAGATCCGGATCATCTAGCGTAATTACTGGAACGACTTGTTGATTTGCGAGCGCAGATTCAAATTCCATTAACTGTTCCTTATTAGCCATAATTGAGCAATATCTTCGTCAACAAATTCAACTGACAAGCCAAGCGCAGCTTTGAATTCGGCAAATAGTTGGTCGGAGATTTTGAATGTGCCACCCATTGCAATCACTTTGGTAGCACCAGTTCGATCCACGATGTGCTGCGCCAGTTCTGCTAGCGCTAAGGCGGCATCTTGTATCAGTAGCTGCGCGATTTCATTGCCAGCATCAGCTAACTTACCAACCATGGGGGCAATTGAAGCAATTGCGGATCTGCCATTGCCATAAATAAAAATCCGAAGGTCTGCCCAGTCTTTACAGTTTGCAAAATTCATTATGGCCTTGGCAAACTCATCATTGAGCGGTTCTTTGCCTTGATCCCACAACCCAGTGACATATCGCAGCGCAGCCGCACCAATGGAATAGCCTGCACCAAAATCACCAATATGAAATCCCCAACCACCAGCGCGAATAAAGTTTCCCGATTTATCTACTTGGGAGGCAATTGCGCCGGTGCCAGCGTAAACCAAGACACCTTCGCCTGGATCAAACACGGCGGAATAGGCCAACTCCATATCATTCATGATCACAATGTTTGCTTTATCTACTTTAAAGAGCTCTGAAAGATAAGCAAGGAGATTATTTGCCACTTCAGTGCCGTTATCTAGACCAGTTATTCCTATAATCAATTTTGAAATCACACTGGTTTCCGTCGCAATTTTTACAAGTTCTGCATACGCCGCGCTTTGCGCTTCTTCAGTAAACAAGTGACCGGTGATTGGTCCAACGCTACCCGTACGAAAGCCAGCGTCAGTTTTCAAGCACCACTTTGCGCTACTTGCGCCAGCATCAATGCAAAGCATCATGCGCTAATCATCTCCGGTGCAGAGCTTCGGTGATGGTTCGGGGCGCAGTAACTGCTCTTCCCACCACAACCGCATGCGCTCCCATATCCAGCGCAAGCCTCACCTGTTCGGCAGTTGATACTCGACCTTCCAAGATGACTGGAATAGTTAGCTGGGCAATCAATTGTTCGAGTAATTCAAAATCTGGGCCGACTGTGGCGGCCCTATCTTGGGTGTAGCCAGCCATAGTTGTCGCCACATAGTCAGCGCCTAAAACTTGCGCATTAAGTCCTTCAGCTACCGTTGCTAGGTCGGCAAATATCTCTAGTCCAACTTCTTTCGCCCGAGCAAATAGGTCAGCAATTGGCTCTGGCCGGTTTCGATCAGTTGCATCAATTGCGACACAATCTGCGCCCGCATACTTAACTGCTTCTACTTCATCCGAAGCTGCGGTGATATAGGCATCAAAGCCGTATCGCTCAGTTTTGATTAGCCCAATAATTGGCACATCAACTACTTTTCGCACCATAGCAATAGCTTCAATACCTTGGATTCGAAGTGCTGCAGCGCCACCTTTAACTACTTCTTCGGCAATTGCGGCCAGAATTTCTGGTCGACGCAGCGCTGAATCTGGACGTGCTTGAACAGAGACAATCAAACTACCTGGATTGATCACAAATTAGCCTTTAGTTGCTCCGGCAGTAAGACCCCTAATAAATTGACCCGACAAAATCACATACAGCAGCACAATTGGCAGTGCGGCAAGTGATAAGCCAGCAAATAACCCACCCCAGTCGTTGGCATACTCACCAAAGAACACAGTCATACCTTGCATGATTGTCATCTTAGAAGTGTCTTTAATAAACACTAATGGCAATAGGAAGTCATTCCAGATCGGAATTGCGGAATAAATTCCAACAATAGACATCACCGGAACAATCAGCGGCAACATGATCTTACGGAATACCTGAAACTCAGTTGCGCCATCAATTCGGGCAGCATTATCTAAATCTGCCGGCAGCGCTTTGATAAATCCAGTAAAGATGAACACCGCCGCCGGTAATGCGCCGGCAGAGTAAAGCAGAATCAACCCAATTCGGCTATCGAGAAGTCCCATGTTCTTCAGCTGAATAAACAGTGGCACTAGGGCAAGTTTCGCTGGAATTAGTAATCCAGTTAGGAAGAAGATATAAATAATGTTATTGAACCTAAAGGTATATCTCGCGAGCGCATATCCTGCTAGTGTTCCTAAAACCAAAATCACCACAATTGAACCACCGGTGACGATTAATGAATTCCAAAAATATCTACCGAAGTTTCCTTGCTCAAATACCAACCGGTAATTCGTCAGATCAAATCGCTCTGCTAATGAGAGTGGTGCATTGAAAATGTCATTGGTATTTCTAAAAGATGCGTTGATTACAAAGAAAGTTGGGAGCAGCACAAAGAAGGTGTTGATAATCAAACCAAACTTGAGAATTGGATCAAACAAACTAAATTGTCGCTTCATTATTGTTGCACCTCCCGCTTACGTAAGTAGTACGAACCAATGGCTGCACCAATTCCAACAAAAATAAACAGAATCACGCCAATTGCGCTACTCAAACCAACATCTACTGTGCCAGAGTCAACTGTGCCAAATGCCAATCGGTAGAACAACAACGCCATCGTGGTCGTTGAACCACCTGGTTGACCGGTGACACCACCAACAATGTACGGCAACTCAAACCATTCAAACGCACCGATAAATGTGAGCACCGCAATGATGGTAAATGAAGGCGCCAGCAGCGGGAACATAATCTTTCGGAACACCTGAAATTCAGTTGCACCATCGATTCGGGCAGCTTCAAGATATTCGTCATTTACCGAGTTCATTCCAGCTAAGAACACAATCGCTGGGAAACCTACCCAGCGCCATAGTCCAATCAAAATCAATACTGGTAAGGCCAAATTAGGATCACCTAACCATGGTTTGGCCAATCCCATTAAATCGTTTTCCATCAAAAATACGTTAACCGGACCAAACAGCGGATCTAGAAACAGCTTCCACATGAAACCAACAATTACCAACGACAGGATTACTGGTAAAAAGATAACCGCTTGGAAGAACCGTCTACCGCGCCTTAATCGATAGATTGCTAACGCCAAGAATAGGCCCAGTCCTGTTTGTAAAATAATCAAAGCAACAAACACCAATACGTTATTAAAGAAAGCATCGATAAATTGCTCACGCCATGGGAATCCATTTAGTCGAACAAAGTTATCAAATCCCGCAAATCCAATTCGCTTGAAGCTCTCCCATTCAAACATGCTGTAGCTAAGTAACGTCACTGCCGGCAGCGTGGTGAAAATAACGGTTAGCACCATGGCTGGCATCAAAAACGCAAATACCCAAGGCCGTTGGTATTTGGTGATTGGTGCTTGTTTTTGTTTCACAAATTTCCTGTCCGCCAAATCCTGGCTGGAGGTATTACCTCCAGCCAGGATCATTGGCTCGTTATAAGGGAATTACTTCTGTGGTTCGTACCAAGAAGCGATGCCCTGTTGCACGTCATTAGCAACCTGAGCTGCGGTCTTGGAACCATTTAGCATGTTTGGCAAACCGGTTTGCAGAATCGCTGAACCAGTTGGATTCTTATAACGGAATCCAACCAACATGATGTATGGCGTACCACCAGCACGAGTTGCACGCTGTGCCTTCCAAAGGGTCTGATCCAAAATAGTTACACCTGGAACAGTTGAGAACTGCTTAACAGTGTCAGAAAATGCCTGGCCAAACTTCTTGGATGCAACGTAATTAATGAACAACATTGCTTCTTTTCGGTGAGGTGTCTTGGCATTAACTGCGAAACCGCCATCAGCCCATGAAGAGACATAGGTCTTTCCGCCAGCAGTTAGTGGTGGCATTCCGAAGAAATCAACATTCAAGGCCGCGTTGTTGGTCTTGAAGAATCCTAGTTCGAAAATACCGCCCATGAAGTAAGCAGCACGGCCAGAGAAGAACAACTGACGTGATGAGTCATATGAAACTGCAGTTGCATTGGTAGGCATATATGGGAACAACTTTTCCATTTCGCTCAAGGAACGAACAAATGCCGGATCAGTAAATTTCTTAGTGCCCTTTACAACCGCATCAAAGTACTCGGTGCCGCCATAAAATGTTGGTGCAATTACTCCCCACATTTGTTCCATGTGAGTTGATCCACCGTTGGCAAGTGGCTGAATACCAGCCTTCTTTAGTTTCTCTAGATTGTCTAGGAATTCGCCATAGGTTCGTGGATCACGAGTGATGCCAGCTCGGCGTAGTAGATCCTTGTTCGCAAAAATACCTAGGTTCTGCGTTGCAAATGGCACACCGAACAGTCTCTTATCAGTGAAGCCACGCATTGAGTCAACTATTGACTTGCTGTAAGAGTTCAAACCCTTTACTTCGTTTGGCCGAATGACGCTTAGATAGCCAGGAACGATTAGCTGATCAAGTGCACCATAAGCACGGGCGTGAACAATGTCAGGACCTTTACCAGCAGCCATTGCTGAAGACAAGATGGTTGCATACTCAGCATTTGGATAAGCCTGGAAGGTAATTTCAATGTTGCGGTGTGCTGGATTAGCAGCACGGAAATCGGAGATGACCTGCTCATAGAAGGCTTTGTCTTCTACGCGCCAGCTCCAGAATGTAAGTTTTACTGTCTTGGCGTTCGCTGGGGCAATGATGGCACCAGTAATACCAATTACAGCTGCGACTACAAGAGCTAGAAATCTCTTGTAGCCAGTTAGTGCGGGTTTCCGCATGGCATTCTCCCTTGTTTCGATACTGCTTCCAGATTTCATTGGTTTCAACCTCCCAATGAATCAGTGGCGGAAGCAATTGACCCTTCATAGAGCCAATCCTTATAGTTAATTTGCCTCTCAATTGCGGCCGAGGCATCGGTGAGCGCAGCACGGGAGATCTCCCATGAGCGCCTGGCGGCTGCGATTGCAATACAGTCCACAATCAGCAGTTGTGCAATGCGGCTGACTGTGGCACCAACGCGAACCACATTCCGTTCCGCTTGCGTCAAAAACAAAAAGTCTGCAAGTTGTGCCAATCCACTCCTTGGTGAATTAGTTATCACCGCAATTGATACACCACGATTCTTAAACTCTGTTGCCACCGCAATAGTTTCTGGTGTATTACCTGAATGAGAAACGAGAAACAAAACATCGCCTTTACTCAGGGTAGATATCGAAGTAAGAGCCGCGTGGTGGTCTGACCAATGCACACAGCCATGGCCCAATCGATTAAATTTATAACTGATATCTGCCGCAACTAGGGAACTTGCACCAGCACCAAATGCGCCTGTGGTCCTGGCTTCATAAAGTGCCTCAGTTAACGAATCTAAAACCCCAGAATCGATTAACTGTGAGGTCATCGCAATAGTCATGCTTGCTGATGAACCCACCTTGCTAATGATTTCACTGGTGGAATCTTCAGGTGAGATACCCAGCTCGATCTCATTCTCATCATTAATTGTGATGCCAGCGCGAAAACCAACATTGGTAGCAAGTGCAATTCGCAGTTTTGGATACCCAGCAAAGCCAATCTTCTTGCAAAATCTAACCACGGTAGCTTCTGAGGTGTCGGCTTTAATTGCAAAGTCAGTAATTGACATCTGCGTTACCGCTTGAGCGGAATGCAGAATCAAATCAGCACAGCGCTGCTCTGGAGGAGAGAAACCTTTATAGCTAGATCGAATCGAAACAATTGGATCCAAATTTGGCATTGCAACTACTTTTCCAATTTCAGCCATTTTGATGACCGTTCAGTAAGTAAGTGAGATCGTTGGAAGTAGTAGAAAGCATTTCTTCGGCACGCTCTAGTGAAACATTATTTGCTAACATTACTAATGCTTTTCGCACACTGCCTTTTGCATTATTAAGTGCCATTAGCGCAGTCTCAGCATCAACATGCAAAATTGTGCAAATCATATTTACACTGCGAGTTTGCAATTTGATATTTGAGTTCTGCACATCAACCATAAAGTTTTTATAAACCTTACCCAATCGCACCATGGCAATAGTTGAAATCATGTTGAGCACCATCTTGGTTGCGGTGCCTGATTTCATTCGAGTAGAACCGGCTAATAACTCTGGTCCACAATCAATTTCAATACCAATATCAGCTCTTCGACCTAACTCAGTGCCCTTGTTGCAGGCAAGACCAATCGCTAGCGCGCCGCGACTGCGGGCGTAATCCATCGCAGCAATGGCATAAGGGGTGCGACCGCTGGCAGCAATACCAACCACCGTGTCAGCCGCTGATAAATCCAATTTAGCTAACTCTGCTACTGCTAACTCAGCGTCATCTTCAGCACCTTCAATTGACTTGCGAAGTGCCGTATCGCCGCCGGCAATAATTCCAATTACCTGATCTGGTTTGGCATTAAATGTTGGTGGGCATTCGGAAGCATCCAAAACGCCAAGTCGACCCGAGGTGCCAGCGCCAACATAAATCAGGCGGCCACCCATTTTCATCCGCGGAACAATCTGCTCAATGGCCGAGACAATGGTTTTCATCTCTCGATTTACCGAATCAGCAACACCTTGATCGTTCTCATTCATTGCATGAGCCAACTCCGCCACCGACATGGAGTGCAGGTTTTGGTATTTCGTACCAGCCTGCTCGGTCACGAGCTGGGTTAGATCCACCAAGGTCATGAAAGGAAGTTTCGCACCCTGGCCCCTAGATTGCAAGAGATTTTTGCAGTATTTTTAGCACCTGATGAAAATTTCTGACATCCAGGCAATTGTGACTGCCCCAGCTGGAATTCGGCTGGTGGTAGTAAAGGTCCTCACGGATACCGACGGCCTGTATGGCTTGGGTTGTGCCACCTTCACCCAACGGCCCTTAACTGTGGTGACTGAAATTGAGCAATACCTAAAGCCAATGCTGATTGGTCGAGATCCGGCCGATATCTCCGATATTCATCAAGCGCTGTATTTATCTGGCTATTGGCGCGGTGGCGCAGTGATGAACAATGCCCTAGCTGGAGTTGATCAAGCACTCTGGGATATCAAAGGCAAAGTTGCCAAGCTGCCTGCCTATCAATTATTCGGTGGCAAAGTTCGAGATGAGTTAGCAACTTATGTTCATGTCAACGGTAGTGATGAAGCTGAGATTGCCCAGAACATTAAAAAACTCGCTGGTTCAGGTTTTCGAAATTTTCGAGTGCAAGTAGCGCTAGCAAATAATGCCAGCTACGGCAGCGGAAAACCTGAAGAAACTAAATTTGGCGCACAACCATCCCAAAGTTATCGATTAAGCAACCAAACTGTGCGCTGGGATGAAGCAGCTTACTTAAGAGCAGTGCCAAAATTGTTTAAATATCTGCGCGAAAATTTGCCAGCAGAGTACAACTACATTCATGATGTGCATGAGCGAGTCTCGCCAAATGCCGCAATTAACTTAGCAAAACAACTGGAACCATATAACTTGTTTTATTTGGAAGATCCCGTTTCACCCGATGACACTGGATATTTAGCCCAGCTTCGAAGTCAATCTGCTATTCCAATTGCGATAGGTGAATTGTTTACCCATCCCAGCGAATATTTCCCATTGATCCAAAATCGCCAACTCGATTACATCCGCTGCCACATCACGCAAATTGGTGGTATTACGCCAGCAATTAAGTTAACGCACTTTGCTGAGGTTTATGGTGTGAAAACGGCATGGCACGGGCCAGGTGATGTTTCACCTATTGGCCATGCAGCTCATCTGCATTTAGGAATTGCCGCAACTAACTTCGGCATACAAGAAATCTATCTGCCAAACGATGAGGTGTTAGAAGTTTTTCCTGGTGCACCAGTACCGGAAAACGGTGTGCTGAAAGTTTCCAATAAACCTGGTTTTGGGGTTGATATTGATTTAGCTGCAGCTAAGAAATATCCCCTACCAGAGCATCCCCTAAATGGGGCCTGGCCGGAAATTAGACGGCCTGATGGCTCAATAATTAAGCCTTAAATAAATTAGCTTTTTTACCTTGGGTATCTGTCTCATAAACAAAGACACTGCCAGCTAAATCCTCATCGACACCAAAACTAGCTGAAGTGATATACAGCGTGGTGAGATCTTTACCACCAAAAGTACAAGTAGTTACGCGGGAAACTGGCAGATCAATTTGCTGCATTAACTTGCCTTCCGGCGATAACTGAATAACGGCACTGCCGTCCCAAAGCGCAATCCATAGATTATCTTCGGCATCAAGAGTCATGCCATCTGGATTGCCAGGGATTGGCATAGTAAAACTATTACGTATTGAAATCTCAGCGGTTTCTAAATTAAAGTCATACACCCCAACGGTTCTAGTTGGCGAATCAATGAAATACATCGTCTTGTTATCAAGGGTCCAGTCCAGTCCATTTGGCACAGTTAAGTCAGTAATCATCTGGTGCATTAAGCCACCTGCTTGATAAGAATAAAGTGCGCCAACGCCAGGGCGCTGATCCATTCCCATCACGCCAGCCCATAGTCGACCTGCTGGATCAGCTTTGGCATCGTTAAATCGCTTTTGTTCATTAGCTTCTAGCAGCATTAACAATTCAGTTCTTGCACCACTTGGTGCCATCATGGTCAGTCCGCGCTGTTCAACTAGCAAATAATTGGGAGAATTTTCTACTCCAATTACGGCACCAACTTTATTTCCTAACTGGTATTCCTTAATCAAGTCTCCACTTGGTGAAAGCTTGATCACTCGGCCGCCAGTGATATCGACCATTAGTAATTCACTGGTACGCCAGTCCCAATATGCGCCTTCACCAATGATGGCATCTATCTGATAAAACAATTCAACTTTTTTCATTTTGACTCATTTGGAAAATTATGTTGCGGTTTAAAATTAAGTGCGGCAGTTGCCTTGCTGTAATTAACGAATGAATCGAACTTACCATGAGACGAATTTAGTTTAGTTTCTGGATAAAACTGCGCCACTAAGTCTTGTGCATTATGTGGCCCAAGTAGATTGCTAGCAGCAACAAAGTAGCTGCCAGCAGTAATGTCGTTATTTAAAATGGAATCAACTGCAACATATGCCGCATCTCTAGTATCAATATAAGTCCAAAGTTCCTTTTTCCCAAAACTTGGATCTACCGCAATTTGGGTATAGCGTTTTGGTAATAGCTCGATGTGATCACCAATATATGGATAGCGGAGCGCAACTATTCGCATCTCAAAGCGCTTTGTGAGATAGGCCGCAGTTAACTCGTCAATATTTTTTGAAAGCGCATATGGATCTGAAATCTGATTAGTAAAACTTTCATCAATTGGCAAATTAGGCAACTCAATTGGCAGCTGACCAAATGGCAATCCAGTTGCAGAAAAACTCGAAGCAATTACAGCCCGCTTTACATTCGCAGTTACTGCCGCATCGAGCACCGTGAAAGTTGCTAACGCGTTACTAAATACTGCAACTGGGGTGCCATAGTTTGGGTTTCTAATAGCAGCCAAATGAATTACGGCATCAACACCGCTGATAGCTTGTTGTACTAGCTGTTGATCAGTTGCCAGTCCAATAAAGTGATTAATCGCACCTGGATGGGCCTTTGGATTTAGATCTAAGGTTTGAAATGGCACCTGCGTTGCCGCTAATAAATCACAAATCGCGCTGCCTAATAACCCGGCAGAGCCGGTTACTAAAATCTTAATCTGATTATTCGCAGCCATCTAAAATAGAATACCTGCTATGACAGACCAAGTCGAGATTTCACCGATAAGTTCAACTGATATTCCTGAATTGGTGACGCTGTGGAATGCATGTCTGACCGCGCACCCAATGACAATAGAACGCTTTGATTCATTGTTTTTTGGCAATGTAAACGGTGTCCCAAAACTCAACCATGCCAGTTTTATTGCCCGAACCGACCGAATTGTTGGATTTGTCGTTGCTTATCAGCGTAATCTGCCAGCCCCCGGACTTGGTCTTGAGCCAGATCTAGGCTATTTAACTGCAATTGCTGTTAAACCAGATCTGCAACATCGCGGCATTGGTACCGCATTGCTAAGCCGCGCAATAGCCGCGTTGAATACTGCCGAAATTCTGTTAAGCGGCCGAACTGGATCCGCCCCTGCCGCAACTTTTCCCGGTGTTGATTTAGATAACTATTCGGAATCATTGAACTTCTTTCTTAAGAACGGATTTGAGCCGCTTGCCATCGCAAACAGCATGAGTCGTGAGATCAATAGTGCTATTCCAATTGAGTTAGCAGCTGGTGTTGCGGTTGAAACTAAAGTTGACTCAGCGCGACTTCATGAATTTGTAGGTGAGGCTTTTCCTGGCGATTGGGCAGATGTAGCGGTCGCGAAATTGCAGCAAAATCCAGCAGAATTCGCAGTAGTCAGCGTCAATGGTGATTATGCTGGCTTTGCCGTTTGGAATGGTGGCTGGTTTGGTCCAGTTGGTGTTGCCGAGCAATATCGCAGTTATGGCCTGGGAAAATTGTTAGTGCAAAATGCAATAAATCAAATGCATAGTGCTGGGGTGACTAAAATCTATTTCACCTGGGCTGATGAGTGGGTGGTGCCGTTTTATCAGCGGCTGGGATTTGAAATTAATCGCACCTATCAGCGCATGATATGGAAGCGACAGAGCTAGATGAAATCAAAACTGCTAACAATTTTAGTTGCAATATTGTTTGGATTTACTTCTCTTTCGCCTGCAACTGCTATGCGAAATGGGATAGATGCAACTGGTAGCGAATTAGTTGTTGGCATCATCGCTCAAGATCGCTCCTATCAACGTGGTTGTTCTGGCGCGTTGATTGCACCTCGAGTGGTATTCACTGCAGCACATTGCTTGTATCGAGCTACTGGTAGTGCTGCACCAGTTTCCGGTCCGCTGGCTAATGCACCCATTTGGGTGAGTGAACCAGGTGCGTTAATTCCAGTTGGAAATAAAAGGTTAGTGCGAGTAATTGCCCAATTCCGAGATGAGCGATATAAGGATTCATCTTACGAGCCAAATAATGGTCATGGTCCGTTATATGACTTTGCTGTATTAATACTGGAAACCCCAATTGGGACTAAAACATTTGATTATGTAAAACTGCCCGAGCTGGCTTCACTTATTACGGCAGCCTCGCCAGTGTTGGCAATTGGTTATGGCACTAAGAGTCCAACTGATAGGAATCCAGCAGATCCAAAACCAACAAAGACAAATGCCACGCTGCGAACAAAAAATGCGATTCAAGGTGCCGCCTCAGCAGAAGTGCAACGATTAAATCCGAACATGGTGCTGCAAACCGTGCTGCCAAGGAATGTCTACATGGGCGGTGGCGATTCGGGCAGTCCGCTTTGGTATCAGCGCGGCAATGAATGGGTTTATTTAGGTGCGATGTGCTGCTCAAATGGGATTAATGCCAGCACACCAGATGGTGATCGATTATTTCAAGATCCATTTTGGTCAACTAACTCTCATGGCGAGTATTACGCAGCCGCGCACTTTGAAGGCGTAATTAAAACTGCGCTGGATTATTTAGCCACTCTACCAACGGTTGAACCTGAGCCAGTTAAAACTGAACCGATAAAAATAGAGCCTGTTAAAAAGACAATTACCTGCATTAAGAAGAAGACAGTTAGAAAAATAACAGCAATAAAACCTAAATGTCCCGCTGGGTTTAAGAAGAGATAGCAGTTAACCGATCTAGCACTTCTTGATAACGTGCAGCAGTTAACTCAATAACTTCTTTCGGAATTTTAGGTGGTGCAATGCCACTATCTTTATCCCAATTAGCTAGCAACCAATCGCGCACTAACTGCTTATCAAAAGATGGTGCTAGTTTATTTGGTTGCATCTCATCGGTATTGCAATATCGGCTGGAATCTGGCGTGAGTGCTTCATCAGCCAGCATTAAAACCCCATCAGCATCAACACCAAACTCAAACTTGGTATCAATGAGCGTAAAGCCTGCTGGTTTTAATATTTCTATTGCTTGGTTAAAGATCTCAATTGACGTATCTCTTAACTGCTGAGCTAATTTATTTCCAACAATCTCAATTACTTTTTCATAACTAATATTTTCATCATGCTCACCAACTGCTGCCTTTGTGGCGGGGGTGAAAATTGGCTCGGCCAACTGCGCCCCATTAACTAATCCTGCGGGCAACGCAATTCCGCAAACACTGCCAGTTGCTTGATATTCCAACCAAGCTGAACCAGTTAAATATTTGCGCACTACACATTCAATTGGAATCATGGTTAAGTTCTTAACTTCAATCGCTCGGCCAGTAACGCCAGCTGGCACATCAGTTGAGATAAGATGATTGGGCACATTTAAATTTTTAAACCAGAACAATGAGATGGCAGTTAATATTTTGCCTTTATTAGGCACGGTGTTTGCCAGCACATGATCAAAGGCACTGATTCGATCTGATGCCACTAATAACAAGGTGTGATTCGGCGTTAAATAAATATCTCTCACTTTGCCCGAATGAATATGCTGATAACCAGCAGGTAGCTCCCAATTCATAATTAAAGAATTGCACCTGGCTGATACTGTGCCGCAGCAGGATTAGCTTTGGTGATGGTGTTTATCTTCGCAATCACTTGATCAACTTGTGCTTTTGCAGCAGCTAACTGCACTTTCGAATTTGAAGCTAACTGAGTTAACATGTCGTTATCTAAATCAAGCGCGCTATCGGCCACTAACAACTCAAAGAGGTTATTACTACCACCGCTTCGCAGTGACGCGGCAGCAGCAAGGGCATGAGCTTGCACTTGCTTATGTGCGGTTTCTCTGCCAACACCGCGCTTAACTAATAGCAGCATAATTTCAGTTGTTAATAGAAATGGTAAGTAGCGATCTAATTCAGCTTTAACTTGTGCTTCAAATACCTTAAAGCCATTTAGCACTGTTAGCGCAGTTTCAATAATGCCATCAATGGCAAAAAAGATGCCAGGGAGTGCAACTCGGCGCACTACTGAACATGACACATCGCCTTCACTCCATTGATTACCAGAGATACCCGCAAGCATCTGCACATAACCATTTAGCACTTGATGCAAACCGTTGATGCGCTCGCAACTGCGAGCATTCATCTTGTGCGGCATGGCAGATGAGCCAACTTGTCCTGGTAAAAATCCTTCAGTAACTAACTCTTGGCCAGCCATTAATCGAATGGTGAGTGCAAGTGAAGAAATAGGCGATGAAATTTGATACAGCAAACTGCCAACTTCATAATCTAACGACCTGGGATAGATCTGCCCGACTGAAGTTAGCGTGGTTGTAAAACCTAGACTCTGCATTAACTCAGTTTCAAACTCTTTTACTTTAACTAAATCCTGATCAAACAAATTAGCCATATCTTGATTAGTACCAACTGGACCCTTAATGCCGCGGGCGGGATAGCGCGCAATTAACTCATTAATTGCGCTAAAGCCAATCAATAACTCATCGGCATAACTCGCAAAGCGCTTACCTAACGTAGTTAATTGTGCTGCCACGTTATGGCTTCTGCCCACCATGGCAAGCTCATTATGTTCGCTCGCTTTACTTGCTAACTGATTGAGCAGCGCAATGATGCGATCATGGATTAGATTCAAACTAGTTAAAATTTGTGCTTGTTCAATATTTTCAGTTAAATCTCTAGAAGTCATGCCTTGATGAATTAATTCATAACCGGCAAGGGCATTAAACTCTTCAATTCGAGCTTTGACATCATGTTTAAGTGATCGCTCGCGGTTAGCAATTGAGCTCAGATCAATATTGTTAATCTGCTTTTCATAACTGGCAATGGCAGCCGCTGGGATATCAAGGCCGCGAGCTTGCTGGGATTTAAGCACCTGCAGCCAAAATTGCCGTTCTAATTTAATTTTTTCAGTTGGCGACCAGATCGCAACCATTTGGGCTGAGGCATATCTAGTTGCTAACACATCAGAAATACTCATTTATCCCTGCCTAACCCAATATCACTGCGATGCTGTGCGCCAGCAAATTTAAGCTGTGCCACTCCCTGATATGCCAATGCGCGAGCGGCATTAATTGAATCAGCAATTGCGCTCACCGTTACCACTCTGCCCCCTGCGGTTTTCACTACCCCATTGTCCAACTTGGTACCAGCATGGAATATCACCCGTTCGGGGGTGTTTGGGATTAACTCAATCTCATCACCTAATCGTGCTGATTGCGGATACCCCGCGGCCGCCAGCACCACCGCGACTGCTGCCCCAGCAAACTTAGGTGCTGGCAGCTCGGCTAAGTTTTCACTAGCAGCAGCTAACAGCAACTCAGCTAGTGAAGATTTAAGCAGCGGCAACACAACTTGCGTTTCTGGATCGCCAAATCGGGCATTGAACTCAATTACCTTTAATCCGGTTTCGGTATTAATTAAGCCGCAATACAGCACCCCAATAAATTTCTTACCAACGGCGCTTAGTTCATTAATGATCGGTTGGGCGATTTCAGTTACTACTTGCTGCTGCATCGCTAACGTAAACCAACTAACTGGTGCATACGCCCCCATGCCGCCAGTGTTTGGTCCTAAATCACCATCAAAAATGCGTTTATAGTCTTGTGCAGCAACTAACGGATAAACCGTGGTGCCATCAGTTACACATAACACACTTACTTCTTCACCCAATAAAAACTCTTCCACTACTACTTTTGAGTTAGCCGCAAAACAACTTCTCGCATGCTCAAGTGCTTCGGATTTATCTGCTGTTACCACTACCCCTTTGCCAGCAGCTAAGCCATCATCTTTAATTACATAGGGCGCACCAAATTTAGTCATGGCAGCCTCAACTTCAGTTAAGCTCAAACAATTAATTGATGCAGCCGTTGGAATGTTTAGTTTTGCCATTAATTCATTAGCAAATGCTTTGCTAGCTTCAATCTGCGCTGCGGCTTGATTTGGCCCAAACACTAAAAAGCCAGCCGCACGCAACTTATCCGCCACCCCTGCTACCAGTGGCGCTTCAGGACCAATCACGATTAACTCAGCAGATAACTCTGTTGCTAACTTAACTACTGCGATTGGATTAGCAATTTCAATTGCAAAACAATTAGTTGCACCTAAAAGGGTGATAATGCCAGCATTACTGCCAGTTGCAAAAACGGTTTGATTTTCGTTAACTAAGGTGTGACAGATAGCGTGCTCACGGCCACCAGATCCAAGCACCAGAATTCGCATATGGTTATCTCTCACCCTCGCGCAATTCTAGGCGAGGGGAGATCATTATCTGCTTGGGTTTCTAGTTAAAACCGCGCCACCAGCGGGATCTTCAAAAATACGTAACTTAGTTACTACTTCACCAGTTCGCGCATCTCGAACTTGATATTCATATTCGGCTTGCACGGTATAGCGGGCTTCCCCAGTTGGCACATTAAATCGAATATCAGTGCCGCGGTTTTCGGCAGTGATAACTCGGGATTGAACTGCTTTGCCATCTCGCAATAACACAATCTTCCAGTTAATCGCTAAATCACCAGTTGGCACCGAAATAGTTGATGGGGTAGTTGCATCCATGATGTTAATGCCAGTTAAACCAAATGGTTTAACGTCAAACCTGGCATTGCTAGATCGCTCACCAGTATTTAGCACCACAAAATATCTACCAATAGCAGCTGGCGTAATAAAAGTTAATTGACCATTTCGGGGCACATCTTTAGTTTCAATTAAGAAACTCTTATTGCCATCATTTAAGAATAAACTCGCTTTAGCGGCTGCCAACTCAACAATGCTAACTGAAATTGGAAGTGAGAATCCTTCAGTAATTGCAGTTGCGCGAGGTGAGATATAAACACCTGGTTTGCGTGTTTCTTCTTTTGGCACAACTGGTGTTGGTTCAGTTTCTTCTTTTGGTGTTGGAGTAGCAGGAGTTGTTGGTTTTGGTGTTGCCGGTTTTGGTAACGCTGGCAGGGCATAACCTGCAGCCAATGATCGATTAACACTAAACCCACGAACAAATCCTTCGTATTGATCCCCTGGGCCATTAACACCAGTAATCACACCCCCAAATTTGGCAATCAGCGATAGGTCATCGCGCATCGAACCAAAGATTGGATAGCCAAGCGCAATTGACCTAGCTACGTTATAGCCTTTATCAAAACCTTCGAACTGATCGCCCTTGCCGTTAACACCAATAATCACGCCACCAAACTGACTAATTAAGGTCAGATCATCTTGCAGAAAGCGGCGCTCTGAAGTTGAGTTCTCATTAGTGGTGTTTTTCGGGGTGGTGTTCTTAGGGGTAACTGCTGATGCGGGCGCAATTAGCGCAAGCGAGATCGCAACGGCAATAACCGCGCCTCTCAACCCGCTAAATTTCATGGCGGTAGTTTGCCTGCTTTTCCTCACAACTTAACCGCCGCTGTCCGATTTGCCCGATTATTTTCAGGCATCCTTCAGTAAATTCCAAGAGATGGCCAGATTTCCACAGAATCTGGCCAAAAAACGCAGTTAAAGGTTCAGTTTGATCCAGCGTCACTCCTTATCAATACTGACTCTATTAATAAGGAGTGACTAATTCGGGTAAATCTGGTGCTGATCCAGCGAAACAATCTAGTTACTAACTAGGCTTCGGCCGTGCTACTAAGTGACCGAGATATCAAAGCTGAGATTGCCCAAGGCCGAGTAAAACTTGAGCCATATGACGAGAGCATGGTGCAGCCCAGCAGTATTGATGTCAGGTTAGATCGGTTCTATCGCACTTTTGAGAATCATCGCTATCCGTTTATTGACCCAGCAACTGAGCAAAGCGATCTGACTCGACCATTTGAAACCGCTGCTGATGAAGCATTCGTGCTGCATCCAGGTGAATTCGTGCTCGCTTCAACTTATGAAGTAATTACGCTGCCAGATGATGTAGCCGGCCGACTTGAAGGTAAATCATCACTTGGTCGATTGGGGCTGTTAACCCATTCCACCGCTGGCTTTATTGATCCAGGCTTTTCGGGCCATGTGACCCTTGAGTTAAGTAATGTGGCAACATTGCCAATCAAACTTTGGCCGGGAATGAAAATCGGACAACTTTGCTTATTCCGACTTTCATCTCCGGCAGAACATCCATATGGTTCAGCAGTTTATGGTTCGAGGTATCAAGGACAACGCGGACCAACGCCGTCAAGATCGCATTTAAATTTCCATCGAACCGAGATCAAAGAATAGTTAGTTGCACTTTCGTGCAAGCGCTTTCTGCTATTGGCTTAATAAGAAACGCATAAGAAAATTTTCTCAATGTGCTGTGTGTTGTTAACGATCAGTTGGTATTGGGTCTATCTTTCCGCTATGGCGTCCCTCCGGGTGGGCGCTAAATTGCGTTAGAGCGTAATTGTGAATTAACACATTACTGATGTTTGTGGCAGACATCGAAGGGCCTCGGGGTATGGATTGGCTAGATCGTCTCGCCGTGCTATCGGCAGCATAAGACAGCTGCCTAGTGGGAGGTATTCCGCCTCCGTTAATAAGTATGGGTATCGCATCCCAGCACCACACACGTTTGATGATTATGGCGCTGCAGATGAATGGTGCTATCAAGTAGCGAAAAAACTTTGGCGAATGAAGCACACGCCGAATGCTCACCTAAAAATTTCTGAACCACTGTTTATGTCGCAGCAAAATATTGCTGCGGCTACCGGCTCAGCCATCACGTTAGATTCGTTTGGCACAACTTGGTTAAAAAACAATACCTCGCTGCGCGATCGCACCCGCTATGACTATCAGCGAATCTTGGATAAGTGGCTGCAGATAAAAGTTGATGGCAGAACCTTCTCTTCTTACCCAATAACCAAAATTGATAATGTACTAATTAGATCTTGGTTAGCCCAAGTTACAAAAGTTGCATCACCTTCAACTGCGGATTACTCCTATCGGGTGCTTAGAGCTATCTTGAATGAAGCTGCATCACAAGGAATCATCCATCGCGCACCTGCGCCAATAAAGAAGAAACAACAAATTACAACCAACCGACCAATAATTGATGTGAGTCAATTAGTAGTGCTGGCAGAACTAGTTCCACTTCAGTTTTCCCTAGCAATTTTAATCGCCGGTATCTGTGGTTTACGCTCTGGTGAAATATTTGGCCTACGCCGAAAAGATATTGATCTTGCTGCCAGAACTATCACAGTAGAGCAAGCAATCGTTTCTGTGCCAGGTAAGGGCACCATCATTGGGCCACCAAAAACAAAATCTTCAGTCCGAACCATCTCTTATCCGGACTATCTGCAACCAAAAATGGAAGTTCATCTCACGCACTTCACCGATCCAGGCACTAATTCCCTGGTTTTCACTACTGATGAAGATAAACCAGTCACGGTGGAAGACCGCAGAAAATGGTGGGATGAAGCTCGAAGAGAAGCTGGTTTAGCGGATCTGCATTTTCATGACCTAAGACACCTTGCGGCCACGTTGGCTGCTCAACATGGTGCCTCACTTGCTGAACTGCAAGCCCGACTTGGTCATGCCACCGTTGGAGCTGCAATGCGATATCAGCACGCCACCTTGAATCGAGATCGAGTAGTAAGTGCCAGTATTGATGAAAGTCTAAAGAAGTTAAGTTAAACAGCAACTGATTTAGAGTGCAATAAAGCGTAATCCAACCAAATCTGGCGTAATTAGGTGCTTTTTATTCCAACGCTTATTCAAAAAACCCATTGTTCTCAGCTATTTACTCACAATTCCCCACTTATTGCAAGTTTCAAACAACTTATTCCAACTCATTGACTATCAGTTGGGAACCACACCCGTGGTTCCTGGACTCATTTCAGGACCGATCAATCGGGATTTCACTAGCTGGCTTAGCCAACTAGACGGACGGATCCGCCGGATTCCCAAAGGGAAGCCTTGGAATGGAAATTCTTTGAAAGGAATTAAATGTCTAATAAGACAACTAAGCGCTTGTCGCTTGGCGTTATTGCATCATTGGTCATTGCACCATTTGCTGTGATTGCACCAGCAAGCGCTTCAGCTGTAACAGTCACAAACCCAACAGATGTGGTTCGTGCAACTGCTACAACTGATGCTGTAATTGCAGTCAAGAACACTGCAGCGATTGCCCAGGACGCAGATGGCGACATGGTCATTCGTATTACATCAGTTCCAGCAACAGCCGATGCCACCACATTTGAGGTTGGCGATCAGTTCACTGCAGCTAACCCAGCTGCTGGTGCAGGTGGTCTTGCTGCTGCTGCCTCAACAAACGTAACCGTTGGTGCTGCTGGTGATTACTTCAATGTCGCTGGAGACTATGGCTATTTGGCCTATTGGGATCCAAATGGCAACGGCGTAATTGACGCTGGCGAAACCACAACAACTGGTTCGATCACTGTTGGTGGTGCACCAACCGCTCTAACCGTAACCGCTAAAGCAGATGCACTTGGTAATTCGGGTGCTTCACTAGTGGCTGTGAATGCAACTTACTCAGTTGCTTTGACAGATGCTGGTGGCCGAGTAACTAAGTTGACTGGCGCTGAAACTGTTATCTTGGGAATGACCCAAACAGCAGGATCTGGCAACATCACTTTGGACGGCTCAGCAGGTGCTTCACCTCGCTCTAGCACACTTACTGCTGCAAGTGCACTAACTTCAAATAAGTATGACTTCGCTGTTCAGGCTGCTGCAGTTAGCACTTCAACAATTAGTGCAAACTTCGGTGGATCACTGAATCCACTTGCAACAGCTGCAACCGCTACCTACACCTCAGTTACTGAGGGTTACACAACTGGTATTGCAGTTCAAGCTGGCGAAACAGGAGTTACAACAACTGCAGATGCTGCATACGCATTCCCAGCTGCTCCAGTAAGTGATGCTGTTGATGATGGTGACATTCAAGATGCACCAGTTGTCTCTTCACTAACAAACCTATCAATTCCATTCACCATTTCCGGTACTGCTGGAACTGCAGTTAGAGTTGTAATTGCTGCTGGTGGCGGTGGCGCTCCAACTGGAGTAACAGCCGGTACTTATCACGCAGTCATTGGATCTGCTGGAACAGCAACGGTCACAGTAACCGCAACCGCAGCAACTGCTGGTCAGGGTTATGTTGTAACCGTTTATCAGGATGCAAATGATGGTGTTAGCCACACTGTTACTTACAACGCAGCTTCAGTTCAGGATGCAACTGTCACTTGGTCACCAAACGTTGAAGCAACAAACTTGACCACAGTTCTAGCTCTAGCTGGTTCAACTCGTTCATACACAGTTACTGTGGCTGACGAATTCGGAACCAAGTACAGCAACTACGTTGTTCAAGCAGTTTCAACTGGTAGCAACGCTGCAACTACTCAGGCAATCACTGATGCAAACGGTAATGCAACCGTTACTCACGTAGATGCTAAGGCTGGTGCAGCTAATGACACCTTGAACTGGAACGTTTTCGCTCCAGGTGACCTAGCTACTGACCTAGAGAATGCTTCATTGACTGTGGAATACACCACTCAGGCTGCATACTCACTAGATGTAACTCTTGGTGCAACAACTGATGAAGCGCTATACACCGAGACTGTAACTGTGGCTAACCACGTTTCAGTAACTCCAGCATTGGCTTCAACTGCAGTTGGTCTTGCTGCTAAGACCGGTGTTTTGTTGACTTACACCGCAACTGGTGGAGCAAAGCTAGTTGCTGCAAACTCAACTGACACCCTTGCTACAACTACTTTGACCGCTGCAAGCAACACAGCTGTATATGCCTATGGCACCACAGCTGGAACTGCAACAGTAACTGTTACAACTGAACTAGGTCACTCTGTGGCTAAGACATTCACTGTAACTGCAACTGCAGCAAATGCACGCTCACTAGTTATCACCGGTGGATCTGCTACCTGGGGATCTGATCAGGTTCCTGGCAAGATCACCGCAACTGTTAAAGATGGTTGGGGCAATGCTCTAACTGGCGTAACAGTTGACTTCTCACGTGCAGCAACATCTGCTGCTGGTCGATTCGCATTCGGTGGCTCAACAACCACTTGCGTAACCAGCTCAAATGGAACTTGCTTCGTGGATGTTGTTGGAACTCAGGGTGAAGACGGTAACTTCCTAGCAAACGTCTCGCTCAATGTTGCTAACTACGCTGAATACAACGACGCTGCCGGTTCAACCGTAAAACGTTTCGCAGCAGGTAGCGGTTCAGTTGCTGATCCAACCGGATCTGTAACTGGTTCTGCATACGTCGCACCATTTGATGCGCCAACTCTTGAAATCAAGAAGCGCAATGGCCGTGTGATTCTTTCTGGTACCGCAGTTAATAACGAAGGTGACATCATCATCTACGTTAAGTCTGTTGGTGCAACCACATGGGTAGAAAAGGCTAAGACTCTAGAAGTTGCAGCCCCTGGTGACTTCAACGGATCCATCCGTGGATTCAAGAAGGACAAGGTTATCCGTGTGAAGCAAGAAGGAACTGGTTTGTTCTCAAATCAGGTTATCGTCACCGGTAACAACTAAGTTTGGGAACAATTCCTAAGCTTTAAAACTAAGGGCCCGGAGAAATCCGGGCCCTTAGTCATTTCTAAATCGTTTTAGTTGTCCATCTTGCAAGTTGGTGTGCCGCCAGGTAACCGATGACGATTCTTCGCAACTAAGTGGTAACCCAGTTGGGCTAACTTATTTAGGATTGGTAGATTCATGATTCGGCCAAGAATTAGGTAGGGAAAGCCAGCGCTGATTAAAATCCGTGCGACCGCTTTTGCGCCTACAAAGATCTCATTGTTATCTGATACAAACTGTAATGACTTTTCACATTCAGCTGCAGTTAAGCCATACTTACCCAAATCTATTTGTTGATAGGCAAGAAACTCAAGCTTTGGTGCGATTTTCGATTTGCCAAATCTGGCAGTAGAAGAACAAAATGCACAATCACCGTCATAAATCACACTGCTCATATTTGAAGTTTAGAGCAGATTTCATACTGCTGCCCTCCCAGGTTAGGTGATTACCCAACCTGGGAGGTAATAGAAATAGCACGGAAATCTTCCGCTCCTAGCAAAGGAGCAGCTATGAAAATAAGAGCGCTTGCAGTATTTCTGTTAAGCGGCATCTGGTTCACAACTCAAACCAGCATAAGTCAGGCACAGGATTGGCCTGATCCGTTAGTTGAGTTAGTAAGTATCTCTACTGACACTTCAAGTTTCTATACCGATAATCGGCTTAAGTTCAACTTAGTGATTAATCGCATCAATGGCTCAACTTATTCAGATATTACACGAGTTTGGATCTGTCCAGAAAGTAGTTGGGATGGCTTTTTGTGTAATTCGGGTCAGTTTCTAGTTTCAATTACGCCTAATTCAACTGATACCAACTTCACTATTGAATCACCCAGTTTGACCTTAGCTGATGGCAACTACTTAATTACTGGCGTTAGTTTCAGAAACGGTGCGGTATTAAGTGGTTTTACGCTGATGTATCCACGAACTGGGGTAGTCACTATTGGCGGTATTGCAACAACAATTCCGCTAGTTAATTTAGCTTTGGCAGATTTTACATTAACGCCACCAGTACCAGAAGAGGTGATTGAGCCGGAACCTATTGTTGAACCAGAACCAATTGTTGAGGCGGAGCCGGACGTGGCACCGGAATCAACCGTTGAGCCAGAAGTAATAGATGAAAAGCAAGAAGTGGTTGTAACTGAAAGTGAGTCAGAGCCAGAAACTCAGTTAGATCCAACAACCGATTTAACTGACCCTTCCCAATCACAACCTCAATCAAGTGACTCAGAACCAACAACTGAAACTGCAACGGCAGATTCGGAATCAACAACTGATCCGACGATAACTGCTGATGAAATAGTTGAGAAACCAACTGAATCAGAAGTCGAACCAGTCATTGATTCGACTACATCACCAGAGCCAGTTGAAGAAGTAGTTGAAACTAATCCAAGTGAATCAACACCGATAACTCAACCAATTGTGGAATCGCAGCCTAAGGTGGAACCAATAGTGATCTCACCACAGCTACCCATTGTGGTGATTACACCAGAAGTGAAACCAGAGATTAATGTTGAACCAGAAATAATTAAACCAGAGCCCAGCGCTATTGAGATAGTTAATTCAGATACACCCCTTACATCAGCGCCAACTATGAAACAGCTCCGAATTAACCGGGCAGCTGGTGGCAAGGTAATACAGGTGATAGGAGAAGCAAAATTAATCAGACCTATTGCGGCTGGCTCAAGCAGTTTAAAACTACTAGCTTCAAATAACTCAACCCTAACTATCTTGTTAAATCAGCGGATAATGAGCCAGTTGACGTTAACTCGAGATCAAACAATTACTTGGTTTAGTCGAAAGCCAGGTAAATTAAAACTACTACTTAAAGGCGATAACCCAGAGTTATTAATTGATTCCTTGAAAGTGAACGGAAAACTGTTCGCAAACCCCACCTTCCAGATGCGCAACTAGGCATGTTATGCCAAAGTGGCCCGGTGAAACTAGCAGTTATCACCGGGCCCACTTCTGGCATTGGCCTGGCATATGCCCAGCAATTAGCTGATGAAGGATATGAGTTATTACTAATTGGTCGAAGTGAAGAAAAACTCCAAAATTTAAAATCAGAGTTGAGTAATAAAACTAAAGTTGATTATTTCTTAGCTGACCTTTCAATTCATGATGAGATCATGAAAACTGCTAATCACCTAAAAGAGTTAGATGGGGTTGAGGTGTTAGTAAATAACGCTGGCTTTGGCTCCTCCCTGCCGTTTACTGAAAACTCACTTGCTGAAGAAATCGAGCAACTAGAAGTATTAGTTAAAGCAGTATTAGTTTTAAGCCATGCCGTGCTGCCCAAGATGAAGCAGCAAAACAGCGGCATAGTGCTAAATATTTCTTCAATTGCCGCCTGGCTGCCAACTGGTACATATGCTGCCGCGAAGAGTTATGTCACATCGCTTACGGAAGCAATTGCAGCTGAATTAAAGGGAACTAAAGTTCAAGTAACTGCAGTTGCGCCTGGCTTTACTAAAACTAAGTTCTTTGATCGCAGTCAAATGAACGATAGTGATGTGCCAAGTTGGCTTTGGTTAACCCCAGAGCAAGTGGCGAAAGAATCACTAGCTGATGCCAGACGCGGTCAATTGATTTCAGTGCCAGGCGCACAATACAAAGCCATGAGCACGGTTTCTCGAACATTACCTCGGCCGTTAGTTCGATATTTCAGCCATGAGTTTGCTCGACGACAAAAAGACTGAGTTAACTTTACTTGTTTGGGCTATAACCCTAAATCTGCTAATGAATAAGCTGCTCTAAATTCATAGCCTTTTTCTTTTAGCACTTTGCCAGCACCGCGATCAACTATTACTGCAATACCAACCACGATCGCCCCTGCTTTTTCAAGTTGCTCGACTGCAGTTAAAACACTATCTCCTGTAGTGGAAGTGTCTTCAACTGCAAGAACTCTCCTACCCTCAACTTCAGCACCTTCAATTCGGCGCTGTAGGCCATGGGCTTTATCTGCTTTGCGCACGACAAACGCATCTAGTACTTCACCGTGTTTTGCCGCATCATGCAGCATTGCGGTTGCTACTGGATCGGCACCAAGGGTGAGACCACCAACTGCTTCATAACCTAAATCTTTAGTTAACTCTCGCATTACTTCACCAACTAATGGTGCGGCTACCCCATCGAGGGTAACGCGACGTAAATCTACGTAATAGTCAGCTTCTTTACCCGAGGAGAGAATGACTTTGCCGTGAACTACGGCTTTAGCCAGGATCTGCTGTTTTAGTTCTGCTTTTGCGCTCATGGGCTAAACCTTATCTAAGAAAGGCTAACTAGAATTGGCTTATGCCGCTGTGTTTATCGTGTGGGAAGAGCGAACCCCAAGGGGTGAGAGTTTGCACTAGGTGCAACGGGACTGAGTTTTCTAGTTTCCGCGCTTCTGCGGTTGGCTTACCTAAAAAAGAAGATAAACCAATTGAAGCAAAACTTGATTTTGCTGAGCTAGAAAACTTCCTTAAGAACCAACCAGTTTTACCAAGTGAACCAAGCAAAGAGTCCCTCAAAGAGGTTAGACGAGAAGCGAAGAAACGAAAGCTGATCAAACTTTTTAAGCGGCGTAAATGACCGATGATCGCGGGGATCTAGGACCTGGTGAGTTTTATCCAGTAGTTGGGGTTGGACCACATCCCAAACCATGGCCAAAGGGTGAGCAATACGATCCAGAACTGTTAGAAAATGGTGATCGAAGAAATGTATTGGATCATTATCGTTATTGGTCAGTTGCAGCAATAGTTAAAGATTTAGACACGAAACGCAATCCACTGCAGATCGCAATTGAGAATTGGCAGCATGATCTAAACATTGGCTCAATTGTTAGAACTGCTAATGCATTTAATGTTGCTAAGGTGCATATTGTTGGGAAACGAGATTGGAATCGCCGCGGCGCGATGGTGACCGATAAATACCTCCATGTGATGCATCACCCAGACGTGGCAAGTTTTGTTAATTGGTGCAGCGAAAATAGTATGCCAATAATCGCAATTGATAACACGGATAGTTCAACTAGATTAGAAACCGCGGTATTACCTAAAGAGTGCGTATTTCTATTTGGCCAAGAAGGCCCTGGGTTATCTGATGAAGCAATAGCAGCGGCAGATCAGGTATTAGAGATCAGCCAATATGGCTCAACTAGGTCAATGAATGCTTCCGCGGCAGGAGCAATTGCCATGTATGCCTGGGCGATGCAGCATTTAATTTAATGCTTAACTGCATTACCTCAATTAGTGGTAATGCCTTACCACTAATTGAGGTAATCAGGTTCAATCAGTAGTCGTAGTAGAACGGAAATTCCTTAACAATTACTGGATTAGCATTTTGGTTTTCTTGATACATCAATCTAAATGCACCGCGATCACCAATACTTAAACCAGAAATTACAGTTTCTAGATCCCCATAAACAATTGTTTTGTCGTCATCTTTGAAGTTTGCTCGCCAGCCAAGATAAAATCCTTTGCACTCGGGACTCGTGTTGGTGCTAACCTCGCATGACTTACCTTGACCATCAAGAATTGAAAGGGTTACTGAATTACCTTTCCAAACTTGAGAAATTGTTAGTAAGGACTTGATTTTTGCGGTTTCAACGGCAGGTCCGAACTTCAAACCGGATTTTGTCTTAACGCAGGTAAATGTTTTACCTCGATTTGGTAATACCTTGTCATAAACAGTTACCTTCTGGCCTGCTGTAGCGCAGGGACCGCCGGATTTGGCAGTTTTTGCTACCGCAGTTGTTGCTGGCACTAAACAAGCAATTGCCAAAATTAGCACCATAATGATGTTGCGTTTCATTGCAACTCCTTACTAAATAGTGACTTAAGCCTAGGCTCAACCCCCGATAATTACTTGATAGAAATCCAATTCGTTGGGACAGCTTTTTGAAGGTTGGCTATTTCCTGGAATGCGCCCCGATTGGTCACGGAGTTCCCCTCGAAACCAGCGCCCAATAAGGTGTTGTTGGGCTCGATTTGAGAGGATAAGCCAGTAAGGAGCACTAATGCCTATTGCTACCCCAGAGATCTACCATGAAATGCTCGATCGAGCTAAGGCCGGCAAATTCGCCTACCCCGCAATTAACTGCACCTCTTCTAACAGCATAGTTGCAGCTATTAGAGGTTTTGCGGAAGCGGAATCAGATGGCATCGTGCAGGTGAGTTGGGGTGGTGCGGAGTTTGCCTCAGGTCAACTACTTAAAGACATGATCGTTGGTGCAATAGCACTTGCTGAATTTGCGCATGTAGTGGCAGAGAAGTACTCGGTAAACATCGCGCTGCACACTGATCACTGCCCACCAGAAAAACTTTCTGGTTTTATGGAGCCGCTACTAATTAACTCCATCGAACGGCTAAAGCAGGGAAAGAATCCGCTATTTCAATCCCAGATGTGGGATGGCTCGATTTTGCCGATGAAAGAAAACTTAGCAACTGCGAAGCGGTTGCTAGATCTTTGTGTTAAAGCAAACGTTGTTATGGAGTTAGAAATTGGCGTTGTTGGCGGTGAAGAAGATGGTATTGAAGCATCCAAAGATGCAAAGCTCTATACCACTACTGAAGATGCAATTATGACGGCTAATGAGTTAGGCCTTGGCGAAAACGGGCGATATCTATTAGCAGCAACGTTTGGCAATGTGCATGGTGTCTATAAGCCAGGTAATGTGAAACTAGAGCCAAAGATCCTTGATGAGATTCAAAGCGCAGTTGGCAAAGCGAGTGGAAAGAACCAGCCATTTGATTTGGTATTCCATGGTGGCTCTGGCTCGCTATTAACTGAGATCCGAGAATCTTTAGATTATGGCGTAATTAAAATGAATATTGATACGGATACGCAGTATGCATTTACTAGACCAATTGCGGATCATATGTTTAAGAACTATGACGGTATTCTCAAAATTGATGGCGAAGTGGGTAATAAGAAGGTTTATGACCCAAGAAGTTACGGCAAGTTAGCGGAAGCATCAATGGCAAAGCGAGTTGTTACTGCTTGTGAAGATCTCAGGTCAACTGGAACTAAAATCAAATGAACCTACTAAATCCAGCAGATCCAACCCTGCTGCCAGTTAATGCTGAGCTGCAGAAAGCAATTGAATCAACTCCACCAATGGAGTTACCAATTAAATTTCCCGATCAGCCACTCGCTTGGGCAATTGCCGCTGAAGCTGCTTGGAAATCAGGCCAGGTGCTTGGCAGTTATGCCTATGCCCGAGTTGGTTATCACCGCGCATTAGATCAACTCAGAAAATCCGGCTGGAAAGGGGCAGGGCCAGTTCCGTATGCCCATGACGGTAATCGTGGATTTCTTTGGTGTCTTGCCGCATTAGGTAGAGCAGCGAAAGAGATTGGTGAAGAGGCTGAGGTTTATCGGTTGGCTAATTTTATTTCCGAATGCACTGGAACTGAACATAATCTAGATCTAAGTTGGGTGAGCTAATGCCAGCAATAGTCATTATTGGTGCCCAATGGGGCGATGAAGGAAAAGGCAAAGCAACCGATCTATTAGGTTCTAGTGTTGATTACGTTGTTCGTTATCAAGGTGGTAACAACGCTGGCCACACGGTAGTAATTAATACCCCAACTGGCAAAGAGAAATATGCGCTGCATTTGTTACCATCAGGCATTCTTAGCCCAAACGTAGTACCAGTTATTGGTAATGGTGTAGTAATTGATCTAGCAGTAATGTTCAAAGAACTAGATGGCTTGATTGATCGCGGCATTGATGTTAGTAAATTAAAAGTATCTGCAAATGCCCATGTAATTGCGCCTTATCATGTAATGCAAGACAAAGTCGTTGAGCGTTTCTTAGGTAAACGACAAATAGGCACAACTGGCCGCGGCATTGGGCCAACTTATGCGGACAAAATGAGTCGAATTGGTATTCGCATTCAAGATCTGTATGACGCATCAATTCTGCAGCAAAAAGTAGAAGCAGCGCTGGCAACTAAGAACGAATTGTTTGTGAAGATCTATAACCGACGTGCCGTAGAAGCAGCCCAAGTAACTGAAACGTTACTTTCTTTTGCCGAGCGACTAAAGCCATATGTCACCGACACTTCACTGCTGCTCAATAATGCACTTGGTGAGAATAAAACTATTCTGCTTGAAGGTGGCCAGGGAACATTATTAGATGTCGACCATGGCACTTATCCGTTTGTGACTTCTTCTAATCCAGTTGCCGGCGGAGCCGCAACTGGATCAGGTATTGGACCAAACAAAATCTCAACCGTGATTGGCATCGTTAAGGCCTATACCACTCGAGTAGGTGCTGGCCCATTCCCAACTGAGTTATTTGATGAGAATGGAACGCAACTTAGAGATGTTGGTGGTGAGTTCGGCACCACAACTGGACGCGAGCGTCGCTGTGGTTGGTATGACGCACTAGTTGCCAGATACGCCGTTCGAGTAAATGGCATTACTGATTTCTTCTTAACTAAATTAGATGTGTTATCTGGCTTTGATCAGATTCCAGTTTGTGTTGGCTATGAAATAGACGGAAAAACTCACACTGAACTCCCAATGACCCAAACTGAGTTTCATCATGCCAAACCAATTTATGAGATGTTGCCGGGCTGGAAATCTGATATCAGCTCCGCTAGATCATTTAGTGATCTGCCAAAAGCAGCTCAAGATTATGTGAAGTTCTTAGAGGAGCAATCGGGAGCGCCAATTAGTGCGATAGGTGTAGGACAAGCCAGAGATGCCACGATTGTGCTTCGGGATCTCAGCCGCTAACCCCTTCAACAAAAACACCACGGTTGGTGCATTGTGCAGGTCACAGTTTCCTGCGGTATCTTTAGACCAATAGTTTGAATTATGTTCACAATCTAGTGGGATGCTTAATTCATGACTATAGGTCACTAAAGCGGGAGTAAAGATGTTGCTGGTGAGGCATACTGATGAAAGGTTTGGTTTCACCCAACGGCTTTTCGCAATCTTCTCAGCTCTTGTGCTGCTTCAGGTATTTCTCCCATCACTAAGTGCTTCAGCTGCAAATGCCGGTGTTGGTGATGGGGCAACAGTTTCCTACACTGAAAATGCTGCGGCAGTGCTTGCTGGTGCTGGGCTTACCGTAACTGGTGGTCCCTTTGATGGAAAATACATTGAGTTTGCAATTGGCTCACAAGCTGCATCTGACGTATTGAGTCTGCAGAAAGTTCAAACTCCAGTTATTGATGATGGTGTAGTTTCAGTTGTTGGTAATCAGATTTATGTAGGTGACAACACAACCGCCAAACCATTTGCCTCTATTGATGAAACCAAGAATGGTACAAATGGACAGCCACTTCGGATCAACTTCACAAGTGCATTTGGAAACTCAGGTTTTGAAAATGCAACCGTCGGTGCAATAACAGTTGATGACGGAAACACCAGCCCTCCAAGTATTTCGACTAGACTAGCTGGTTGGACAATTGTGGGCTTGGGGAATCAGAATCACTTTATTAACTTAGGTGTCACTAGTTTAGGTGGATTTGTTTCAGATGACTCAAACAACACATATCCAGCTAATACCACAAACCGGGATAACAACATTCCTGATTCTGCAACTTTTTCGGCCGAAATCACGACTTCGGTTAAGAACGAAGGGGAAAAGTCGTTAAGACTATTTAGCACAATGGGCACTAAGGTCGGCTGCGATGTTGTTCATGGTCCAGCAGCTGTTAGTGAACCATTTGCAGCAGCTCAAGGAGATGTGATTTCTTTTGATTGGTCTGCTGCAGATGGTGGTGACGATTATGACGCATACGGTTATATCGTAAACACAACCACCGGTGCACAAACTGAAGTTATTGACTCTAATGGAATTAGTCAGCCATGGACTACCACTAGTGCCAACATTCCGGTTACTGGAAATTACCGATTTGTTTTCGTCAATGGTACCCATGATCGAACTTGTGGTAAAGTTGCTGGCGGTTCACTCTATATTGATAATATTCGCGTAGTTGGAACTCTTGCAACAGCAGCAAATGTTCAGAAGGTAGCTCGACTATTAACTTATGCATCAACATCTGATAATCCAGCAGCAACTAGAACAGTAACTTTTACTGCAGTTCCTGCTACTGGAAACAGTGCTTCAACTACGTTTAACATCAACATTACTACGGTCAATGATGCGCCAGTCCTAGCTGCCAGCAGTATCACCCTTTATGACACTGCCGATGCGGATACCTATACCAATCAAACTGGAAACATCACCCCGACTGACCCAGACAACAATTCATTCACATTTGCTTTAACAGACGGTGTTTCAGCTGGTGGTTCTGTTTCAAAGGCAGGAATTTATGGCACCTTTAGTATTAATGAGACAACTGGCGCCTATGTTTATGATCCAAACGATACAGCCATTAATGCGATTACCCAATCCGTTACGGACGTCTTCACAATTACAGCAACTGATGCAGGTGCGCTATCGAGCACTAATACTTTCACAGTAAACATTCTGTATGAAGCAGCATTAGTTACTGCTCCACCATCGTTTAGTATTAATGCAAATGTAACTGACTTTAATGCCAGTGGAATTTCGGTATCTGGCTTACAGCCGAACGTTGACTATTCAGTTACCCTATCCTTGATCAATGCTGGGGCTGGAACCACGGCAAAAATAGCTAATTTAGGTACAGCTGAGCGAGCATTTGGCTTTGCGGCCGGCTCAGAATCAAGCTTCACAAACTTGACAATTATTGGCACCGCAACAGAAATAAATGCTGCCTTAGCTACCCTAAAGATCACTACTGGTGCAACGGTCGGTGCACTGGAATTACGAGTATCCGCAACTAAATTTATATCTGGCTTTGCTTCATTTAGAGGTAATTACTATGTTGCTCGCACTGGCGGCGCCCATGCTCGGATTTCCTGGGCAGATGCCAATGCCGCCGCAAAAGCCAGCACATATTTGGGACTGTCAGGCTACCTAGTAACGATAACTTCGGCTGCAGAGCAAGATTTCGTTTTTAAGAACATTGCAAATGCGGCAAACGTATGGATTGGTGCCTCAGATGCTGCAACTGAAGGTCGATGGGAATGGGATCCAACGGGTGGATCACCTGAAGCAGGCAAACAATTCTGGCAAGGTGTTGCTAATGGTTCGGTCGTAACTAGCGAAGGCTTGAATTATGCAAACTGGTGCAGCGGAGAACCAAATAACGCAAGTGATGAAGATTACGCTGTAACGAATTGGAACTTGGTCCAGAATGCAACTAGCTCTTGTTGGAATGATCTAAGCGGTACTAATACTTCAAGCGTAAATGGTTATATTATTGAGTATGGAACGGGTTCCGCAGGCGTTGCCGTTGCTCGATCAGATATCAAAGCAATTACGATCAATGTTTCAGGGGCACCAACAAATACCAGTGCTGCTGCAAGCTCCATATCTGGCTCAACGGCCGTGCTCAATTCTTCGGTCGTAGCTAATGGAATAAATACCACCAACCGATTCTGTATCAGTGTCTCCAGCACTTTAAGCAATTGCGCAACTTCTGATAACGCAGCGGTTAGCATCATTACACCAAGTACAAACGCCACCACTTCAGGCTATGCCGCAACTTCAGTATCAGCTAACGTCTCGTCGCTGAATTTCAATACCACGTACTACTTCCAGTCTTATTCCACAAATACAATCGGCGGTCCGATTTATGGAACTGTTAGAAGCTTTACCACGGGCGCACCGGAAGTTCCGGGAGCACCAGTTGCCACACCTGGTAATGGCAGAGCAACAGTTACCGTCACACCGCCAGCATCTGAAACACCAACTTCATATTTAGTGACCTCGAGTCCAGGTGGATTTACCTGTACAGTGAATGGAGCCGAAGGCTCTTGCACGGTTACTGGCTTAAGCAATGGGGTCAGCTACACCTTTACCTCAATTGCAATCTATAGCGGAGTTAACTCCGCTGTTTCAATTGCTAGTAATGAAGTGATACCAAGGGCACCAATACCGCCTCGTCCAGCTCAAACTGATGTAGTCCGGCCACCTTCAATTCCAGCTAATCCATTTGCCCCAACAAATAGAGTTGAAGGTAATTTCACTCGGCCAATTACTAATGTCACCTTAAATGGACTATCTATTGATCCAACTAACTGGCGGCAGTCACCTACTCAATTTGAGTTAGAAACTAGGTCACTGCGACCAGGCAGATATGAAGTAGTGATAAATAACGGTGCTGCAACGCCACTTACTTACACGTTTGAGAAGCCGCAACCAACACAAGTTGTGCCGGTTATTTTGCCAACGCCACCTCAGCCATCCCTTACCCCAGTAGTACTAGAGGGCAATAAAGAAGTAAATGTGGTAACCACCACCAAAACCAATAATGCTGGCATAAATGTTAAATCAGATCTTTGGGAGTTGGACTTATCCGCGCAATCCCAAAGCCAACTAAATCCACCGGTAGTAAGAAACAACTTGTTTACATTGCCGCGGGAACTACAGATTAAGTCTGCTGGCACTGGCTTTATGCCGTTCTCCTTAGCCAAGATCTTTATCTTCTCCGAGCCAACATTTGTGGGTGAAGTAGAGGTTAAAGAAGACGGCACGTTTGAGACGTTAAATGATCTACCTGAAGGTATTGAGCTTGGCGAACATACGCTGCAGGTGGTTGGGGTATCGCCGCAAAACACTTTGCGATCTACTTCACTTAAGATCTTAGTTATTGATGCGCCAGATCAGGTGACAATTGGGTTTAATCGATTGCAGCGCACTGTTGCCGACAGCTACACCATCCCACTAACTTCAATCTTTGATAAGCCAGTAAAGAAGATTGTGCTGGAAGCTTATGCCAAGCCAACTGAGCCCAAATCAGATCGTAAGTTTGCGGCTCGAAGGGCAGTTGCCGCAACTGAAGCGATACGAACCATTGACAAGAGCATTCCAATCAAGGTGAAGAACAAGGGTGGCAAAGTCAGCCCGCTCTGCGCAGAGTTCAAGAATCGCTGTGTTGTGGTGGTAGTTAGGCGATAGCACTCGCTACCGAACCGCTATGCCCAGGTAATAAGTCGCTTGACCTGTAAAATCTGGCCGTGCTCGGAGCCAATACCGTCAGATTCAGCAACAGATTTATTTCATTATTCTCAATTTCATTTCTGTTACTTAGCTTATTTCAGGTAGTAACAGCACAAGCCAATGGGTTGAAGCGACCAGAATGGTTAGCCGCCTGCCCCAATATTGTTGATGTCTCACCAACTCTTCCAACACCAAAGACCACTAAATTAGTTTTTCAAAACACTGGTCAAGAATTTACGTTACTCAAGCCAAACAGCACAGATTATGCAACTGAGCCAATTTCGGTAATCGGCTGTTATGTGGCACTGGATTCAATAAGCAGCTCTGATCAAGCCCCGCCGTGGCAGATTGGCAGTCTGAATCGAGATGCTGCTGGGTATTACTTTAGAAATGCAGCTGGCGTTACCTGGCGACTTAAGTTATCTACTGATGAAAAAGTGTTTGAGATTCAACCAGGATCTAGTTACTACAAGGGTGGCGGTCTCGGCTTCAAGATTGACACTCCAGCCAGATTGCCGGCCGATTGCAAAATGGATGATTATCGATTAGGCGAGCTGCGATTAGGGTTTCCGCGCAATAACGACCGAGTGCCAGCTACTGGCACTACTAAAAACTTAATTATCGTGCTGGATTTTCCCGATGCGCCGTTTACTGGCGATTTAATGACAAGCGTTAACAATGTGTTATCGCCAAAGATAACTAATGAGTTCTTTTTGTTTAATTCTTACAATAAATTAAATGTCTTATTTGATGTTCACCCAAAGGTAGTAAGAGTAAATAGCAGCGAGAAGAGCTTTGCACCTAATAGTGAAGGTAAATTTGATGTTCAGGGTGGCAGAAAAGATCTGAACCTGATTAATGAAGCACTACGAATTGCAAACACCCAAGCTGATCTATCAGGCTATGCCAGCCTTAACTTTTTTGCCCCAACTGCAGATTCCATGCGATATTATGGTTCCGCATTTCCTGGCCACAAATTAACTGCTGGCAAAGACACCATTGTTAATTCCCAATTAGTAAATGGCGTAATTGGCACCATCAATACCCCTGGCGTGCCAAGTTGGAAGGTATTCGCCCATGAGTATGGTCACTTATTGGGGATGTATGACTTATATCTGCAATCTGGACCAAATACTGGTAAATCTCCTGGGCCCTTTGACTTAATGGGAAACACTTCTGGCAGCGCGAATACTTTTCTGGGCTTTCATCGATTTGTGCAAGGCTGGCTTCCTGATACCGATGTGGTTTGTCAGCTCACTGCAATTAGTAGTGAAAAAATTACCCTAGCCCCAATTAACTCCGGGAGTGGTAAACGGCTTTATATTCATCCCATTAGTGGCAGCAAAGCGCTAATGATTGAATATCGGACTAATACTAATTTTGATACCTTAGGTGCAAACACTGGTCTGCTGGCATACGTGATTGACTTTACGATTGCATCAATTAAGGGGCCAGTTCAGATTATTGCCTCCGAGCAAGATAAGCCAGTTTCCTTTAATACCGACCTGGAGCGATATGCCACCGCGCCACTGTCAACAAATCAACATGCCAAGACCGATGGCTTAGTGGTTTTTGCTCACAGCGTGATTGGCGATACTGCCACATTTTCGGTAATGACTGAAGCTGAATTTAGACTCCTTGAAGCCGAGCGAAATAAACCAGTAGTAGTGCCGACACCAGTAACGAAAACAATTACCTGCACTAACGGGGTAAAAACTAAAAAGGTGAAAGCGGTAAAACCAAAATGCCCTGCTGGTTACAAGAGGCGCTAGCGCTAAGCAGTAAACAGCGGAATACGACTGCGCCAGTTCCCTAGGATTCGCTCCGCTGGCGTTTGTAATACCTGCTCTAACACGCTGGCATAAATGTCTCTAAAATCTGTCGTAACTGCCAGATCGTCATTTTTGAGATTAGCCAATGAAGGTTGATCGCCATAAAAACCACCTTTAACCCGATCACCAATTACAAATACCGGGCCTGAGGTGCCATGGTCAGTTCCTTCGGAAGCATTAGCTCTAACCCTTCGGCCAAACTCACTGTAAACCAGCACCACCACATCTTTACTTCGCTCAGTTGATTTCAACTGTGACATGAATCTAGTAATTCCATCAGAAACCACATCCAACAAAATAGATTGCGAATCCTTGCCATCAGCATGAGTGTCAAAACCACCCAGCGAAGTTACCCAGACTCGAGTTGGTGCACCAGCAGCAATCAACTTCGCTACCACATCTAGTTGTTGGGACAAATTCGTATCACCGCCAGCATTGCTACCAATTGCAGTTGGTAGATCTGGCGCTGCTGGCGCCGGACCTTTCAGAATTGGCGTGACATCAGCTGAAACGGTGAATAAATCTCGCATTGATTGTGCTGCTAATGCTTGCAGTTCGTTATCACTTTTACTTGGTGCGGAAAGTCGGCGGCATTCAGCACCTAATGGGCCGGTTGGAACTTTCAAACCACCTAAGGGCAATACTGAACCAGGACGCTTAGAACCAGCTAACAGTGGCGGCAGCACGGAACCTAACGAAATTGCCAGCAGCGGATCTCTCGGCTGCGTCTCTACCCATCGGCCTAACCAACCAGACTTAACTGCAGTTAAATTTGCCGATTGCCAAATGGCCATCGAAGCAAAATGGGATCGATCAGGATTTGGATAACCAACTCCTCTCACAATGGCAACTTTGTTTTGTTGCCACAAATAATGCAAGCCATCCATCGAACCGTTTAAGTAGAGATTATCGGCAAGTGGCAGCACTTGATCTGGCGTGTAAGCAATGCCAGGGCGCATTGATTGATAGATCGGATCCGTTACTGGAACAACGGTGTTTAAGCCATCATTGCCACCGTAAAGGGTTACCACTACCAAAATTGGGGTGCCAAGGGGCAATGGTCGATCAATTGCCGCTTGTGCAATTTGGTCGTATGACAGCGTGGTAGCAACCGCGCCAGCCGCGCTAGCACCAAAGACTTGGAGAAACTTTCGGCGCGTGATGGTATCCATTTTTCTCCTTAGGCCCCAACCAGATATTCCGGTGAACAAATTGCCAGAACTGCTAATCTGGTTGGATCTTTTCGAGCTGACTCAAACGCAGTTAACGTGCGCTCGCTAAATTGATATACGCCAAGCCAATCAGCGATCGCAGCAACTCGATCTGTGGCTTTGAGATCAGCAATTGGAGACAAATCTGCTTCACCGGCAAGCATCGAAGCAAACGAGATTCGGGTCTGGGCTGATGCCGCGGACAGCCAGGCTTGATCTGCTGGCCAACCCCCAACGTTTGGCGGCTGGAGCGGCAGTTGACCTAACGTAGTTAAGCCAATGCGGATCTGAGTTGGATTTCTTACCTGACTTGGCAGAATTTTGAAGGCACGACAAACTGAAACTAACCAATCAACTGGACTTTTCACCATGCTGTAGCGGGGATCAGCAATAGCAGCGCTGTTACCAATTGCTTGCACTAGCGGTGCGATTTCTCTTGCTTGAAACGCTTGTTGATAATTGATCCCCGTTAGCTCATGGTCACTTGAAATGAAGCGATACCAGATTCGCTCGGCAATAAATTTCGCACAATCAGCTCGACTTACTAAATAATCACTTAACGAATCAGCGTTGTAATTTCCAGTTGTTCCCAGAAAACTAATGGGCCCATTGTGGTGCTGTCTTGGGTTAAACAACACTACCCCAGTATTTTTAACCACCTTATAGCCAGTTAACGCCTTTGCGGTTTCTCGAACGTCCGATTCCGAATAGCGATTAACGCCTAAAATAAACAACTCCATTAATTCGCGAGAAAGGTTCTCATTGGGCGCTTTTGCGGTATTGAGTTGTCCATCCAGCCAAAAAATCAGCGCGCCATCGTTAACCATCGCTTTTGACATCGCCGCAAAATTTCCCAGCGCATGTCGACGTAAGGTTTGATTCTGCAGATACATCGGCAGCGCATCATCTACTTTGGTGTAGGAAGTTGCCCAGTGGCCATGCCAGAACCAAGTCATTCGCTCCATAAGGCCATGGTCCGCAATCACCATTCGGTCTAGCCACCAGAACAGCAAACTTTGAAATTGAGTGCGTTTATCAATTAAGTAATTACCTAATTCAGGTGACGTCATCATGGGTCGACGACCCGCATCATAAACATTTGGCGGGATCTGATTTGCCGTGAAAATGTCAACCGCTGGTGAGTTAAGTAATTGAGTTGCAACTTGGCTTTGTCCAGTTTTGATCAACCGAGCAAATTCACCGGGCTTTGGGCCAAAGCCAAACCGATGGCTCAGCCGGGAGATTGCTAACCGCTCACTACTGGAGGACATAAGTAGATAATACTCGGGATGGCGCTTTGGATTCTTGGGAATTGTTGAATCTGGCGCCAGTTAGCCAGGTACCTGCTGGGTAAATGGCCGATCAATATAAGCCGCCCAATTCTTGGTTGGTAGCACATAGATTCGATACTTGAATTTGCCAGTTTTTGTTGGGGTGTATTTCAGGTCATAAGTCCAAAGCCCATCTTTTCTTACTGGCGCCGAACTGGTAACTATCTTCCAAGCTTTATTTACTAACACCTGCAGTTGGGCATTGCCAAGTTTCTGTTTCCAACTAGGTGCTTCAACTTCCCAGGTTGCCCCGACATAACACTTTTCATTACTGCAACCAACCACTGCTGGCGTTACGGCAGATTTACTTTGGTTGCCCGCCCCATCAGTTGCAATTAGCTGATAACTAAATGGCTTCGCGCTAGTTAGCTGATGCTCAATTACCCCACTTACTCCGGGATTTGTAATTGTGGTTACCACATTTGAGTTAATTAGTAGTTCTAATTTAGTGACATAGCGATCATCAGATAAGGATTCATATTCCAGTTGGAATTTAGGCAGTTTACCCTCATCAACCAAGGAAAATTCGGCAGTGTTAATTGTTGGTGCGGTGGTATCTGCTGTTCGTTCAATTTTCACTTTAACTGCGCTATCGCCGCTGCCAGAGACAAAACTCACCACTGAGCCATCGGGTAAAGTGATGGAATCGCCGGCATCCATTCCTTGTCGGATTTGATTTCGATTAAAGAAGATCGTATTGCTGGTTTTATCCGTGTCAGGTAAAAACTTTTCGGTAGCGGTTACTTGCCCACCGATGAATCTAACTTGTAGCCCATAAGAGGGAGTGTTGGTGTAATAGGAGTTATTGCTGGTAAAGATTTGAGTTTGATTCAGTGAAGAATCAACGCCAGTTGCTGGCCGATATTCCACCGCATAACCCATTCGGTTATACAGTGGCAGATAAATCACTTTAAAACCAGGTTGCGTGCCATATAGTGGAACTAACTCTAACTCTGCCGTTGTGTTTGCTAAAAAGACTTGATTCTCAGTTAATACACCTAACTTGTTTAAGCTAATACCATTAAATCGAGCGTCGTAACTGACATACGATTTAAAGTACTTACCCATAATGTCGGAGTAATCCCCATATTCAGTTAAGGTGCAGGTAGTTAGATCTGCTGGATTAGTGCATTTAGCTGAGTTAGCATGTGCTAACCCTAAGTTATGACCAAACTCATGAACTAAGACGGAAATATTTACTGGATCATCATTGGCTAACCCGTTAAGCAGTATTTCATCGCCGTTATAGGTGGCTATTCCCGCAAATCCCACACTGCTATCTTTTGCAATCACGCCAACTAAAATGGCTTTAACTGCCGTATTTGCTTTTGGCACATTAGCTGCAGGAAATTTACCCTTTAACCCAGTTGGGCTAGTGATGCGATCTTGTGTGGTTTGAGTTGGATATAAGGTGCGAAACTCTAATTTGATCTTGCCACCAGTTGCGCTCTCATAAATTGCGCTCATCTTGCTCACCCAATTGCGCACCTGAGCTTCAGTTAATACTGGCGTGCCAGCTGGTGAGCTAATGGGGACAAAATCCACTTGATAAGTGCCATGTAATGCATTAGCGGTGGCGGGGAGGGCAGAAAACGTGAATACCAGCAGGGTCAGGGCAGTTATTACTCTTCGGCGCACCTGGCGAGCGTATCGCCCTATCTGCCTAGCAGCCACAACTGCAATCGATCTCTGGCAAATTGTCTGAATTACACACCTGTTCACCCGCTGCTCATAATGTGAGCAAAGCCAATTTTGTCTATTAACAACGGCCTTCTAATTCATCCCCCCCCCCCCCCCCGATATGCAAACTTTTCATCAACTCGCTTGCTGATATAGAGGCAGAATTGTCTGAGGGCTAACTTAAATTGGGGACATGGCTTCCCACCAGGCTAGTTGTGCTACCAGGTAGACGGCGCAACATTGGAAGTATTCGCCAACTTCCATCAACCAGATACAGCGCCACCGTGCGCAAATACGGCATTCGCATTGCCGCCCCGCACACCTTCGAGTCTTATAGTGCAGCTGAAGCGTGGTGCCAAAAAGTAGTAGAAGAGCTCTGGCAAGCAAAATATCAAGTGCTGCATCAAAAGGGCATTGCCTCACAATTCCTGGCGGAAGCAGCAACCAATAACGGGGAATCAGTCACGTTAAGTGAATTTGCCACCGACTGGCTAAAAGCTGCGCTGCATCTTCGGGATCGCACTAGATATGACTATCAGCGAATTATTGATCGCTGGCTGCAACTACCAGTAAATGGCAGAAAACTATCTGATCATTATTTATCTGAATTTGATCAGCAGCTAGTTCGGGCCTGGGTAGATGCGATGAATCAAGTGGCATCACTTAGCACGATTCAATACGCCTATCGCGTACTCAGAGCAATTCTTAATGAAGCGGCTAATGCTGGCTTAATTGAGAAAGCACCAGCAACAATCAAACACATGAACTCAAAGACCAAAGAGCGCCCAATTATTACGCTAGATGAGTTAATTAAACTTGCAAATTCTGTGCCAGATAAATATCGCGCAGCAGTTCTGATCGCCGGCACTTGTGGGCTGCGCGCCGGTGAATTGTTTGGCTTAAGACGCCGTGATGTTGATATCTCTCGTGCCACCATTCGAGTAAGCCAGGCGGTAGTAAGTGTGCCGGGCAAAGGCGCAATAGTTGGGCCACCAAAGACAAAAACCAGCAATAGATTAATTGCAGTGCCAACTAGTTTGCTTGAGATGCTGCAAGCGCATCTAATCAATCACACCAGATTAGATCCAGATGCGTTTATCTTTGAAGTGGCAGATAATCAGCCAATCACGATTGAAGAACGACGTGGTTGGTGGGATCAAGCCCGAAAAGAAAACAATCTAGAACATATTCACTGGCATGATCTAAGACATTTTGCCGCAACTCTTGCTGCCCAACATGGCGCTTCCATGGCAGAACTACAAGCCAGGCTTGGTCATTCCACCGTGAATGCGGCAATGCGTTATCAGCATGCAACTCATGAGCGTGACACTCATATTGCTAAGAAGATTGATGAAACTATTAGGGCAATGGGGGAGAAGCTGGAAGAAACTGGTTAGGGGCCTTTTCAAAAAGTAGCTAACTGCTGCTTATGGTTTTTTCCATCTGGTATTAAACACGGCAGATAGCTCGCGATTAGCTGCATATTCAGCCTGCAGCTGCCAATTGGTTATGGCTGCGGCATCACTTATTGGGGTACTGAGTCGATTACAGGTAGCGAAGAATTTGTTATAGAAGCCTATTCCGCCAAAATTCTTTCCCAAATACATCATGATGCTAGCCCAGTTGGCATTGCGATCAAATCCATCTATAACTTTGTTCGCTAAAAACACATTGGCTAAATTTAACTCTGTTCGCTCTGCTATTTTCTGTTCTAACGCAACAATTAGCTGTTCATAATCAGTGCCGGAGCGCTCCTCTTCAGAACCGATAGGCAATTTAAGTTCGTTCATAATTACATAACGCATCAAAACGGCGAAGCCAGTAATGGTTGGATCATTTTCCTTGAAAGAAAGCTTGCTCGCACAACTATTTTGTGGCCAGAAGGTTCGGCCTAGTTCATAAAACAATGTTTGGTCATAAACATCTAAATGCTCAATTAACCAGAGTGTGGTTTGCAGCACCTCCCAGCGAATCTCAATTCCAAGGGTGGAAACGGCAGTACAGGCGTTGCCCCCACAACTGATTAACTCCCAACTGTTTAAGCCGTTGTAGCTTGGGATCTCCGCAATTACCGACTTGCCATTGATTGCCCTAGACCAATTTGAGGTAGTTGGGGAGTATTTGGGGAAATTTCCAGTTATTTGATCATATAGTTCATATGAACTATCTAGTGCAGCTAAAAGTTTCCCGATAGTTACTGGATTATGTTCATTGCTGATGGTTAGCAACACAAAGTGTTTACTCTCCCATGGATATAAATCTAACTTAACTTGATTCGGTAAGCGATTACTCTTTGGGGCGATGTAACTAATTGTGGTTAATGGGTTATTCACCGCCACCGGTTTTACTGATGAAACATATCCAGAACTTCTCACTTCTGTATTTCTGGCTTTGCCAGCTGCGGAAATTCCAGCACTTAAGGCACATCTATTTTGACGCAGTTCAGCTCCATTGATTTGATATTCGCCCGAAGCGCTTATTTCCAGTACATAGTCGGTTCGGGAGGTGTAATACGGGGTGCGCATCGGTGGTAACACCTGTATTTGGTGCGTACCAGCCAATAGCGCAAGTGATATCACCCCAGCGTGATTACCATCTATATATTTCCAGCCGCTGCCATCATTAATAAAGATGGCACTGCCTGAAACATTACGTGAGTTATCGAAAGGATCAAGTAATTGGAGTTCGAGATTAAACTTGCCGACAGAGTTTGTTGCGCTTCCCTGACATATCTTTTTGGGCTCGGCCGGTGGGATGCTTGGTGGTTTTGTGGCATTAGTCTTTGGTTTGCTACTGCCTTTATTCCAAACTAGTTTTCCCGCAGATTTAATACAAGTAAAAGTCTTGTTTCGATATTCCACTTTTTGTTTTAGTACACGACAGCTCTTGCCTGGAACAATTTTG
>JBIJDU010000005.1:0-67776 GCA_044343935.1 Candidatus Nanopelagicales bacterium | reverse complement strand
CATGTTCAACCACCATCCGACCAGTGTTTCGATCACCAGTTACCACATTCAATACTCCTGGAGGCAAAATGCCATTTTCATAAATCTTTTTTGCCATATAGACAGTTGACATTGGTGTGGTATCACTTGGCTTAATTACGACAGAATTGCCAGCAGCAATCGCTGGTGCAATTTTCCAAATCGCCATCATCATCGGGTAATTCCAGGGCGTAACTTGTCCAATCACACCAATTGGCTCACGTCGAATAAAAGAAGTGTGGTCTTTCATGTACTCGCCAGCTGACTTACCTTCCAAAATTCGAGCAGCACCTGCGAAAAATCTAATCTGATCAATCATTGGTGGAATCTCTTCTGAGTTAGTGACACCAATAGGCTTGCCGGTGTTCTCACTTTCAATTGCAACTAATTCAGCTGCGTTTGCTTCCAGTACATCAGCGATTGCTAACAATGCTTTTTGCCGTTCAGCTGGTGTTGAATCACGCCAAACTTGAAATCCTGCTTCAGCTGATTTGTATGCATCATCAACATCTTTTTGTGTTGCCGCCGGCGAGATTGCCATGACTTCCCCAGTTGTGGGATTAGTCAGTTCTTGCTTCTCGCCGCTACTGACGACTACTTCACCATTGATAACCGATTCAACAACCTTGGCCATGAGTACTCCTTTGAAAAGTCCCCCGTAGCGTAATAGCAAAAACTCGGAATGCGAAGGGGTTGCTGTGAAATTCAACTAATTCCGTAGGTAAGCGGGTTATTTGCTTTAAAAAGACTTGCCAAAGGGCAATTTTGCATACAGAATCCGTAGATGGACGTGAAAATCGTTGAGCTAGATAGCACCTCAAGAAGGATTATTGAGCAGCTACAAGCTGACGGTCGTCGCTCTTACGCCACGATTGCCAAGGCGGTAGGCCTAAGTGAAGCAGCGGTTCGACAACGGGTCGCTAAGTTAACTGAAGCTGGTGTGATCCAAATTGTTGCGGTCAGTGACCCAATGCAAGTTGGTTTCAAACGATCAGCCCAAATTGGCATCAAAGCAGAAGGAGACCTTGAAGCATTAGCTGAGAAGATCAGCAAGTTTGCCGAAGCGGCATACGTTGTTATCTGTGCTGGATCTTTTGATCTAATGGTTGAAGTTGTTTGCGAAGATGATGAGCATTTGTTGGAGTTCCTCAACAAGCGAATTCGCTCATTGCCAGGCGTGACCGGGACGGAAACGTTTATGTACCTAAAAATACACAAACAAACATACAGTTGGGGAACCAGATGACTAGCACTTCGGAAAGTGATAAACGCACGCACGAAAAACTTAACAACTCAGCCAAAGAACATCTTTGGCTGCACTTCACCCGGCATTCAGCCCACTTAGAGCCAGATGCTGATCTTCCAATTATTGTCAAAGGTGAAGGTCCGTACATTTACACCTCTAAGGGTGAAAAGATTATTGATGGCTTAGCCGGCTTGTTCACCACGCAAATTGGACATGGTCGAAAAGAATTGGCCGATGCTGCAGCAGCACAAATGCAGCAACTGGATTTTTTCCCACTGTGGTCATACGGTCATAAAGGTGCAATTGAATTAGCTAACCGACTAGCAAGCTACACGCCAGGCGATTTAAATCGAGTTTTCTTTACCACCGGTGGTGGCGAAGCTGTTGAAACTGCCTGGAAGTTGGCAAAGCAATATTTCAAATTAACTGGGCAGGTAAATAAATTTAAAGTTATTTCTCGCTATGTCGCCTACCATGGCACAACCCAAGGTGCGTTGGCATTAACTGGTATTCCAATTGCCCGGGCACCTTATGAACCACTGACGCCCGGTGCAATTAAAGTGCCAAACACAAACTTTTATCGCGCGCCGCAACACTTGCAAAATGATGAAGAGGCATTTGGCCGCTGGGCTGCTGATCGAATTGAAGAAGCAATCATCATGGAGGGACCGGACACGGTTGCGGCAGTATTTTTAGAACCGGTGCAAAATTCTGGTGGTTGCTTCCCGCCACCACCTGGGTATTGGCAGCGCGTTCGAGAGATTTGTGACCGGCACAATGTCTTGCTGATTGCCGATGAAACTATCACTGGTTTTGGTCGAGTTGGAGCGATGTTTGCTTCAACTCGATTGGCAGCACAACCAGACATCATCACTTGCGCCAAAGGTTTAACGAGCGGCTACTTTCCTATCGGTGCCATGATTGCAAGTGACCGACTCTTTGAACCATTCCGACACGGCAAGAACTTTATGCCACATGGTTTCACTTTTGGCGGTCATCCAGTTGGTGCTGCAGTTGCTATGGCCAACTTAGACATAATTGAGAACGAAAAAGTAATCGAGAACGTACTAGCAAATGAAGACTATTTCAGGCAGTCGCTTGAGTCGCTTAACGACTTACCAATTGTGGGCAATGTCCGTGGTATGGGTTATTTCTACGGTATTGAGATGGTTAGAGATAAAGTCACCCGTGAAACCTTTAATGATGATGAAAGCGAATTGCTAATTCGTGGCTTTTTATCAAAACAGCTCCTAAAGAATGGCCTCTACTGTCGCGCTGATGATCGAGGCGACCCAGTGATTCAACTTTCACCGCCACTAACTATTGGACCTGAGTTAATTGATGACATAACTGCAATTGTAAGAAAGACTCTGATCGAAGCCTGGGAGTTATTCTGAGCGAAGAATTTCTAAAGGTGCGGCGCGGCGCAGAGCTTGAAGTTACTGACCGCGCCATCCTTTATGAGATTTTAGATGCGGGAAAAGTTATTCATATTGGCATCGCCCAATCAAACTCATTTCCGGTGGTGATACCGCTCGCCTACGTTCGAGATAACAAGCGAATTTTGATACATGGATCTACTGGATCAAGACTATTTCGGGCATTGGCCGCTGGCGAAAAATTATGCGGAACCGTTACATTGCTTGATGGTATTGTGTTAGCTAGGTCAGCTTTTCACTCTGCTTTGAATTACCGCTCGATAATGATTTTTGGTACTGCAACTGAAATCTCAGAGTCGGATAAAGAACATGCACTGGAACGATTTACAAACAATCTTATTTCTAATCGATGGCAAGAAGTGCGGCCAATGACCAATAAAGAGAAGGCCGCAACCATGGTATTAGCCATTGACTTGACTAACATTTCAGGTAAAGTGAGAACTGGTGGACCAAGCGGTGAAGACGAAAGTGATTTAACTTTGCCAATTTGGGCCGGACATATCCCAATTGTTGAGTCGTATCTACCGCCAATTGCAGCCCCTGATCTTCCCGATGCAGCCCAGTTACCTTCGGCCTTAATTGAACTGGAATGAATAATTCATACTGGTGGGAATCGCTACCGCAGTGGACTGCACTGCCAACCGTTTCTGAATCAGCCGATATTGATGTAGCAATTATTGGGGCCGGCTACACCGGGCTTTGGAGTGCTTATTTTCTCATGCACCAAAATCCCTTACTCAAGATCCAGATTTTTGAGAAAGAACATGTTGGCTTTGGCGCTTCTGGTCGAAATGGTGGCTGGGTTTCATCGCTTTGGCCAGTTTCATTAAGCAAAATTTCAGCTACCACAGATCCAAAAACTGCCAGAGACTTTCAGTTAATCCTTAACAAAGTGGTTCAGCAGTTCGGCGAAACATTGCGCACCGAAAACATTGATGCTGATTTCAATCAAGCCGGTACTGTTAATTTAGCCAGATCAGCAAGCCAGCTTCAGCGATTACGAGCTGAAGTTGCTGACTATCGAGAATTTGGATTCGGTAAGTCTGATTACGATTTAGTTGAGGATCTAGCGCAATTGCCAAACGCAACTAACACAATCGCAGGACTTATATCTCCGCATTGTGCATCAATTCAGCCCGCAAAATTGGTACGCAATTTGGCCAAAGTAGTGCTTGATCAAGGCACTGATATTTTTGAGAACTCAGCAGTTACCCGCCTTGCCCCTCACAAAATATCAGTTAATGGACATAACGTGACGGCGAAGTATGTTTTGGTTGCGACCGAAGGTTATCGCCATGAATTGATTCATCGAGTTACTGCACCCATTCATTCCTTGATGTTTATTTCTGACCCCATTCCGGCAGATTTAATCGAGAGCATTCGGCTTAAGCCTGGTCAGACCTTTAACGATGCCAGAAATTTGATCATTTATGGTCAGCTCACAGCAGATAATCGAATCGCGTTTGGTGGTCGAGGGGCGCCTTATCGATTAGGCAGTAAGACTGGAGCTTCTACAGAACTGCACCGGGGTGCTTTTAACTATCTAAATCAGACGCTTATTGAAATGTTCCCAGACTTGACTCATTACGTTTCAAGTCCATCTCATTATTGGGGCGGTCCAATTGGAGTTAGTAGGGATTGGCAACCAAGCATTAACTACAACCCAGATACTGGAATAATTACTGCTGGAAATTATGTTGGCGACGGCGTTGCGGCATCATATTTAGCAGGTCAAACGATTGCAGATCTAATAACTAAAACGAAATCAGAATTAACTCAATTACCATGGGTAAATCACAAATCCAGAAAATGGGAAATTGAACCTATTCGATACATACTAATCAATGCCGCTCGAATCTTGATTTCAACTTCAGATTTAATTGAACAAAAATTAGGTAAAGAAACCGTGCTTACTAAAGTATTGTGGCGATTGCTAAAGGGTTAATCCGGTTTAGCTGCTAGTTGGCCACAGGCGCCATCAATTTCACGCCCACGAGTGTCTCGAATGGTAACCGGAACGCCATGTCGTTCAATTGCCGCAACAAATTTTGCTTCCGCTTCTGGGGTGGATGCAGTCCATTTTGATCCTGGGGTGGGATTTAGCGGAATCAAATTGACATGTGTTAAGTGGCCACTCAAAATCCGTCCCAACCGATCCCCGCGCCATTCTTGATCGTTTATATCTTTAATCATGGCGTATTCAATTGAAACTCGTCGTTTTGTTTGGCGAGCGTAATACCAAGCAGCATCTAAAACTTCGCGCACGTTCCATCGATTGTTAACTGGAACTAATTCATTTCTTAATTCATCATCGGGTGCATGCAGTGATACGGCCAGCGTAACTGGAATTCCCTCATCAGCTAACTGACGGATTCGTGGCACTAAGCCAACAGTTGACACAGTGATTCCTCGGGCAGAGATACCTAAGCCATTTGGGGCTGGGTCGATCATTCTTCGAATCGCGGTAAGAATTGTGTTGTAATTGGCGAGCGGTTCACCCATTCCCATAAAAACTACATTTGATAACCGACCAACACCACCCGCAATACGACCAAATGCCATATCTGATGCTGCCCGCTGAACTTGCGCAACAATCTCCCCCACTGAAAGGTTTCGAGTTAATCCACCTTGGCCCGTTGCACAAAATGGGCAGGCCATGCCGCAGCCGGCTTGGGATGAAATACAAACGGTAGCTCGATCGGTATATCGCATCAACACTGATTCAACCAGCGCACCATCGTGCAACTTCCAAAGTGATTTTGCGGTAGTACCGTTATCACAGGTAATTTGCTTAACTTCAGTTAGCAAAGTTGGTAACAGCAACTGCAGTATCTCGCCCCGCTGAGTTGCTGGCAAATCAGTAAACGCTGCCGGGTCGGTTTCAAATCTGCCATACCAATGCTTAGCTACCTGCTGAGCGCGAAACTTAGGCAATCCTTTTTCAACGCATAATTCCTGGGCCCTAACCAACCCAAGATCGGCCAGATGTGTCGGTGGTGGTTGCCGCCGTGGGGCCACAAACTTTAGCCGTGGCAGTTCTGTTACATCTGAAAGTTCATTTGTCACGACAGCAACCAGCCAAATAGTGCCCAAGCAATTAGCGCATTAGGAATCAGTGAATCTAATCGATCTAATACGCCGCCGTGTCCTGGTAGCACCCCGCTCATGTCCTTAATTCCAGCATCTCGCTTTATTGCCGACTCAAACAAATCACCTATCACGGCAGTGAAGGTCATGGCAAAACCTGCCAGAAGGCCAAGCCAAATGGACGCATCAAAAAAGTAGTGAAACACCAACGCGCCCATAATCAACTGAAGCAGCATTCCGCCAGCAAATCCTTCCCAGGTCTTCGCTGGTGAAATCTTTGGCGCCATCGGTCGCTTGCCAAAAAAAATACCGGCAAAGTATGCACCGGTGTCACTTGCAACTGTGAGCAAAATAAAGGCCAATACGCGCAGCGCTCCATCTGCTTGGTTCAGCATAATTAACACAAATGCAGCCATAAATGGTAGGTAGGTAAGAATCAGCAGCGAATGCGTGATCCGACTGATAAAGTTATCAATGCCAGCTCGAAGTGAAACCATAATTAAGACCATAATGCTAAGCGCATATGCCGCAAGTAACTCGTTAATGCCACCGAAATAGGCAGCAGCAAACAAAACTGGAGTTAAACCAAGTAAAGCACGCCTGGAGATTGATGCTGACTTGCGGTTAAAGACATCAACTAGCTCCACCACAGCAAGCATGATAAATAAAGTCAGTAACGGTAAAAAAAGCCAGTTGGCAACGAACGTGCTAAGCAGCACCAGGCCAAATAGAAACAATCCAACTAGCGTTGCAAGTGGAAGATTTCGGCCAGTATTTATCTCGCTACGACTGCGCACTGCTATACCTCGAGCAGTTCTGCCTCTTTGTGCTTAAGTAATTCATCGATTGCTGCAACGTGTTTTGCAGTTAACTCATCGAGTGATTTCTCGGCACGGCGTCCATCATCTTCGCCCGCTTCATGATTTTTTACTGACTTATCAATCGCTTCTTTAGCGGCGCGGCGGATATTTCTTACGCTAACCTTTGCATCTTCTGCTTTGGCACGCGCCTGCTTGATGTAATCCTTACGTCGCTCTTCAGTTAACTCTGGCAGTGATACCCTAATTACGGTGCCATCAGACACTGGGTTAACACCAAGATCTGAATCTCGCACTGCTTTTTCAATTGCCGTCACCGCGCCCTTATCAAATGGCGCAATCAAAATAACCCTTGCCTCTGGTACCGAAAAGGAAGCCAGCTGCTGCAGTGGTGTTGGGGTGCCGTAATACTCAGCCACAATCTTGTTAAACATGGCAGCATTGGCTCGGCCAGTTCGGATAGTTGCTAAATCTTCTTTTGCAACCTCAATTGCTTTATCCATTTTGCTGCCTGCGTCAGCTAATGCCTGTTCAATCATTACTTCCTCAATTCGTTAAACCGATACTAGAGTACCGATGCGCTCGCCAGCGACAGCGCGTGCGATATTCCCCGATACCGTTAGATCAAAAACCACAATTGGTAAATTATTCTCTCGTGCTAGCCCAATTGCGCTGGCATCTGCAACCTTTAAATCTTTTGCCAAAACTTCATCATAGGTGACTTCGTCATATTTAGTTGCGTTTGGATTTTGTCTTGGATCAGCGTCATAAATACCATCGATGGACTTTGCCATTAGAACTACTTGGCAATCATTTTCCAGGGCTCGCTGCACTGCTGCGCTATCGGTTGAGAAGAATGGTTGACCTAGTCCTGCGCCAAAGATGACTACTCTGCCCTTTTCAAGATGGCGCACCGCTCGTCGGGGAATATAGTTTTCAGCTACCTGACCCATTGAGATTGCAGTTTGAACTCGAGTTGCAACACCACGTCGCTCGAGGAAATCTTGCAGTGCTAGACAGTTCATCACCGTACCGAGCATTCCGATGTAATCAGCACGCGCTCGCTCCATGCCTCGTTCTTGAAGTTGGGCGCCACGGAAGTAATTTCCACCGCCAATTACGACACAAACCTCTGTCCCAGCATCAACTACATCCTTAATTTGTTTGGCAATTGAATCTACGACATCAGGGTCAACACCCAGTCCGCCACCACCAGCCAATGCTTCGCCAGAGAGTTTTAACAAAACCCGATTCCAACCCTGCTTTGGCGCGATGGACCACTTACTCACGCGATCTCCTTTGCTTGGTGGAAGCGTATCTGACTAGGCCTGTCCTACTTTGAAGCGAGCAAAGCGAGTTACGGTTACACCCTCTGCTTCGAGCATGGCAGCAATACTCTTTTTGTTGTCCTTAACAAAGGCTTGCTCCAGTAACACAAAGTCCTTGAAGAAGCCATTAACTCGCCCTTCAATAATCTTTGGTATCGCAGCTTCTGGCTTGCCTTCTTCTTTTGCCGTTTCTGCAGCAATACGACGCTCCGCTTCCACTACGTCAGCTGGAACTTCGTTGCGAGTTAAATAACGAGGTGCCATCGCAGCAATGTGTTGCGCCAGATCCTTAGTTACCTGAGCATTTGCTGCGGTAGTTTCAACCACAACACCAACTGTTGGTGGAAGTGCTGGATCTGATTTGTGTAGATAGGAATCAACTGGGTTGCCATTAAATACTGCAAACCTTCGAACCTCAATTTTTTCACCCATCGAGGCATTTGCCTCAACTAAGGCATCTTTAATGCTCTTACCATCAGCCATACTGGCCGCCAAAAGTGCCTGTAAATCAGTTGGTGAACTTGCCTTAACTGCCTTGGCAATAGCATCAGCCAGCGCCTGAAAGCCGTCAGTTTTAGCAACAAAGTCAGTCTCGCAATTGAGCTCAACCATAACCGCAGCGGTTGGTTCAACAATGGCAACAATCAATCCATTTGAAGCGTCGCGTCCCTCGCGCTTGCCAACATCCTTAGCCCCTTTGATTCGAAGTGCTTCCACTGCTTTATCAAAATCGCCACCTGCTTCATCAAGTGCTTTCTTACAATCCAACATGCCAGCACCAGTAACTTCACGAAGACGCTTTACGTCCGCAGCACTATAACTCACTTATTTATTCCTTCTTGGTTGTCAGAAAATCACTTGGATTGGGTTTCAGCCGGTGCGGCATCAGCAGCGCCAGTTAGCAGTTCTTGCTCCCATTCGGCAAGAGGCTCTGCTGCAGGTTCAGCTGCAGCGTCATTGTTCTTACGCTGAGAACGGGCAATTAGACCTTCAGCAACAGCATCACCGATGATTTTTGTTAGCACCTGGATTGAACGAATTGCATCGTCATTTCCTGGAATTGCAAAGTCCACGTGCGCAGGATCGCAGTTACTATCTAAAATTCCAACCACTGGAATATTTAACTTGCGCGCTTCGGTAACTGCAATGTGCTCCTTATTGGTATCTACTACCCAGATCAGACTAGGAACTTTTTGCATGTCGCGAACACCTGAAAGCATACGCTCAAGTTTTTCTTTCTCACGTCGCATCATCAGAAGCTCTTTCTTCGTGCGACCACTGCCAGCAACTGCGTCAAAATTTATCTGTTCTAATTCTTTCAAACGTTGAACGCGCTTGGTTACAGTGTTGAAGTTAGTCAACATGCCGCCTAGCCAACGCTCAGTTACATATGGCATACCAACGCGCTTGGCCTGCTCTTGAATTGCTTCTTGTGCCTGGCGCTTCGTGCCAACGAAAAGCACAGTTCCGCCTTTGGCAACAGTTTCCTTAACCTGCTCATAGGCGCGATCGATATAAGAAAGTGATTGCTGCAGATCGATAATGTAAATGCCATTGCGCTCAGTAATGATGAAGCGCTTCATTTTTGGGTTCCAGCGACGAGTCTGATGTCCAAAGTGAACACCAGCATCAAGAAGTTGACGCATTGTTACGACGGCCATTTCGGCAGCCCTTTCTGGCACGGAGTTCCGTGCGGTCCGGTTACTGTAAAAACCAATTTGGTTTTCACCCTGACGATCAGCATCTGCTTCGTTCGAGTTGCCTCGACCGGCGAATCAGATAGTTCCTACGCTAATCGTGCGAAGTCACCAGCAAGCTGGTGCGAAGGTGAAGTGTACGACCCCCAGGGTGCACTCATGCACCGAGCCAGATTCCCTCACAAATAGCCTGCCGCTCAGCGGCAAAATCACCCAGTGAAAGCCCTTTTTTTGATTGGTTTATTAAGTTGGCTCGCTGGTTTAGGCGTAATTCCTAACCCGCCAGCTGGCAGTGGCTTGGTGCTCCAACCGTTCTCACCACCTGAAACCGAATTTGGCCGCGGCCATCGCGGGGTTGATTTGGATGCCATGCCAGATGAATTTGTAGTGACACCTATATCTGGTGTGGTGCATTTTTCTGGCTATGTCGTTGACCGTCCGGTGTTAACCGTTGCCACGGCAACTATCTTGATGACATTTGAGCCAGTGGATTCGTTTTTGATTAAAGGTCAGCGGGTTACAAGAGGTCAGATAGTGGGCTTAGTTGGTCTTGGCGGGCATTGCGATCAATACTGCATTCATATCGGAGTTCGACGAATAGGAACTAGAAACTATCTAGATCCCATGCCTTACTTGCTTGGGATCCCAAGGTTGTTACCAGCTACGCCCTAGGGTGAGCTTGATTGTAAACAGTTTTTAGACGCTCACTTGCCACATGTGTGTATCGCTGCGTGGTAACTAACGAAGCATGGCCTAATAACTCTTGCACGGACCTAATGTCTGCGCCACCTTCAATCAAATGGGTCGCCGCCGAATGTCGAAAGCCGTGCGGACCAATATCGGTTAAGCCATTTTCAGTTAACACTTGCTGCACCATGGCACGCACTACCCGCTGGTCAATTCGCTTTCCCCGCAACCCTAAGAACAATGCTGCCTTGGAATTTTTGGTACAAAGCGCTGGTCGGCCATGAGTTAAATAGGATTCCAACGCTTTCACTGCGGGTGTGCCAATTGGCACTTTACGCTCTTTATTACCTTTACCAATAACTGAAATAACATTTCTACCAAAATCTAAATCATCAATATCCAAACCAACTAATTCTGCGACTCGAATTCCTGCGGCATACAGCACTTCCAGCATTGCACTATCCCGCAACGACTCGGGGTCATCGGCATGTTTACCAATTGTGTCAAGTAATTTAGTTGCTTGTTCAACTCTAATAATTGCCGGCAACTTTTTTCCAACTTTTGGTGAGACCAGTTGGGCCCCAACGTCCACGGTTAATCCCTTACGCAGATGTGCCCACTGCGTGAAAGTTCTAACTGCTGCAGCGCGCCTAGCCATAGTCGCCGGAGCTAAATTGCGGTCATGATTTGCCGCCAACCAGCCCCGCAGATCATGAATTGTTAACTCATCAATGGCGATATCACCCTCGCGATGTAAGTAATCAATCAAGTCAGATATATCCGAAATGTAGGAACGCACCGTGTGCTGACTTAAGCCACGCTCAACCTCAAGAAATTGTCCAAATTCATCTCGAAGTTGAGTTAAATTTCGCTCAATTGACCTGCTCACCCGCTAAGAGTCCAAGTTAAACGCAATTAGGTCAAGTCACGCGCCGAGAGTTAAATCGACACCCTGTTCCGGCCAAGCAAATCAGCCCAATGCCAGATACTTGCCGCGCCAGAATAAGGCCTAGGTGAAATTGCAATAGTAAGTGAACTCAACGCGGCCAAGATCCGATTGCGTCTTACTAATCTGTTTTTACTAGCAATGACAGTTGGTGCATATTCTGAAATTTGTATTACCTGGTCCGGTAAATTCAAATTGCGCGTGGAATTTATCTGTAATCCTGTTGGTTTAACTACTGCTAATTTAACATTTTTAGTTATTCCTAATCGAATCAAGAGCTCTCCGGTGCCACGTGCACCATCGGTCAAAATCGGACGCACCGCGTTTTCGCTGGCTGAAATTAATTGCCCAGCAATTCGAGCATCCGAGATTGACATTTGTTGCGGACCAGTAAGTGCAATACTTGATCCAAGCGCTAATAGTTCTATCAAGTCGCAGTTTACCCAGAGCACCAACGGCATTTCGTCATCAAGATCAAATAGTTGATTTGGCCAATCTTTATCTAGATAAGTAATAACATTGAATTTAGTTAGCGATGCAGGTGATTGATTATGGGTTGGCTTTGACGCAAGTAATTGATTTGACTTACTAAGAAAATTCTCTATGCCATGCTCCAGTACGCCAGCTATCATTTTTGAAGTTGGTTCAACACTGGAACAGAAATCGATTAGTAGTTCCCGAACTGATCCCATCGCAGTATTTGACTCAGTCTGAGACCACTCATAAAAAAATGATTGACTCTGTGAATTACTTTTCGTTGGGGATTTGCAATTCGGGCTGAGCGATCTCTTCCACGTTAACATCTTTAAAGGTAAGCACTCGAACGCTTTTCACAAATCTTGCCGGGCGATACATGTCCCACACCCAGGCATCTGAAATTTTTACTTCAAAGAAGACTTCGCCGCCCACTTCACTACGCACCTGAACATCAACTTCATTGCACAGGTAGAACCTACGGTCAGTTTCCACAACATATTTGAATAAAGTAGCAACATCACGATACTCACGATAAAGCCCGAGCTCCACTTCAGCTTCGTAGCGCTCTAAATCTTCTGAACTCAACTTGCCTCCAGTGATCTGCTCTTATCCCAGATAAACGTGCTGCGATGAATCGCTGAGTTCCCGTATTCTCGCAAAGCTACGATGTGTTGTGAAGTGCCGTATCCCTTGTGCTCGGCAAAGCCATACTGTGGATACAAATCGGCCCAAGTTAGCATTAAATCATCCCGGTGAGTTTTTGCCACAATACTTGCCGCAGCAACTGATGCACAAAGCCGATCGCCTTTCTTCATCGCGAGATTTGGTCGGTCGATTCCATCAACAGCAAATCCATCGGTGATAACAAAATCAGGAGCAGTTGTAAGCCGAGCTAAGGCCCGTCGCATTCCCTGGATGTCTGCCTGTGCTATCCCGATCTCATCAATCTCAGCAGCACTCACCTCAATTATGCCAACACTCAACGCAATCTGATCTATTTCTTGTCTCAGCTTGGTTCGCTGTTTTGGCGAAAGTAATTTTGAGTCGGTTAAGCCAACTAGTTCCCCATCGGGGGGCAACACCACAGCCGCTACCACTAACGGCCCAGCCAGTGCGCCGCGACCTGCTTCATCCACACCTGCAATTGCGGTAAATCCAGCGACGCGCAGCTCTGCTTCATAGTGAAATACTGTTTTGCGCATAACTATTTTGGATCTAGATCCCGATACAAATCAGGATTAGTTACTCTAGAAATTCGATCTAATGGCCAGATAATGCCAAAGACTCGACCCACTACATTTTTTATTGGCACCGCACCGAAAGCACCATTATCAAGTTGATATCTGCTATCTCTGGAATTTGGTCGGTTATCACCCATCACGAACACATAACCTGCTGGCACGGTAACGTCAAAACTAACGTCATTTGTTGGTAGTTGAATGTGTGGTTCATCAATGACCTGACCATTAACGACTAGCTTGCCATCATCACAGCACTTGATCGTGTCACCAGGAATACCGATGGCACGCTTTACCAGATGCTCGCCCATGTTTGCTGGCAGAAAACCAACGAAAGTAAGGACTCGCTGAAGTTGGCCCCGTATTCCTGGCGTTGGTGTAATTTCACCCAGCCAACCACCTGGATCAACAAATACGACAACATCGCCTCGTCGAACACCATCTAACCGAGTGGCAACTTTAGAAACAATGATTTTGTCATTAGTCATCAATGTGGTTTCCATTGATGCGCTTGGGATGTAAAAAGCCTGAACCAGCAAAATGCGAATCAAGGATGACAGCACTAATGCAGTTACAACAACAATTGCAACTTCTTTACTACCCGAAACCAAACTACGTAGCAGTTTTGGTCCGTTGAAAAAACGCAAGGGCTAGGCCTGCTCTGTTTCCTCGGCGGAAGCTTCGGCAACTGGTTCAGCAGCGGCGGCGGCTTCGGCTGCAGCGGCTTCTTCAGCAGCTTTGGCAGCAGCAGCTTCGGCGGCAGCGGCTTCAGCAGCCTTTTGCGCTTCAACCTGAGCTTCGTAATCGCGCTCTGCTTGCATAGCCTGCATGATGGCCAAGTCCGAATTTCGCTCTTCGCGACGCTCTTTTATCTTCGAGCGCTTACCAGTTACATCGCGCAAGTAATACAACTTGGCCCGACGAACATCACCGCGAGTTACAACTTCGAGTTTTTCCACAATTGGGCTGTGCACTGGAAACACGCGCTCAACGCCAACACCGAAACTGATCTTTCGAACCGTATAAGTCTCGGCGGCGCCAGAGCCTTTGCGGCCGGTTACTACGCCTTGGAATACCTGAACACGAGAACGGTTTCCTTCAATAACCTTCACGTGCACCTTAACGGTATCGCCAGCACGAAATGGTGGAATATCTTTACGCAGCGAGGCTGCATTCAATGAGTCAAGAGTTTGCATCGGGTCTCCCCACACGTAGCGCCGCAGGTCACTCGCGCAGATGCTTCGGGTGATTTAAGTTGCACTTTTTTGACTCACTCCCCTGCGGCGGGGTTAAGTCCAAGTGCAAGTTGAATTCTGCCATACCGGTAGATCAGGTTACTCACCGGTGAGGTCTGGTCGACGTTCCGCCGTGCGTTGGCGGGCTTGCGCCAGCCGCCAAGCCGCAATTTCGGCATGATTACCGCTCAATAACACCGATGGCACTTCAATGCCACGCCATTGACTGGGTTTGGTAAATACCGGCCCCTCGAGCAAACGACCATATGCTGAAGGGGCAAATGAATCATCCGCTGCTGACTGTGAATTACCAAGGACACCTGGAATTAATCGGGCGATGGCTTCAATCATCACCAAAGCTGCAACTTCGCCACCAGCTAAGACATAATCACCAATAGATAATTCCAGCACAGTTGTTTTAGTTTCGTAATGTTCAACCACTCGGGCATCAATTCCTTCATATCGACCGCAGCCAAAAATTAAATGTGGCCGCTGCGCGAGCGATTCAGCAATTTCTTGAGTGAATGGAATGCCGCTCGGAGTTGGAATGACCAATACTGATTGTGCAGTTACTAATTCATCAAGCACTTTCCCCCACGGTTCAGCCAACATAACCATTCCAGGGCCACCACCATATGGCGTGTCATCAACAGTTCGATGTGGGTCAGATGTGGCATCGCGTAAATCATGCACGTTAACTGAAATCAAATTTGACTCAATTGCCTTACCCACTAACGACAACTGCAATGGTGCTAGGTATTGCGGAAAGATACTTACGACATCAATTTTCATCAGCAACCTCCAGTAACCCAACTGGTGGATCTATGGTGATCATATTGTTTTCTAAATCAACAACCGGAACAATTGGATCAACAAATGGAATTAACACTTCCTTGCCATGCATGTTCATCACCAATACATCTTGTGCTGGCAGGTGAAGCACATCAACAATCTTTCCAATTACATCACCGTCATTAGTACTAACCAGCAAGCCGATCAATTGGCGATCAAAGTACTTTCCTGGTTCAGGTGGCATCTCAGTTTCATCAATATCTGCATAAAGCAAATTACCCGCAACTTGTTCAGCTGCGGTCCGATCAACTATCTCTTTGAAGTGCAGCAATAGTCGACCACTGTGTTCAGCAAATTTGGTCACCGTAAGAAACTGCTGGTTAGGTAGTTGCAGCTTAGCGCCAACTGTAAATCTAAGTTCTGGGAAATCAGTTAAGGACTGCGTAAGCAGGTCGCCTTTTATGCCATGCGCCTTGATTAGCCGACCAACTTCGACTAGCAAAACTTAATTACCGTTGACGTCGAGAAAATCGATTCGAACTTTGCGGCCACCGTTAAGGGCATGCACCACAGTCCTGATTGACGTTGCAGTTCTACCGTTTCGGCCAATCACTCGACCAAAATCATCGGGATGCACTGAAACTTCAAGCGCTTTACCAAATTTAGTAGTTCGCTCCGTCACTGCAACATCGTCTGGATGATCAACAATGCCTTTAACTAAATGAGTTAATGCTTCGTTAATCACGATTATTCACTAGCTTCGGTTGCTTCAGCAGCTGCTGCTTCAACCGAATCAGTTTCAACTGCAGGCTCGGCTGCAACTTCGACACTCTCGGCAACTGGTTCAACAGCTGGCGCTGGTGCTTCTTCAACCTTTGGTGCAACTAATTTTGCTTTTGCTGCATCTCGATCAGCATCTAGGGAAGCTTTAGCTGACTCAGAGTCGGCAACGGCAGCTGCGTAAGCTGCTTTCTTATCTGGCTTTGGTGGGGCAACCTTAAGTGTGCCCTCAGCACCTGGAAGATTATTAAACTTCTGCCAGTCACCAGTTACTTTCAAAATGGCAACTACTGGTTCGGTTGGTTGCGCACCAACACCAAGCCAATACTGCACCCGATCAGACTTGACCTCGATGCGTGATGGCTCTTCTTTCGGATAGTAGAACCCGACCTCTTCAATTGAACGACCATTACGAGCACTACGTGAATCTGCAATCACAATTCGATATTGCGGTAAATGCACTTTGCCAGTGCGCTTTAACTTAATCTTTACAGCCACTTGATTCCTTTTGTTTATTGTGGATGGGTCATGCAAGCGAGAGTGGGGCGCTCACAACACAACCACGGGGTGCTGGTTACTGGAAGAGAGGGTCGAGTAACTAGCCGCCGAAGTCTAACCATCCCCGGTTAAGGTCGACCGATTAGCCCTGCTGTGCCCGTTTTGCTGGATTTCCGCTGCGTCGAGCACCCTTACCAGGCTTAGCTTTCTTTACCGGCTGGCGCGCAACGCCAGGGATTGCCCCAACGCCCGGGATAGTGCCGCGCTTAAGCATCTTCTGTGCTTCACTGAACCGTTTTACCAAGGTGTTTATTTCAACCACACTGGTTCCAGAGCCAGCTGCAATTCGCGCCCGACGTGAACCATTTAATAGTTCCGGGTTTGCCCGCTCAGCTGGCGTCATCGATTGGATGATTGCTTCGGTGCGCTTTAGTTGCTTGTCATCTAATTCATCTAACTGGTTTTGCAACTTTCCGGCACCAGGCAACATCGCTAACATGCTTGAAAGGTTTCCCATTTTCTTAACTGCCTGCAATTGCTCTAGAAAGTCTTCCAAAGTAAAGCCGTCACCAGATTTCAATGACTCTGCCATTTTGGTAGATTGCTCAGCATCCATCGCTCGCTCGGCTTGCTCAATCAAAGTCAGTACATCGCCCTGATCCAAAATTCGAGAAGCCATTCGGTCTGGATGGAAGTAATCAAAATCAGTTAACTTTTCGCCCACTGAAGCAAACATGATTGGCTTACCAGTTATTGAAACTAACGATAGAGCCGCGCCACCACGCGCGTCGCCATCAAGTTTGGTTAGCACAGCAGCATCAAAACCAACTTGCTCATTAAAAGTAGTTGCAGTGGTAACTGCATCTTGACCAATCATGGCGTCAATTACTAGCAGTGTTTCAGTTGGGTTAACTACTTTTTTAATGGCAGCAGCTTGCGCAACAAGGTCGGCATCAATAGCTAACCGGCCAGCAGTATCAATAATGATGACATCGTTTCGGCCAGCAGCATGTTTGATGGCATCAGCCGCTACCTTCACTGGATCGCCAACACCATTGCCTGGCTCTGGTGCATAAACTGCAACTTCAGCCTGGGAAGCAATAACTTTAAGTTGATCAACCGCGTTAGGTCGTTGCAAATCAGCGGCGACCAGTAGTGGCGTTCGCTGCTGCGACTTTGCCCATAGCGCTAACTTTCCTGCCAACGTTGTTTTTCCAGCGCCTTGCAATCCAAGCAACATCACGACGGTTGGCTTGCCAGATTCAAATTTAAAAGTTCTGGTATTGCTGCCCAAAATTGCAGTTAACTCTTCACTCACGATTCGAACAAATTGCTGACCTGGATTGAGTGCCGCTGATACCTCAGCACCTACGGCTCTGGCCTTTATTGTTTTGGCAAACTCTCGCACCACCGTTAGCGCAACATCTGCTTCCAGTAGTGCTGCTCTGATTTCTATTAAGGCATCATCAACATCGGCTTCAGTCAGCCGACCCTTGGCGCGAACATTGCGCAGGGCGACGGAGAGTCGATTGGAGAGTTGAGCGAACACGGCGAAAGATTACCCAATCGCCAATTCGGCCATGATTGCTTGCCCGAGTTGCTCTGATTGCGTTGGGGATAGTCGGGCACCACCTTTAGTTCGAACGTAAAAAACATCATCCACCGTAGCGCCATGGGTGGCCACAATTGCCGCGAAAATATCTAACTGCTGCGCTGAAATAGTGGCAGCAATTCGGTACAGCAACGCAGTTCGATCAGGAGCACGGACTTCTATGATGGTGTAGTTGGAACTAACTTCTGGAAATATTACTTTGACTGGGGCTACAGATTCTGCTCTCTTAAATTGCGAATTTTCCTGAGCTGCTAACTGCGCCGCTATGTCTAATGCACCAGTTATTACTCGAGTAAGTTCACTGCGTAATAGATCTATTTCAGGTGCATCGCCAAATAGTGGCAACACATGCCAATAGCTAATCGCCCGATCAGCAACCGTTTTTGTTTTTGCTGATCTAACTGCCAAACGCTGAAGTGATAAAAAGCCCGCGATTTTGGCCAGCACACCTTGGCTATCTGGTACTGAAACAGTTATCAAATACCCATCTTGCTGCGGTGCGATTGAAATTCCTACACCATGCGAATTTAGCGGTAGCTCAAGATCAAGTTCTGGCTCAATTGGTAGCGATTCACCAACTAACGTCTGTTTAACCAGATCCACTAACTGCGAGATTAGATTCAGCCGCCAATTTGACGATGCAATCGCAGATGTTGCCTGCGCATCGGCGATAGTTAAATGGTGCAAGTGATTTAGCACAAATTGCGACTTGATTTCAGCGGTTATTATTGAAACAGTAGCTGGGTCCTCCAAATCGCGCTTAGTTGCCGTCTCTGGGAGTAGCAGGTGATGTCGAACCAGCAACTCGATTAACTCTTGATCTAACTTTGAAAACCCCATAGTTACGGTGATCTCTCGAGATAGCTTGGCTCCTAAAATTGAATGATCTTCTAAACGTGCTTTACCAATGTCATGCAGCAGCGAGGCAATGAGCAAAATATCTGGGCGCGCCACCATGGTTGTAAATTTGCTGGCTTCAACTACAGTTTGGATCAAATGCCGATCAACAGTGAATCGGTGAACTGAATTTCGCTGTGGTGCGCACCTGATCACATCCCATTGTGGCAACATCATGCTAATTATTCCGGCCTGGTCCAACGCTTCCCAAACCTCAATTAATGGCTCACCGGTAGCCAGCAACTCAATAAATAGTTCCCGTTTTCGATCATCCCAAGTGAAGAGTTCTTCACTTTCCTTAAGCTCCGTCAAAATTTCAGTGCTTATTGGAAGATTCAATTTAGCCGCTGAGATAGCGGCTCTGAGCATAAGTGCATGATCAGCTCGATAATTCATAGCTAATTGAATTTGATTATCTGCCAGTACTACGCCATCGGTAATTGGCGTCCTAGTCGCTCTTCGCCTAGTTAACCAGCTACGCAAATTGTTTAAATCAGTTGCACTTCGAATAGCTTGATTGTAAGTAAAAGTAATTGCCCTTGCTGATCGATAGACATCACTTAGTAATTGATCGCTGTCGGAATAATTGACCATTGCAGCAACATCATGCTGTAACTCTTGTGCCAACAAATCTGTGTTCTTTTTGGTAATTAAATGAAGCGCTGATCGTGCCTGCCACAGCACAGATTTTGCTGATGCCAGTTTTGCCAGTCCTACTTCCACTTGCCAAGATTTGGTAATCGCATTTAGCGTAACTAAATCTCGCAGCCCACCTTGTGATTCCTTTAGATTTGGATTTTGCAGGTGTGCTAAATCACCAAATGTGAGGTGTCGATCTCGATCAGATTGAATGATGTCTGGCAGTCGCTTGAAAAAAGTTTTTCGCCAAAGCTCTAGCGTTTTGAAATTCAGCTCTGCCGCAAGTGATTCATTGCCAGCCAAAAATCGTTGATCCAGCAGGCCGAACATAACCCGCAAATCCTGTCCCGCTAGCAGCAACGATTCGTCAATAGTTCGAACTGAATGGTCTAATCCAACTCCGCTATCCCAAATTGGATACCAGATCTGCTGAGCCAATTCTGCTGCTCCGGTTGCCTGCTTGCTGCTGTGCAGTAATAGCAAGTCCAGATCCGAGCCAGGAGCTAATTCATTTCGGCCCAACCCACCGATCGCAATCAAGGCAATCTCTGCACCTGCTGGGCAGTGCTCATTAAAGGTGTGTATTAACCAAGAATTTGTGCGCGCCAACAACTGCTGATTGGTTTCGGCAATAGAGAGCTTCGAGTTCAGCAGTTGTGAGCGAATTTCTTGGAGCGAAATAGTTCCTACTTTCGAAAATAGGTAACAGCGAGTGCTCAGTTACCCAAGCACCCGCTGTCGGTAGTAGAGGAGGATACCTGCCACTACAAGGCTGCGGTACCGCTTTCGCCAGTTCGAACTCGAACGATTGACTCAACGGGCACAACCCAAACTTTGCCATCACCAATTTTTCCGGTATTGGCAGCGGCAACAATTGCGTCAACTGCAGCAGTTACCTGCGCATCATCAACGACTATCTCGATTCGAACTTTTGGCACCAGATCAACTGCGTATTCAGCGCCGCGGTAGACCTCAACATGGCCACGCTGTCTACCCATCCCACTTGCTTCCGAAACCGTTAAGCCATTGACACCAGCTGCTGCTAATGCGGTCTTAACATCATCTAGTTTGAATGGTTTGATAATTGCGGTAATTAGTTTCATGATTAGGCTCCCTTCGAAGCGCCAGATAAACCGCCCTGTGATGAATCAGATAGTTCATAACCGCGCTCTGCGTGGTAAGAAACATCGATTCCGGCTTGCTCATCATCTGCACTGATTCTAAATCCAATTGTCAGATCGATCAGTTTGCCGATGATTAGCGTTGCGATGAAGGAGTAAGCCAAAACGGCTCCGGCTCCAATAACTTGCTTGACTAGTTGCTCAGTGCCGCCGCCATCGAGAATTCCAACCTCTAGGCCAACTATGCCGATCATGATTGTTCCCACTACCCCACCAACTAAGTGAACAGCTACCACATCGAGCGAATCGTCATAGCCAAACTTGAACTTAAGCCCAACTGACAAGGCGCACAAGATGCCCGATACCGCACCAATAATCAACGCCCCGATCGCATCTACCGAAGCACATGCTGGTGTGATTGCAACCAAACCAGCAACTACGCCCGAAGCTGCGCCCAAACTAGTGGCATGACCATCACGAATCTTCTCAACTAGAAGCCAGCTGAGCATCGCCGCTGCAGTTGCACCAATGGTGTTTAAGAACGCCACACCGGCAAGTCCGTTGGAGCCAACTGCTGAACCAGCGTTGAAGCCAAACCAGCCAAACCACAACAGTGCAGCGCCTAGCATTACTAATGGCAAGTTGTGCGGCCGCATTGGAATTTTGCCAAAGCCAATTCGCTTACCCAAGATAAATGCCAACGCCAAGCCGGCTGCACCAGCATTGATGTGAACCGCGGTGCCGCCGGCAAAGTCAATAGCACCTAGGTCATTTGCGATCCAACCACCTGTAGTTGCGACGAATTCATCAAATGCGAACACCCAGTGCGCAACTGGGAAATAAACCACCGTTGCCCAAATTCCAGCGAACACTAACCAAGAACCGAATTTTGCGCGATCTGCAATTGATCCGGAAATGAGTGCAACCGTGATGGCAGCAAACATTCCTTGAAACGCGATAAACACAGGTGCTGGAATTGTGCCGATAACAGCTTCAGTATTCATTAACGATGTTAAGCCAAGAAATTCCGTGGCATCTCCGATCAAACCAGAGTCACCTACTGAGTTACCAAACGTGATTGAAAATCCATACAAAATCCAAAGAACTGCTACCAGGCCAAGAGCACTAAATGACATCATGATCATGTTCAACACACTCTTTGAACGCACCATGCCGCCATAGAAAAGTGAAAGTCCCGGGATCATTAGCAGAACTAGTGCGGCACTAATCATCATCCAAGCAGTGTCGCCAGTATCAATTGCTGCCATCTTCCCTCCTGATAATTCGGACACAGCGCCCGAAATCTAGGGAGAAATATCTAGGAGTGGTGTTTCGATATTGCAGTAATATTGTTGCTAATTGGTGAAGTAATTAACTGGTTTGTTACAGATTTGTTTCCAGCAATTGGCTGACAAACCATGCCGGGTCAAATGGCACCAGATCCATGACTCCTTCGCCGATGCCAAGATATTTAACCGGGACGCCAAGTTCCTGTTGGATGGCAATCACAATTCCACCTTTGGCGGTGCCATCAAATTTAGTCAGCACCACCCCAGTAATTGGCGCAACCTCGCTAAAGACTTTCGCTTGGGTTAAGCCGTTTTGGCCAACGGTGGCATCAACTACCAGCAATATTTCACTAATGGGGGAAATTCGTTGAGCCACCTTAATGACTTTCCCCAACTCGTCCATAAGGGCAGATTTGGTATGCAATCTTCCCGCAGTGTCCAACAGCACAACATCAAAGTTTCCAGCTTTTGCCTTAGTCACTGTTTCATGAACAACGCTGGCTGGATCAGATCCTTGCTCTTTAGCTACAACCTCAATTCCGCTGCGCTCTCCCCAAGTCTGTAATTGCGCAACTGCTGCCGCACGAAAAGTGTCTGCGGCACCAAAGAGCACTTTGTGTCCACTAGACACTAACTGCGCACCAATTTTTCCCATTGACGTTGTTTTCCCGACACCATTTACACCAACCATAATTATCACCGCTGGCTTTGCTGATAAATCTAATTCTCGACTAGCGGTTGTTTGAAGCGCATTCATTAATTGAGCTGCTAACTCTTTGGTCAAGTCAGCTTTGTTAACAGCGCTTTGCTTTAGATTGCTAACAATTTGCTTAGTCCAGTGAGAGCCAATATCAGCCAGCAGTAATTGATCAGTTACTTCTTCCCAATCCTGAGTTTGAATATCAGATTTGGCCAATACTGATCTAAGCGCAGTCCCCCAACCACGAAATTTCATTTCTTTGCAAGCCTTAACGTGGCAACCAAACTTAAATAATTTAGCAATAAGTTTGCAAAAATCAGAATAAAGACTAACAAAATTGAACCTGAACTTATTCGAACTGCAACTGAAAAAACTGTCAATAGGATTGTTGCCGTAAGCAGAGTGAGAATTACATTGAAGACTCGCGCCCTGGACAGCGCTAACTCAAAATCCAATTTACCGATCAGGATTTGAAACGTAAGCATGGCGCTGATTGGACCACCTAGCCACATGCCTACTATCGCACCAACTAAGTCGCCCCATCCAGCATCAGCCAAACTGCCCAATTGAGCGCCGAGAAATCCGCCAGCAATAATGCCAAATGATGAAACTAGAAAAATCCGGTTTCGAAGTGAGTTGAAACTCACTGCGATTCCACTAACTCGTCGCTAACGTCTCGAATGCGTTGACTGATCACAGCAGAGATACCATCGTTTCGCATGCTAACACCATAGAGCGCATCTGCAATTTCCATGGTGCGCTTCTGATGGGTAATTACGATTAACTGACTGTTCTCGCGAAGTTCTTCGTAAATCTCTAGTAATCTGCCTAAGTTGACATCATCTAGCGCAGCTTCAACTTCGTCTAAAACATAAAACGGACTTGGTCGGGCTTTAAACAGTGAGACTAGAAATGCGACCGCAACTAATGAGCGTTCGCCACCGGAAAGCAGTGACAATCGTTTCACTTTTTTACCTGCCGGACGTGCTTCGACATCAACACCAGAGATTAAGAGATTATCTGGATCAACCAGAATTAACTTACCTTCGCCACCGGGGAATAGTCGAGAAAAAACTCCTTCAAACTCTCGGGCAGTATCAGCAAAAGCCTCCGCAAAAACTTGCTGCACTCGATCGTCTACTTCTTTAATAACTTGCTCCAGGTCAGACTTGGTCCGCTTCACATCTTCTAACTGCTCGCCAAGGAATTTGTGTCGCTCTTCCATCGCCTGAAACTCTTCTAGCGCTAATGGATTCACCCGACCCAAAAGTGCCAATTGACGCTCTGCTTCTTTAGCGCGCTTTTCCTGTTCGGATCGAACATAAGGCTTAGCCACCTCTGGTTCACCAGAATCAGTTTCTTCATCACCAGGTGCCTTAAGCGATGGTGGAACTAGTTGATCTGGTCCATATTCTGCAATCAGCACATCTGGCGAGACACCAAAATCACTCAACGCCTTATCTTCGATTGCTGTTATTCGACCACGCTGCTCAGTTCGTGCCAGTTCATCTCGATGCACTGAGTCAACTAAGGCGGCTCGTTCGGTTTCCAATTCACGAGCACGGTGGCGCAAACTCTGCAATCTGGTATCGCGTTCGGCACGCTGTTGTTCGAGATCAGCTTTGAGCGTTGAGGCTGCATTCACTGATATCTCAAGTCGCTCTAATACCTGGTTAATCGCAATGCTCACTGCTGCGGCAACTGCAGCTTCGCGCTTTAACCGTTCCCGGCGCTGCACTTCGTTAATTCTTGAATCCCGCTCTGCCGTAGCTAGCTGTTCTAATTCCGATACTTTTGATACCGCAACTTGATAGCGCTCTTCTGCTGTTCGCAGCGTCAAACGCTCCTCTACTTCCGTTGAGCGAGCAGTGGCAACTTGATGCACTAAAAGATCACGTTGCTCAGCGGTAATTGGCGTGATAGTAGTTGGTGCCGTCCGGGCAATCTCTAACCGTTGCTGCAGTTGCTCGATTTCTGATTTATCTGCTGCCAAAGATTGCTCTGCCTGAGCTAATAGACTTCTTAATCGCTCTGCTTCTGCAGCTGCCGCTCGAGATTGCTGACTTAACTCTGCCAATCGCAGTGCCACCCGCGCCTGTGCCGCTTCGGCCTCTTTAACCTTGGCCAGCGCATCGTCAAGTGAATTCTGCGCAACCTGCTGGGCTTGCTGTGCTGCGGCGAACTCGTTGCGAGCAGCTACCACTGCTGCTTGTTTAATCGCAAATTCTTCCTTGGCTGCTGCTAGCGCAGATTGAGTTGTCACTGCGTTATCAGCCAACTCACCACCACCAATGACCAGACCACGCATAACTAAGTCGCCTGCTTTTGTTACTACTCGAAGTTGTGGTTGATTTCGATTGATCGCAATCGCAGTTGCTAGGTCTGGTGCAATCACGCAATCTGCCAAAAGATTCTTAACCGCCCGCGCGACCTCACCTGATGCTGTTATAAATTCAATTAGAGACGGTGCATTTGATACGGTTTCAGTCGTTTCAGCTGCAGATGCTGGAATTACAATCGCAGCTCGACCTTGATTTGAGTCCCTTAAATATGCAACAGCTGCTGTTGCAGAATTCTCATCATTGGCGATTACGGCATCGGCTGCAACAGACAATGCTGATGCAACAGCCATCTCATAGCCAGGAGTGATTTGTAATTGTGAGACTAACTTTGCCGAGATTCCAGCAATGTTATTCTCAATTAATTTTTTTCCACCATCACCATTTCGGCGAATTGCCGCTTCAATCGCTGCCACGGTTGCTTCACTGGAAGCTAACTCCCGCTCTGCTGCATTCAAACTAGCGCGTGCTTTATCTAACTGAGCTTGCGCTGCATTAACCAAGCCAGCTGCTTGTTCATGCACTGAATCTAACTGCAACTCGCCCGCATCTAAACCTGCGATCGCTGCCTCTTCACGTCGATACGCGGCCTCTGCTTCCGAAGCTCGCTTGGTTGCATCAGCAACTTGAGTATTTAGTCGATCGATTTCAGCACTTCGGGTGTCGCGGCGAGATTCGGCAGCTGCTACTTCGCCAGCCAACTTGGCCAAATGCTCTCGCCGATCTGCTGCGCTCTGCGCTGCTGAAGTCAGCAATGATTCCGCATCAACTAATTGCTGTTCTAGATCGATTCTCAATGCGGTTAATTGATCTAGTTTTAGTTGATGAGTTTCCGCCTGAGTTTTTAGCACACTGCTCTCGGTACGAGCAAGGGCGGCCTGTTGATCTAATACTTCTGGATCAAGTCCGCGAGGCTGTTCATCAATCGGCTGTGAAGTGAGGCGAATGCGCTCCGACACGACCTGCCGCAACCCAAAATATCTTTCCCGCAATGCCGATAACGTAAACCAAGCATCCTGAGCTTTGCTCAATTTTGGTGCGGCTGATACTGCTGATTCCTCTAGCTGAGCAATTTCAGCATCAACTTCTTTAAGTTGCTGTTGGACTCTAGCTTGACGCTCGCGCAGAATATTTTCGTCTGCAATTTCTTTATCAAGCGCTGATTGCAATTCCAACAAATCATCGGCGAGCAAGCGCAATCGAGCATCACGTGCATCAGCTTGGAATACCGCCGCTTTGCGAGCTAGTTCAGCCTGACGACCAAGCGGCTTTAACTGTCGCCGTAATTCATTTGTTAAATCTTGCAGTCTAACCAAGTTCCCTTGAGCTGCTTCCAATTTACGAAGTGCTTTTTCCTTGCGACGACGATGCTTAAGCACGCCAGCTGCTTCTTCAATAAAGCCGCGACGCTCTTCTGGTGTTGCAACTAAAATTTGATCTAGCTGACCTTGCCCAACAACCACGTGCATCTCGCGACCAATTCCAGAGTCGCTGAGTAATTCTTGAATATCTAATAATCGACATGGCGAACCATTAATTGCGTATTCACTGCCACCACCACGAAACAAGGTGCGAGCAATTGTTACTTCAGTGTATTCAATTGGTAGTGCGCCATCGGTGTTATCGATAGTTAATGAAACTTCAGCACGTCCCAACGGTGGCCGTGACGTGGTGCCAGCGAAGATGACATCATCCATCTTGCCGCCACGCAACGTCTTTGGACCCTGTTCACCCATTACCCAGGCCAGTGCATCAACTACGTTGGATTTTCCAGAACCATTAGGCCCAACCACGCAAGTTATGCCTGGTTCAAAATTGAGCGTGGTCGCTGATGCAAAGGACTTAAATCCCTTCGCCGTCAGACTCTTGAGATACACGCGCAGGTACTCCTTGGTGAGGTGAGGCAATTATCGGGCGAGGAAGTGCCCCCAAGCCTATCTTTTCGGGGCTCGTTGACACCTGGGACATAGGTGACTAGAGCGATTTGTGAACTTCTCTCGCCTAATTGGTCTACCACACCTGGGGCAAGGTTGATTGGCTCGGCCGTAGGCATTGAGGTCCCGAGCGAAATAGCCGCTCTCACCGTTCACATTGACATATAGTGAATCAAAGGAGGTGCCGCCCTGAGCCAAGGCGCGCTGCATTACTTCAGCTGCGGCCAGCAGCACTGACTTTGCCTGAACTGCTGTCAACGAACTTGCCTGCCGACGAGGATGCAGTTTTGCTAACCATAGCGCCTCATCTGCGTAGATGTTTCCAATTCCTGAAATCAAACCTTGATCTAACAGGGCTCGTTTGATTTCAGTTTGCTTAGTGCGCAATCGCTTACTGGTTTCGGTTAGATCAAAGTTAGGATCGAAGGGATCTAACGCTATGTGGGAAACTGATGCTGGAACTTCCAGACCATATTTGTCTCTCACTAGTCGATCAAGTTGCATACCACCAAAAGTACGCTGATCAACAAACAGCATTGCCTGCTGATTTTCCTGCAGGGTCATTCGAATCCGCTCATGCCGTTGTACCGGTGTCGGTTGTGGAAAAATCAAACATTGTCCGCTCATACCTAAATGAATAATTAAGGCGTTATCGTTAAACGGCATCCAGATAAATTTTCCGCGACGATTTATATTTGAGATTCTTTTACCGCTTAACTGCCTAGTGAAGTCTTTCGGACCGGCTAGATGACGTCTAATTGCACGCGGATGTGAAATCGTCACTGATGAAATTGTTTGGTTAACTAAATGCGGCAGTAGTCCAAGACGAACGGTTTCAACCTCTGGCAGTTCAGGCATTGGTCAATATTGCAAAAGCACTTGCAGCTGCTTGCTGCTCCGCAGCTTTCTTGCTTCGCCCTTCACCTAAGCCCAGCACTTGCTCACCAAACTTAACTTGCGCAGTAAAGCGCTTATCATGATCTGGGCCAGATTCGGTGATCACGTACTCTGGTGGCTCAACATGTCTAGCTGCCGCTAACTCCTGCAAACTAGTTTTCCAATCTAGCCCGGCACCTAAGTCGCTAGATGAATCAATAAGTTGATCAAACAATCGAAGAATCAATTCGGTTGCCGCTGTTAAACCAGTTGAAACAAAAACTGCGCCAATCACCGCTTCTAATGAGTCCGCCAAGATGGAATCTTTATCAGCGCCACCAGATGCTGCCTCGCCTCGGCCAAGTAATAAATGACTACCTAGCCCAAGCGTTCTCGCCACATCAGCTAGTGCTTTGGAGTTAACAATTGCGGATCGGTATCGAGCTAAATTTCCTTCAGACGCAGTTGGATTGCGCATGAACAATTGTTCGGTAACTACCATTCCTAAAACGGCATCACCTAAGAACTCAAGACGCTCATTAGTTGGGATACCGCCGTGCTCATAAGACCAAGAGCGATGAACCAATGCTGGTGCAAGTTCTACAGAGCTAATCTCAATTTGCAGCACTTGAATTAATTCGGGCAAAGTCGCGGAAACCAGGGCGATCACGTCTTTGACGGAATCGACCTCGCCCCCGCGAGGGGGTGTGGTCGACACTGTTAGACGTCAAGCACCTGGCGATCGTTGTAACGACCGTCATCGTTTGCTCGGTGCGAAACTGAGTAAACAACTTTGCCGTTCACGACCTGCTTATTAATCTGAGGCAACTTTGCTTTCCAAGTTGCACGGCGGTGACGCGTGCGTGATCGGGAGTTCTTCCGTTTTGGAACTGCCATGTCGATCAACCTTCCTTAGTATCGAATAAATCTGTCAGTGCCTGCCAGCGCGAATCAACTTGATCATGTACATGCTCGGGATCATCAACTAACCGAATCCCGCATTGCGCACACAATCCAAGACAATCGTCATCACAGACCGGCGCAAGTGGCAGATCAAGTAATGCCGCATCTCGCAATGCTGTTTCCAGATCGATCAAATCGTCAACCACTCGAAATGTATCGTCTTGTTCACCAGCTACTACAGCTTCTGGATACAGATAGAGTTCTTGAAATTCAATCTCTGCTTCTTGCTCGATTGGATCAAGACATCTAGCACATTCACCTTGGTAGGCAAGTGTGGCAACTGCAGTTACAAGAACGCCATCGACCACTGATTCCAAAATCAGATCCAGTTTGATCGGTGAACCTTCTGGCACTCCGATCACTGCATTACCAAAATTCAGCGGCGCTGGGATGCTAAGTGAGAACTCCTTGCGTAATCCAGCCGCACGCCCGAGGTCATGTATTGAAATGACTAACGGTGCAGTTGGATTTAACGCGCTCACTTGCCCTCCCGTCGGCAACCAAACGGCAGCACAGCAATCGAGTCGCTAAGGGTAGCAAACCCAAAAATTATTGCCCGGAGAGATCCTCAAAACCAGCATCGCCGCCAAGCCGATCACGGCCTTTTCGCACGCTAGTAAGCACCTTAGTTAGGGCCACCTCAAATCGGGCCAACTGCTTGTCAATGTAATCATCAGTCTCGGCCCGCATCTTGGCCACCTCTTGTGCCACCTCGGCTCGGATTGCTTCAGCCTCCGCAGCAGCGGTTAGTAGGACTTCATGACTAGATGCCAGTTTGTCTCGTTGCATTTCAGCTTGTGCCAAAATCTTCTCTGCTTGGAGTTTGGCATCACGAATTACCTCATCGCGCTTAGCCAAAATAGACTCTGCCTCAGTTACCACTGACGGCAACAGCGCTCGAACATCTTCAATTAAGTTAACTAATTCATCTTTATCGCCAATTAAAAATCCGCGGCCTAATGATTGTTTCTTGGCAGAATTCAATTTACTTACCAAGTCATTTAACAGATCGTTGATATGCATTTAAGCCTGCTTAAATTTAGCTGCTAATGCTGCCGCTACATTGGCTGGTACTAGCTGGGAGACTGAGCCACCATACTTCGCAACTTCTTTTGCCATGGAAGAAGAAAGAAATGAATATGTTGGATTGCTGGACATGAAGAAAGTTTCCACATCACTAATTTGATGGTTTAGCTGTGCCATTTGTAATTCATAATCAAAATCTGAGACAGCGCGCAATCCCTTGACAATTGTTGAGATATTCCTACTCTTACAGAAATCAACTAATAGTCCCTGAAATGATACAACTTCAACGTTGTCTAAATCTTTAGTCGCTTCTGAGATCATGTCGATGCGCTCATCAACTGAGAACAAATTCGACTTTGCTGGATTTTGCAGCACTGCGATTGCAACTGAATCAAACTGCAAACTGGCACGCCTAATAATATCTAGATGCCCCAAAGTGATAGGGTCAAAAGATCCAGGACAAACTACTGAGCCGCCTAATTTTTTGGTCATGATGCATCCTGTCGCTCTGCCAAGAAGATAAGACTATCCCCGTATCCTCGCTCAAGTATCTGGGAATATCCAGCCGGCCAACTAAATTCATGCTGCTTGCCACGCTCCACTAAAACCAGTCCGCCAATGCTGATGTTTGGCGCAAATTTGGTTAGCAGTTCAAACAAATAGCTATCGGCAATCGCAAAGGGCGGATCGAGAAAAACTAGCGAATATTGCTCTGTAGGTCGGAATGTGTCTGCTGCCCCAACAACTACTTTTCCTGCAGCGCCAATTTTTTGTATATTCTGATTTATCACAGCTGCAGTGGTGCGATCTTTTTCTAAAAATGTTGCAGCACGAGCACCTCGTGAAAGTGACTCCATACCCAGCGCACCAGAACCAGCAAAAACATCAAGCACATTTTGCTCTTGCCAAGAATCTAATCTGGCATCTAACGCATTAAATATTGCTTCCCGAACTCGATCTGTAGTTGGCCGCACGCCTTGCTGTGGAACTGCAATTCGTTGTCCCTTAAATTTTCCAGCGATAATTCGAGTCATGATTTAGCTAGCCACTCCGCTCCCTCATCGCCCACTATTGCCGCAACTGCACTGCGCAACCCTAAATGCTTTGTTAACTCTGGATCTGATTGAACTAAATCAAATGCCGCCGTTCTGGCTACCTCAACAACCTGTGCATGTTTAGTTACTTCAAGTAATCGCAGTTTGGACTTCAGGCCAGATTGCGTTGCACCAAGCACGTCACCTTCACGGCGTTGTTCCAAATCAACCTCAGCGAGCACGAAGCCATCATTAGTTGCTGCTACCGCAGCTAATCGTTGTCGCGCCAACGAGTCTGGTTCGGACTCTGTTACCAAAACACACAACCCCGGTAATCCGCCACGACCCACTCGGCCACGCAGCTGATGTAACTGAGCTATGCCGAAACGATCTGCATCTAGTACTACCATCATCGTTGCCGTTGGCACATCAACACCAACTTCAATCACCGTAGTACACACCAACACGTCCAGGGCATCTGCTGCAGTTGAGTTAAATCTGTTCATCAGTGCCGTTTTTTCTTCAGCACTTAATCGGCCATGTAGTGCAGCTAATCGAAGTTGCGCCAGCGGACCTGATTGCAATTTGGTCAACACATCGAGCACTGCGAGCGGCGGTCGTTTCTGATCTTCGCTTTCTGGTAAATCATCTTCCGCAGCGTCCCCACCAATTCGCGGGCAAACAATAAATATGCGATGACCTGCTGCTGCTTCTTCCGTTATCCGTTGCCAAACACGAGCTAAATGTGCTGGCTGCTCCGCTGAGGCAACCACATGTGTTGCGATCTCTTTTCGGCCTTGCGGCAGCGTAGTTAACTGAGAGACGTCCAAGTCACCAAATACCGTCATCGCAACGGTACGTGGAATAGGTGTTGCCGTCATTACTAAGAGGTGTGGCCGGGTTCCTGCTCTGCCGCGCTCGCTTAAGCGATCCCGCTGTTCCACGCCGAAGCGATGTTGCTCGTCAACTACTACTAATCCTAAATCTAGAAACTGCACTTGTTCTTCCAGTAGTGCGTGCGTGCCAATCACAATTCCTACCTCACCAGCTGCGATTTCGGCGAGCGCTGCGCGCTTTGCTCCCGCACTCATTGCACCTGTAACTAAGACAACTTTGGTTGCAACTGGATTACCACTTAGCAGCGGCCCGTTTCCTAACTCGCCTAACAAATTAGAAATTGATTGATAGTGCTGCGCTGCCAGCACTGATGTTGGGGCAAGCAGCGCTGCTTGGCCGCCGCTTGCGACAACTTGCAGCATGGCTCTAAGTGCAACCACCGTTTTACCAGCACCTACTTCACCGTGCAGCAACCTGTTCATCGGTTGCGTTTTTCCTACATCAGCAGAAATCTCAGCTGCAACTTGTTGCTGCCCTGGCGTTAACTGATATGGCAACTGGGCATCAAATTGCTCAACTAAGCCATTGCCTGACGATCTACTGATGGCTGGGACAGCTAACGCAGCCAATCTTCGTTGTGCAAGCGCAGTTTGCAGTACGAATGCTTCTTCAAATCTGAATCTTTCAATTGCAGCTGCAATTTCAGGTTTTGTGGTTGGTTTATGAATTTGCTTAAAGGCATCCGCTAATCCAATTAAGTTATGTTTAGAGCGAATGTTTTCAGGGAGTGAATCTTCATCAAATTCTACTTGCGCTAATACAATTGCAATTGCTCGAGCAATTCGCCACGATGGCAATTTAGCGGTTGCTGGATAAACTGGAATTAATGCGTTAGCAAAAGTTTCAGCAATCTCACTTGCCACATCATCGTCATTCGCTTCTGGAATTAACGCATATTCCGGGTGCGCCAGTTGTCGCCTACCGCGAAATTCGCCAACTTTGCCAGCAAACAACCCGCGCGCACCAACTTTTAATTTGCTGCGATGCCATTTGCCATAGGCAAAAAATGCCAGATCTAGATTTGCGACACCATCGGTAACGGTAACTTCCAACCGTGAGCCCGCTTTACCGCGACCGGGAATTTCCACCACTCGAGAGATCTCTGCCATCACGGTGGCATGCTCCCCTGGCACCAGCGCACTAAGGTCAGTTAGCTCGCCACGCTCGGCATATCTTCTGGGGTAATGCCGCAGTAACCCCGCCACGTCGACAATCTCAAAGCCAGCCTTTAGTGCCTTCGCGGTGGCATCCCCGAGTAATCCACCCAGCTTGGTGCGGAGGGTGACTTTGGGCAGCGAATCTTTGGCCATGGCGGTGAGTATCTCGCAAAATTAGGGCGTGGGTTAGTATTCGCCTCTGCTCGTTGGGGGATGTCCCCGATCGAGGGCAATACCTGAGGAGATCAAGATGGCTGCGACGTGTGAAATCTGCGGCAAGGGCCCACGTTTCGGAAACAACGTTTCGCATGCCGAAAACAAGACTCGTCGGCGATTCAATCCAAACATTCAGAAGGTGCGAGTAAGCACAGGTAGTAACTCAAAAGCAGTTTATGCCTGCACTTCTTGCATCAAAGCCGGCAAAACCGTCAGCCGCTAAAGTGTCGATAGCCCAGTAATTGGGCTGGTTGGTTATCCAGCCAAACACCGCTACCTGATTTCACTTCACCAATTTGTTTTGTCCCTTCGGGTAGCACTGGTGCAACCACGATAAAGGCATGGTCATCGCCGCCGCTTAACAGCATGCTAACTGGATCGACCCGCAGTGCCGCTGCCGCTGCAACTAAATCAGGTGAAACTAAGTTTTCCAATTGTGCTGAACTTAATGACATTGCTACCGAAGAAGCTCGAGCAATATGGCCGAGGTCAACTAGCAAGCCATCTGAAACATCAATCATGGCGTTGGCAACTGGCCAAGCCGCAATACCGGCTTGATAAGAAACAATAGGTCGCTGATGGGCTGCAATCAAACCGGCGGGTTTGGTTAAGCCAGCGGTTAATAATTCCAGGCCAGCTTGGGCATGACCGATGCGACCAATTAATCCAACTAAATTTCCAACAACTGCTCCAGAGCGCAGTATTGGCCTGCGGGTCTCACAATCTCCAACAGCAGTAATTGAAACAACTAGTTTTTCACTTTTAGTGACATCGCCACCAACAACTTGTGCTGAAGTTAAACTGGCTTCAGCTGAAATCGCTTCAATTAATTCAATGACATACCCAACCTGAGTTGTTGCTGGCAAACCCAGCGAAACCGTTAGCGCAGTTGGTCGCGCTCCCATCGCAATTAAATCTGCTAAATTCGCAGCAGCTGCTCTAGTTCCGATATCGGATGCACTTGACCAATTTGTTTGAAAATGAACATCTTCAATCAATAGATCAGCTGTGATAGTTGGTTGGGTAAGGCCAGGCAAAACTGCGGCATCATCTCCTGGCTGAACCACTAACTGCGAAGTTTGATATTTTGTCAGCACCGACAAAATTAATCGAACCAACTCATGTTCATCGAGTTCGCTAACTTGCATGGTCAAATCTGTGTTCATAATTACCTACTGGCAGCAAGTCCGTGCTGAACTAGTGCATCAACTAATTCCGGCAGTTCAATTCCAGATGCCGCAAACATTTTTGGATACATTGAAATCTGGGTAAAGCCAGGCATAGTGTTAACTTCATTAAGATAAATCAAGTCATCGGCTGTAACTAAGAAATCAACTCGAGCAAGTCCTGCGCAACCTAGCGCGGTAAACGCATTTTGGGCAGCCTCACTTATGGCACGGTACGTCTGATCAGATAATTGAGCTGGAACAATTAACTCCGCGCCATCAGCTAAGTACTTCGCTTGATAATCATAAAAATCAAACTCTGGTCGTAATTTGATTTCACCACAAACACTCATCACTAACTTGCCATCTGGTTGCTGTAGCACGCCTATTTCAATTTCGCGCGGCCTTGATACCGCAATTTCAACAATTGCATCATCACTCAAGGCGAAAACTTGCTGTAGCGCATCAGGTAGTTGTTCTAGTGATTTTAGATGCGTAACGCCCAGAGATGAGCCACCATGGCACGGCTTAATAAATAAGTCTTCACCTAATTGCGAAATTTGAGGTAGTTGGGATTCCCAAGTTGACTTGGTCACTAATACTGCTGGCACAACCTGCACACCAATTTCAAACAGCACAGATTTAGTTGCAGCTTTATCCATTGCTAACTTTGATGCTGCCACCCCAGAGCCGACGTATGGCAATTTCAACTCTGTTAGTCGTTGCTGCACGCCGCCGTCTTCACCCCATACGCCATGCAGCACTGGAAATGCGAGATCAGCTGTTATCGTTGATATCTGCTCACCAGTTAGATCAGCAGTGCTGGGCAATCGATCTGAAATTGCCGCTAGCTCCGAGATTGCGCTTGGCACATGCCGCCAATTCAAATCCCGATCAACTGCAACCGGATAAACCAAATAACCTGCAGCTTGCAGCGCAGTCATCACCGTTTTGGCACTCAAGCATGAGATCTCGTGCTCATTGCTTGGTCCGCCAAATAACACGGCAATGGTTTTTCCCATGCTGAAAACCTAGTGGTTGCCCGACCCGATAACCTGACGCCATGGATAAATCAAAGCCAAATCGCTGGAAACTAGTGACCAAGTTGGTGCAAGCTGGCCGCAGTCATGATGCTGGCTCGCCACTTAACCCAAGCATCACACTTAGTACTGGATTTAATGCTGGTGGCGAGTACGGCTATGCGCGAAACAACCACCCCACCTGGGTGGCAACCGAAACCGCAATTGGCACATTGGAAAATGGCAGTGCTCTGCTATTCAGCAGCGGGATGGCAGCGTTCAATGCAGTAGTTGAGTTACTACCAGTTGGCGCAACAGTAGTTGCCGGCGATGTTGGCTATAGCGGCATCGACAAAAGATTAAAGGAATTAGCCACCGCTAACCGAATCAACTTAAAACTCATTCCAACTGGAGATCAAGCCGCGATGATCGCTGCGGCGGAAACGGCAGATCTGGTTTGGTTAGATACGCCAACAAATCCCACTATCCGAGTGTGGGATATCCGCGCGATTGCTGCGGCAACTAGCGGGATTACTGCAGTTGATAACACGCTCGCTGGCTCACTTCATCAATCTCCACTTGATTTGGGCGCAGATATCTCGATGCACAGCGCTACCAAACAATTAGGTGGCCACTCTGATCTGCTGGCGGGTGCTTTGATAACTCGAAACACCGAATTGCTTCAAAAATTAGCAGATATTCGCACTTTAATTGGTGCGGTGATAAGTCCGTTTGACGCATACCTACTTTTACGCGGAATTCGCACACTTCAACTCCGTCAGGATCGGGCATCAGCATCTGCTTTTGATTTAGCGCAGCGATTATCTACTCACCCAAAAGTGGCGCAGGTTTATCACCTGGGATTACCTAGCCATCCAGATTATGAATTAGCTAAATCGCAGATGTGTGGCTATGGCTCAGTGTTTTCAATTGTTTTAACCGGTGATGCGGCTGCTTGTGAACGAGTGGCTAACGCAACGGAACTTTGGTCTCATTCAACCAGTTTAGGTGGCGTTGAATCTCAACTTGAACGCCGTCGCCGCTGGGCAAATGAACCTGTTGGGGTGCCGGAAAACTTGATTAGATTAAGTGTGGGAATTGAAGATGTTGAAGATCTTTGGCAAGACTTATCGCAAGCGCTAGATCAGGCTTGATCTTTCTTCGCTAACCACTGCGAGAGTGATTCACGTTTGGTTGGTGCCGTTTCATTTCGCAACTCGCCAAGTAGATCTGCTATTTGCTGCATCAATTCTTCGGTGGCAATTGCAAGCAATTCATCAGTAATTGGCTTACCTTGATATTTACTAATATCAATCGGTTCGCCAACATTAATTTTCATAGTTTTACGAGGAAACAATTTAAGCTTAAGTTGATACGGTGGAATAACTTCTTGTGCTCCCCATTGTGCAAATGGAATTAGTGGAGCGCCAGTTAGTAGCGCTAATCGAACTGCGCCAGTTTTACCTTTCATCGGCCAAAGCGCTGGATCTCTGGTGATAGTGCCTTCGGGATAAATTACAACTGCTTCACCAGCATTGATTCGCTCTGCGGCAAAACTAAGCGCACTGGCGGCATCATCAGTATTTCGCTTAACTGGAATTTGATCGAGCGCGCGCAGTAGCGATCCGATTACCTTTACTTTGAAGACAGATTCTTTACCTAAATAAATCGGTGGCCGATTATTCGCCCACATAAAGTGAGCAACTGGAAATGAGTCAAACCAAGAAATGTGGTTGCCGGCAAAAATGATTCCGCTGTCAACATTTACCCGGTTTGAATTTCGCCAATCGTGTTTAGTTAGCAATGTCATTTTTGGTTGAAGCAGCACCGCAACTAGCCACCAGATAAATGATTTGTCTTTTCGCTTAACTGCGCTCATGTGCCCTCACCCTAAAACATCTCGGGCGCCAAGTGCAAAACACCTGACGCCCGAGTTGTCTAAACTTAGCAAATTATTTGCGAGAAGCCTTCTTCTTGCCTGAAACTAGACCTTTGAATTCTGCTCCTGCCTTGAATTTAGGCACTGAAGTTGCTGGGATCTTTACAACCGCACCAGTTTGTGGATTACGGCCATTGCGAGCTGCTCGCTTAGCCTTTTCAAAGGTACCAAAGCCAACAAGGGAAACCTTGTCATCTTTGACAACAGCATGAACGATGTTGTCTAGTACTGAATCAATTGCCTCTAGCGCTTGCTTGCGAGAGATGTCCAGATCAGCGGCAACTGCATCCGCTAGTTCTGCCTTGTTCACGAAGAACCTCCAAAGTTGTTTGCCGATTACTTACCGACCCACAAAGCGTAGGCAAATTCCCCCATAGATATGGCCGACACGCAGGAAATTCCCTCACAACTAACTGGTTTTTGCCCTAAGCGGTGGTTTTTGGCCGCCAACTGGCTCGATTTTGCTCAAAAGCACCGATTTGGTCTAGTTGTTGCATTGTGATGCCAATGTCATCTAGTCCTTCAAGCAAGCGCCATTTAACGTATGGATCAATCTCAAAACTAGCCACAATCTCGCCTGCGGTGATCTGCTGAGTTGGTAAATCAACTGTAATTTTTGCGCCGGGATCAGCTTCTAAGTAGGCCCAAAGTTGCTCAGTTACCTCATCTGTAACTTGCGCCGTAAGCAAGCCACCTTTACCTGAGTTGCCACGAAAGATGTCGGCAAATCTAGGTGAAATTACTACCTTGAAACCGTAATCCATTAACGCCCAAACTGCGTGCTCGCGAGATGAGCCGGTGCCAAACTCAGGACCAGCAACTAATACCGTGGCGGTTTTATAGATCGGGTGATTAAGCACAAATGACTCGTCATCTCGCCATGCTTTAAAGAGCGCATCTTCATAGCCATGACGCGTAATTCGCTTTAGATACTCAGCTGGAATTATCTGATCGGTATCAACATTGCTACGACGCAGCGGCGCGCCAACTCCGGTGTGTTTGATGAACGCTTCCATTACATCCCCAAATCTTTTGGCTCAGCTAAATGACCCAACACGGCAGTTGCGGCAGCAACTTGTGGTGACACTAAATGAGTTCTGCCACCTGGACCTTGTCGTCCTTCAAAGTTTCGATTGGAAGTTGATGCCGCGCGTTCGCCCCGACTCAATTTATCTGGATTCATTCCCAAACACATTGAGCAACCAGCACTGCGCCATTCCGCACCAGCAGCCAGGAAAACTTGATCGAGACCTTCTGATTCTGCTTGCAAACGAACCCGAGCGCTGCCTGGCACCACAATCATCTTTAAGTTGTTGGCTAGTTTCTTGCCGTTAATAATTTCAGCTGCCGCGCGCAAATCTTCAATGCGACCATTTGTGCACGAACCTAAAAACACGGTATCAACGAAAATATCTTTTAACTTAATACCTGGTTGCAAATCCATGTATTGCAGCGCTCGCTCTGCCGCAGTGCGCTCTACCGGATCATTGAATTGCGCTGGATCTGGTACCGAGGCTGATAGTGGTGCACCTTGGCCTGGATTTGTTCCCCAAGTAACAAATGGTGAAAGTGTTGCAGCATCCAAAATAACTTCATGATCGAATTTGGCTCCATCTTCAGTTGGCAAGGTGCGCCAATATTCCAGTGCTTTCTCCCAATCTTTTCCTTTTGGTGCACGATCGCGGCCTTCGATGTAGGCAAAAGTTGTTTCATCTGGCGCAATCATGCCAGCGCGAGCGCCGCCCTCAATTGACATATTGCACATCGTCATGCGGCCTTCCATCGAAAGGTTGCGCACGGCTTCACCGCGATATTCCAAAACATATCCCTGACCGCCACCAGTTCCAATCTTGGCAATGATGGTCAAAATCAAATCTTTTGCGGTGACGCCTTCTGGCAATTTGTTATTTACCGTAACTGCCATAGTTTTGAATTTCTTAAGCGGCAGCGTCTGCGTGGCGAGCACATGCTCAACTTCACTAGTGCCAATTCCAAATGCCAAGGCACCAAATGCGCCATGAGTTGAGGTATGGGAATCGCCGCAAACAATGGTCATGCCTGGTTGGGTTAGGCCTGTTTGCGGTCCAACCACGTGCACAATTCCTTGTTCGGCATGACCAAGCGAATATCTAGGGACACCAAATTCATCGCAATTTTTGCGTAACGCTTCAACCTGAGCTCGTGAAATTGGGTCCGCGATCGGTTTATCAATATCTAGCGTTGGCACGTTGTGGTCTTCAGTTGCCACGGTTAAATCTGGTCGGCGTACGTTACGACCTGCGGCTCGTAAGCCATCGAAAGCTTGTGGACTAGTTACCTCATGAACTAAATGGAGATCCACGTAAAGCAGATCTGGATTGTTTCCTTCACCTTCGGCCACCACATGGGCATCCCATACTTTCTCAGATAGTGTCTTGGCCATCAAACTCCTTGGTTGAGAGGGCAAGAATACCTGCAATTAAAAACAGCAGGTAGATCGCTCGATCTACCTGCTGTTTAGTTGTAGCCCCGACGGGATTTGAACCCGCGCTACCGCCTTGAGAGGGCGGCGTGCTAGGCCGCTACACAACGGGGCCAGATGGTGAAAATCGCTGGGGTACCAGGACTCGAACCTAGACTAACGGAACCAGAAACCGTTGGGCTGCCAATTACCCCATACCCCATTTGACACAGTAAAGATGCGAAAGCATACCTGAGCATCTTTTGCTCAGATCAGCTACTTAGTACTGAAGCAATTCGAGCCATGGTCCTAGCTTGGCCGAGTAATTCCAATGATTCAAATAACGGTGGTGACACCCGGCGACCAGTTACAGCCACGCGAACCGGGCCAAATGCGCTCTTTGGTTTTAACCCCATCTCATCAATTAACTTAGCGCGCAACGCAGCTTCAATCTCAACTCGATTCCAAGTGATAACTGCCGCTAGTGCCTCTTGTCCTGCCGCTAGTGCCGTCATGCCGGTTGCATCTAGCACTGCAACTCTATCAGTTTCATCAATTTGAAAATTAGTATCTGATACAAACAAGAATCGCAACATCTCAACGCCTTGTGACAAAGTCTCAATGCGCTCTTGGATCAATTCAATGGCATCAGTTAATAGCGTCCATTGTTCAGCTGTTGGTTTTTCAGGTAATACTGCTGCAGTTTGCAGATACGGCAGCAGTCGATCAATTAACTGTGCCGGGGTTAAGCTTCTAATCCAATCGGCGTTGACGGCAGTGCACTTTTTTAAGTCAAACCGCGCTGGATTTGGATTAACCCGCGAAATCTCAAAAGCCGCTGCCATCTGTTCCATTGAAAAGAATTCTTGATCATCTCCCATTGACCAACCCAATAGTGCTAAATAATTAAGCAAGCCTTCCGGTAGAAATCCTTGATTGCGATACATCGATAAGCTCGATTCTGGATCGCGTTTGGATAACTTCTTATTTCCCTCGCCCATCACATATGGCAAATGGCCAAATTGCGGCGTAATTCCAGTACCAACGCCAATATCTTTCAGTGCCGCATAGAGTGCGATCTGTCGCGGGGTGCTTGACAGAAGATCTTCACCACGCAAAACATGCGTAATGTGCATTAAAGCATCATCAACTGGATTAACTAGCGTATAAAGCGGATCGCCATTACCTCGAACCAACACATAATCTGGCACATGCTCAGCCGCAAAAGTGAGATCGCCTCGAACTAGGTCATGCCAAGTAAAGTCAGTTCCAGGCATTTTAAATCTAAGAACTGGCTCTCGACCGGCAGATTTAAATTCGGTAATTTCCGATTCAGATAAATTACGACATTTGCCGTCATACCCTGGCGTGCGATTTTCTGCTTTTGCTTTTTCTCGTCGATCTTCTAATTCTTCAGGCGAGCAATAGCAGTGATAGGCATGTCCTGCTACCAGGAGTTTTGCCGACACATCTCGATAAATATCCATTCGCTCAGATTGTCGATATGGCCCAAAGGGTCCGCCTACCTCTGGTCCCTCATCCCAGGTTAAACCCAACCAACGCAGCGACGACAGCAACATCTGATACGAATCTTCGCTATCTCGCGCAGCGTCAGTGTCTTCAATTCGAAATACGAAAGTACCGCCAGTATGTCTGGCATATGCCCAATTAAATAGTGCGGTTCGCACCATGCCAACATGCGGATCTCCAGTTGGTGATGGGCAAAACCGAACTCGAACTTCACTCATAGTTCGCTACTTTATTACGAAGCACACCAATTCCAGCAATTTCAACTTCAACCGTATCGCCAGCCACCATCTGCGAGATACCTGCTGGTGAACCAGTCAGAATCACATCGCCTGGTAGTAGCGTGATGTGATGGCTCACCCAAGAGACAATTTCATTGATAGAGTGAATCATCTCAGCCGTTGATGCTTGCTGGGTAACGATGCCATTCAATCTGCATTCGATCTTCGCGTTCTGAGCTGTTGCTAATTCAGTTTCAATCCATGGTCCCAGCGGGCAAAAAGTATCAAAACCCTTTGATCGAGCCCATTGACCATCTTTGTGTTGGAGATCTCGGGCAGTCACATCATTGGCGCAGGTATAGCCCAGAATCACATCGGCCGCCCGTTCAACTGGAACATCTTTACAAAGCCGAGAGATCACAATGGCTAACTCAGACTCATGTTGCACATTTTCACTTTGGGTTGGAATTCGAATAATGTCATCTGGTCCAATAATTGAAGTGGTTGGCTTAAAAAAGAACAGTGGTTCCGTTGGCGGTTCCGTCCCCATTTCCAATGCGTGTTCTCGATAATTCTTTCCAATACAAATGATTTTGCTTGGAATAATTGGCGCTAGTAGTCGAACCTCAGCCAATGGCAAAACTGCACCGGTGTAGTGCAGCTCACCCATGGGATGGCCATCTAGCACTTTAACTTGATCAGCCTCAACCACGGCATAGCCAACAGTTTCCTGATGTGAAAATCGCGCTAAGCGCATTTATATCGAACCGACCCTCTGCTTAATTTGGTTTACGCCCTGCTCGAAGTAGGCCGTAGGCTACCGCGTCACTGATTGCTTGCCAGGACGCCGCAACCACATTCTCATGAACACCAACCGTATCCCATTGAGTATCACCGTCAGAGGTCTCAATCAGTACGCGAGTAACCGCACCGGTGCCCTTAACGCCCTCCAGAATGCGAACCTTGTAATCAACTAATTCCAACTTGTTAAGTTCTGGGAAAATTGAAGTCAGCGCAGTGCGTAGTGCATTGTCAAGTGCGTTAACTGGTCCGTTTCCTTCACCTGTGCTAATTAGACGCTGCTCGTCAGCAACAATTGCAACGGTAGCTTCCGAATAAACTTCGCCTTCAGCATCCTGCTCAACCACAACTTTCCAGGAATCCACGGTAAAGAAGCGTTGCTTACGACCTGCGATTTCATCCAGCATCAGCAACTCAAAAGATGCATCTGCAGCATCAAAGGTCCAACCTCTTGATTCAAGATCTTTCACGCGCTCAACGATGCGGCCAATAACATCCTTATCAACTAAGTCGTAACCCAGTTCTTTACCCTTGAGTTCAATCGAAGCGCGCCCAGCCATCTCCGAGACCAACATGCGCATATCGTTACCAATGATTGCTGGATCAATATGCTGATACAGCATGGGATCAATCTTTACGGCGCTGGCGTGCAAACCGGCTTTATGAGCAAATGCACTCATCCCTACATAAGGCGCGTGCTGATTAGGATTGATATTAGTTATGGCAGAAATTGCATGTGCTGTTCTTGTCATCTCTTTTAGGTGTTCTGGCTTCAGCACAGTCATATCTTTTTTTAATTGCAGGTTAGCAATCACGGTAAACAAGTTGGCATTACCGCAGCGCTCGCCATAACCGTTTGCCGTTCCTTGAACGTGCGTAACACCAGCATCAACGGCACTAAGCGAATTAGCTACCGCGCAGCCAGAATCGTCATGACAGTGAATTCCTAATCTCGCCGACGTCGCTTGCGAAACATCATGCACAATTTCTGCCAATTCAACTGGCAGCATGCTGCCGTTGGTATCACAAAGCACGGCGACATCTCCGCCAGCTTCCATGGCAGCGCGAACTACGGCAATTGCATAATCTCTATTGCTTCGATAGCCATCAAAGAAATGTTCAGCGTCAAGAAATACTCGACGACCTTCATCCACTAAAAACTTAACCGTATCCGAAATCATTTTTAGATTTTCAGCCAACGTGGTTCTAAGCGCTAACTCAACATGTCGGTCATAGGTCTTTGCAACCAACGTCACAATCTTGGCGTTTGAATCCAGCAAGGCTCGAACTTGCGCATCTTCAGCGACTTTAACATCTGGTTTACGGGTGGCACCAAATGCAACTAAAGTTGCAGTATCTAGCTTTAATTCGGTTTGGGCACGACGAAAAAACTCGGTGTCTTTTGGGATAGCGCCTGGCCAGCCACCTTCAATGAAGCCAACTCCAAGTGAATCTAAATGTTTAGCAATTGCCAATTTGTCGTTAACCGTAAGGTTTAAACCTTCTTGCTGTGCGCCGTCACGCAGCGTAGTGTCATAGATGTGAAATGCATCGGTATTCATCAAGCTAACCTATACATCCAGTTATGTTCGTCTTTTGCTTGACCAGTTTGAATATCCAGGAGCGCTTTGCGCATTTTCATTGTAACTGGACCAGGCTTGCCGTCCCCAATAGTGACATTTCGATTGGCACTCTTAATTTCACCAATTGGCGAAATCACTGCAGCAGTACCGCAGGCAAAAACTTCAGTAATTCGACCAGCAGCAATCGAATCGTAAAGTTCATCCACTGAGATTTTGCCTTCATGAGTATCAAAACCAAGATCGTTACCCAATTGAATTAAGGAATCTCTCGTTACCCCCGGCAGCAATGTGCCAGTCAATTCTGGCGTGAGCAATTGTGCCTCATCGCCACTTCCCAGCACGAAAAACAAATTCATGCCGCCCATCTCTTCAATCCATTTCCGTTCAATTGCATCAAGCCAAATTACTTGGTCACAGCCCTGCTCTTTTGCTTGAGCTTGCGCAATTAAACTGGCGGCATAGTTACCCGCGCATTTAGCTTCACCAGTGCCACCAGGTGCAGCTCGAACGTATTCAGTTGATACCCAAACGCTTACTGCTTTAGCAGGATCAAAATATGCACCTACTGGGGATGCGATAACTAGAAACAAATATTCGGTAGCTGGTCGAACGCCAAGTCCAACTTCGGAAGCAAACATAAATGGTCGGATATAGAGTGACTTATCACCACCTGCTGGAACATATGCCTTATCGGTAGCAACTAATTGCTTGACCATCGACAAGAAAAGGTCTTCATCAGGTTCGGGCATGGCAAGACGACGAGCAGAGCGTTGGAAACGCTTTGCATTCATCTGGGGTCTAAAAGTGTGGATGCTGCCATCAGCCCAGCGATACGCTTTCATGCCTTCAAAAATCGATTGACCGTAATGAATAGCCAACATTGCCGGATCCATGGTAAGGGGTGCATAAGGTTCAATCACTACATCATGCCAACCCAATTCAGTTGAATATTTAGCTCGGGCCATGTGATCGGTAAAGACTTTGCCAAATCCTGGGTCAGCGACAATTGCAGCCACATCGGCAGTTGATCTGCCAGTTGCTGGAATGTGTTTAATCTCAACCATTACAACCTACCTGCAATTGCGTCGCCAACTTCTGCAGTCTTACGACTTCCGGTTCGAGCTACTAAATCTTGCGCGACCGCTGATTCCACTCGCACAGACAGGTCTTCATGACCAAGATGGTCTAACAACATCGCGACGCTCAGGATTGCGGCGGTTGGATCAGCGATTTGCTTGCCGGCAATATCAGGCGCAGAGCCGTGCACTGGTTCAAACATACTTGGGAAGCTGCGTGATGGATCTAGGTTTCCACTGGCAGCAAGTCCAATTCCACCAGCAATTGCAGCACCGATATCCGTGAGAATGTCACCAAAAAGATTATCTGTAACGACTACATCAAAACGCTCGGGATTAGTCACCATGAACATTGATGCCGCATCTACATGTTGGTAATCAATGCTAACTTCTGGATAGCTTTGTTTCACTTTATCAAAAGTGCGTTTCCATAAGCCGCCAGCATGAACCAAAACATTTGTTTTATGAACTAAAGTTAAGTGTTTACGTCGCTTCATTGCGCGCTGGAAGGCATCTTGAATTACGCGCTCCACGCCAAATGCGGTATTAAGCGATTCTTCGGTGGCAACTTCATGCACAGTATTGATTCGCAAATTACCGCCAGCGCCAGCGTATGGACCTTCAGTACCTTCACGGCAAAAAACCATGTCAATGTGTTCCGTAGATTTATTTGCTAGCGGCGTTGCAACCCCAGGCAGTAGCTTTACTGGCCGCAAATTAACATGATGATCAAATTCAAATCGCAGCTTAAGTAACAAGCCGCGCTCTAACACGCCGGGAGCCACTCGAGGATCACCCACCGCCCCAAGCAAAATGGCATCGAATTTTGCCAACTCGGTTAAATCATTGTCAGTTAACGTCTCACCAGACTTCAGATATCGATTCGCCCCCAACTCAAACTCAGTGAAACTAAAGTTGAGCTTGGCAGCCTGGGCCACAGTGCGCAGCACCTTCAACCCCTCTTGGGTCACTTCCTGGCCAATGCCATCGCCTGGGATTACGGCTATCTGATAATTGCTCACCAGCCAACCTTATGAGAGCCGGGCGAATATCCCTAACCCGATGCGTGTAACCTTGGGCTCGTGCTTCCACAGTGCTTGCTACTTACCCGCCGCGTCGGGGCCTAACCACTGGCCGTCCCTACGCGGCAAAAGCCATGCAAGCCGGTGAAATCCCCTTAAACCGACGGAAGGCACAGTAATGACGCAGGATTCAATTCATTTTTCAGCGGCAGCCCAGAAACCTTCAGGCATGCCCCATCACCGCTATCAATCATTTGTTCCAATCGAATTAACCGATCGCACTTGGCCCAGTAAACAGATAGCTAAAGCACCGCGCTGGTGCTCAGTTGACTTGCGAGACGGAAATCAGGCATTGATTGACCCAATGACACCGCCGCGTAAGTTAGCGCTGTTTCAGTTATTAGTAAAAATGGGTTATAAAGAAATTGAGGTCGGTTTTCCTTCAGCATCGCAAACCGACTTTGATTTTGTTCGTCTTCTTATCGAAGAAGGTCACATTCCAGATGATGTGATCATCCAGGTATTGACCCAGGCTCGCGAGCACTTAATTGAGCGTACTTTCGAAGCCATCAAAGGTGCCAAGCGAGTGATCGTTCATTTGTATAACAGCACCTCAACGTTGCAGCGACGGGTAGTTTTTAATTCAGACAAGCAGGGAATCATCGATATCGCGATTACCGGTGCGAAGTTGTGCCTTTCGCAAGCAGAAAAACTAACCGGCACTGAGGTGTTATTTGAATACTCCCCAGAGTCCTATACCGGAACTGAATTAGAGTTTGCTAAAGAAGTCTGTGATGCTGTAACTGACATCTGGCAACCAACGCCAGCGCGCAAGGTAATTATAAATTTACCTGCAACTGTTGAAATGGCAATGCCAAATGTCTATGCCGACTCCATCGAATGGATGCATCGAAATCTAAATCGTCGCGATAGCATCATTCTTTCGCTTCATCCACACAATGACCGCGGCACGGCAGTTGCAGCAGCCGAATTGGGCTATTTAGCTGGTGCCGACCGCATCGAAGGGACACTCTTTGGTAATGGTGAGCGAACCGGAAATGTTTGCTTAGTGACATTGGGGTTGAACTTGTTTAGCCAAGGCGTTGATCCTGAGATCAACTTCTCCGAAATTGCTGAAATCCGTCGAACTGTTGAATATGCGAATCAGTTGAACGTGCCAGAGCGACATCCATACGGTGGTGATTTGGTATTCACTGCATTTAGTGGCTCACATCAAGATGCCATCAACAAAGGATTTGCTGCCATGAAATCAGATGCGCAATCAGCTGGTAAAAAAGTAGATGAGTTCCGTTGGGAGGTGCCTTATCTTCCGATAGATCCTAAGGATTTGGGTCGAAGTTATGAAGCGGTAATTCGAGTCAATAGCCAATCTGGCAAAGGCGGGGTCGCCTATATTATGAAAACTGAACATCGGTTAGAGCTGCCTCGTAGATTGCAAATTGAATTCAGTCGAGTGATCCAACAAGTAACTGACTCAGAAGGTGGCGAAATTACACCAGAGCAGATGTGGGAAATATTTACCGATGAATATCTGCCGCATCCAACGAACCGGTGGGGACGATTCCGACTAAAGAATATTGCCCAAAATTCTGCTGTAGATGGCGCTACAAGTTTGCAGGTGGTGCTAGATGATGCTGGTGTTGAACACACCATTATTGGAATTGGGAACGGACCAGTTGCAGCGTTCATCGATGCCATGGCTAAGCACGGCGTAGGTGTAAAGGTGCTTGATTACCACGAACATGCGATGAGTTCTGGTGGCGATGCTTCTGCGGCTTCCTACCTGGAATGCGAATTAGGTGATGAGATTTTGTGGGGGGTTGGGATTGATCCCAGCATCGTCACTTCATCACTGAAAGCAATTGTTAGTGCAGTTAACCGCTCACAGCGATAACTACTCACACGCAACGCCGTCTTTATCTCGGTCCATGTGTTGATTAAGTCGATACAACTCTGAGTTATCGCTGCGTTTAATTGGCGTAACACCGGCGGCCCGAGCAAGCGTGCAGTTCTGATAGCGCATCAGGTCTGATTGCAATTTTGGTGTATCTGATTTGGTTGTCGGAGCTAGTTTTGGCGAAGTTCGCTGCGATATCAAGCCACATTCAAGTAAACCATCTTCTAAGGATTTGCGCTCTGCTATATCAACAGTTAACTTCCACTTGAATTTCACCTCAACCCACGATGCCAAATACTGACAGCGATAGGCGCGATTAGGTGGCAACCAACTTGCTACATCACGATCCGATTTAGACCGATTGGTGCTTCGGCTTACTGCAATTAGCGCAGCTTGCAGGTCTAGATCATTAGCAAAGTTAATTCGTTGCTGAGCAGACCATTCTGTCGCACCAGAGCGCCATGCCTCAGCTAGCGGAACAAAGTGGTCGACATCTAATTGGCTCGGGTTACTGAAGACTTTATTATCAAATTCCGATCGCCAACTACCGCCAATAAGTCGACAACGACTTCCCACTGAGGGCGGCGTTACTGCCTCCACAATCAGCACTTCATACCTGGTATTGCAACCATCTCTATCGACATCAATCCAATGCGGAAATAAAGACCGGTCATAGCCGCCAGTTATTTCAGCGGCAACCAATAATGAAGAAAACTTGTTCTCAAGTTCGGTGGCGCTTGCCGGTACTGTCGGCACTGAGCCAAGTAATAGTGCAATTGCGACAACATATCTACGGGCTAATTGCATGTCACCACAATAGAACAAAAACTGACTTGCGGCTATCCAATAAAGCTCACAACACGGCCAGTGTGGCCGCCAATCTCAGTTGAAATTTGTTCTGCCAATTCAACTGAGACTGCGCTATCTAAGGTGAGTGCAACCATGGCGTGCACTCCCTCAGTATCGCGCGATACTTGCATGCCAGCGATATTAATCTTTGCATCACCAAGGATTCGGCCCAATATCGCAACAACGCCAGGTCGATCATGGTATTTAAAAAATGCCATATGGGTTGCAATCGGCGCATCTACTTCAAATTGGTCGATTTGCACAAGTTTTAATTTATCGTTTGGTGCAGTTACAGTGCCAGCCACTAATACTCGATCACCATCGGTCAAGGTTAAAACAACCCTAACCAATGTGCGATGATCAGTTTCTTCATTAACAGCTGCAACCGATGAAGCAACGCCACGATCTTTAGCAAGAACTGGTGCATTCACATATGAAACTGGATCATGTACCAAATTAGTAAAGACACCTTTAAGTGCTGAAACTTCTAAGACATTAATATCCGTTGGATGTGCTTCACCAATGTATTCAACTGAAACTTGTTCAATCGCTTTGGAGGTTAAACTCGCTGCAATCTGACCTAATGCTTCAGTCAGCGGCAACAGCGGCTTAACTAAATCTGCAATAACACCACCTTGGACATTAACCGCATCTGGCACTAACTCACCAGCAAGTGCTAATCGAACTGAGCGTGCAACTGCAATGCCTGCTTTTTCTTGTGCTTCGTCCGTTGATGCACCTAAATGAGGGGTTACTACCACATTTGGCAATGTAAATAACGGTGAATCGGTGCATGGTTCTTTGGCATAAACATCCAAACCAGCGCCGGCAATCTTGTTTGCCTTTAGTGCTTCATATAACTCAGCTTCGTTAACGATTCCACCGCGAGCAGCGTTTATCAGTAGCGCCGAGTCTTTCATCATCTCAAATTCCGCTTTGCCAATGAGATTTACGGTATCGGCTGTTTTTGGCAAATGAACCGTGATGAAATCACTTTCCCGCAGCAACTCTTCTAGTGAAACTACCCGCACCCCAAGTTGCGCCGCTCTAGCTGGCTGCACATATGGGTCATACGCTAAAATTGAAACACCGAATGCTGATAATCGCTGCGCCACTAACATGCCAATGCGACCAAAACCAATTACACCAAGTGTCTTGTCGGCAATTTCGATGCCGTTAAATTTGCTGCGCTTCCATTCGCCCGCCACTAGTGCGGCATGCGCGGCTGGGATGTGTCGAGCCAGCGCAATCAATAACCCAACCGCAAGTTCTGCAGCCGAGACAATATTTGAGGTTGGCGCATTAACCACCATCACACCGGCCTGAGTGGCGGCAGCAACATCAACATTGTCTAACCCAACACCGGCGCGAGCAACTACCTTAAGTTGTTTCGCAGCGGCAAATACCTCGGAATCAACTTGAGTTGCTGACCGAACCAAAATGGCTGATGCATCTGAAACTGCAACCAGCAATGCGGCTCGATCGGTTCCATCTACATGTTTGACATCAAAGTCTGGTCCCAGCGCAGCCATCGTGGCAGGTGAAAGCTCTTCAGCAATTAAAACGATTGGACGAGTCACAAGTAACCTTTCAACCTCAGTAGGACAATCTTAGAGCGCAACGTCCTTAGCTTGGCTTCGGTTGCGGCGGCACCGTTCAGAGCAATATTTAACCTGTTCCCAGTTCTTTGCCCAGGCTTTTCGCCAGACCATCACTCGATCGCAGGTGACGCAGATCTTGCTTGGCAAATCTGCCTTTTTAACCGCCTTGGCCACTATTGCGCAGTGAAGCCAGCGTCGCGATGTGCACCGTCACAAAACGGTTTGTTAGCCGAATGACCACAGCGACATAATGAGAAGTTAGCTTTCGTTTCAATAACGTTACCGTCAGCATCAACAAAGTCCACTTCACCGCTTACCCGAACAGATCCGTTTGGCTTTACAAAAATCTGTACCCGATCAGTCATCAGCGCTGCGCCTTACCTTCTTCATAGTCATCAGATTTCTTGACCCAAGACATTAGGGATCGAAGTTCTCGGCCAACCGCCTCGATTGGATGTGCTTCGCCTTTGGCGCGAAGTGCCTTGAACTCAGGTGCACCCTTATCTTGATCATCAATGAAGCGCTTAGCGAAGGTGCCATTTTGGACATCGGCCAAGATTGCCTTCATGTTTTCTTTAACTCGGGCATCAATTACCCGTGGCCCAGAAATATAGTCGCCATATTCAGCAGTATCAGATACCGACCAACGCTGCTTTGCGATGCCGCCTTCATACATTAGGTCAACTATGAGTTTTAGTTCATGAAGGCACTCAAAGTAGGCCACTTCTGGCTGATATCCCGCTTCAGTCAATACTTCAAAGCCAGCCATTACTAATGCTGATGCGCCGCCACACAAAACTGCTTGCTCACCAAATAGATCGGTTTCGGTTTCTTCAGTGAACGTGGTCTTAATTCCGCCAGCGCGTAAACCACCAATTGCTCGGGCATATGACAAGGTCAACGGCCAGGCATTTCCGGTTGCATCTTGTTCTACTGCAACAATAACGGGCACACCGCGGCCGGCCTCATACTCACGACGCACTAAATGCCCTGGGCCTTTTGGTGCAACCATGCAAACATCAACATTTGCCGGTGGTTTGATGTATCCGTATCGGATATTGAAACCATGACCAAAGAACAATGCCTTACCTGGCTCTAAATTTGGCTCAATGTATTTAGCGTAAAGATCTCGCTGCGCTGGATCTGGCGCCAGAATCATGATGACATCAGCTTCTTTTGCTGCTGCATCTGGCGTCAAAACACGCAATCCCTGCTCTTCAGCTTTAGCGCGTGATTTGGATCCCTCAAGTAGTCCAACTCGCACATCAATACCTGAATCCCGCAAGTTGAGCGCATGCGCATGTCCTTGCGAACCGTAACCAATCACCGCAACGGTGCGATCTTGAATTACATTGATATCGGCATCATCCTGATAATACATTTGGGCGGCCATTTATTTTCCCTTCAATTTAGTGGTTGAAATCTTATGCGGTTCGATCAGCAAGGCGTAAGTTACGTTCTGTTATCGATTTATCACCACGGCCAACAGCGACCATGCCTGATTGAACCAATTCCTTAATGCCATACGGCTCTACCGATCGTAGAAAAGCTTCTAACTTGTCATGATTTCCAGTAACTTCAATCACCAAAGCGTCACTTGAAACATCGACTACCTTGGCGCGAAACAACTGAACTGTCTCTAACACACTAGAGCGGCTCTCTTTGTCAACTTTTACTTTTACCAATATTAATTCACGCTGAACTGAAGCACTGGGCTCAAGCTCAACAATCTTTAATACATTAATTAACTTGTTCAACTGCTTAGTTACTTGCTCAAGTGGTAAATCTTCAACATTAACAGCAATTGTCATACGCGAAATGCCTTCGAGTTCCGTAGGGCCTACGGCAAGTGATTCAATGTTGAAACCACGACGGGAGAATAGGGCGGCAACTCGAGCGAGCACGCCGGGTTGATCTTCCACCAAAACCGAAAGGGTATGTCGACTCATTCGGCATCACCTCGTTCCCAATCTGGCGCCAGATCTCTGGCGTACTTAATGTCATCGTTTGAAGCACCCGCGGCCACCATCGGCCATACCATCGCATCCTTATGCACCGCAAAATCGATAACCACTGGCGCATCATTTAAGGACATTGCTTTCTCGATTGTGGCATCAATTTGATCTGGCGACTCACACCGCAAGCCATGACATCCATAAGCATCAGCTAACTTAACGAAATCTGGAATTCGATGCGTTTGCAAATCGGTGTTTGAATAACGTGAGTTATAAAACAATGTCTGCCATTGTCTAACCATGCCCAGCGATTGATTGTTGATCAAGGCAACTTTAATTGGGATTTCATTAATGGCGCATGTTGCTAATTCTTGATTGGTCATCTGGAAACAACCATCACCATCAACCGCCCACACTGTTTTGTTTGGTGCGCCAACTTTTGCACCCATTGCAGCAGGCACCGCAAATCCCATAGTTCCCAAGCCACCAGAATTCAACCAAGTTCCTGGTTTCTCGTACTTAATGAACTGCGCTGCCCACATCTGATGTTGCCCAACACCAGCGGTGTAGAGCGACTCCGGTCCGGAAATTGCACCTAGGCGTTCAATTACCAATTGTGGCGAGACTGAGCCGTCAGTTGGGATGTCATAACCGAGCGGATAAGTAGTGCGCATGCTGTTCAGCTCTACCCACCAAGCGTCTTGCTCGATTCGCTTTCCGCTTTTCATTTCAGCTTTTATCGCAGCAATAAGTTCGATGATGGTTTCGCGAACATCGCCCACGATTGGCACATCAGCTTCACGATTTTTACCGATTTCAGCTGGATCAATATCAGCGTGGATGACCGAGGCAAACGGTGCAAAAGAATCCAATCGACCAGTTACTCGATCGTCAAACCGAGCAGCCAGCGTAATTAGCAAATCGCTTTTCTGCAGCGCACCTACTGCCGCCACTGTGCCATGCATGCCTGGCATACCCAGGTGTTGTGGATGGCTGTCTGGAAATGCGCCGCGCGCCATCAGAGTTGTTACCACTGGAATTCCGGTCAGTTCAGCTAACTGATAAAGCTCCTTGGCAGCTTGCGCCTTGATCACACCGCCACCAACATAAAAAACTGGCTTGCGTGATTCCATGATTAGTTTCGCAGCTTCTTTAACCTGTTTTGAATTTGGTTTACTAACTGGGTTATAGCCAGGTAGCTCAATTGCCGTTGGCCAATTAAATTCTGTTCGAGCCTGCAACGCATCTTTGGAAATATCAACTAACACTGGACCAGGGCGACCGGTGCTTGCAATGTGAAATGCTTCAGCAATGGCGCGCGAAATGTCAGCTGCATCAGTTACCAGATAATTGTGTTTGGTAATTGGCATTGTGATGCCGCGGATATCCGCCTCTTGAAACGCATCAGTGCCAATTGCAGCACTTGGCACCTGGCCTGTAATTGCTACCATCGCAACTGAATCCATATAGGCATCAGCAATTGGGGTAACCAAATTCGTTGCACCTGGACCACTTGTTGCCATACATACGCCAACTTTGTTTGTCGCTAGCGCATACCCCTGTGCGGCATGGCCCGCGCCTTGTTCATGGCGCACCAAAATGTGACGCAACTTAGTGGAATCCATTAACGGGTCATAAGCGGGCAAAATTGCACCGCCCGGAATCCCAAACAAATCCGTTACGCCAGCATGCTCTAATGCCCGAACTAAACTTTCAGCGCCAGTTATTGCGCCATTACTTTCACTACTCATTGCTGTCCTTGCTGTTCTGCTTTGGGGTTAAAGCGCTTTTGGCAGCAGTATGATTCACCGTGATCTAGCAGACTGGGTAAGTCTGCTAATGAAAAACCCCCCGGCCCGGTTGGGCATCGGAGGGAGGCGCATCTGCCTGGTTGGGCGGATGCGCTAGCGAACGACTACCTCACGGTTAAGCACAGGCAAAAGGTAGCAGGGGGTGGCTGGATCCACCAACCTCCCCCACACTATTGAACTTATTAAGCAATTACCAAGTAACGGCGCCCTTTGAAGCAGATCCCACCATGCGGGCGTACTTACCCAAAATGCCGTTGGTGTATCGAGGTGCATTTGGCTGCCAGCCTTCTTGACGACGAGCCAATTCAGCTTCATCAACTAGCAGATCCAAGGTGCGAGAGACCATATCCAACTTAATGGGATCGCCATCTCGAACAAATGCAATCGGTCCGCCATCAACAGCCTCGGGCGCAACATGTCCAATACAAAAACCAGCAGTAGCACCAGAGAATCTACCGTCAGTAATGAGCATCACATCTTTTCCAAGTCCAGCGCCTTTAATGGCTGCTGTTACCGCCAACATCTCGCGCATGCCTGGGCCGCCCTTTGGTCCTTCATAGCGAATAACCACAACATCACCTTTGACAATGATCCCAGCATTCAGCGCATCCATGGCGTCTCGTTCATCATCAAAAACGCGAGCAGTACCTTCGAAGACTGGTTGATCGATTGAGGCAGCTTTAATCACTGAGCCATCCGGCGCAAGTGATCCTTTTAGAATAATTAAGCCACCAGTTTCATGGAGTGGTTTATCGATAGGCGCAATAATTTGACCATCTGGATCTAATGGTGCAATTGCTGCCAAATTTTCTGCCATGGTTTTTCCAGTTACCGTCATCGTGTCTCCATGAAGCACACCAATATCTAGTAATGCTTTCATAACAACTGGGACACCACCAATTCGATCGATGTCATTCATCACATATCGACCAAATGGCTTTACATCTGCTAAGTGAGGAGTTCGATCTGCAATAACGTTGAAGTCGTCAATAGAAAGGGGAACTTCAGCCTCACGGGCAATTGCCAGTAGGTGCAGCACCGCGTTAGTAGAGCCACCAAGTGCCATCACAATTGCAATTGCATTTTCAAATGCCTTACGAGTCATGATGTCACGGGTGGTTATTCCTTTAGCGATTAAGTTAACCACTGCTTCACCAGCATCAATTGCATCATCGTCTCTTCTGGAATCAACAGCTGGAGCTGAAGCGCTACCAGGTAATGACATCCCAAGCGCTTCACCAACAGATGCCATGGTGTTTGCAGTGAACATGCCACCACATGCACCCTCTCCGGGGCAAGCTCGTCGCTCAATCTCGCCTAACTCAGCTTCGGTTATCTTTCCCCGAGCACATGCGCCAACAGCTTCAAATACATCGCCAATAGTTAAGTCTTTATCGCCGTAACGACCAGGCAAAATGGATCCGTTGTATATCAGCACTGATGCCACATCAAGTCGAGCAGCTGCCATCAACATGCCAGGTAAAGATTTATCACAACCAGCCAGCGTAACAACGCCATCTAATCGTTCAGCAAATACGACAGCTTCAACTGAATCAGCAATGATATCTCGAGAAACTAAGCTCGCGCGCATGCCTTCATGTCCCATTGAGATGGCATCTGAAACTGTAATCGTGCCAAATGTCATTGGAAAACCGCCAGCATCAAAGATGCCTTCTCGTGCTTTTTCAGCAAGTCGCTTTAGCGACATATTGCAAGGTGTTATTTCATTCCAACTCGATGCAATACCAACTTGTGGTTTGGCAAAATCTTCATCCTTCATGCCAATGGCGCGAAGCATGGAGCGGGCCGGGGCACGCTCGATTCCGTCAGTTACATCTTTACTGTGAGGTTTTAGGTCAGCCATGTTGGTCATCCTAGGGCTTAATTCTCAGAAATCCCAAGGTGTTCCATTAACAACTTTCGCACTTTGGCCGCGTCTGCCTGGCCCTTGGTGGTCTTCATTACCAAGCCAATTAATGCGCCAGCTGCTTGGAGCTTTCCGTCCTTGATTTTTGCCACTACGTCTGGTGCGGCTGTAATCGCTTCCTCAATTGCTGCCAATAACGCAGAATCATCACTTACTACAGCTAATCCTTGAATTGCCACGATTTCAGCCGGCGAACCTTTACCTGCAATTACGGCGGCGATTACCTGGCGGGCCAATTTGTCATTTAACGTCCCTGCCTGAATTAACGCCTCAACTTCAGCCACCTGAGTCGGTGTGATTGCCAGTTGGTCAATCTCAGTGCCTGCTTCATTTGTAATTCGAGTAATCTCGCCGACCCACCACTTCCGAGCAGCCGCCTGATCGCAGCCCGCAGCGATAGTTGCTTCAACTAGTTCCACTACTCCGGCATTGATCAGCGCCATCATTTCAAAGTCCGAAATACCCCAACTTGCTTTTAGTCGATCTCGCTTAACAGCGGGAGCCTCAGGTAGTTGGGCGCGAAGTTGTTCAATCCAATTAGCCGCAGGAGCTATTGGCAGCAAATCTGGTTCAGGAAAATACCGGTATTCCTCAGCTTGTTCTTTGCTTCGGCCAGGTGAGGTGCTGCCATCATTTTCATGAAAGTGTCTTGTCTCTTGCGTTACTTTGCCGCCAGCAGTTATCAACTCAGCCTGTCGCTGCATTTCATATCGAACTGCTCGTTCTACTGATCGAAGCGAATTGACATTTTTTGTTTCAGTTCGCGTGCCTAATTGAGCTGCACCGATTGGCTTCAGCGAAACGTTAACATCGCAGCGCAGTGACCCTTCCTCCATGCGGACATCACTAACACCTAAGTTTCGAACTAAATCGCGCAACGCTGCTACATAGGATTTTGCTACCTCAGGAGCGGTTGCGCCGGTATCTGGAATAATTTTAGTAACAATTTCTACTAGCGGAATTCCTGCGCGATTGTAATCAACCAAAGAATAATCAGCTCCATGAATACGGCCAGTACTACCACCAGCATGAGTTAACTTGCCGGTGTCTTCTTCAAGATGCACTCTCTCAATACCAATTCGAACCGTGCGAGAACTCTCACCATCTGGCACTACGACATCTAAGTAACCATCAAAACAGATTGGCTCGTCATACTGACTGATTTGATAATCTTTTGGCATATCTGGATAGAAGTAATTCTTCCGTGCCATACGTGACCAAGGTGCGATACTGCAGTTTAGGGCTAAGCCAATTTTGATGATAGATTCAATTGCCTGTTCATTTAAAACCGGTAATGAGCCTGGCAATCCTAAGCAAGTGGGGCAAACATTTGTATTTGGTTCTGCACCAAAATTGGTAGCACAAGAACAAAAAACTTTAGTTTTGGTATTTAACTCAACGTGAACCTCAAGACCTAATACTGGTTCATACTTTTCAATTACTTGATCAAAGTTCATTAAAGTCATAATTGTGGTGCCTTACTTAGCAACGGCGCACCCCATTGGGCAAGTAGCGCAGCTTCCAATGCACCACCAACCCGATACATTCGATCGTCCTGCATTACTGGCGCCATTATTTGTAGTCCAGCTGGCAGGTTGTCTTCATCTGCTAATCCGATTGGGATGGACATGCCGCCAACACCAGCAAGATTAACCGGGATCGTACAAATGTCATTTAGATACATTGCCATAGGGTCATCGATTTTCTCGCCAATTTTGAACGCAGTAACTGGTGAGGTTGGCGAGATCAATACATCGACCTGGTTAAATGCCGTGGCAAAATCTGCTGCAATTAGGCGCCGAACTTTTTGAGCAGAACCGTAATAAGCATCGTAATAGCCACTGCTTAACGCATAAGTTCCAATAATTATTCTACGCTTAACTTCAGCACCAAAACCAGCAGCTCTTGTAGCTGCCATTACCTGCTCAACGCTGCTCTTGCCATCATCTATTCGTAGGCCGTATCGCATGCCATCAAATCTAGCTAAATTGCTCGAACACTCGCTGGGTTGAATCAAGTAGTAAGCCGCCAACGCGTAATTGAAAGATGGGCAGGACAACTCAATAATCTGCGCTCCCATGCCGCGAAGCAACTCAACTGCTTCATTAAATCGATTTAATACCCCTGGTTGATAGCCATCGCCATAAAATTCTTTAACAATTCCAATCTTCATGCCAGCAATATCTTTTTGATTTGCAGCCGCCACAAAATCTGGCACCGGTTGATTAATTGAAGTTGAGTCCATCGGATCGTGGCCAGCAATTGCTTGATGCAACATCGCAGCATCTAACACAGTTCTAGCAAATGGACCAGCTTGATCCAGTGAAGACGCTAGCGCCACAATTCCATATCTTGAGATGCCACCATATGTTGGCTTCACGCCAACTGTTCCCGTTACCGCAGCTGGTTGCCGAATTGAGCCACCAGTATCGGTGCCAACTGCAAGTGGGGCCAAAAAACCAGCAACTGCAGCTGAACTGCCGCCACTACTACCGCCAGGAATGCGAGTTAAATCCCACGGGTTTGTCGTAGGTCCGTACGCTGAAGTTTCGGTTGAGGAACCCATTGCGAACTCATCCATATTAACTTTGCCCAGCAAAACCATGCCAGCTTGTTTCATCCGAGTTACTACAGTTGAGTCATATGGAGGTCGCCAGTTTTCCAAAATCTTTGAGCCACAAGTAGTTGGAATATCTTTCTGGGTAAAGATGTCCTTAACGGCAACTGGCACACCGGCGAGCGGGCCTAACTTTTTGCCAGCAGCCAATTTTTCATCTACCGCTTTCGCCTGTGCTAGCGCACCAGCAGAATCAACATGAAGGAATGCATTTAGTTTTGGGTCAACGTCTGAGATTCTATCTAGATGTGCCTGCGCAACTTCAACTGCAGAATATTGTTTTGCCTTAATTCCATCAGCTAACTGCGCTGCGGTTAAGTTAGTCAAATTTGACAATTATTCCTCTTCCAAAATTCGAGGAACTTTGAATCGATCTGATTCACTCGCTGGCGCTGCCGCTAATGCCTGCTCGGCAGTAAGCGATTGTCCAACCACATCTGGCCGAAACACATTACTCATTTCTAATGCATGGCTCATTGGTTTAATCTCATCATTAACAATCTCTTGCACTTTTGCCACTGATTCCAAAATGATGTCTAACTGAGATCCAAATTGATCTAGTTCGGCATCAGTGAGCGAGATTCGAGCCAAATTGGCAATGGCACTTAACTCTTCCCGAGATAGTTTGGACATGTGCCAATCTTACGAGAGGCCAAGATGCGCCCGAGCCCCTTGGGCACCATCGGCCAAGAGCACTGCAAATCCAGCAGCATCCAGAATGGGTACGCCTAATTCTTGTGCCTTATCAAACTTCGAGCCTGGGTTCTCCCCAACGACAACAAAGTCAGTTTTCTTTGATACTGAACTTGCGACCTTTCCACCTAGGTCAGTTACCGCAGCTGCTGCGGTATCTCTGGTAAAGCCTGGCAAACTGCCAGTTATCACCACTGTTACTCCAGCTAATTCATCGCGCTGCGAGGTTGATTTTCGTTCAGCCATAACCACCCCAGCTTTTTGCCAGCGATTTACTATCTCACTGCGCCAACCCTCAGCAAACCACTCTTTTATTGAGATAGCAATTGCTTCACCGACTCCATCAACCTGCGCTAATTGCTCAATTGAGTTAGTCGCAATAGTTCCAATTGATTTGAATTCAGATGCTAACGATTGTGCTGCGGTTGGACCAACATGGCGAATCGATAGGGCAACTAAAATTCGCCAGAGCGGCCTGGTTTTTGCTAACTCCAGCTGACTTAACAATTTCTCGCCTGCAAGATTTAGTTGTGGAGTTTTAGCTGAGCCAACTTTGGTGAAAAATTCCGTTTTAGTCAACCTTGCTGCAGTTAACTCAAATAGTTCTGCTTCAGTTGATATCACTGACTCATTAACTAATGCAGCGGCCGCTTTTTGACCAAGGCCCTCGATATCTAGGGCACTTCGTGATCCAATATAAAACAATCGTTCAATAATTTGAGCTGGGCACGATTGGGCATTAGGGCAACGCAGATCCACGTCACCCACTTTTTCAGCACTGATTCTGCTGCCACACGAAGGACACTTTGTTGGCATTTTGAATGCAACTTCATCACCGCGCCTTAACTCAACTACCGGCCCAACAATTTCCGGAATTACATCGCCAGCTTTACGCAGATAGACGGTATCGCCAATCAATATTCCTTTGCGAATTACTTCTTCTTGATTGTGCAGTGTTGCCATCTCAACCGTAGAGCCGGCAACTTTGACTGGAACCATTTGCGCAAAGGGCGTGACCCGACCAGTTCTGCCAACACTTACTTTGATATCAAGCAATCTAGTTTGCACAACTTCTGGTGGATACTTGTATGCAATTGCCCATCTTGGAGCACGAGAAGTTTCACCCAATTTATTTTGTAGGCTAAAACTATCTACTTTAATCACTACCCCATCAATTTCATGTGCTACGTCATGACGGTGTGCTTGCCAATACTTGATAAATTCAACTGGATCAATTCCCACTTGATAATCTGCCGAGGTAGGCAGTCCTAACTTCCCCAGCAATTCATAAGCTTGACTTTGTGATTCAAGGTCCAGGCCAGCAACTTCACCAATACCGTGCACAGTCAGTTGCAGTAGATTCAATATCCGCTGCGCCTGAGCTAGCTCATTGCGCATTGAATTGAGTTTGGCTTCGCTGCTCTTTGGATTTGCAGCAGTTTTGACAATCTCCTCTTCGCGTCTATCAATTCGCTGACGCAACGAACCTGCTGCCGCATTGCGTGGATTTGCAAACGCTGATTTACCCGCCGCAATAACTTCATTATTAAGTTGGTCAAAATCAGTTAAGTTAAAGAATATCTCTCCTCTTACTTCTAATAGGTCTGGCGGATTACCAGTTAAAGCTCGCGGAATTGCAGTGATAAATTGACTGTTGTATGTCACATCCTCACCAACTCGGCCGTCGCCACGGGTTGCAACTGACGCCAAGATTCCGTTTCGATACACCAAGTCAACTGCTAACCCATCAATTTTTAGTTCACCCAAATATGTGGGAACTTGGTTCAAGTCTCTCTCAACTCGAGTTCGCCAAGCTGCCAGCTCAGCATCATCAAATACGTTATCTAGCGAATACATCCGCACTAGGTGCTCGATGGGTTCAAAGCCCTCTGCTGTTGCGCCACCAACACTCAATGTTGGTGAATCAGCTGATTGCAATAGTGGGTAGTTAGCTTCTAAATCTTGAAGTTCCCGAAATAGTTGATCGTATTTCGCATCCGATATAACTGGTTTGTCTTGTAAGTAGTAATGCCGGCGATGCAGTTCAATCTCTTCAACTAACTCAACCCAACGAGCCCGTACTTTTTCTGGTATTGCTGCAGTCACAATTACCGACTTGATCTAGTTATGGTTCCTGAACCCAGCACCCGATCGCCGTCATACAGCGCCATCGTTTGACCTGGGGCAACGCTTCGGGTGGCTGAAACTAATTCAATTTCTATCTCATCATCAGCTCGTCGAACTATTGCTGCCATCGGTTCACCATGCGCGCGAAGTTGAACCATGACATCACTGCCGACCTTAGGCGTTGAGCCAGAAGTCCAACGAGCACGATCGGCTGAAATTTTGGTTACGCTTAACAATGTTTCTGGTCCAACAAACACGGTTTGAGTTTTGGTGTCGACATTTAGCACATATCGTGGCTGACCATCTGCAGCCGGACGATCTAAATGCAATCCGCGCCGCTGACCCACCGTAAATTGATGCGCACCATCATGCTCAGTTAGTTCATTGCCGGTTACCGCATCAATTACTTTTCCAACTTTGGGTTGTATTTGTTGGTTCAACCAACCGGCAGTGTTGTTGTCTGGAATAAAGCAAATGTCATTACTCTCTGGCTTCTCCGCTACCAACAATCCTTTTGCAGCTGCTTCAGCTCGCACTTGGGCCTTAGTGACATCACCAAGTGGGAACATCGAGTGCGAAAGCTGCTCTGCAGTTAATACGCTTAATACATAGGACTGATCTTTTGCCGCGTCGATACTTCGGTATAGCTGCTTTGAATTGCCATCATGTTTGATCTGTGCATGATGCCCCGTTGCAATTACATCAAAGCCCAGCGCTAGGCCGCGTTCAAGAACTGCCGCAAACTTGATATTTTCATTACATCTAACACATGGGTTTGGCGTATGACCTGAGGCGTACTCGGCAATAAAGTCATCGATGACTTCTTCTTTAAATCGCTCCGAGAAATCCCAGACATAATATGGAATACCCAAAACGTCAGCCACCCGCTTGGCATCGCGCGCATCAGAAGGCGTGCAGCAGCCGCGCGATCCAACTTGACCGTCATGAGTTCGCGCAAGTGCCAAATGCACCGCCGTTACATCATGTCCTTGCTCCACCATTCGGGCAGCCGCAACTGCGGAATCAACACCACCGGATAACGCTGCTAGTACTTTCATAATTAATGCGACACCTTATTATCGCTAACCAGGCCAGCGGCACGGGCTCGCGAAACAACTTCAGGGAGCACGGCAATTAATTGGTCGATATCGGTTTGACTTGAGTGACTGCCCAGCGAGAAACGAAGTGAACTCTTGGCCTTAATCGGATCAAGCCCCATTGCGATTAGCACATGGGAAGGTTGGGCAATTCCAGCTGAGCACGCTGAACCAGTTGAAGCCTGGACGCCATGGGCATCAAGCAGCATCAGCATTACTTCGCCTTCAGCGCCATGAAAAGAAAAATGAGCATTGCCTGGCAGGCGATTGACTGGATCGCCGTTATAAACCGCATCCGGCACTGCCTGCTTAACTCGAGCAACCAACTCGTCGCGTAATCCACTTAGTCTTTTAGAATGCGCACCTTGCCTAGCAACAGCTAACTCAACTGCCAGGGCCAGCGCTTGCGCACCCACTGCATTTATCGTGCCAGATCGCACGTCGCGTTCTTGATTGCCGCCATGCAAAACTGGATCCACTTTGACGCCAGTTCGTAACATCAGATAGCCAGTGCCATGGATAGAACCAATTTTGTGACCACTAACAGATAACGCATCAACTTTTGATTGGGTGAGATCAATTGGCAACGCACCCAAGGCTTGCACTGCATCAGAATGTACCGGGATGCCGTACCTTTCAGCCAACTGCTGAACTTCAGAAATCGGCTGTACTGTTCCTACTTCATTGTTTGCCCACATCACTGAAATCAACGAGATTGATTCGTGATCGGCTGCTAATTTATCAGCTAACCAATCAAGTTTAATTCTTCCCACTGCATCAACTGGAATCTGAATTAACTGCGCCTCGCCTCGATCTGCTAGCCATTGAGCTGGATCCAAGATCGCGTGGTGCTCGATGCTAGAAATCAAAATTTGATTTCTATTAGCATTTCGATTGCGCGCCCAGTGCAAGCCTTTGATCGCGATGTTATCTGATTCAGTACCGCCAGAGGTGAAGTAAATTTCGGCAGGTCGCACTTTAGTTGAGTTTGCAATGCGCTCGCGCGCTTCTTCTACTAACTGCCTCGCAGCACGGCCAGATTGGTGCAGCGAGGATGGGTTCATGGCAGCACCTAATTGCTCAACCAGTAAGTCTTTTACCTCTGGGAGCAGGTTTGTTGTTGCTGCATGATCCAAATAAGCCATTAGCCAAGTATCTCAGATTTAATCCAACTGACCTATCTCGCTGGGTTAATAAAGGGCGCTTGCAAGCGCGCGTCGCGCGGTAAGCAAAACCGGATCTGCTGGATCGGCAATCTCAAACAGCTCCAATAATCTTGCTTTAATCTCATCTCGCTCAGCACCAGCAACTGCTTTAATTGACTCAATTAGGAGTGCATACGCCTGCTCGTGACTACCCTGCAAAATTAGGCTGTCTGCGAAAACTAATCGGGCCGAAACATCTGTGACAGCAGGCACTTGCAAATTAGTCAGGTCTATTCCAGCAACTCTGCGCTGCAATGAAATTAAAGCCAACGATGATCTTGCATCCGTATCAGCAGGATTAGCCGCTAATCGCTCCTGATAAATCTTTTCTGCGCTGTCTAAATCTCCTGCCATCAGCAAGTCTGCTGCCGGATCATTGACTTCAACTTCTGCTTCCGCTACTTCTTGCGTAGGTAAACCAAGGCCAGGCAGATTTTGTTCTTTTGCCAAAAGCGTAATTTGTTCAATTATTTGGCGCAGGGCAGATTCTGGCTGCACGCCCTGAAATAGTGGCTGAACTTTTTGTGCCATTACTAAATAGACACTTGGAATGGATTGCACTTTAAATGCCTGCGCAATTCCCGGGTTGGCATCAACATCAACTTTTGCTAATACCCAGGCGCCGTTACCTTCTACCGCTAGTTTTTCCAACACCGGCGAGAGTTGCTTACACGGCTCGCACCAAGTGGCCCACAAATCTAAGATCACTGGAACTCGAGTAGAAACTTGGATTAACAGTTCTTCAAATGTTTGATCTGTCACATCAACGATAAATGGTGAAGTAGGTTTTGGTTGAGCCGCCTGCGATTTAGCGGCAGCTAATGCTGCTAAATCAACCGCACCTTGTAGTGGTAATTTATTCATCTCGCCCCAATTGTATTAAGTAACTCAGCTATCCCTTCACCCGTTGTGGCGATTGTGCTCACAATTGGCACTACTGGCCCAGCCGATATTTCCATCATCGCTTTCAGTTCAGCAATTGTGGTGTCAGCGCCGTCTCGATCAGCTTTGTTCACCACAAAAATGTCGGCAATTTCAAATACTCCAGCCTTAGCTGCCTGGATGGAATCTCCCATCCCTGGTGCAACAACAACAAGCACTAGGTCTGCCACTCCTGCAATCTCAACTTCATTTTGGCCAACGCCAACTGTTTCAATTAAAACATAGTCAAAATCTAAACCTGCCAATAAATCAATTTGGACTTTTGCCGTGGCAGCAAGGCCACCTAAATGGCCGCCACTAGCCACTGACCTAATAAATACAGCTGGATTAGTGGCGTGTGATTGCATTCGAATTCGATCACCTAAAAGTGAGCCACCAGTAATTGGACTGGAGGGGTCAACTGCCAGCACAGCAATTTTTTTTCCCTCCGCTAGCAAAGCTTTTATCAAGGCGTTAGTCAAAGTTGATTTACCAACTCCAGGTGCACCAGTAATGCCAATTGTTTTTGCTTTCGGCGTTAAGTTAAGTTCAGCAACAACTAAATTTCCAAGGCTAACCTCGGTCAATAATTTTCCCAGCGACCGGCGATCGCCAGCAATTGCGGCAGCGAGCAGTGAGCTATTCAATGATCAGACTCGAATAATTAAGGCATCGCCTTGGCCGGTACCACCACAAAGCGCAGCAGCACCAACGCCGCCGCCGCGTCGCTTTAACTCATAAATCAAAGTTGTTACTAACCTAGCACCTGATGCGCCAACCGGATGGCCGATTGCAATAGCGCCACCATTTACGTTGGTGACGTCAGCTGAAATGCCTAACTTTTTCATTGAAACTGCGCTCACGGCAGCAAACGCTTCATTGATTTCAAACAGATCTAAATCTGAGAGCTTAAGTGATGCCTTTGCTAGTGCTGCAGTGATTGAGTTGGCTGGCTGTTCATGCAGCGCAGTATCTGGCCCCGCCACTGAACCATGTGAAATTATCTCTGCTAAATACTCAATTCCCAACTTATCCGCATTGGCTTTTGACATTAATACCAATGCTGCTGCACCATCGCTAATTGAAGAAGAATTTCCAGCCGTAATAGTTCCAGTTGGATTAAAGGCTGGTTTTAATTTTGCCAAAGACTCGGCAGTTGAGTTTGCTCGAATTCCTTCATCAACTTTTAATTCAGTTTCACCAACCACAATGGGTGCAATCTCTTCAGCTAACTTGCCTGTTGCAGTGGCATCAGCAGCCCGAAGGTGAGACTGCAGCGCAATTTCATCTTGCTCTTCACGAGATAACTGATAGCGAGTATTAAATTTATCAGTAGCTGATCCCATAGTTAGATTTTCAAAACTGCAAAGCAACGCATCATGTTGCATGGCATCAATTACAACGCCATCGCCATACTTAAGTCCTTTTCGGTAGTTAGGTAGTAAATGCGGCGCATTAGTCATCGACTCCATTCCGCCGGCAACCACAATTCGATCAGGATCGCTGTTAATCATGTAATGCGCCATCGCGATTGCATTAATGCCACTGAGGCAAACTTTATTGATGCTGGTTGCTGGCACTGAGAAGCCCAACCCAGCAGCAACCGCTGCTTTTCGGGCTGCGGATTGGCTACTGCCTGCTTGAATTACTTGACCCAGTAAAACTTCATCAACTTTTTCAGCTGCAATACCGGCACGAGCCACTGCGGCAGCGATGGCATGAGCACCTAAATCCGATGCCGCAAATCCGCTTAATCCACCCAGCAGTTTGCCAAACGGGGTACGGGCCGCACTCACAATTACAGTTGACACTGCGCCTCCACTCAATTCCTCGGCTAAAACTACCGCCCGCGTAGAGTTATGCCTGCTAGCCCACCCGGCTGGAAAGGAACCAAGTTGACCAGTCTTGCTGAGTACCTAATCCAAGTTGACCATGTTGGAATTGCGGTAGCTGACTTAGCCGACGCGCTTGCCTTCTACCAAGGCACGCTAGGCATGCTACCGGTTCACAGTGAAGAGAATTTAGAACAGCAAGTAATTGAAGTGATGTTAGAACCTGCCGGCGGCGGTGTGCTGATTCAATTACTCGCACCACTTTCTGAGCAAAGTGCAATTGCAAAGTTCCTAACCAAAAACGGCCCTGGCGTGCAACAGATCGCATATCGAGTTAGTGATATTGCGGCAGCATCGGATGCCGCCCGAGCTGAAGGCATCCGAGTAATTTATGAAGAGGCAAAAGCTGGAACAAACAACAGCAAAATTAATTTCTTACATCCAAGCGACTGCGGCGGCGTGCTTATTGAATTAGTTGAGCTAGCCAACAATCGTTAGCTTCCGAGCGGCTCAACAAAACGTTGCATCTGGCCGGCAAATTCGGTTGGCAGCGGTATAGCCGTTGGATTCATTCGCTGCACAATTTCAGATAGCACCCGATAAACGCTAGATTCTCCAGTCCAAAGATGCTTTGCTCCCGCAACTGGAATCAACTCAATGTTTGGCGTTACCGAAAACTTCTCTGCCGCAGCCGCTGGCGGCAGAAAGTCATCTAATTCTGGAATCATCGCAACAATTGGAATTGTGGCGATGCGCCATTGGCTAAGTTCACCTTCAGTTGTCCAACGCAGTGGCGGCGAAAGCAAGATTATTCCTGCGACATCTAGATCACGAGCATGCTTCAAGATGACATCAGTTCCAAACGACCAACCAACTAACCAAGGTTTGGGTAAATTTTGAGCTGCGGCATATGCCACAGCTGCTCGTAAGTCATTTCCTTCGCCATTGGCGCTATCCCACTCCCCCTCAGATTTACCGCGCGCACTTTGGGCACCACGAAAATTAAATCTAAGCACAGCCAGATCAGCTAGTTGCGGCAATCGCCAGGCAGCTTTTCGAAAGATATGACTATCCATCATGCCGCCATGTGTTGGCAGCGGATGCAAACAAATCATGGTCGCTATAGGTGTGGCTGAAATTGGAAGTGCTAGCTCACCGACTAATTTCAAGTTATCAGCGGTAACGAATTCAATATCAGTGCGATTAGCTGGCAAAATACTCGTTGAGGAAATCTCAGTCATTAGTACCTAGGCATTCCACCGCGGTGCGGTGTGCTGCGTCGATGATCCCGATGCTCCCAACAAACTTTATGCCAATGCCGGCGATGTGATGCATCTTCATCGCCTTCGGGCCAAACCACAACATGAGCAGTTGCTGGGCGAACTTCCTGGTCACAGCCCGGGCAGCGATAAACCTTGGCGCTGCTAGCCCCACTTAATTGCC
>JBIJDU010000019.1:0-28018 GCA_044343935.1 Candidatus Nanopelagicales bacterium | reverse complement strand
TAGTTCTTTCCGTTATTTTTGCTGGATCAATTTCACCGGCGGCTGCCGCCGAAGCGATGTCTCTGACCGCAGCCGTAATTTCATCTCGACCGCCATAATTAACGCACATTGTTAGCACTAGATTCTTGTTTCGCTTAGTTAATTTCACCGCATCGTTTAATTCGTCAACCACACTGCGCCATAACCGCTTAGGGCTGCCGGCCCACCTAACCTGAACCCCTAAATCCATGAACTCATCGCGACGTCGGCGTAATACATCTTTATTGAAGTTCATTAAAAACTTCACTTCGTCAGGCGAGCGTTTCCAATTCTCAGTTGAAAATGCAAAAGCGCTTAAATGAGCTACGCCAACTTCAAGTGCGCCGTATACCATCTCTGCTAACGCGGCTTCGCCTGCCTCATGTCCAGCAGTTCGAGGTAAGCCACGATTTTTTGCCCATCTGCCATTTCCGTCCATCACTACCGCAACGTGATTTGGCAGTTTTGATTTTGAAATTTTTGGCGCGGTAACGCCAGCTGGATGTTTTGGCGGTTTTACTGCATTGTTAATTACTTTGCTCAATTTCGCTCCACTAGCCGCAGTGATCTAAGTTGACGGTCAATTTGCCAGGTTAAGTATGCAGCAGTTAATGATCTTGATTCATTTCGGCTTGGCGGTGATGCGGCATCTGCAACTATCCAGTCCCCAGATAACAATGCTGCCATCAACTCAACTGTCTCTGGCCGCGGACTTGCCGCTCCGATGGGGCGACATGAACTACAAACCATACCGCCAGCACTTGGTGAAAAGGCCCGATGCGGACCTGAGTCGCCGCAATGAGCACAGTCAGCAAAACTAGGTGCATAGCCGGCGACAGATAAAGATCGCAGAATGAATGCATCAAGAATTAGGCCTGGATCATGCTCAGCAGTAACTAAACTGCGCAAACCGCCAAGTAGTAACAAATACTGTTGTAAAGCTGGTTCACTTGTTTCAGCAGTTAATTTCTCTGCAGTTTCTAACATGGCTTGGCCAGCAGTCCATCTTGGATAATCGGCAGCTAGCTGCGCACCATAGGCGTTGATCGACTCTACCTGCGAAATGATTTCTAGATTTTTGCCCGTTGCCAGTAATAAGTCAACGTGACTGAATGGTTCAACACGAGCGCCTAATCTAGAGGTGGTTTTTCTGACCCCTTTGGCCACAGCCCGAAGCTGACCATGCTGCTTGGTCAGCAGCGTGACTATTCGGTCCGCTTCACCTAAGCGTTGGGTGCGAAGCACAATTGCTTCGTCTCGATAGACCGGCATCCCCTGATTCTGGCCCATTTGGGCAAAATTGCACCAGCGACACCGCGAAACCCCTTCGCTCACTTACGCTATGCGGGTGGAGCCAAATCAGTCCGACAACAACCCAGTTCGCATTGAACTAACCAAGGTGCGATCGGCACTAGTTTTGATATTTGCTGCCGTCGCAATTTTCCTGTTGCTCAATTGGGCCTTGGTCACCCTGCGCGGTTTGTTGATGACCATCTTGCTAGCTTGGCTCTTCTCGGTTTCCATTGAACCTGTGGTTTCTTACTTAGAAAAACGAAAATGGCGCAGAGGTGCCGCCACTGGCGCAGTAATGTTTAGCATTGTTACCGGATTCGCTGGCTTTATTGCCTTGTTTGGTCAACTTCTCTTTACGCAGGCCGCCTCACTGCTTACCACTGCGCCGGACATAGTGCGATCAGTAGTTTCTTGGATAAACCGTAATTTTGATACGACCATTGATCCACAACAGTTAATTGAATCCCTAAATTTAACTTCAAGCCAAGCTACTAATTTGGCGACCTCACTAGCCGGCGGATTAGTTGGATTTATTTCAGCCTTATTTGGCTTTGTGATCAACTTATTGGCCTTTATGTTGTTCTTGTTTTATCTGTCTGCAGATGCGCCAAAAGTAAAGCGAACTATCGCACAAGCGCTACCACCTAAGCAGCAAGAAGTCTTTAGTCGAATCTGGAATATATCAATTGCTAAGGCTGGTGGATTTGTGCTAACTCGTGTTGTCTTAGCATCTGTTAGTTTTGTTATTACCGCTTTATTCTTACTGTTGTTGGGCATTCCCTATTGGCTGCCAATATCTTTATTTACCGCAGTAGTTTCGCAATTCATTCCAAACATCGGAACCTATATCGGCATTGCGCTGCCAGCTTTAGTTGCCCTTTCGGAAAACTTAACCTTAGCTATTGCAGTTGTGATCTTTGGCGTGGTCTATCAGCAATTTGAGAACTTCATTCTCGCACCAAAACTTGCCGCAAAAGCACTTGCTATTCATCCGGCTGTTGCCTTTGGTGCCGTACTGGCTGGCGGCACTATGCTGGGCGCAGTTGGCGCTTTTATCGCAATTCCAGTTATGGCCATAATTGTTGCAATTATTACTGCTTATTTACAGCGATATGAAATAACCGAAATTTAAAAGCCTAATTTTCCTAAGTACTTAGGATCGGACTGCCAATTGGGTGACACTCGAACATGCAATGTTAGATGCACGCGCATGCCAAGTAATTTCTCTATCCTGATTCGAGCCTGAGTACCTATTGCTCTTAATTGTGCACCTTGCTTGCCGATCACTATAGCTTTTTGACTATCTCGTTCAACGTGAATATCTGCAAAAATATCCATCAGAGGTTTCATTTCATCTCTACCTTCGCGCAAATTCATTTCTTCCACAATAACTGTGACTGAATGTGGTAGTTCTTCTCGCAGGTCTTGCAGTGCGGCCTCTCGAATAAATTCAGCCACCATTTCGCGCTCTGGCTGATCGGTTAGTTGACCATCTGGATAAAGCGGTGGCCCTTCTGGCAATACGCTTAGTATTTCAGTAACTAACTCTGGCAAATTAGTCTGATCCATTGGACTTACTGGCACGACAAATTTCCAGTTAAAACCAAATTCAGTCTCTAGCGCCATCGCTTGCGTTATTCGCTCGGCTATTTGAATAGGTGTTGCCGCATCAGTTTTTGTAATCACCAAAAAGACATTTTTATTAACTTGTAGTACCTGTTGCAAGATGAATTTATCACCAGTTCCGATTTCTTCATTTGCAGGAAAACAAACTCCAACACAATCCACCTCAGAAAGCGACCCAACTACTAAGTCATTTAATCGCTCACCCAATAAGGTTTTTGGCTTGTGCATGCCAGGTGTGTCAATAATGACCAATTGACCTGTTGGTTGATGAACAATGCCTCGAATCAATCTTCGCGTCGTTTGTGGTCGATTGGAGACTATTGCGATCTTTTCACCCACAAGTGCATTCGTTAAAGTCGATTTTCCAACATTTGGCCGACCAACAAAGCTTACAAATCCAGATCGAAAAGTCACTTATCCCCTAATTTCCCGGCACGATTTTCAAGTTGCCCCAATCTTGCTAATCCTGCAATTACTATCCCTATTCCAATCAACTGCACCAAAAGCAAACTTTCCCCAACTAACGCTACCGCAAGCAAGGTTGCCACAACTGGCTCAAGCAAGGTAATGGTTGCCACCGTTGCTGCAGAGAGTGAGACTAACCCTTTACCAAAGAAGAAATATGCCAACGCAGTGGGAATTAAACCTAGATAGAGCGCTAACCCAATACCATTTAACTCAGCAAGCCAGCGCCATTGCCCAAATAGCAGAATCAATGCTGCAATTGGAACTGCACCACCAAATGCAACTGCTAACGCGGTGGTGGAATTAACTCCTGCGTTAACCATTGCTTTGGCATTAACCGTATAGAGCGCATAGCCAGCACCAGCCAAAAGCGAAGAAATAACTCCCAGGCTTAAGCTAATCTTGAACGTAAATCCAACCAATAAGAACCAAATACCAACTGCAACAATAATGAACGTCAGCGCTTGATTCAAGCGAACTCGTTCTTTCAGCATTAGATAAGAGAGTGCGGCAGTAAAAAGTGGTGCACTTCCTAGCGCAACTACCGTACCAACAGATACGCCGTTATTTGAGATTCCAACGAAAAAGGTAACTTGATATAGCAGGGTACCAAGGGCAGCTAGAGCACCATTTTTAGTCAGCATCAATTTGAATACATTGCGCTCGCCCCAAAAGATTACTAACAACACCAACGCTGCGCCACCAATTACTTGTCGCGCTGCACCTACAAAAAGGCCTGACGCATCAATTTGTGCTAATTGCTGTGCCGTTCCGGTTGTGCCAAAAAGCAAGCTCGCTAGAACTACAAAACCAAATCCCGCTTTCGCGGAGATTGCTGAGCTCATTGATCTTCAGCTGCCTCAGCTTCAACTGGAACTTCCCGCTCTGCCAATACTGTCGCAACTCGGTTTCGTCTACCCACACCAGATTCAGCCGTTAGGCGCCAACCGGCAATCACAATCGCTGAACCTGGAATAGCGACGCGTTCCAACTTCAGCGCCATTAAACCTGCCACGGTATCAACTGCTTCTTCGTCGTCGCTTGTTAATTTCAATTCAATTAAATTTGCAAAGTCATCAATATTCATCCGCGATGAAACACGATAAGAATCTTCACTTATTTGAACTACCTCAGGAGCATCACTATCAAACTCATCGGAAATCTCACCCACAATTTCCTCAATGATGTCTTCAATCGTGATGATGCCGGCAGTGCCACCGTATTCGTCTACCGCGATAGCGAGGTGGACCCTTGCCCCTTGCATCTCTTTTAGTAGTTCATCAACTAATTTGCTGTCTGGAACAAAATATGGCGGTCGCATTAAACTATCAACGCGCTCGGTATTCTCAGCATCGCGATGTTCAAAGGTTCGCTTGATTAAGTCTTTGAGATAAATTACGCCAACTACGTCGTCACCATCTTCTCCAATCACGGGAATACGGCTGAAGCCAGAACGAAGTGCCAGCGAAACTGCTTGTCGCAGTGTCTTATCTTTTTCAATCCAAACCATTTCAGTTCGTGGCACCATGACTTCACGAACATGGGTCTCGCCTAAATCAAATACTGAGTGAAGCATTTGGGCTTCATCATCTTCAATAACTTGATCGGCTTCGGCAATATCAAGCAGATCGCGTAGGTGTGAAGTTGAGGCAAACGGCCCTTGTCGAAAACCTTTACCTGGCGTGATTGCATTACCAATAAAAATCAATGCGGTTGTTAGTGGGGAAAACGCTTGTCCAAGCAGCGCAATTGGCCTGGCAAGTAGCAGGGTAATTTTTTCAGCGTGCTGTCTGCCTAAAGTTGCAGGTGCAACGCCGATAAAGATATAGCCCACGAAGGTCAGCAAAATCACCACCCAAAACACACTGAATCCGCGCTGAGTTTCAACAACTAAAGTTTCAGTTGCCAATATGGTGGCAAGAACCGTGAGTGCCAACTGCACAAAAACCAAGGCGTTCACAGCCGGGGCTGGTTTTCTGATGATTTTCACCAACCGCTTGGCTGATTTACTGCCGTTATCTGCTTTTTCTTCAATCAAGGTAATTGAGGTTGAGTCGATAGCGGTACGAAGCATTGCTGCCATGCCTGCAAAAAATAGCGTGACAATTACCGTCAGAATTGAATACCAATTCATTAGCTAGCTACTCCCCAATCAGTCAAAATCTGATCCTGCAGTTCAAACATTCGTTTGTGCTCTTCTGGTTCGGCATGATCAAATCCCAGTAAGTGCAGAAATCCGTGAACTAATAACAAGTTTATCTCGTCTCGAACTGGCTTATTTGCTGACATTGCTTGGGTTTGCGCAATTTGTGGACAAATCACAATGTCGCCTAGCAACGCCTCCGCGATTGATTCTGAGTTATCCCCCGGCCGTAATTCATCCATCGGAAAGCTCAGCACATCCGTTGGTCCTGCTTCATCCATCCAGCGTTTGTTTAGTTCTGCAATCGATGCTTCATCAACAAAGATTACTGACAAATCAGCTTGCGGGTGCACTTTCATTTTCTTAATCGCAAAGCTTGCCAAATTTGATATTTGAGAAATATCAATATCAAAATCTGTCTCGTTTAAAACCTCAACGGTCATTTTGAGCTTTTATCCCTCGACTTCTTGGCTTGTATTTCATCATATTTGCTATAAGCGTCAACAATCTTCGAGACTAATTTGTGCCTAACAACGTCAGTTGAAGTCAAATTGCAAAATGCCACATCTTCTACGCCCTGTAAAATATTTTTTACAACCTGTAATCCAGAATTATTGCCGCGGGGTAGATCAACCTGCGTAACATCGCCGGTAATCACCATGGTTGAGCCAAACCCAAGTCTGGTTAAGAACATCTTCATTTGCTCAGGTGTTGTATTTTGCGCTTCATCCAAAATAATAAATGCATCATTGAGGGTGCGGCCGCGCATATAAGCAAGTGGGGCAACTTCAATTGTGCCAGATGTCATTAACCTTGGAATTTTTTCTGGCTCAATCATGTCGTGCAACGCGTCATAAAGCGGTCGTAAGTATGGGTCAATTTTTTCCGAAAGCGTACCTGGCAAAAATCCCAGCCGCTCACCTGCTTCAACTGCAGGTCTAGTGAGAATAATGCGATTAATTCTTTTTTCCTGCAATGCTTGAACTGCTTTTGCCACCGCTAAATATGTCTTACCAGTACCAGCAGGTCCGATGCCAAACACGATAGTGTGCTGATCGATAGCGTCTACATAGCGTTTTTGATTTAATGTCTTTGCCCTAATCGCTTTGCCACGAGTTGAAAGAATATTTGCCGTTAGTACTTCGTGGGGTTTTAATTCTGATTTTTCTTGTAGCCAGGATATGGAGCGCTCCACTGCCTCTGGTGTTAGTCCTTGTCCAGTGCGCAACACCGTGAGCATTTCACTAATTAGATTCTCAATTAAGGCAACTGAATCGGCATCGCCAGCAACTGCGATCTCATTGCCACGTGCCGAAATTTGAGTAGCAGGAAATTGTTTTTCGATCGTTTTAATCAACTCATCACCAGCACCCAGCACTCCGATCATCGGAAAGGCAGGGGGAATCACAATCACCGATTTAACGACAGCTACCGGTTCACTAACGCCCAGTTGGGCCTCCTTGTTGCTAGTGGCCAAGGATAAGGCCTAACCCGGTGGCCACTGCAGGGAACGCCCGCCAAGCACGTGAGCGTGAGCGTGAAACACACTTTGGCCAGCATCCGCCCCAGTATTGAAAACCAATCGATAACCACCAACTAAATCATGCTGATTGGCAACTTTGGCCGCCAACTCCATCACGTGTTGAAGTTCATCTGGGTGTGCACTTAATTGAGTCACATCAGCAACATGCCTTTTTGGAATTACCAGAACATGCACTGGCGCTTGTGGATTGATATCAGCAAACGCAATTGCGCCCTCATTTTCAGCAAGCTTTGCAACTGAAACCTCACCTGATACAAACTTGCAAAACAAGCAATCGTCATTACTCATTGCCCCACCTAGCTGTTCTTGATAACACTGCAGCGGCAGCTGCAATTCCGGCATGCCTGCTTCGAAGTATTGATTCTCCCATACGAGCTTCAACTGCGCCAAGTTCTTTCAGCTTCGCTCGCTCTTGATCAGTGATTGATCCTTCAGGACCAATCACAATTAGCACATTTTGCGCAATCTTCGCTGGTACTGGCGGTGAAGATTCTTCATGAAAAACAATTATTTGATCGAACTTTCCCTGCAGTGAATCAATATTTGTTACAAGTTCATGCACTCTTGGAAACCATACTCGCCTGGCCTGAGCTGCTGCCGCATCAGCAGTTACTTGCCATTTTGCAACAGCTGAAATCTGCTTTTTTGCATCCCAATGTGCAACTGAACGTTGAGCCTGCCATGGATAAATTTCGTCTACCCCAACTTCTACCATTAACTCAACTGCTTCAACCGACTTGTCACCTTTTGGTAATGCCTGCAGCACCGAGATTGTTGGAGTTGGTTTAGACACAAATTCATGCTTGGAAAGCGAAAAACTAATTTCACTTTTTGAAATTAGTTCCGCCACCGTTCCAATTGCCACATTGCCAACTCCATCAGTAAATTTAACTTCCTCCCCGACGCGCAACCGAAGGGCTGCAGCAGCATGTTTTCCGGCATCGCCAGTGAGAGTAAGTGTTTGAGATGGGATTTGCTCAACTCGAAATAAGTGCAGCATTACTTGCCGAAAACATCTTTCAACTTAGCAAAGAAACCATCATTTTGTAATTCTGTCGTCACTGTTGCAGTTGGCTCTTCTTCGCCTCGAAGTGTGGCTAACTCTGTTAAGAGTTTTTTCTGTTTGGCATCCACTTCAGTTGGTACTTCAACCATGACATGCACCAACAAATCACCTCGACCACTACCACGTAGGTGAGTTGCACCTAACGCTTTCACCGAAAGAATTGTACCCGGCTGAATTCCAGCTGGAACTTTTAAAGTTTTGTTGCCATCTAATGTTGGAATAGAAACTGAACAGCCAAGGGTTGCTGCAGTAAATGGGATTGATATTTGCAAGTGCAGATCATCGCCTGATCGCTTTAGTGATGAATGCTCATTCACCACGATTTCAACATAAAGATCGCCAGCTGGTCCACCCCAAGCACCAACTTCACTTTGCCCGGCTAGTTTTAATCTTAAGCCAGTATCTACGCCACCAGGAACTGCTACTTTTACCGAACGCCGAGTTCGAACTCGGCCTTCACCAGAACATTCGGTGCAAGGATGTTCAATCACGTTACCAAAACCTGCGCATTGCGGACAAACGCGAGTAGTTCTGACATCACCTAAGAATGATCGTTGCACTGAACTTACTTCGCCACTTCCTTTGCACATTGCACATTGCACTAATTCAGATCCGCTGGCCGAGCCGGTCGCATCACATGATTTACACGCAACTGCAGTATCAACTGTGATTTCTTTCTCGACCCCAAAAACAGCTTCAGATAAATCAATTCGCAGTCGAATTAGGGCATCTTGCCCACGAGTCATTCGAGCACGCGGTCCGCGTTGATTGCTATTTCCGCCAAAGAACGCATTGACGAAATCACCTAAATCAAACCCGTTTGCTCCAAACCCACCAAAATCCTCTGGCCCACCACGATCGTAGGCAGCGCGCTGTTTGTCATCGCTTAACACTTCATATGCAGCAGTAACTTGCTTGAATCGCTCTTGCGCTTTTTCATCTGGATTAACATCAGGATGCAGCTCGCGGGCTAATTTTCGATAAGCCTTCTTGATTTCATCAGCAGTTGCTGTCTTTTTGACACCAAGAACTCCATATAAATCAGTAGCCATTTATTTTTACTTCCCTGCCAAGATAGAACCAACATAACTTGAAACTGCAAGCACCGCACCCATCGTGGTTGGGTAATCCATGTGAGTTGGACCAACAACGCCCAATCGAGCAACCGTGTGATCGCCTATTTGATAGCCGCTAGTGACAACTGCTGCTGATTCCAACCCAGTTGGATTCTCAATGCCAATCTTTACTGAAATATCTGGCGCAACCGCTTCCCCAATAAGTCGCAGCAACACCACTTGCTCTTCTAGTGCTTCCAGAACTGGTCGAATCATGCTTTGGTAATCAGTGGCATAACGAGCCAAGTTAGCTGTGCCACCAATTACTACTCGCTCTTCCTCTTCTCGATCTGATAACTCAACTAGTACATCCATGATCAAATTTGCAAAATCCCTATCGCCATCTGGGAAAGCAGCAGCAATATTTTGACGCTGCTTTTGAAAATCAGATAGATAAACCCCAACAAGTGCAGCATTTAACTTGTGTCGAATCTCTGAAACCTCATTGTCGGCAATTTCAGCTGGGCAATCTAGATAACGCTGCTCTACTCGGCCCGCTTCAGTTACTAACACCATTAAAATTTTTCGATCAGTTACTCGTACTAATTCAACGTGCCGAATTGCTGTTTTACTCAACGATGGATACTGCACAATCGCAGCTTGTTTAGTTAATTGTGATAGCACTTTAGTGGTGCGAGACATCACGTCATCTAAATCTGCCGCACCATCTAAAAACTTCATAATCGCGCGCTGCTCAGCTGCGGATAGCGGTTTAACGGTGCTTAATTGATCCACAAATAATCGGTAGCCAAGCGCAGTTGGAATTCGGCCAGCGCTGGTATGCGGCTGCTCTAAGAATCCCTCGTTTTCTAAGGCTGCCATGTCATTTCGAATCGTGGCTGGCGAAACCCCTAAGTCATGTCGCTCAGCGAGCACGCGAGAGCCAACCGGCTCATGAGTTGCAATGTAATCCTCAATGATTGCCTGCAGTACGCGTAATTTCCGCTCGTCTTGCATCAGGCTCCCCCTTCCATTAGCAGAAGTGTAAGTCGAGTGCTAAAAACTGGCTTACTTTAAAAGCTCGGCTGCCGCCCGATCTGCCATCAATCGGCCACTTCGAGTGAGGGAAATGCGCCCAGCGGCTAATGCGGCCGGCTCTAGCCAGCCCAACTCCAACAACTCCGTTGCCCGCGCTGGAGCAGGCAGATCTGATATCAATAAGCCAGCGCGCTGCCTCAGTCGGAGCATTACTAATTCATCTAATTGCTCAGCGGCTGATAGCTCCTCGCGACCAACTGCCGGTGAGCTTCCTTGGTCAAGTGCGCTAGCCCAGCTGGCTGGATATTTTTGATTCCACCAGCGCACGCCACCAATATGACTATGCGCACCCGGTCCCGCCCCCCACCAATTACCGCTCTCCCAGTAAATTTCATTGTGCCGACAAGCCGCATTTTTTCCCCAATTTGAAATCTCATACCAAGAAAATCCGCGCTCAGTTAAAAAGTCATCTGCCATTGCATATCTTGCTGCAGCTACATCGTCATCGGGCATTGGTAATTCACCACGATTAACTAGACCAGCTAATTTGGTGCCCGATTCCACTATTAGCGAATATGCCGAGATGTGATTAATTGGCAGCGAGGTCGCTTGCGTCAGTGAATCCAGCCAATCTTGATCACTTTCACCAGGTGTGCCATAAATTAAATCCAGACTCAAATCCCGAAATCCAACTTCATAGGCAGTGACAACTGCTTCACTAACTGACTGCGGATTGTGAGTGCGATCTAACACCTGTAATACTTTTTTTGCAGCACTTTGCATGCCAAATGAAATTCGATTAATCCCAAGATCAAAATATCCTTGCAACGAGGACTTGGTGACTGAATCTGGATTTGCTTCTAGCGTTATCTCAATATCTGATGCAAATTTATGACTTATCTTGCTGAAAACTTTTTCATATTCACTTGGTGCCAACATCGATGGCGTACCGCCGCCAATAAAAATAGTTGAGATTTCTGGTATTTCACCCAATACCTTATTTGCCAATTCCAGCTCCGCCATAATGGCAGTTGGCCAATTGGCCGCGGTAAAACCAGCCAGCTCAGTTGCGGTGTAGGTGTTAAAGTCACAATAGCCGCATCGCTTAGCGCAAAAGGGAACATGCAAATACAGCCCAAAATTTCGCTCAGGCAAACTTGCTAACGCAGCAGCAGGTAACGAGCCATCAATTGGTGGCGTTGCTCCGTCAGGCTGATTTGGCACTCTCAGAGTAAATACCATCAACTAAGTCTTGGTACTTCTGCATCACCCGGGAGCGTCGCACCTTCAAACTTGGCGTCAATTCATCAGCCTCAATGGCGAGATCCTTAGGTAGCACCCGGAATTGCTTTACCTGCTCCCATTGATTCAAGCCAGCATTAAGCGCATCAATCTCGCTTTGCAATTGGGCCAATACCGCTGGGTTTTCCCGCAGTTGGTCATAGCTGCCAGTTAACTTGTTTCGCTCGGCAAATGCCGCCAGTCCCTCTGGATCCAGCGCAATTAATGCTGAGACAAAGTTTCGGTTGGCAGCAACTACCAAGATGTGGGAAGCGATTTGAGTTACGGCTTTGAATTTAACTTCAATTGTGGTCGGGGCGACAAACTTTCCAGAACTAGTTTTTACTACATCGCGCTTGCGGTCAGTAATTTTAATTCTGCCTTTAGCATCTATCTCACCGATATCGCCAGTGTATAGCCAACCATCAGCATCAAATGCTTTGGCATTTTCTTGTGGCAAATTATGGTAACCGCGCATTAATGCCGGGCTCTTAATCAAAAGCTCGCCATCGGCAGCAAGTTTCACCTGTGTGCCGGGAAATGGATCGCCAACATAACCAATTGCCGTTTCCCATGGTCGAGACATTGCCGTTGCTGGACCTGATTCAGTTAAGCCCCAGCCTTCCAAGATCTTTAGATTAGCGGCAGCAAACCAAGTGTTGATCTCAGTAGATAACGCGGCCGCACCAGAGATGAAGTAGCGAATATTGCCACCGAATCGAGCATGCAATTTATGGAATACTAACTTTTCAGCAATTTTGTAGGCGGGTGATTTCTTTCCGCTATCTAAATCACCCGAAAGCGCAGCTTTCGTACCGACTTTAAATGCCCAATTGAATATCTTTGCTTTTGTGCCACCTTCGTGTGCCACATCAGCAGTAACTTTGGCATGCACTTTTTCAAAAATTCGTGGCACCGCGGCCATAAAGGTCGGCTTCACATCGCCTAAGTTTTCTACAATCTTTGGCACGCGCCCATCAATTGCAGTTTGGAAACCAATTTGCAGATGTAGCACGGAAAGCACTTTGCCAAATGAGTGTGCCAGCGGCAACCAAAGTAGCTGCACATCTTTAGCTGTCAAGATGCCTAACGACTCAATTGATGCAGCTTGATAGGTAAAACCTTTGTGCATTAACTCCACGCCTTTTGGCTTGCCAGTAGTGCCTGAGGTATAAATCAAAGTTGCCAACGTATCGCCAGTAATTCGCGCAATGTGATCACTAACCACATTTGGATTTGATTCCAACAGTCGCTTACCGCGACGACCTAACTCATCTAACGAAATTACAAAATCGCCATCACCGGTACCATCAAAAACCACTATGTTCTTAACTCGTGGCGTGCGGGGCTTAATTGCTAGATATTTATCTACTTGCTCTTGATTTTCAGCAAAAATAACAATTGAGCCAGAGTCAGCAATAATGTGAGCGGCATCTTCAATCCCAGTTGTTGGATAAACCGTGGTGGTCGCAGCACCGGTAAGCAAAATTGCAAAGTCAGCCGCCATCCATTCGTATCGAGTGTTAGATGCAATAGCAACTCGATCGTTATCAATTACGCCTAATGAGATTAAGCCCGCAGCGTAGGAACGTACTTGCTGATCCAAATCACGCCAGGTGTATTTCTTCCAACCTGGATCAGTTGGTTGCCAGAACGCCACTGTGTCTGGCGATGTTTTGACTCGATTGACAAACATCTGCGCCACATTGGCTTGCGGCGTTGGAATCTTGGCGTTCAGGTCTCCGGTAATTGTCATATTGCTCCCCTGGCTAACTACTGACCCGAGATTAGGGGGAACTGGGCAGTAACGAAAGTGGAAAAGTTAACTTTTTACGCTTTTAGCGTCGCCATTATTGGTGGCAAGGGCAGCGATGAAGGCCTCCTGCGGCACTTCGACCTTGCCTACCATCTTCATTCGCTTCTTACCCTCTTTTTGCTTCTCCAGCAGTTTTCGCTTTCGGGTGATATCGCCGCCATAGCATTTTGCCAGCACGTCTTTTCGAATCGCTCGAATCGTCTCGCGAGCAATAATCCGAGCGCCAATTGCTGCCTGAATCGGCACTTCGAATTGCTGCCTAGGAATTAACTCACGTAATTTAGTTGCCATCTGAACACCATAGTTATATGCCTTGTCCTTATGGACAATTGCCGAGAAGGCATCAACGGCATCGCCATGCAACAAAATATCAACCTTTACTAGATCAGCTGATTTTTCGGTTGTGAATTCATAATCCAGCGAGGCATAGCCACGAGTTCGCGACTTTAGCGAATCAAAGAAATCAAACGCAATCTCGGCCAGCGGCAACTCATAGCGCATCTCAACTCGCTCTTCGGATAAATAATCCATTCCCAGCAAATTGCCACGGCGAGATTGGCATAACTCCATAATTGCGCCAATAAATTCGGATGGCGAAATAATGGTGGCGCGCACCATCGGCTCAAACACCATGGCAACTTTGCCGGTTGGGTATTCACTTGGGTTAGTCACAATCAACTCAGTGCCATCATCCATTTGAACTCGGTAAATTACATTCGGTGCGGTTGAGATTAAATCTAAATTAAACTCACGAGATAATCGCTCACGCACAATTTCTAAATGCAACAACCCAAGAAAGCCGCAACGAAAACCAAACCCGAGCGCTGCCGAAGTTTCTGGTTCATAGGCAAGTGCGGCATCGTTAAGTTTCAATTTATCTAGCGCATCGCGCAGAGCTGGATAATCCGAGCCGTCCATCGGATACAACCCGGAGAACACCATTGGTTTTGGTTCTTGATAGCCACCCAACGCATTCGCTGCCGGCTTGCCAGAAATTGTTACCGTGTCACCTACTTTTGATTGCCTTACATCTTTAACGCCAGTGATTAAATAGCCAACTTCACCAGCAACTAAACCAGCCGCTGAAGTTGGCTCTGGTGAAATCACACCAACTTCTAACAACTCATGAACTTCGTTGGTTGACATCATCAAAATTCGATCACGCGCTTTGATCGCACCATCAACGACTCGAACATAGGTAACTACGCCGCGATATACGTCATAAACTGAGTCAAAAATTAAGGCTCGTGCTGGCGCTGCTGGATCACCTTTCGGTGATGGCACCTGCTCCACAATTGCATGCAATAAATCTGTGACACCTTCACCAGTCTTTGCGCTAACTCGCAATACTTCAGCCGGATCACAACCAATGATTTTTGCTAACTCATTTGCATACTTCTCTGGCTGTGCACTTGGTAGATCAATTTTGTTTAGCACTGGAATTATCTGCATATCATTTGCCAGTGCTAGATATAAATTTGCAAGTGTCTGCGCTTCAATTCCTTGTGCCGCATCAACTAATAAAATCGCACCCTCACATGCGGCAAGGGATCTGGAAACTTCATAAGTAAAGTCAACGTGGCCGGGGGTATCAATCATGTTCAATACATAATCTTTACCATCTCGGCCAACCCACGGCAATCTAACCGCTTGTGACTTAATCGTGATGCCACGCTCTCGTTCAATATCCATTCGATCCAGGTACTGCTCGCGCATCTGTCGAGCATCCACAACTCCGGTCAGCTGCAGCATCCGGTCTGCCAGGGTGGACTTGCCATGGTCGATGTGTGCGATGATGCTGAAATTGCGCAGCACCGCTTGACTGGTCGAGCCGGGCATAGGTTTAGTCACGGGGCGAATATTGGCACGAACTGGCTTCGGATACACTGCGCCTTCGGTCTAGACGGCTAGAACCGCCTATCGCCTAGGGGCAATAGGACTTATCGACAAGCGAGCAGAGACACCCGTGGCAAACATCAAATCTCAGATTAAGCGAGTAAAGACCAACCGAGCTGCTGAAGAGCGCAACAAGCCAGTTCGATCTGGGCTTAAGTCCAAGATTCGTAAGTTCCGCGAAGCTGCTGCAACTGGCGATGTCGCGCAGGCAGAAGCTGCGTTCAAAGATGCTGCTAAAGCGCTAGATAAAGCTGCTTCAGCTGGTGTGATTCACCGGAATCAGGCAGCTAATCGCAAGTCAGCAATTGCGCAAAAGTTAGCTTCGCTTAAGAAGTAATTACTTCCGCGCGATATCTACTAAAAATTTTTCCACCACCGCAGTTCTAGCGGTTTCATCCATGCCAATGCCATCTGCGCCACCTTTTAGTTGCGCATCTATTTCTGCTAATCGATTCGCAAAATAAGCTAATGCCGCAGGTTTCCATCCACGGGCAACTTGCCGGAGGGTGCGAACTTTCCAAGCCATGCTCTCTGACCAACCAATGCTGCGTGCAATCTCTTCATCGCTTTGACCTGCAGCAGCACCCATAATTCGAACCATCGAGCGCAGATCAGTTGCAATTGCCGCCACTACTTGCACGTTTGCACCAGCGCCATCGTTTAACACCATCCATCTAAATTTTTCCAGCGCTTGCGCTAAATCGCCAGACCAAAGTCGATCTGAAACATGATAACCACGAATCTCAGCGATTCCATCAAAATACTGATTGACCATTTCTGCTGTTATGTTGCCAGTAGTAGCAGCGGTGATTTGATCTATCGCACTGGCTAACAATCTAATGTCATCGCCTAATGATATCCGCAGTGCATCGACCGCATCGGGGGAAATCTTTCGCTTAAACCGAGCCGCTTCAGCCGTAACAAATGCTTTCATATCTCGCGCGCCAGAGATTTCTTTAGCCTCAACAACTTCACAAACTTCTTTGAGCGCAGCAAGTAGCTTCTTATTTTTATTGCCATGGCGATGTCGAACAATCAACCATAACTCAGGGTCATTAATGGCAACTACCTCGAGCAATTCAGCTGCCGCTGCCTCATCGAGTAATTCAGAACCAACAACTACTACCAGTCGATTGCCACCAAGCAGTGTGGCAGAAGTGGCAGCAAAAATATCCCCGGGCCGCAGTTCATCGAATACCTCAAGTGTTACTAAATCGTATTCACCAAAGGCAGCCAGTTGGGCACGTACAGTTGCCACGGCGCGCTCGGCTAAAAATTGTTCGGTTCCAGTAATTAGGGTGCGATTTGCTAGTTCCACTGGCACAGCATGCCATGAAGTTACCTACCCACTGCAATTAAGCCAGTCGCGTTAGATACCAATGCGATATCACCGGCAACATCAGTGCGAACCAATTGCATGGTTTTCTGCCAATTGCCTATGGTGCTCTTAGCTGGATGACCAAATCGATTATCCCCCACACTAATAATGCCAAGACTAGCTCCGGTCCAAGCGGCAAAATCAGGATGTTGAAATTTCGATCCATGATGTGGCACTAGCGCGGCAGTCACATCCACTCTTAGTTGTCGCATTAGTTGCGCTTGCCCCGTTGGTTCAATATCGCCTGTGAATAAAAAGGAGTTTTCCTTGCTAGTAATTCTTAGTATCAAACTCGCATCATTTTCGCTCTGGCTGATCTGGCTAGCTAACGGCCATAGCGATTCAATTAAGTATGCGCCAATCTGAAGTGTTTTTCCAGCAGTAAACTCACTAACTGGAATCTCTCGCTGAGCTGCAATGTCTCGAACTGCGCTGGACTGATGCGTTGGGTTGGGATTGTTCGAGACATAAATAGCCCCGGCTGTTCGGTTCATTAAGACACCAGCAATACCGCCAGCATGATCGGAATGAAAATGCGAGATAAATATTGCTGCAATTTGATTAAACCCAGCCCTTGATAAGCACTGATTAATTGGCTGCGGCGCTGGACCAGTGTCAATCACAACCGCAGTTCGTTTTGCTACCGGCAACAATATCGCCGTGCCTTGACCAACATCACACGCAATTAAAAAAGTGTCCTTTGGCGGCCACCCATCGACACTGCGACCAACTGCAATTAAAGCTGGATAACTCAACATGAATCCCAGTAGCGAGATCAAGATTAATTTTCTAGCTGCTGCGCGAGCAAGCAAGATTGCAATCAGAAACACTGATGAGATAAAAAATAGCAATGAACTAGCTGAAGCAAACTCAAGTTGTGCACCAGGCAAAGCAGCAGTTCGCAATGCAATTTGCCCAATTAATTCAGCTGGCATACTGGCAAGAAAACCAATAGGTGTTGCCAAAGCTGGATGAATTAATGCAAAAAGTGCTGCAATTAACCCAAAAACCGTAGTGCTTGCCACAAGTGGAGCTGCGATTAAATTGGCCAAGATAGCAACCATTGGAACTTCACCGGTCAAAAGCGCCACTAACGGTGCGGTAAGCCAGGAAGCGGCCACAGTTGCGCCGATTAATGCCGCCAGTAAATCAATTGGTGGCCGCCATGGCATCGCTAGTAAGAGTTTTGGGGCAAACCAAATCAAGCTAGCCGTAGCAGTAACGCTAAGTAAAAATCCCCAACTCAACCAAAGCCATGGATTAAATACCGTTAATAAATATGTTGCACCAAGCAGTATTGCGCCAGTTGTTATCGCCCGTTTACTTAGAATTGCTAGCAATGTGATGCTTCCCATCGCGCCGGCTCGAAGAACACTGGCATCAAAGCCAACAATCAATACATAGCCAGCCAATGCAATAGCAGAAGCAAAAATTAAGCCACGATTGCCCGTTCCAATCAAGATAAATACTGCAATTACCAAACCTAGAACAATGGTGACATTGCCACCACTTACTGCAGTGAGATGCGCCAAGCCCGAACCGCGCATTGCCGCTGCTAACTCAACTGACTGCCCACTGGTGTCGCCTAAAACTAATCCTGGCACGAGCGCGGCTCCGTTATGAAAGTTATTGGGAATCGCCTGCCGAAGTCCAGTTCGCACGTTATTGGCAAATGAATACGCCCAGTTGGCTGATCTAATCAAATCCGGTTCAGTTGTGATTCGAATTAAACAACAACTACGTGCATTAGTCACAGTAGAAATAAATGTTGCTGATGCCCGCAAGGTTTGGCCACGAAAATAGTTAAATTCAGCTAACTGAACTAGCGCAGTCGCTGGAGCGGTTAATTGAACATTGAATTTTTCTGACTCAACTTTAATTAACTTAACCATCACAGAATACTGAACTTGTTCTTGATCTGATGCATATCGGGCAACCGATAATCTCGGCTCACTGCGAAGTTGAAATTCAACTACTAAATCAGTCGAATCTGCCAGTAGTGCTGCGGTCTGTTCGAATCTTGCCTGTTGCACCTGCCAAGAACCAATGAAAGTACCCAGATAGACCAGGATCAGCGCTATCCAATTAAGCCAATTTCGGCTCAAAGCGTGATCAGATCTTCAATTTTGGCAAATACCGCATCTCCAATCCCGCTAACATCTTTCAGGGCAGCCAAACTACGAAATGGTCCGTTTTGTTCGCGATGAGAGATGATTCGAGCAGCAATTGCCGGCCCGATACCAGGTAGCGAATCTAACTGTGACGCATCTGCTTGATTAATACTCACTTTCCCGCCGCTAGCATTAGTTGCACTAATAGCAATATCTCCAACCAAGATTTGCTCGCCATCAAAGAGCACCCGCGCTAAATTCAAAATTGTTAAATTAGCATTTTTTGTCACCCCACCGGCAGCCGTAATTGCATCTATTACCCGAGCACCGGAATTAAGTTCATACACTCCTGCAGCTTTTACCTCCCCTGCCACATGAACAAAGATTTTGCTCACGATTGGTTCGGAGACAACTTCATCAACTGGCATCGTAAGGATTTCGCTGGGTCTACCCTGATACCAGAGCCAACTACCAACAACCAAACTAATAATTGAGATTACTAATGCCGCGCGAAACAATTTTGGTTCAATACTTGGCAGATTAGGGATTTGCATAAATGGATTAAATAGTTAAAAGTTGAGCAAATGAAGTTAATTTAAATTTTGTGGAAAAGTGATCAGTGTGACTAAATTACAATATTAACTAGTTTAGGTGCACGAACAATCAACTTTTTTATTTCATTGCCCGCTATTGCTTGATTGATAGTGAAATCAGCAAGTGCAATTTTCTCTAATTCAATATCGGTAATATCAACTGGGACATCAACGCGAGATCTAACTTTGCCATTAATCTGGAGCACGCAAGTAATCTCTTCCGCAACTAAAAGAGATGGATTAACTTGCAACCAGCCAGCAGTTGCCACGCTTGGCTGATGTCCTAAATTCTGCCACATCTCTTCTGCGGTATATGGCGCAAATAACGAGATTAAGACCGCCGTTGCTTCAGCACACTCGCGAACCGCCGGATCCTGCGGGCCTACGCCAGTGTCAATCGCTTTTCTACCAGCATTAACCAATTCCATAGCTTTAGCAACTGCCACATTGAACCGATAAGTTTCAACGGCAATCTGTGCCTCGTTGATCAATTTGTGCGTGATTTTGCGCAATTCAATGTCACCAATAGTTGGATCTGCATCAACTGGTGCGGTCACATCTTTGCTAAATCGCCAGGCGCGCGCTAGAAACTTTTTTGAACCGTGTGGCGAGACATCTGCCCAATCAACATCGTCTTCTGGTGGGCCGGCGAAAACCATTGAAAGGCGAATCGCGTCAACGCCATGCTCATCTAGTTCTTCAGATAACTTAACTAAATTTCCGCGTGACTTACTCATCGCAGCGCCATCCATCAGCACCATGCCTTGATTAAGCAATCTAGTAAATGGCTCAGTTACTTTAACTAAATTTAGATCAAACATAACTTTGGTGAAGAATCTGGCATAAAGCAGATGCAAAATAGCATGTGTCACGCCACCAACATATTGACCAACCGGCATCCATTCATCCGCTAATTTCGGATCAAATGCAGCAGTATCAAGGTTTGGTGTTAAGTAGCGCAGGAAATACCAAGACGAATCTACGAAAGTATCCATCGTGTCTGGATCGCGCTTAGCTGCGCTGCCGCAGTTAGGGCAACTGGTGTTAACCCAATCGCTTGCCGCGCCAAGCGGGCTGGCGCCTTTTGGCGTTAAATCCAATCCCTCCGAATCTGGCAGCACTACTGGCAACTGAGATTCTGGCACTGGCACTTCACCGCAAGCTTCACAGTGCACAATTGGAATCGGGGTTCCCCAGTATCGCTGCCGAGAAATCAGCCAATCGCGTAATCGATAATTAACTGCCGCTTTACCCAAATTCTTCTCTGCTAAAAATTCGGTTATCTTCGCAATTGCATCAGTTTTAGTGAGACCATTTAAAATGCCAGAGTTAACTAGCACGCCGTCACCACTTGTGGCAACAAAGGTTTCCGCCGGATCTGCTTCACCAGTTTCAACTACCGTTGTAACTGGTAACTTAAATGCTTTAGCAAAATCTAAATCTCGCTGATCGTGCGCCGGTACACCCATAATGGCACCAGTGCCATAATCGGCTAGTACATAATCAGAAACATAAATTGGTAGTCGCTCACCATTAACTGGATTAATCGCATAACGATTTAAAAACAAGCCAGTTTTATCACGATCTGTTGCTAAGCGTTCAATCTCAGTTGCTTGCTTAACTTGATCCAAATAAGCTTCAAATTCAGAAAAGTGAGCAGAATCTTTCGCTAACTCGTAGGCCAAATCTGAATCCGCCGCAACGACAAAAAAAGTTGCACCAAATAAGGTGTCCGGTCGAGTGGTGTAGATAACAACAGGCTCGGTTCTGCCTTCAATTTCAAACTTAACCTCCGCACCAACGCTGCGACCAATCCAGTTGCGCTGCATTGTTAGGACTTTGTCCGGCCAAGCACCTTCAAGTTGATCCATATCGGCAAGTAAGCGGTCGGCATAATCGGTAATCTTTAAATACCACTGGGTTAATTTCTTTTTAGTAACTGCTGAATCACAGCGCTCACATAAGCCAGCAACTACTTGCTCATTTGCGAGCACAGTTTGACATGAATTACACCAGTTAACATTGCTGGCTTTGCGATATGCCAAACCCTTTTCATACATCTTTAAAAAGAACCATTGGTTCCATTTGTAATATTCTGGATCAGAGGTTATTAAAACTCGATCCCAATCAAAAGAGCAGGCATAACGACGCATCGAACTACGCTGCAACTCAATATTTTCGTAAGTCCAAGTTCCAGGATTCAAGCCACGCTTTATCGCGGCATTTTCAGCGGGTAAGCCAAATGAATCCCAGCCAATTGGATGCAACACATTAAATCCACGTTGCACCCAATAGCGCGCCAACACGTCACCTAGCGCGTAGGCCTCAGCATGTCCCATATGTAAATCGCCTGATGGATAAGGAAACATATCAAGCACATATTTTTTAGGCCGAGGATCCTCTGCCCGCCCACTTTTAAATGGTGCTAACTCATCCCAGATTGGCAACCATTTGTGCTGGAGCACCTCAGGCGCTGGCATCTGCGCACTACGGTCTTCAGTCATCTCGATTACACCTGGTTTCCTAGGGATGGATTGATTCTGTTGAACCATTCCGAGATTTGTGGAGCTAAGGGGATTTGAACCCCTGACCCCTTGCATGCCATGCAAGTGCTCTACCAGCTGAGCTATAGCCCCGAACTTGTGGTTGAGTCGCCGATCCTAGTACTTAGGCATCATCACCAATCGCTGGCTCAGGCAGCGAGCCAGCGTTGTATTCATCTAGCCGCCAGCGCTGCACTGAATCTGTTGGCTGCTCGGTCAGAACGCTCCACGCGCAATTGGTAAGCACGCCCAGCGCACCCCAGTTATCACGCGGCAACTGCAACAACTCTGAGATGCCAGCGCGAGCCGCACCACCATGTGTGACAACTAGCAACGTACCGCCGAGCGGCACCTCAACTAACTCCTGCGATACCGCAGCAACAAAGCGCATCGCTACTTCAGTTCTAGTCTCACCGGTGCCGCCTGGGCGAACATCGCCGCTGGTTGACCAAAGCGTTAGCGTCTCGGGGTCTTCGGCAAATATCTCTGGCCAAGTTCTCCCCTGCCAACTACCGCAATTTGTTTCTCGAAATCCAATATTTTGAGCAACTTGTTGCTTAGATTTTTCGGCAACTACTTCAGCAGTAATCACTGCTCGCTGCAGATCGCTTGCCACAATTTTGTTAAAGTTAATGTGATTCAAAATCTCGGCTGCTCGTTTTGCTTGCTCAATTCCAACATTATCTAATGGCGGATTTTCTTGACCTTGAAATCGTCGCTCGGCATTCCAAGTAGTGCGACCATGACGCAAAATCACTACTTTACGCGTGATCGGATCACGGCGCGATTGGGTAAATACCATTAATTTCCGCCCTTAAATTATCGTTGATCTGCTTGCACGAGATCTAATTGAACTACTGGACAATCTCGCCACAGTCGCTCTAAATCGTAATAGCTGCGCTCTTCGACATGTTGGACATGAACTACGACATCATTAAAATCAAGCAGTGCCCAGCGGCCTTCAGCAACACCTTCTTCGTGCACCTTTTTTACGCCAACTTCGGCAAGTTTTTCTTCAATACCGTCAACAATAGCTTTGACTTGGCGATCATTTGCTGCTGAGACAATTAAAAAAATGTCAGCCAGCGGAAAAATCTCCGAAACATCTATTGCCACAATCTGGCTGCCAAGTTTGTCTGAAGCAGCTTGACCGGCCAAGTTGGCTAGCTCAATTGCACGAGGGGAAGCGGTCAAAATATTCCTGCCGTAGTGGGATCTGGATTTGGATCAGCATCTAAATACAAACTATGTTTTTGGATATGAAATGCCACTCCATCTGGCACTAAATATCGAATTGGCTCTCCTCTGGCAACTCGCGCTCTTACATCTGTTGACGAAATTGCCAGCGCCGGAATCTCAATTAAAGTAATGGACTCTGGTGGCAGACCCGGATTTTTTAAGTTATGACCAGGTCTAGTTACCCCAACTAGATGCGCCATCTCAACTACCTGCTCATGATCTCGCCAAGTTAAAATTTTAGATAACGCATCAGCGCCAGTGATAAAGAACATCTCCAAATCAGCGCCATATTGCACCCGCAGATCTTTAAGTGTATCCACCGTAAAGGTTGGACCTGGTCGCTCAATATCGACTCGGCTAACTTCAAATCTTGGATCTGGCGCAGTAGCGATTACCGTCATCAAATATCGGTGCTCAGCGGCAGTGACTTTATGGTTTTCTTTTTGCCACGGCTGACCAGTTGGAACGAATAAAACTTGATCTAATTCAAATCGATGGGCAACTTCAGATGCCGCAACTAAGTGCCCGTTATGGATAGGATCGAACGTGCCACCCATGATGCCAAGGCGCTTTGTCCTTGGATCGAGTGAATATGCCATTTAGCGATCCCGGTTCATCCGGGTAACAATCACGACCATCAAGGTAAGCACAATAAATGCAACCACCCCGTATTGCAGCGGCGTCCAAGGCAACTCATAGGTAGTTTCGCCTTCGGCGGCTAGGAATTCAGTCATGTTTGCTCCTTTGTCCTAATTCTAATTGCGAACCTGGCCATCGCCAGTTACCACATACTTAGTTGAGGTCAAATCCGCTATTCCCATTGGACCTCGAGCATGAAGTTTTTGGGTAGAGATCCCAATTTCAGCACCAAAGCCAAACTCCCCACCATCAACAAATCTGGTAGAAGCATTAATCATGATGGCCGCGCTATCTAACTCGTTGGCAAACCTAACGGCATGATCTGGTAAATCAGTCACAATTGCCTCGGTATGGCCAGTTGAATACCTCTTAATATGTGCCAGCGCTTCATCAAACGAATCAACTATTCCTGCTGCAATATCCAGCGAGTAATACTCCTGGTGCCAATCGGCTTCTGTTACATCAGCAAATTCAATTCCTGCCTGTTGCGCAAATGGCTTGATGGCTGCATCGCCATGAATAGTGACTTGCTTATCCTTCATTGCAGCTAACAACTTTGGCAGCACCTGATCAGCAATCGCTCGATGCACTAATAAAGTCTCTGCCGCATTACAGACACTCACCCGCTGAGTTTTTGAATTAAGCACAATATCTATGGCTTTATCAATATCTAATTTCTCATCTAAATAAACATGACAATTACCAACTCCGGTTTCAATTACTGGCACATTTGAATTCGCAACTACTGATTCAATTAACCCAGCGCTGCCGCGTGGAATTACCAAATCGACTAAGCCACGTGCTTGAATTAGATGGGTAACGGCATCATGCGAACTTCCCGGTACTTTAACAATGCAATCCGCTGGCAAACCTGCCGCAACTAACGCATCTCGCATCACTGCAACTAAAACTTCATTGGTTTTATCGCCAGTTGAACTGCCGCGTAGCATCGCAACATTGCCACTTTTCAGACAAAGTGCGGCCGCATCAACTGTGACATTTGGTCTGGCCTCATAAATCATGGCAATTACACCAATTGGAACTCGGCGCTGTTCAATCGCAAGTCCGTTCGGTAGCGTCCAATTTCTAGCGACAGTGCCAATTGGATCTGGTAGCGAAACTAATTCCAGCACCGCCTCGGAAATTGCCTTAATTCGCTCTGGGGTCAAGGTAAGGCGATCAATTAATGCAGCCGATATTTGCTCCGCCTTAGCTTGCGCAATATCGGTTTGATTAACTGAAACAATTTCAGCAGTGCGATCAATTAGCGCTTGCGCAATTAACTTAAGTGCGCTGTTCTTCTGAGCCGAGTTAGCAATTGCAAGCGCGCCAGTTGCGCTCTTAGCAGCAGCTGCCGCCGCAATTACTTGGGCTTTTAGATCGCTCATGAGTTAAGGGTATTGGATTGTGGGTTAATGAGCACTAGGTCATCTCGATGTACTGCCGGCCGAGCAAATTCCTCACCAAATAATTGAGCTAATTCTTGAGTTGATTTACCAATCATTTTCACTAGATCATCATTGGCAAATCCGGCCAGACCGCGGGCAATTACTTCACCAGTTGGCGCGATTAAATCAACCGGGTCGCCCGCGTCAAATTCACCATTAACGGAAACCACACCAGCGGCCAGCAGGGAAGCCCCACGTTCTACTAACGCCGAAACCGCACCGACATCCAACATCAACTGACCGCTTGAAATTGAAGCATGAGCTAACCAGAGCGATCTAGCACTGCTTGGAGTTTGGCTTGCATGAAACAGCGTGCCAATATCTTGCCCTGATAGTGCTGCTGACAGCGAATCTACATGGCAGATCAAGGTTGGCACGCCACCGGCTGCAGCAATTGCCGCAGCTTCTAATTTACTGCGCATTCCACCACTACCAACTTTTGAGCGTTGGTTAGTATCAATTCCGGTTGCAGCAAAATCTGCTAATGAATGTAGCTCTGAAATAGTTTTACTCGCGGGATTATCTGGTGGGCCATCTAATAAGCCAGGCACATCAGTGAGTAATAACAGCGCATCGGCATCAACTAGATGAGTAACGAGCGCGGCGATTCGATCATTATCGCCATATTTGAGTTCTGACGTGGCAACTGCGTCATTTTCATTGACAATTGGTAGCACACCTAATTGCAATAGTGATTCAAAAGTTTGTTTCGCATTTCGATATCTACTTCGGCGTGTGATGTCCTCTTGGGTTAATAACACCTGACCTACCGAAAAATTATGTTGAGCGGCAAAAGTTGAATACTGTGCAATTAACAAACCTTGCCCAATGCTCGCTGCAGCTTGCTGCTGCGCTAATTCAGTTGGCCGAGAAGTTAAATTAAGTGCTGGCAATCCTGCCGCAACGGCACCGCTGGAGACCAGCACTACTGATTTACCAGCAGATTTAGCGGCCGCAATGGCTGTAACGATTTGTTCTAGTCGAGCAGAATTCAATCCACCAGATGGCGAAGTTAATGAAGATGAACCAACTTTTATTACCAGCCGCTTGGCAGCTGCGATTTCAGCTCGGCTACTCATCATCCTCATCCTGATCGTAATCAATTACCTCATCTAATCTTCGATCAGTGCCACGCGGACCTGCGGTTGGCTCGCCGGCAATAATGCTTGGCACCCAATCAAAAATCACACCATCAGCTTCCGTGCCAATCACAACTTCAGTCCCGGCAACTGCACCTAACTTGGTTAACTCTGCCTCTACCCCCAGCCGTGCAAGTCGATCTGCCAAGTATCCCACTGCTTCTTCATTCGTGAAATCAGTTTGCTTAACCCAACGCTCTGGTCTGACACCGCGCACAATAAATCGATCACCAATTCGCTTCACACTAAATCCAGCATCATCCACCGCTTCTGGCCTAAGCACAATTCGAGTTCGAGTTGGGGCTGGGGTTAACTGCTTTAGTTGCACCAACATCTCGCCCAGCGTTAATAGCAATTCACGCAGGCCAGCTTTAGTTACAGATGAAACTTTAAAGACCCGTAAGCCCAATTTCTTAAAATGATCTTCTTCCATCTCAGCGAGCACCATGCCATCTGGCATATCTACTTTATGCAGCACCACAACTCGGGGCTTATCTGCTAAGCCACCATATGCAGCAAGTTCTGCTTCAATCACTTCATAATCTTTAATTGGATCGCGATCAGGCTCTAACGTGGCAGTATCAATTACATGCACGATCACCGCACAACGCTCAATATGACGAAGAAACTCCAGCCCAAGTCCTTTACCGCTGCTAGCGCCTGGAATTAACCCTGGCACATCGGCAATGGTGAACGAGTATGAGTCGACACTTACCACACCTAAATTTGGCACTAATGTAGTAAACGGATAATCAGCAATTTTTGGTCGCGCTGCTGATGCCGATGCAATTAACGAAGATTTACCCGCGCTAGGAAAACCAACTAGCGCAACGTCGGCAACGGACTTAAGTTCTAAAACAAAGTCACCATCACTACCTGGCTCTCCCTTGAGGGCAAAACCTGGTGCTTTTCTTCGACTAGATGACAGCGCAGCATTACCTAAGCCACCGCGACCACCTTGTAGCAAGACGAATCTGGTTCCTGGTCCAACTAAATCAACAATGAATTCACCATCAGTAGTAGTAACCACAGTGCCATCTGGCACCTTCAAAACTAAATCCTCACCATCTGATCCTGCTTTAAAATCACCCTGCCCCGCTTTACCGCCAGTTGCTAAGTAGTGCGGTCGATGATGAAATTCAATTAACGTATTAACCGATGGGTCAACTTCTAAAATTACATCGCCACCACGGCCTCCGTTGCCGCCATCAGGTCCAGCTAGAGGTCGGAATTTTTCTCGCTTAACTGACGAACAACCATCGCCGCCTTTACCAGCGGAAACATGCAGCACGACACGATCAACGAATGATGTCATTGCTGCCTCCTAAAAAATAAAAACGGAGCGAGCCGAAGCCCGCCCCGTCGCGAAAATCGAGATTGTGTTAGTTATGCCAGTACGTTTACAACTCGGCGACCACGAGCGGTACCGAATTCAACTTTACCTGCAGCTAGCGCAAACAAGGTGTCATCTTTTCCGCGACCAACATTTTGGCCCGGGTGAAAGTGAGTACCGCGTTGACGAACCAGGATTTCGCCGGCGCCAACTTCTTGACCACCAAAACGCTTTACGCCAAGACGCTGAGCATTGGAGTCGCGACCGTTACGGGTGCTGGATACACCTTTTTTGGATGCCATGTGATTACTTCCCTGCGCTAATTCCGGTTACTTTTAGTCGAGTTAAATCTTGG